>NZ_JARYTG010000029.1:0-1100 GCF_029911945.1 Winogradskyella sp. SYSU M77433 | reverse complement strand
CCTTAATCCTCTCTTTTGTGCTTTCTGATTAATAGTCTAAATGTAATGGATTGTAAACTTAAGATGTATAACCGCAAATACGGCGGATTCGACTACGTCCGAATCCACTCGGAATTGCTAACATCAGTGCTTAACCGAAAATTATTAACTTTTAACCCGTAACTGACGATTATACGAGACCGTTGTAAACAATTATGACCAACCAATATAAATGATAAGAAGAGACGATTTTAGAAAACTACAATTAGAAATAAAGTCAGCTATCGATGAACTTTATGAAACTGCCAAAAAGAATGAAAAAAATAAAAATGACTACATTCTATTTTTGGCTCGTTCATCCTATGATACAGAAATTGACAAAACCAAATTTAGTCCTTGGAGATTAGACCACGCGTTGGAAGAATTAATTGACAGACATCGTGTGGACTTTTTACTTCAATATTTAAACAATCAGTATAGTTTCCAAACGGAAAATTCAGCGGATTCCAAATTCACTTTGTCAATCGAATTAATGATTTACACACATCTTTGGGAATCAAAACATAACCTTGGGAATTTTAAAAAGATTGCGGATTTATGCGATTCAAAAGATTATGATTGGAACGTTCAAGTCCCAGGCGATTCTAAATACCGATTTGTAAAGAATAATATCCGAGACATTTTTGAAAAACATAACTTAAAAATCTACGACATATTTAAAGACTGTTACAAATCACAGTTGAGAAATGCATTTGCTCATTCATTATACCATTTTAGTTTAAATGGACATAGTATTGTACTCGAAAACTATGAAGAGCCAAAGCATCCATTGAAAGGTTTGACATTTGATGAATGGACTGTGATTTTCTTAAAATCTGCACTAATACAAAATTTTTATCATAACAAGTTTAGTTCTGAAATAGAGAAATTAGAAGCCGGAAAAGAGTACGAAGTGGTAATGGAATTTGACGGAGAAAAAGAGATTGGATTTTTATCTTATGACCACGAAAAGAAAAGATTTAACGGACGAATGAAATAACTGTTTACAACAAAGAACTGAGTTAAAAACCAAGCTTTTCTAGTTTAAATTTGACACATAATTTTCATCAAAGGGTAATTTT
>NZ_JARYTG010000028.1:0-1214 GCF_029911945.1 Winogradskyella sp. SYSU M77433 | reverse complement strand
TTATACATCTTAAGTTTACAATCCATTACATTTAGACTATTAATCAGAAAGCACAAAAGAGAGGATTAAGGTTAAGTTATACAGTGAAGCACAGACTTCGACAACAATGATAATCCCCTCTCTTTTCTACTTAGATATCGTTCAGTTCTGTGAGCCTTTAGAGCTCGTTTTTAAGTTGTTGATGCTAAAGTAGATTGTCCTTTCAAAATCACTTCATATGACTAAAGATAAAGAAATTTATGGTATAGACATCAGTAAAAGCGTCTTCGATGTTTATAGTACAGCGAGTGGTCACAATCAATTAAACAATGATGACAAAGGCTTTAAGTTACTTTTAAAAGCATTACCACAAAATGCACTAGTAATAATGGAAGCCACGGGCTACTACCATTACCGATTAGCGCAGTATTTGCACACGCATGGTGTGACTGTCTCAGTTGTTAATCCCTTATCTGTAAAACGCTTTATCCAGATGCGCTTGTCAAAAGTAAAGACCGATAAGAGCGATGCAAAGGCCATATGCGATTATGGTGAGCACAATGCTGTTCCTTTGTATAGTGCCTTAACAGAGGTTCAGGCAGAATGTTTGCAGCTTTTCAGGTTATTGGATATTTATATAAAACAGCGTACAGCCATCAAAAACAAGATCAAAGGAGAAGAAGCCTTAGGGAAACCATCACGTTTTGTGTATCAATCGCTCAAAAGAAACCAAGGATACCTTACCAAGGAAATAAAAGGCTTAGAAGAGCGGCTTTTAGAACTGGTAAAAAGCGAACAGCAAGACCAACTAACACTATTGAAGAGCATCCCAGGAATAGGAGTAAAAACAGCCTTATTTTTAATAGTACTAACAGATGGCTTTAATAAGTTTGAAAATGCTAAACAATTGTGCAGTTATGTTGGTATTACGCCAACCATAAGAGCATCTGGCAGTAGTGTTAGAGGACGAAGTAGGATCAGTAAGATCGGAAACAGGAAATTAAGAAACCTGCTTTTTTTATGCGCATTTTCAGCATGCAATCATAACAAGGCTTGCAGAGAGTTATACGAGCGTATTATAGCCAAAGGCAAGAGTAAAAAATTAGCCTTAATCGCGGTAGCTAACAAGCTACTGAAACAGGCCTTTGCTATTGCTAAATCAAAATTACCCTTTGATGAAAATTATGTGTCAAATTTAAACTAGAAAAGCTTGGTTTTTAACTCAGTTCTTTGTT
>NZ_JARYTG010000027.1:0-1348 GCF_029911945.1 Winogradskyella sp. SYSU M77433 | reverse complement strand
TGTCTTGTCCTGAAATAGGTTGACCATTTTTGGATGTATTTTAAATGGTTAAAAATTCCAGCTTGTTATTATTTTTCCGGTACGATTTGTAGTCTATATTTTGTTTTAAGTGGGCCATTTTTGGGGTGCTTAAATTGAGACTCCAATGCGTTCTAAAGTTATTGTAAGTAAATATAGCTTTTTTAGTCATCTTTTGAGCCAATTCAGTGTTTTTAATGGTTTGTTTTAATCCATATTCATACTTAAGAGTTTTGTTAATGCGTTCAGCTACGGCGTTTTCGTAAGGGTCGTACTGCTCGGTCATGCTTATAGTTAGGTTGTTTTTCTCAGCGAACTGGGTATAAGTTGGATTGCAATATTGGATGCCTCTATCCGAATGATGGATGAGTTTTTCATGTGGATACTTCCTGTTATTTAAAGCCATTTTAAGCGCATTTAAGCATAGTTCTGTCCTCATGTGGTTACTTAGTTGGTATCCCATGATTTGTTTAGAGTATGCATCTGTTACCAAGGCCAGATAGTTGTGTCCTTTTTCGGTTTTGATATATGTTATATCTGTTACCCAAAGTTGTTCAGCTCTGGTAGGTAGTTTATCTTTCACCAGGTTCTTGTATTTAAAGAAATGATGTTTAGAATTGGTTGTGATATGATAATTTTTATTTCTCTTAACCAGTAGGTTATGGTTCTTGAGGAATATTAAAAACTTATCTCTTCCCATTTTTATGTTCTGATTTTTCATGTCTTTTTTTAGGTGGTCATAAAGTTTTTTACCACCAGTTTGTTGTCCTATTTTATTACGACATTGTTTGACTAGTTGTAATAAGATTTGTTCGTTAATCTGCTTGTTTTTATAAGATTTTAAGCGTTTATAAAAGGCTTGTTTGGATATCCCAAAACATGTAGTTAACCATTTTCTTTTAAACGGTTTTGTTTCTTTTTCTCTATCTCGTCTGCTAATGTTTTGGGCAATGACTTTTTTGACATATCCACGCCTGTAATGAGTTCCATGTCAGCTATGATGTCCTGTTGGAAGTCCTTTACGAACTCCAGTTCTTCAATCTTTTCTTTAAGTTTTTTGATCTCGTCTTTTTTGCTCATTCCTAATTTCTTTTGCTCTAAGGTACTGTATTTTTTTATCCAATACTGAATAGAGCTTCTAGAAACCTGATATTTTTTAGCTGCATAATTGACAGAGATCTGTCCGTTATGAATTTGGTCAATGATTAAAAGTTTGAGTTCAAACCCTACTTTTTGATAGGCTTTTTTTTGGCAGGATGATTTTGATTGTTGTTCCATATGTTGACTAATTTTAAATGATTTTTTAGTCAACCTATTTCAGGACGATGCC
>NZ_JARYTG010000026.1:0-1520 GCF_029911945.1 Winogradskyella sp. SYSU M77433 | reverse complement strand
CCTGTAATTGTTAAAGTACTAATGTCAATAATTTTAAGTTCCCATCCAGCAGTATTGGTATTATAAGTCCCCATATTGTTCCAAGCTGCACCATCCCAAACTTCAACATCGAGTTGTGAGTTGGCGTTACCTTCGTTATCGCTTATTTCATAGAAAGAAAGAGAAGGTGTTGTTAAAGCAGACACATCTACCAATGGACTTGTAAGTGTTCTTACACCATCAGTACCAGAAGAGTCACACCAAGCAAAATAGCCATTAGTTGCCGTAGTGCCTGTCATAGTGCCGTTATTTCCGATATGGTTAAAACCAGGGTCGTCATCAAAAAACCAATCTTCACCACCATCCATAGACCAACAAAGTGGAATAGATCCACCATTTTCAAAACCTTCAGAATAAGGGGCTGTAAATGTCACACACTCCGTTGTAAAAATATATGGGCCAACCCATAAACTTAAATCACCAGGACCACAGTTTGCTTGATAGTATACATAATATTCTGTGGCAGGTGTTAGTGCAGTTAAAGCTGCAGTCGGAGTTCCTGTTGGTGAAATCGAAATTTCAGCTTCACTATTTCCTGGGGTGAAATCTCCTCCACTATTATATTCAATATTCCAATCTGTTTCAGACAAACCAATAGTCCAATCTAAGTTAGCTGTAGTAGCAGTAATAGCACTAGCAACCATATTACTTGGTTCAATACAGGTTGGAGCCTCGAAAAGAGTCACCACAATATTGGACCAATCTGCATCTGATCCACCAAAACTTTGATTTAATACTAAATCTATATAGCCATCGGAAGCAGGGTCATAAGCACCTGCTAAGTCACCTACGAAGGTAAGGGTGGTATTTGCATTACTGTTAAGTCCACCAGTTGTTGGCGGGTCTACAGTTACAGAGCCAGCGGCTGTTGTGAATGTGAGATCTGCTTCGGAGGACCAAGGGTTTCCTCCACCAGCGACCCAGTCTACCGTAATAGAGAAGGAGTCGTAAGCACCAGAAGATGAGCTGGGCACACCAGTTGAATTAGCCACATCGTTAAGACTAATTGTTACTGGCGATCCTGATGCTACGTTTGTCGGCCCCACGATTGGGGTAAAATCATATTGGGCACTTGCAGTAATACAGAACCCTAGCATGACAAGAAATAAGGTAATCTTTTTCATTAGTTAATAGGTTTGTTAGTAAATATTAAACCCTTCCAATATTTAAATTAGAAAGGAATATTTTTTGTTGGTACATAGATAATGTTGTCGCAGTACTTTGTGTCGCTTAACCTTTGTCTGCATTGGTGAATTTAAAAAAAATGAGTATTAACATGATGTTAACATTGTTATAATAGATTAAATACTTTTATTTTCGATGAAAGGTTTAGGTTTTTGAAATATTAGCAAGAAAAAAGGTCTATCTCTTATTAAAGTGATAGACCTTTTAACATTTTATATAAACAAACGTTACTCGTTTTCCTGAGTATTTACGATAATAAATTCAGAACGTCTGTTATCAGCATGCTGTTCTTTAGT
>NZ_JARYTG010000025.1:0-1567 GCF_029911945.1 Winogradskyella sp. SYSU M77433 | reverse complement strand
TTTTTGTTTAACCCTACGCTTCACTACATGTTTTACGCTAAATAATCGGAGGTCGTTTGTAAACGCATAGGGTATTTTTGAATAGATTTTTTTTGCTTGTATCCTAATCGAAGTTTGAGCTGCTTTCTCTTTTATTATTTGTTTGTCATGCTGAACTCGTTTCAGTACCTTAATTGATTGGTGTTAGGGTATCTCAATCATCTGTGGAAAGAGAAATAACATCCAGTGTTACAGAATGATATCTTTTGGTATTTTTGTGAACGCTTATTCATATCACTATGCTTTCAGCTAAACACAAACGTCTTTTAAGTCAGATAGTGCCTATCGGTATTATTTGGTTGGTGACGGGTTGGGTGTTCTTGTGGACGGAATATGCGATTATCGGTTCGGCTGAAAATACTCCGGATTCGGCTATTGCCATTACAGCTGAAGTCTTTGTTTTTGCAAGTATCAGTGTAATTGCTGTTGGACTACTAGTTGGGCTGGTTGAGTTTACCTATATCAACCGTATTTTTCAACGTTATAGCTTTTTGGTAAAGCTTGTAGGGAAGTTCTGCTTTTATGTGGTCTTTATGGAGCTTATCATTTTGATTACTTTCATCAGTGCTGCGGCTATAGAGCTTCATGCTTCGGTGTTTGATGCAATAGTGTGGCAGAAATTTATAGTTTTCTTTTTGAGTATTACCCATATTTCTACGCTGATACAATTGGCATTTTCGCTATTGTTGTCCTTGTTTTATGTTGAAATAAGCGAGAATCTAGGGCATTCGGTTATGGTCAATTTCTTTACTGGGAGGTACCATAAACCTAAATATGAAATGCGACTGTTTATGTTTAGCGATATGAAATCCTCAACTCAAATTGCGGAAACACTTGGTCATAAAACCTATTTTGAATTCTTGAAATCCTATTACAATGATCTTTCGGATGCTATTCTACGTCATAAAGGTGAGGTGTATCAGTATGTGGGTGATGAGATTGTATTGTCTTGGCAATGTCGCACCAAAAACTATGCTCAGTTGAGTTTGGATTGTTTTTTTGCTATGAAACAAGATTTAGAACAGCGACGTTCGTTTTATACAAAGCATTATGGTGTGTATCCAGATTTTAAGGCGGCTATTCATATTGGGGAAGTTACTACAGGTGAAATCGGCGCGCTTAAAAAAGATATTTTCTTTACGGGTGATGTGTTGAATACTACGGCTCGTATGCAGGCGGCGTGTGCAACTTATGGTGTAGATTTATTAGTTTCTGAGGCTGTGGTCAATGCTGTTGCTGATGATGCTTATCGTTTTGAAGCTTTGGGTTCTTCGGCTTTTAAGGGGAAACGGGAAATGGTTGCGGTGTTTTCGGTTGTGGGGTAGTGTTTGTTTTTGATTTTTGGTTTTTGGTGTTTTGTTACTTGGTGTGATTTGTTAGAGGTGCGTAAATTGTATTTAGGGGTTGTTTTGTGTTATTCTGAACTTGATTCAGTATCTAAATTTAGTTTATTTCTTCTTGTTCATTTTTATTCGTCGATATTCATTGTTTAAGAACTCATGATGTGCTACGCAATTGAAAGACCAAA
>NZ_JARYTG010000024.1:0-1576 GCF_029911945.1 Winogradskyella sp. SYSU M77433 | reverse complement strand
AAATTTTTGAAATCGAAGTAAGCAAAATCTTCACTTTAGAAGACTCTGATTGGGATTAGTTCATATTACTGCCAACGGTCTTGTATATGGCTCGTAGCGTGTAAATTAGCGGTTGTTTTCGGATTAAGCACAAGCCAGATTTTTTAATTTTCTTATTATCTTTTTTATCAATAAGCCAAATTAAAAAATTTGGCGGACTTGCAAATATACCTTAACTTCGGCTTAAGCAACTAACTAGCTATGAGCTATATACGGTGTTGGCAGTTGTTTTTTTATATTTTGCTTAATTCTAATTCTTTAATTTCTTTAGTATTTTTATCCTGAAAAGTTAATTTAGCTTTTGGTTTATTCACTTTTAAAATTAAATTTAGAATTTCGCAGTAATCCATATTTTCATAATTAATAGTATCAAATTTTAAAATTTTATCTCCTAGGTTAATTTTGCCTTTTAATGAATTATCCCATATAATACCAACTACAATTTCATTGTCATTATTTAAAATGGGTTCAATAGGCCACATTTTTTCAGCAAGTTCAATAGATTTTTTTTTATCAAAACTTTCTAACCAGAATCGTTCTTTTTTATAATCTAACGTAACTTTTCCATATTTCAATAATTCTGAACCAATTCGGGAAGTCTCGCCATATGTAGTTTTTGTAATCACATTTTTAAAATCTATATCTCCTATTTTTAATTTTGTGACTTTCAAAGCTAAATGTTCATTTTCATTTGCAGTACCAAATAAACCTACACTAAATGTACCGACATTTTTGGCTATGGTTTCAAATATATCTACTTGGGATCGAAGTTGATGATAAGCTGTGTTTGATATTATGTAAAAATTATTATCGCCACTATCAAATAATACATATCCATTTCCTTCGTGTTTTTCTTTTATCAGTTTTATTGGGATGAATGGACTACTTTGAATTTTGTTAACTTTCATCTCGATTGCATCTCGTTTTTTCAATCCCAAATTCTTACTATTATCTGTTAGAATAATTTCATTTTTTTGAGAGTCAAATTGAATTGTTGAATTTCTCAATAAATTACTACCAATAATACCGTCAATTTTGAAACACTCAAAAATAGGATTTAAGCCCTTTTTTGAGACAAATGCAGGAATTTCTTTAAATTTTATTTCATTAATTATAATCTCTGGTATGGATACAACTTCTAAACTATCTGTGATACCAGACTGGTCTTTTATTTTTACACTTCCAAGTTTATTAGTTTTAATCAAATCGTATAAATTTTCTGATATTGCTGTTGTCGCACCAGTATCTAATAGAAAATCATATTCAGTTTGGTTAATTGAAACTTTGATTATTATTTTTCCATTTTTATTTTCATATTTCATTTTACTGAAATATTCTTTATTTTCCACAAAACCTTGATTAGCACTAATTGTTTGTTGCGAATAAGTTTTGATAAAAATTAAAAGCGAAACTATTATTAATAATTTATTGTTCATATTGTGTTTTTTTTAAATAACTGCCAACGGTCTCGGCTATGAGTAGTTGCGTGGTTTAGCACTTAACTTAGCAAGTACACACCAAACTGAAAATCCGCGAG
>NZ_JARYTG010000023.1:0-1823 GCF_029911945.1 Winogradskyella sp. SYSU M77433 | reverse complement strand
AAAATAATAACAAGCTGGAATTTTTAACCATTTAAAATACATCCAAAAATGGTCAACCTATTTCAGGACAAGACAAACAGAGCGCAAATTGACTTTCGGAATAGCACAATATACTAACTTAACTCAAGAACAAAATAATTGGATTAATGACTTATCTGTTGAGTTAAAAACGTTTTTTGAAAATCGGAATTATGGTGAAGACCTAAACCAACTCTATTTCGGACTAATAACTGTGAAACCTGAATTTGACCAGTTTTTCAAAAAGAAAAGACCTAGATATCTACCAGGTGAAAGAACTTCATATGTGGACGGAATTGAAATAAAGTCAAATAATTGCGTGGAAATTGATTGTAAAATTGAGTTTAGCCAAGTTTCGAATTTAAAAAAGGATGAGCTAATTGAAAAAGTGTGTAATGAAATACTGACTGAATCTGATAGCCTAACTCGATTATCAAAACTCAAAAAATTTGACTTTGAATCTTATATGTCTGATTTAAAAAATTATCTGATTGACAAAAAGTATACTAAATAAAAATACTGTAGCCAACAATGGCTATAATTCATTGCGGCTGAAATTCCTATCGGAATTTCATTGCAATTTACTATCTTTCGGCTACGGCGGAAAGAATCCTGCGGATTTTTCCGCAACGAAATCATAGCCGAGACCGTTGCCAGTAATTTGATGAAACACCCGATTTTCATATTAACAATCTTATTTACTCTGAATTTATTCGGACAAAAACCGACTGAAAAAGTTGGAGAAATTGAGGTTGAATTAATTGGACATAACTTCAAAAGAAATTCAGATTACGAATTGACCAAAAAGAAAACGAACCGAAAAAATCGACCATTTTCAAAAATGTATTTCGATTCAAATGGAATTTTGCTTAAATCAATAAGTTTTGGAAAACATCACAATACTGACTTAAGACTTTTAAACCAAATTAATATTTATAGTTACGATTCAAATGGCTTGAAAACTAAAGTTGACATTTGGGAAACAGACTATGATAAAAATCTATCATATCAGTTTTACAAAAAGTATGATTTAGATAGCACGAAATCAAAGGTTATTTCGGAAAAAATGTATGAAATTGAATCGGACACGATTTACACTCAAACCGACTATTGGTATAACGAAAATGGCGAATATCAAGGTGAGTTCTTTGATTCAACTTATTATTACAAAAGAGAATACAATGAAAAGGGAAATCTTTTAAAATTACAGCAGATTTATAATGGAAAACTGAATTGGGAAACAAATTACTCTTATTCAGACAATCAAAGAATTGGCGTGTTCCAAACATATTACAATGACGGAAAAGATTACTCTACAAAAGAGATTAGAACTTATGACAACCTTGGACGTTTGATTGAAATCGAAGAATTATACTTAACCAAAGATGGATTGGAAGAAAAAACTAAATTTTATTATAGTAAAAATGGAATTGTTGAGAAAATCGAGGAATATGAATCTTATAACCGAAAAGATGGATATGAATTGATTTCATATCGTGAAGTAAAAGTAAAAAGTAAAGTAATCGTTGACTCATCAATTGCGAAAAAAATAAATGAACAAATAATAACTGAATAAAAAACTACTGGCAACAATGGCTATAAGTAATTGCTTGTTCTCGCCTACTTTGGAAATTCCTGCGGAATTTCCAACTTGGTGTGTACTTGCAGAGTTAAGTGTTAAACCACGCAACTACTCATAGCCGAGACCGTTACCCACAATATGAAAACGGCATCGTCCTGAAATAGGTTGACTAAAAAATCATTTAAAATTAGTCAACATATGGAACAACAATCAAAATCATCCT
>NZ_JARYTG010000022.1:0-2165 GCF_029911945.1 Winogradskyella sp. SYSU M77433 | reverse complement strand
CCAAACTGAAAATCCGCGAGGATTTTCAGAAGTAGGCGAGAACAAGCAATTACTTATAGCCATTGTTGTGCGTTCGTATTTTTTATTCAGTTGAAATCAGAAAATTGTGCATTTTCAAAAATAGCTAAAACCTTTGCCTACCATATCCTTATTATCATGAATTCCAATTGTTGGTCAACGAACTCTAAAACAACACAATATAAACTTCCAATAATAGATTTATTTTTTCTACTTCAAAAAATCCTTTTTTTGAAAAGCTGGATTTGGGTATGTATAAAATCCTTCACCCGTAGCCACACCTAATTTATTTTTATTAATGAAATTTTCTTCTAAATATTTCATCACTTTTATCCTGTTGGCATCCTGTGTTTTCTCGGCTGCTATTTTATTTATGTTGTAAGCTGTTGTAACGCCTACCACATCCAAAATACCAAATGGTCCAACTGGTGCACCGGTTGCGACCATCCATGTTTTGTCGATGGTTTCCACATCTGCCACTTCGTTCACATACAAATCCAACGCAGCACCTATAAGAGGTACAAGTAAAGAATTGAGAATATAACCGGGCTGTTCTTTGTGCAATGGCAAAGGCAACATTCCAATTCTTTTTGCAAACTCCACCACATCGTTGAACACTTTGTGCGAAGTAGTTGGATGCCCCATAATTTCTGCGGTATTGTGTTTCCAAATTTCGTTGGCGAAATGCAGGGCAACAAATTTCTCCGGTCTTCCAGTAGAGGAAGCAAACTGACTTGGTAAGAGTGTGGAAGAATTCGTAGCAAAAACAGTTTTTGCGGGGGCAACTTTTGCTAACTGCTCGTAAAAACCGATTTTAATCTGCGGATTTTCCGGTACGGCTTCAATCAGCAGGTCGGCATCTTTTACAGCCTCTTCTAAATTAGATGAGTACCTTAATTTTTGATATGTATCTTCCAATTGTTGCTGACTTGCATTCAAATCACTTTTAAATGCGGAACTCATAATTTCAAACTTGCCTTTTGCTTTTTCCAATACTTCATCATTAATGTCATAAACGGTGACATTAAATCCATGAAATGCCGTCTGGAAAGCAATTTGATAGCCTAATACGCCACTTCCGGCTACTGTAATATTTTTATAATTCATAAGAAACGAATCAAACTTATCTGTTATTTTCTTCATTGTTAAAGTATTTGATTATTTAATGATAACAAAGATATGGCTATACTTAAATTTACATATATCCTTTAATTCGGTATTTGTGTCCGTTAATTCTTATCGAACTATGATTTGTCTTGTTCTATATTGTGAAGGTGAAATTGTGGTATGTTTTTTAAAGAATCGCCCAAAGGCAGAGGTAGAATTGAAGTGTAACTGAAATGCAATTTCAGTTACTGTGAGTTCAGGATTTCCCAATAGTACATACGCTTCTTTTAGCAGTATTTCATTAATGACTTCATGCGGTGTTCTTCCACTTGTTTTTTTTACTATTTCAATTAAATATTTATTAGAAATATGCAATTGGTCGGCATACAATTGTACTGTTTTATGTTCTAAAATTTGTTCTTGTACCAGTTTCCTAAACTTCAAATAAATAGTAGAAATGACTTGGTCTTTACTTTCTGGTTCGTTAGCATAGCGATGTGTAATTTCGGCAACTTCAAGTAATATGTTAAAAATAATACTTCGAATAATTTCATCAATAAAATTTCCGTGGGTTTTAGTTTTATGTTTTAAGTAATCAAGCAAGGTCAATATATGTTCTATGTCTTTTGCGGGTGCATTTAATAAGGAATAGCTAACTTGTTGAAACAGACCACTTTTTTCAATAATAAATGGGTTAGAAATATTTTTGAGTAAGAAATTTTTTTCAAAAAACAGAAGTTTCATTTTAAAATCTTTACTAAACTTCCTAAAATGGACAATGGTAGATGGTGCGGAAATAAGAAAACTATTTTGTTGAATAAGATAATTATTACCATCTATTTCCATAGTCATTTTTCCGCTTGTACAGATGCACAGTGAATAAAAATCCATGCGGAACGAGTTTTCGGGAAATTGAAAAATTGATTTCCCCGAAGAAATATAGTAAGGCTTATCACAAGCCACACCATAAAACGAAAGTATCTGTTTAAGATTTTGGTACAAATGATTTTATTTTATATGACGCACAACGGTTTTGTGTA
>NZ_JARYTG010000021.1:0-2294 GCF_029911945.1 Winogradskyella sp. SYSU M77433 | reverse complement strand
GAAAGTCAGCACTACTTCCTAACTGGTGGTTATGTATTTGACCTCTCAGAGAACACAGAACTTAAGCCTTCGTTCTTGGTAAAGTCTTCTTTCGATGCTCCGACATCTTTCGATGCCAACCTGAACGTACGTTTCTATAAGAAACTTGAGTTCGGGGCTTCATACAGATTGGACGATTCTTTCTCTGGATTGGTAAACTTTGCCATATCACCTGCATTTAGAATCGGTTATGCATACGATGCGGTAACTTCGGATATAAAGGCCTATGCTCCTGCCTCGCACGAGGTTATGTTGCTGTTCGACCTTAATTTCCCTAAACGTGTCTCTCGTTCACCTAGATACTTCTAATCAGTTAAGCTAATAACAATTATGAAAAACTTAAAAACACTTTTATTTATTACCTTGATGGGTAGTTTAAGCTTAACTGCTCAGAACAAGGACACCAAAAAAGCAGACAAGCACTTTGACAGGTTCGAGTTTGTGGATGCTGCTGAAGACTATACAAAACTTGTCGAAAAAGGAAAGGGCGATGCCTACGTTTACGGAAGGCTTGCTGAGAGTTACTATAACATCTTCAACACTGTAGAGGCTGAGCGTTGGTACGCAAAAGCTCTTGAGGCTTCTGAAACAGATGATCCTGAAGTGGTGTACAAGTATTCTCAGATGCTAAAGGCCAATGGTAAGTACGAAGAATCTAACCAACAGATGGAACGCTTTGCTTCTATGAGACCTTCAGACGATAGAGCTATGGCTTACAAGGCTAACCCTAACTACCTGCCTAAAATCTTGGAACAAGGCAAAAAGTTCAACCTTCAGAATGCGGACTTCAACTCGGAGCAGTCGGACTTCGGTGGTACGCTACACGATGGTAAACTTTGGGTAACCTCTGGACGTAACAATAGCAGAAAAACCTATGGATGGAACGACCAACCTTTCTTGGATGTCTACTCAATGACTAAGAACTCGGATGGTTCCTACCAAGCTGCGGAATTAGCTAATAACAAAATCAATACAAAGTACCATGAAGGTTTAGTGACCTTTACTCCAGATGGTAAGACCATGTACTTCTCTAGAGAAAGTTATTTTGAAAAGGATTATGAAAAGGATTCATTGAGTAAGGTAAGATATAGCCAACTGTACCTTTTCAAGGCTACAAAACTTGGTGATGATTGGGATACTGTGGAAAGCTTGTCTATTAACAGTGAGAACTACTCAGTAAAGAATCCTGCGGTAAGCCCAGATGGTAGCACACTATACTTTGCTTCAAACATGCCAGATGGTTATGGCGGGTTTGATATCTACAAAGCGACTATAAATGATGACGGTACCATTGGTGAGCCTGTTAACATGGGACAGAAGATAAATACAGAGGGACAAGAAATGTTCCCTTACGTTAGCAGCAACAATACGCTGTACTTCTCTTCTAACGGTCACTTGGGACTGGGTGGTCTTGATGTATTCTATACCAAGGAAGTTGATGGTAAATGGACTCCTATCAGAAACGTAGGTATCCCTGTGAACAGTAATGCAGATGATTTTGCCTTTACTATCGATGAGGAAACAGAAGAAGGCTTTGTATCTTCGAACAGAGAGGGTGGAAAAGGTAGTGACGACATCTATTTTGTTAAGAAGCTTCAACCGTTGTGTGATGTGATGATTCTTGCTACGGTATTAGATGATAAGACTCGTGAGCCTATAAGTGGTGCTGCGGTATCTTTGTTCGATGCTGAGGGTAACAAAGTAGTATCAAGAACAACTAATGCTGAGGGTGTTGCTGAGTTTATGGTAGAATGTGAGCAAGATACGGAACTTGAAGTGGTTATGGACGGCTTTGAAAGTAAAAAAGTGCCTGTAGCTGGTTCTGGTGAAGAAGAGGTTAATGTACAGATATCTCTTGATCCTATTGAGAAAATCATCGTGGCTGATAAGGTGGAGCTAAACCCTATCTTCTTTGAGTTCGATAAGTCTAACATTACTGCGGAAGCGGCATTTGAACTGGATAAACTGGTACAGGTGATGAACAAGTACCCAGAAATGGTTATTAAGGCAACTTCGCATACTGATAACAGAGGTCCAGATAGCTATAACATGGCGCTATCGGACAGAAGAGCTAAGACTACCGTACAGTATGTCATCTCTAAAGGTATCGATGCTTCGCGTATATCTGGTGTTGGAATGGGCGAATCTGAACCGCGTATCGACTGTGCTAGTGGTTGTACTAAAGAACAGCATGCTGATAACAGACGTTCTGAATTTATTATCGTAAATACTCAGGAAAACGAGTAACGTTTGTT
>NZ_JARYTG010000020.1:0-2702 GCF_029911945.1 Winogradskyella sp. SYSU M77433 | reverse complement strand
TCAAGATTTTTGTTTAACCCTACGCTTCACTACATGTTTTACGCTAAATAATCGGAGGTCGTTTGTAAATGCATAGGATATTTTTGGATAGATTGTTTTGCTTGTATCCTAATCGAAGTTTGATTTGCTTTCTTTTTTATTTGAAGTGTCATTCTGAATTTATTTCAGAATCTATTGTTTATATGAAAATGAGATGCTGAAACTAGTTCAGCATTACAGTTGCTATTTGGGATTGCTTTGCTCTGCTTACTATAATGTATAATTGATTATTAAGGTGTGACACTGAGCGCAGTCGAAGTGCCTCTTTTATGTTCTTTTTGTATTCGTCCATATTCATTGTTTAAGAACTCATGATGTGCTACGCAGTTCTTGATAAAAAAATGAACCAAAAAAATCAAGACTGCCGATGATTTCGCTAAACATATTGTTTGCTTCGGCACAAAAATGGTGGTCATTGTTTTAGTGAAAACATAAGGTCTATTTATTGATTGGTGTCTGTTGACTATTTGTTCTTTATCAAGATTTTTGTTTAACCCTACGCTTCACTACATGTTTTACGCTAAATAATCGGAGGTCGTTTGTAAATGCATAGGATATTTTTGGATAGATTGTTTTGTTTGTTTCTTCTTGTTCATTTTTGAAAGACCAAAAACGAACCAAAAAGTCTATTACTGTCGATAGGTATTTTCAATAGCACTGTCGTGCTTTTGAAACCATAATCAAAATCCTAAATAGCGTCCAAGGCTTCCGCTATTTTTAACGTATTTTGATTATATATACTTACGACAGCGGGTTCCGACCGTGTCGGAATTGGGTTTGAGCTACTTTCTCTTTTTGATTTGTTTTGTCATTTTGAATTTATTTCAGGATCTATTGTTTGCGTGAAAATGAGATGCTGAAACGAGTTCAGCATGACAGTATAGAGGTGAGATTGCTTCACTGTGTTCGCAATGACGGTAATAGTTTGAAGGATGCTGTCAGTCTGAGCCTGTCGAAGATGTGTTTGCGGTTCTCGATACATTTTATTCTCATGCTTCGAATAAAACACTCGAACTGACGTGTGGTTTTGTGTGTTTGGTGTTTTGTCATGTTGTACTTACTTTTTAAGCTTTCACTAAGTTTTTGGTCTTACTGACTAAAAAATAGAGGTCTTCTTTTTAGCTATTTGTTAGCTTTTGTGTCTATTAATCTATAACATTTCAATTTCTAAAATTTATGAAGCATTCTATATTGGTTTTGGCACTTTTAGCCGTATTCACAAGTCCAAACCTATTCGCTCAAAACACTTCACCTAATTTCGCTAACAAGGGTCGTGATTGGTTTATTAGTAAAACCACAGGATCGGGTCAGATGGGCACTAAGGAACGTCCTGCAAAAGATTTAGGAAACATCATTCATCATCTCAAACCTAATGACCGTATTCATATTGCGGAAGGTGTTTATATGAGTAAGGGCAAGAATGGTTCGGACGAAATCACAGTTCCCGTACAAATCTATGGAGGTTACAATACCGACTTTAGCTACCGCGATCCTTGGGATGCTCATAAAACTATATTCACAGGGACTAACGATTATATGAAATCTACCTTGCCTAGAATTTATATTCACACCGACAAATCGCGAGAAAGTAATGGGCATAAATCTACGGGTTCTGCGATTGTAGTAGATGGTATCATTATCGATAACGGTCCACGTAACCGCTATCATAAAGACGAAAACTTAGCTATACGTCGTACAGCGCATCCTCCGACAAATAAAAATCCTTCACCAGAATCAGGCGGCATTGTTGTTGTGGGGAGTAAGTACACTAATATTTCGGTAGTGAATTGTGTGGTTATGAATACCGCACCAACACAGGGAGTGATTTCGGTTCAGGTGTTTGAAGGTGGTAAGGGACTTATTCAGAATAATTTCTGTATCAACAATACTGGCTACGGTATTCATGCACGTACGGGTTATATGGGTACGGACGAGAGTAAATTACCTGTTTTTGATATTAAATATAACACGGTACTATTTACGTGGAAACACGATGCTGTTGCTTCTTATGGCGGTGATGCTTTAGCGCTGGAACAAAATTTAATTGCAACGGTAGAGCGTAACACCTTGGCGTATGGACATATGGGTGGACTGTACAGCAAAGGTGCAAAGCTGAAGTTGATCAACAATATATTTGCAGGAAACTCTAAATACGACTACAAGGAAATCAATGATAAAATGGCCATTGCCGATGTGGTAGATGAGGCTATGTATCTCGATCCTATGAGTGATGGTAATAAAGGTATGCTGATTAAAATTCCGGTAGGGGAGCGTTGGGCAGCGCTTTATGCCGATCGTAAGGAAATGAGCCGTGAGCAAGTCGACGCAGCTGTTACCGTGCCTAATACAGGTGCCAACCAATTGCGTAGTATTTTTGGGCTTAATGTTCAAGGTACGGGAGTGTCAGCCGATGCAGAAATCTTTTTGCCATTAATTACTATTGAAGAGGCTTTACCTGCGGGTAAGTATCCTTGGGAAAGTGCGGGTTGTACTATTCCGAAGCAGAAGTCTTAGGGTTGTTGGTGTTTGGTTTTTTTGTTCATTTTTGAAAGACCAAAAACGAACCAAAAAGTCTATTACTGTCGGTAGGTATTTTCAATAGCACTGTCGTGCTTTTGAAACCATAATCAAAATCCTAAATAGCGTCCAAGGCTTCCGCTATT
>NZ_JARYTG010000001.1:0-785927 GCF_029911945.1 Winogradskyella sp. SYSU M77433 | reverse complement strand
TCGGGATCTGGTTGGGACGGTACCTTTAATGGGAACCTAATGCCGAGTAGCGATTATTGGTTCACCGTGGAATATGTCGAACCAACAACAAACGAACCTAAAGAATTTAAAGCCCATTTTACCTTGAAACGATAAAAAAATATGAGATTAAAAAAATATTGTTTAGTAGCACTTTTAGCTTTAGTTGCAAATTTTGGTTTTGCACAGGAAGGTATCCCAGTTTACTCGGATTACTTAACCGATAATTATTATTTAATTCACCCTTCTATGGCTGGAGTTGCTAATTGTGCCAAGGTAAGGTTGACTGCTAGGCAACAGTGGTTTGGTGTTGATGATGCACCAAGTTTACAAACTTTGAGTATGAATGGAAGATTAGGAGATTCTCCAGTTGCTCTTGGTGGTGTTGTTTTTAATGATGAAAATGGTTATCACTCAACAGTTGGTGGTTATGCAACATTTGCTTACCATCTTATGTTTTCTAGGAATGAGATCGATTTAAATATGTTGTCTTTTGGTTTGAGTGCTGGTTTTCTTCAGTATAACTTAGATCAAACAAGTTGGTTAGCTCCTGGTGAGTTTGATCCTCTTGTAGATCCTTCAGAACAAAGCGCAACTAATTTTAATATTGATTTTGGATTTTCATATCATTATGTGGATTTTTATGTTCATGCAACAGCAAAAAACATTTTAGAAAATGATGGCGTTAATGTAAATGAAAATGGGGATTTTGAGTTTAAAAATCTAAGACGTTATTTATTATCTGCTGGTTATACAATAAGTAAATTTGGAAGTGATTGGAGTTATGAACCTTCTTTAATGTATATGTATAGAGATGCTACTAAAGAATCATCCATAGATGTGAATTTGAAAGTGTACAGAGAAATGGACTTTGGTAAAGTTTGGGGTGGATTATCTTATAGACGAAGCCTTGATGGTGCAGAGTTTTTTGACGGTACAGGTGTAAGTAATCAAAAAGCACAATATATAACTCCTTTCTTAGGTGTTGATTTTAATCAATTTGTGTTTGCTTATACGTATTCATATCAAGCTAATACGGTTAATTTTAATACTGGTGGTTTTCATCAAATAACTCTTGGTTATAATTTCAATTGTAGAAGAGAGAAATACGAATGTAACTGTCCAGCGATAAACTAATAAAATAATAAAAAAGGCTCAATTTTAAATTGAGCCTTTTTTATTTAAGATTTTTCCCATTTGTAATTTTTCTTTTCAGCTTGGGTTTTAATTGCTTTTATCATCGCATTTTCTAATCCGTTTTCAGTAGTATTTGATTTGTTGGAAATATATGCTTTTCGTTTAGAGTTGAGTTCTGTAATTTCTTTTTGTATTGATTCACGTTCTTTTCGTTTAGCTTCAACATAAGATTTAATTTCACTTTTAGATTTACCTTTTAATTCTTCAGGTAATTGCTCTTCTTTTAAATCCTCATAAGAGAAATTATCTTCCTTTTCCGCATCTACTAGATCCCAAGAGGTATTTGTGTAAAACTTAGAACTTTTACTCACTGTTCTGCTAACTGCATTTGCTTTATCATAGCTCATAGCATTTAGGTCTTGCTCGGCTTGCATTTCCATTTTAGCTCTACCATTTCTACCATAAGCTATATATGTTTTATTTAGCTTTTCATTGAACTCTAAAATTTTATCGTCATAAGGTGAAGCTATGTGTACTGTTGCTTGATTGTGATTTATAGCCATGTAATTTCCATGAGTTAAGTCTGCGCCGTCTTTCCAATAGGTTGAAATACCTTGATTATAATCTCCGCAAAAAATAGTGTTTACAGTAACATCATTTTTATGGGCTAAACCTGAAGCTTCTTTGTAGCTTACGTTACCTTGGGTATAAGGCTCGTTTCCTGCAATAAATATGAGTTTTAAATCATTTTTTTCTTCTCCCCATTCTAATTGATTTAGGGCTGTTTGAATAACTTTACCACAATATTCATTTCCACCATTTGTAGTAAGTAAAAATAATGATTTTGAGATTTCATCTAAGTCGTCACTAAACGCTATTACTTGTCTCAAATAACCTTCATCTGCATTTAAGTTGTCATTACCATACTCGTAAAGTGCTATTTTGAGATTGGGACTTTTTTCTTCACATTTGGCGTAAGAAAGCTCATTTACAATTTGCCATAATTGTGCTTTTGCTTGGTCTATGAGCCCATCCATACTATTACTAGTGTCAAGTAACAGCGCAACCTTTATTTCTGGTTCTACTCTAACTAATGGAGTTTCAATTTTTGTTTCAGCTATTGCTAATTTATCGGAATCATTTTTTGTTTTTGCATTGCAGGACAAAATTGTTGTTAGTCCTAATGCTATTACTAAGGATTTGGAAATTGTTTTCATAGTCTTATTTTTTTGTATTTAATTCTTTAACGTCAATAGTTCCGTTCGGAGATATCACATAATACTTGTGATCTATTTCAGTCTTCACGGTAACCTCTTCTTTCTTTTCTTTTGGTTTTGGAGTAAAAACTAATTTGATATTCATACCTATTTGAACTACGGGCTCCAATATTGAAGGGTTTACAACCAGATCATAATTCTCATAAGTTAGAGGCTGATAGTAATATGAAGTTTGTTTTTGAGCACTTGTAACTCCTTTTTTTCTATCAAAAGCTTCAAAAGAAACACTATTGTAAGCTTGGTAGCTTTGGTAGAAATCTTTTGGAAAATAGCAGTATTTATCGTCTGCTATTGCAACATCATATTTAGCTAAATCAAAACCAAGGACTTTGTAATAACTCTTTTTATCTTCTATGAGTTTCAGTAATTCATCTTGAAGATTTTTATAGACGCCTTGGATATCTTCAATGTAGTAATCTACTTTTACCAAGTTGTAAACTTCACTTTTTGCACACGCTTCAAGAATAGATTCAAATTGATTTGTTTTGGTAAACTGAATGTGTATGTTTTGTTGAAGCTCAAAACCTTTCGGAACTTCAGTATAGGTCTTACTAAATAATTTTTTAGTGACTTCAACTTCGTAGACAGGAACAAAGGAAATAACATCGATTGCAACATCCTTTGCGACGATACCTATAGCATTTAGTTCTTTTTTAATATTGTCTACGCGTTCTTTCATTAAAGTATTGGTGTTTTCTGCTGAAGTGCCAATCTGCGAAACATTGAACACTGCTGTATAAGTAGTAGCCATAACATTTTGAAGTGCTTTCACATCAATACTCAAAACATTACTTGGTTGTAATACTTTATGTATTTGTTTTTGAACGGTAGGGTTGTAGATGTGGGCGTTTCCAGAAGTCAAGATGTTTTGTCTAGAAATTTCTGGGGTGATTTGGTTGTAATTGCCTTTGTGTTGAGCGGATAGAAAGTAGTAACTTCCAAAGAGGAGGAGTAATACTACTAATGTGTGTTTTTTCATTTGTTTTAATGTTTTTTGATTAATGCGTAAAGCTCTATTGAAAAAACAGTAATAAAAAGTGAGAATGAGTATGCTAGTCATTTAGATTAGGGAACTGAGCACTTTTTTTAGTTATGCAGTCATTTTTTACAGAAAAGAGAATATAAATGAGAGGTTATGATTTTAGCAAATCAAATAAAGTATGTAAGTTTATTCCAATTAATTGAAATTGACTGGTGAGAACACTTCTTACATTTATTATAGTAATTGCATGTTGTACTTTAAGTTTTAGCCAAAACAAGTATGAGGATAACTATAAACCTGAAGCACTTCTTAATATTAGAGGTTCTGTTTACGATAAAAAAACGCGTGAGCCATATAAAGATGTAGAAGTTTTAATAAACGGAGGAAAATATACTACAACAGATTTTGATGGTAGGTTTACCATAAAAGCAAAAATTGGTGATGAAGTTATAGTAAGTCATAAAGATTTTGAAACGATATATTATACCATAAGATCCAATGAACGTATAACTATAGAGGTTGTAGAAGCTGATAAGTCGACTAGACAAAATAAACTTAGTAGCAATTTCAGACAGTTCAATAAAATGATTGATTCTGCAGATACCTATCTTAAAAAGGATGCAGAAAAAAGTATAAAATTTATTGGTGACGCATTAAATGTAGATATCAATTCTAGCCAAAGTGCAGAAGCTCATGAATTGTTAGGCGATATATATATGTACTGGAAACAATTTGATTTAGCCATTTCTGCTTATAAAATCAGTTTACAAAATCAAGATACGTCTTCAGCTAACTTAAAACTTGCCAAAGCTTATTTAAAAAACGGTGAACCTAACGAAAGTATTTCTACATATAATTCGATAAACCTATCCAATTTATCCAATTACGAGAAGACAACTTATTATGAAGGTTTAGGGGATACAAAACTTGAACTAAAAAAATTCTCTGAAGCTATTAAAGCCTATGAAGAAGGACTGAAAGTGGCAAAGGAACATCTCATAGCTCCTAAAGTAACCGATTTAAATTCTAAAATAGCTGAAGGCTATAGTATTCAAGGTAATAAAGCTGAAGCTAAAAATTATTATACCAATTCGTTAAATCTGGCTTCTGGGGAAAATAAAAAGCGAGCTGTGCAAGAACAGGTTAAAGTCGCTGAGTTTAATAATCTCAATCGAGATTACGAATCGGAAATTGTACTAAGAAAAGAGGCCATTGAAGGTATAGAAGATATTGAAAGCGATTCCATCATTCCTAATGAAAGTGCATTAACCTTACAAAAGCAAAATTATAAAATAGGTAACGCTTATTTGTTACAAAACGATTGGGCTAATGCCATTCCTTATTTTGAAAAAAGTATTGAAGAAGCCGATAAAAAAGGAGATTTAGAAGTAAAGAAAGATGCTACACGACGTGTTTCAGAAGCGTATTACAATCTTGGTGATGAAGAAAAGGGAAGAGCTGCTATTGATGAGTTTAAGAATGTTGTAGACGCTTTGTATGCGAAGAAATCTCAGGAAATTTCTCAAGCAGCACGTTTTAGCAGGAACATGGTAGAACAACAGAATAGGATAACGTCATTAGAAAGTGATAGAGCTTTGTCTCAAAGTAAATATGCCCTTACAACAGAGCGTAATAAGCGTCAGCAATTAATTATTTACTCACTTATTGGAGGTCTAATTTTATTACTTGTTACCGCATATTTTATGTTCAAATACATTAAGCAACAGCGCTTGGCAAATAACTTATTAGCTTTAAAATCATTGAGAAGTCAGATGAATCCGCATTTTATTTTTAATGCTTTAAACTCAGTGAATAGTTTTATTGCAACCAATGATGAACGAACTGCAAACAAATATCTTTCGGATTTTTCTCAGCTTATGCGGTCAGTTTTAGAAAATAGTGAAGAAGATTTTATTTCGTTGAAAAAAGAAATTGAATTGCTTCAGCTTTATACAAAACTAGAACACTTTAGATTTCAAGACAAGTTTGATTATTCTATTGAGGTAGACGAGACTATTGATACTGAAGATTTTCAAATTCCACCAATGCTATTACAACCTTACATAGAAAATGCTGTGTGGCATGGATTGCGATATAAAATTGAAAAAGGACATTTAAAAATTAGTATAGCCCCTAAATCAAAAGATGAAATTACAATTACCATTACTGACGATGGTATTGGTAGGGAACGTTCAAAAGCTTTAAAAACTAGTCATCAGAAAAAACAAAACTCAAAAGGTATGAATAACATAAAAAAACGTGTTGCCATATTAAATGAAATGTACAAAGACAAAGTCGATGTTTTTATTGAAGATTTTCAGCAACTAGATGATGTAGGAACTAAAGTAATAGTGACTTTAAAAAAGGATTAAGATGAAATTAAATGCCATTCTTGTAGAAGACGAAGAGACTAGTAGGGAAATACTTAGAAATTACCTCACTAAATATTGTCCTAATATTTCCATAATAGGAGAAGCATCTAATGTCGATGAAGCCTTAGTTTTAATTAGAAATAATGACTTAGATGTTGTATTTCTTGACGTAGAAATGCCTTATGGAAATGCTTTTGATTTGTTGGATAAAGTTGGAGATATAGATTTTGAAACTATTTTCGTGACCGCATATAATCATTATGCAATTGATGCCTTGAATGCACATGCATCCTATTATCTAATGAAGCCAATTTCAATAGATGAATTAATAAAGGCAGTTGATTATGTTCTGGAAATTAAAACTAAAGAAGACGCTTTGCAAGATCAGGTTTTGGTGCCTAAAACAAATATTGTAAATGGTAAAATTACGATACCACAACAAGATGGTTTTGAAGTCTTAGAAACATCTGAAATTATGTATTGCAAAGCCGATGATAACTACACAGAAATTTACCTGAAAAACAATAAAAAGAAGCTCGTTAGTAAAACTTTAAAGTATATTGAAGAGAACTTAGCAGAAGCTAATTTTGCAAGAGTTCATAAAAGTTATTTAATCAATGTCAATGAAGTTGTGAAATATGTTAAAGGCAAAGGAGGAAGTGTGGTGTTAAGTAACGGAAAGGAAATTATGGTTTCAGCTTCTAAAAAGTCTAATTTATTATCTTATTTTAAATAATTATGCCAATAATAAAACCTGTTAGAGGAATACATCCTCATATACCAGAAGATTGTTTTGTTGCAGACAATGCAACTATAGTAGGCGAAGTTACTATGGGAACTAATTGTAGTGTTTGGTTTAACGCTGTAATAAGAGGTGATGTCCATTTTATAAAAATGGGTAATAAAGTCAATATTCAAGACGGAGCTGTAATCCATGCTACTTATCAAAAGTCCCCAACAACTATAGGCAATAATGTTTCTATTGGTCACAATGCCATAGTTCATGGTTGTACAATAAAAGATAATGTGCTAATTGGTATGGGAAGTATTGTTATGGACGATTGTGTGGTAGAAAGCAATAGTATAATTGCCGCAGGTGCCGTAGTGACTAAAAATACCATTGTAGAATCTGGTAGCATTTATGCTGGTGTACCAGCAAAAAAGGTAAAAGATATTAGTAAAGAATTAATTTCAGGTGAAATTGATAGAATTGCAAATAACTATGTAAAATATTCAAGTTGGTTTAAAGAAGAATAAATCTACTTAAAAGTCTAGATAAGCTGTATTGAATTTATTTTCTACTATAGTATTTAATATTTCTAAATTTCCGTTGGTATATAAGTTAACCTCAGGTTTCCTTACTTCAGAATTCAATAAATTATTAGAATTTAAGATGGCTTGAGTTTGTTTGGCAACAGCTCTTCCAGAATCAATGATCTTAATGTGCTTAGGAAGCATTTTAACCAACATAGGGATTAGGTAAGGATAATGTGTACAGCCTAGCACTAAATAGTCTATATTCTGATCTAGCATTGGTTTTAGATAAGTTTCTAAAAGGGCTTGCATTTCTTCAGATTCTAACTTTCCTGTTTCAATAAGTGGAACGATACCTTCTCCAATTTGTTCAATAACTTTAATACCGTTTGTATGCAAACTAGAGGTTTTATAAAATAATTGGCTACTCAAAGTACCTTTGGTGGCTAAAATGCCAATCACTTTAGTTTCAGTATTTAGTGCTGCAGGTTTTATAGCTGGTTCAATACCTATAAATGGGGTGTTGTAATTTTCACGTAGAAAATCAATAGCATTAGTTGTGGCGGTATTGCATGCTACTACAATTATCTTAGAACCTTTTTTTAGAAGGTATTCCGTGTTTTTTATGCTTAGCTGAAGGATGTCTTCTGCAGATTTATTACCATAGGGAGCATTTTTACTATCTGCTAGATATATGATATTTTCGTTAGGTAGAAGTGCGTTTATCTCCTTAAAAATAGAAGTGCCTCCAATACCAGAATCAAAAATGCCTATAGGTTTGTTGCTCATAGTTACAAAAATAAAAAGTCGCTTTAAACAAAGCGACTTTCTAAAAATATTATTTTTTAAGATATTAAATACCTAATTGTTTTTTTACATCTGCCAATAAGTCTTTACCATCTGCAACGACTAACATAGCAGAATCTAAAACATATTGAAAACCTTGAGCTTTAGCTACAGCTTTGATTGCATTGTCAGCTTTCTCAACAATAGGCTTCAATAAATTGAATTCTTTTTCCTGTAAGTCTTTTTGAGCTTGTTGTTGGTATTGACCTAAACTTTGTTTCATGCCTTCAACCTCTTGCATACGCTTCATGTTTTCTTCTTCAGTTTTTCCTTCAGCTTCAGCATTGTATTGCTTTAATTTTGTATCCAATTCTTTAAGAGAACCTTGGATTGTAGCTTCATAAGTTTTACCAAGTTTTTCAATTTCTGCCTGAGCAGCTGTGTATTCTGGCATAGCTTTGATAAGCTCTTGCTTGTCAATATGAGCAACTTTACTTTGTGCATTACTGAAACTCGTAGCACCTACAAATAATACTGCTGCAAATAATAACGATTTTAAATGTTTCATTTTTCTAAATTGTGTTTGTGTGTTATAAATTAATTGTTTTCGTCTTCGTTTTTCTTAGCGTTAGCTATAGAATCTCTCTTTTGTATTTGTTTTTCACGTTCTTCACGTGCTTTTTTTCGTTGTTCTATTATTTTCTTTTTTCGTTCTTCTAGAGACTTTTGTCTAGCTTCTCTATCTTTTACTTTTTGTTCGCGAGCCTCTCTTAATATCTCAGCCTCTGTTTTAGGTTCCTTACCAGCTGTTGAATCTTTTTTAATAGCATTTTTAGCTTTAGTACTATCGGCTTTTACAATCGTTTTGGCTTGTACTGAAGAATCTTTTTTCGTTGTCTTGGCTTTATCGTCATCATCAGAGTTTCCATTGCGTTGATCTAGTATTTTTTGGCGACGAGCCTCAGCTTCTAGTCTATTTGCATTTCTAATTGAATCTTGCGCAGCTCTTCTTTTAGCCAATGCTTCTTCTCTTTCAGCACGTTTTGCTGCTAAATCTGCCTCACGTTTTGCTTTTCTTTCATCTAAAGCTCTCTGGCGCTCATCTTTATCGCCATCTACAACAGGGATAACTTCTTCATCTTCTAATTCTTTTCGTTCTTTTTTGTTTTTTGCTTGACTTCTGTTGGATGCGCGAGTTATTGTTCTTAATACTTGCTCACTAATATCATAGCGTTCGGCTGAATAAAGCATTACAACATCTGCTGATTTATCAAAAACAAAATCGAATTGCTTTGATTCTGCTATTTCCTGCACTGCAGCAAAAATTTGATCTTGTATAGGCTCTACCAATTGACGCTTTTGAATCATTAAATCTCCTTCAGGTCCAAAACGCTTTTGTTGATAGTCTAAAATTTCTGCTTCTTCAAATGAAATATCTTCAAAACGTTCTTCATATAACTCTTTAGTAAGAAGTATGCTTTCGTTTTCTAATTCTTTTTTCTTTTGATCAATTTCATTCAAGCGTTTTTCAATTTCGCTTTTCCATTGAAGCACTTTTTTATCTAACTGAGATGACGCTTCTTGAAACTCTGGTACATTTTGTAAAATATATTCAGTATCTATATACCCAATTCTTACTCCACGTTGTGCATAAGCACTGAAATTCATAAAGCTTAGTGCTATTAGTAAAAAAAGAACTTTGTACTTCATCATTAGTTTATTTTGTTTATTTGAGACTTCTATAAGCTAATCTAAAACTTTTGGCTTAGAGTCGCTTCGCTTCAAAGTTAACGAAATATATTCTTAAAAATTTTAACACCATGATCAAATACTTATTATGCTTTTAGAAAATATCGTGCCAAACTTAAAATTGTTGCCCAATTATAAAGTGTGTTTCCCACTGTCTTGGTGCAGAACCATCTGGTAGGTTGTCGAAACCATGACCGAAATCTATACCTAAAAGTCCGAAGGCTGGCATAAATATTCTTAGACCAAATCCTGCAGATCGATTTAGATTAAATGGGTCAAAATCTTTGAATGTATCAACTGAAGCACCTGCTTCTAAGAAAGATAATGCGTATATCTTAGCTTGAGCACCCAGTGTAATAGGGTAGCGTAACTCTAATGAGAATTTATTATAAATAGATCCACCATCTGTACTAGATAAAGATTGGTTTGGATAACCACGTAGCTGTACAACTTCTCTACCATCTAATGAATAGTTGGCTAAACCGTCACCACCGACAAAAAATCGCTCAAAAGGAATAACACCTCTAGCATTGTTGTAGGCACCTAAGAAACCAAACTCCATGCTAGGTCTTAGTACTAACTTTTTTGTAAGTGCTGTATACCAATCTACCTTAAACTTAATTTTGTAGAATTCTAACCACTTATAACGTTCTTGGTCAATTTCAGCTCTTCTATCTAATGCATCATTATATGCAGCTTGGGAGACATTATTTGAACCAGATTGATAATCGTTTATTATTTCTGTTTGACCAGCTCTGTCATCAGCAAGATCATCGTAATCTACACCATTTACTAGTGAATAAGGGAATGTAAACTTGGCTGATACACTAAAATTTGAACCACCAGTAGGGTAAATAGGGTCTGTGTAAAGGTTGTTTCTACTTAAGCCAATAGTATAAGATAAATTATTAGATGAACCGTCACCAAAAGTAAATAGCCTTGTGTTGTAGTTGTTTAAATCATAGTGTTGGAAACCTAAAGCTTGAGATAATACAAAGTAATCATCAGGTTTGGATAATCGGGTAGATAAACCAAGTGTAATACCGGTAATATTAAAGCTTTGGCTTCTATCTGCTCTTCGGGTTACAGAATTATATAGAAACTGCTTTGAGTGAGAAATTGATGTTGATAATTGATATGGCTTTTTACCACCAAACCAAGGTTCACTAAATGAAAAGCTATAGGTCTGGAAATATTGACTAGCTTGAAGTCTTAATGCTAAACTCTGTCCATCACCTCTTGGTACAGGTTTGTATGCATCTTTCTTGAAAATATCTTTGATAGCAAAATTGTTAAAAGAAAGACCTAAAGTACCTATGAAGCCACCTCCACCATAACCACCTTGTAGTTGTATTTGGCTAGAACCTTGTTCTACTACAGAATATTCAATATCTAAAGTACCATCAACAGGGTTTGGGTTTTTTATATTAGGAGTGATTTGTTGTGCATCAAAGAAGCCTAGCTGACCAAGCTCTCTTATTGTTCTTATAATCTCTGATTTTCTGTAAAGCTCACCCGGACGCGTTCTAATCTCCCTATATATAACATGGTCATTAGTGACATCGTTTCCTACAACAGTAACTTCGTTATAGAAAGCAGGTTTACCTTCAGAAATACGAATCTCCATATCAATAACATTACCCTCTGCACTAATTTCCACTGGATTTATGGTAGAGAACATATAACCAAAGTTTTGATAAGCGTTGGTTAAGTCATCGGCATCTGGATTTTTAGTGTTAGCAATACGCTCTCTTAATTCTACACCATTATATGTATCCCCTTCTTTAATACCTAAAATATTAGAAAGTTGTTGGTCAGAGTATATTGTATTACCAACAAAAGTAATTTTACCGAAAGTGTATTTCTCTCCTTCTTCTACTTTTATATTTAAGTTAATGTTTTTATCATTTACATAGGATATAGAATCTGAGATAACCCTAGCATCTCTATAACCATTCTCTTTGTAGTAATCAACAAGACTAACTAAATCTTCTCTGAAATCTTCTTCAATATATTTTGAACGTTTGAAGATTCTTAAAGGACTAAGACTTTTTTGCTTCGTGTTTTTCATAGCTTTACGAAGCTTTTTATCCTTTATTTTTTCATTACCTTCAAAAGTAATTTTCTTGATTTTTACTTTTTCTCCTTTATCAATTTTGATAAGCATATTGACTCTTTCTTTTTCAACTGAGTCAATAACTTGAGATGTAGAAATATCAACTTTAGTATTTAGGAATCCCTTTTTTTGATACTTGTTGGTTAGATAGTTTCTTGTAGTTGCAATAAGGTTTTCTGTTACTTTTTGGCCTGCCTGAAGCTTATTTTCGTTAATAATTTCTTCTTTCTTACCTTTCTTAACACCTTCAATGGTAAGATCTTTTAACTCTGGGAGATCTATAAGATGAATCTCAAGATTAGCAGTATCACCATCAATATCGGTTACATAAATATCAATACTACTGAAAAGATTAGATTTCCATAAGGTTTTTACAGCATTGGCAATTTTTTCACCTCCAATTTGTATTTCTTCGTCTTTTCTAAGTTTAGAATAAGCAATAATGGTTTGTGGGCTAAAATTAGTATTACCTGTTACATTGATTTCTTTGATAAGGTATTTTTTTCCACCAGTTACTTGGGCATTACCGGAAAATGAAATCGTAAAGAATAATAGAATGCAAATAAATTTAATAAATGACTTTAACACTGCTCTATTGGGTAAGTTGTTCGCTCGTTTTTCCAAATCTTCGTTCTCTGTTTTGATAGTTTATGATTGCCTCGTATAGATTTTCCTTTTTAAAATCTGGCCATAAAATATCCGTAAAATATAATTCTGCATAAGCTATTTGCCACAGCAAAAAATTACTAATTCTTTGTTCACCACTTGTGCGAATAAGTAGGTCTACATCTGGTAAATTTTGCGTGTAAAGATGATTATTTATAATTGATTCATCAATAGTTTCGGGAGAAATTATATTATTTTTAACTTTAACTGATAATTCCTTAATAACATTAACAATTTCTTCACGAGAACCGTAGCTTAGAGCTAGAGTTAATGTCATATTTGTATTGTTTTTTGTTTTTTCAATAACATCTATTAGTTCTTGGTGCGCCTTTTTAGGTAAATCGTGTAGGCATCCAATAGCTGAAAGCTTAATGTTATTGTCTTGTAAGGTCTTAATTTCTTTTTTTAGTGATTTAACCAAAAGTTTCATCAGTGTTTGTACTTCTAGTTTAGGACGGTTCCAATTTTCGGTAGAAAAAGCATAAAGCGTTAAGTTTTTAACACCTAGCTCAGCACTAGCTTCTACAGTTTGCCTAACGGATTTGGTGCCATTTTCATGACCAATCACACGCATTAAACCTTGTTGTTTAGCCCAGCGACCATTTCCATCCATAATTATTGCAATATGGTTGGGTAGCTTTTCTTTATTTATTTGTTCTTTTAAACTCATTTAAAAATTGCAATAACAAGGTCTTCTACCAAAGGTATAAGTTAAGGTAATTCCTGAAAACACATACCAATCATTACTGTTTGTGTTACCAAAACTGAGTTGCTCTCTATCTTCAGAATCTGGAACGCTGCCATCTAATTCATCAGAAAAAGTATAACGAGCACCAATTTCTGCTGCTAATATAAGATGATTTGAAATGTTAGTCTTATAACCCAATACCATTGGTATACCGTACGCCCAACTACTTGTGTTTTCTGATACTCTGTTACCTGTTGGTGAAAAATAGAAATTATTATGGTATGCCGTACTTATTCCTGTATATAGATAAGGGGTGCCTTTCATTCCGCTTGAATGAAGATCAAAATCCAAAAATGTAAATTCCATACCTAAAGAAATTTCCAAAATACTCGCATTAAAACTATAATCTCTTTCTATTCTTCTAGGGTCATCTGATTTAGAATCAATACCTTCTAAGTCCGAATAAATAATAGAAGCTCTAAACGAATGTCTAGGACTTCTATTCCACTTGGCAATAGCTCCTATAGCTAGTTGATTTGGTGAAATATAATCTGTAGCACCAACATCACCAATAAAGTTACTACCACCAGCAAAAATACCAAGCTCATAGATTTGAGCATCAACATTATTAAGGGCAAAAGTACTTATAAAAATCAGAAAAAAATACCTCATAAATTTTTCAAAGTTCGCAAATATAACAATTAAGATTTGTGTTCAACAATTTGATTCAAATTGTCTTACAGATAAACAGATTTAATGAGGATTTATTGTATAAATTTAGCTTAGTTGCGACGGTCTTCTCCCCAAAGGAGCTTTTTTCTTAATGTATCTAGGAAAGATTCTTCTAAAAGCACCACCATTTTAATTGTAAAAGAAGCCTTTTTTACGGTAACTGTTGTTGTATTTGGAAGTGTAGCTATTCTTGAATCGAGAGACATTAAAAATTGATCTTCTCTACCATCTACTTTGAATGTTACTATGGTGTTGTCTGGGATTATTAACGGTCTAGCATTTAAGTTATGCGGCGCTATTGGTGTTAGAGCAAAGTTTTTTGCTGCTGGAGTAATTACTGGTCCACCACAACTTAAAGAGTACCCAGTAGAACCCGTGGGGGTGGATAAAATTAGACCATCAGCCCAGTAAGAAGTTAAGTATTCGCCATCAAGATGTGTTTCCACAGTAATCATCGATGTGGTGTTTTTTCTGCTTATGGCTAATTCATTAAGTGCAAAATTGGTTTTCGCAATGTCGCTATTTTCAGGATCTGTTGAAATGCTTAAAAGAGAACGTTCTGAAATATTATAATTTCCTTTAAATATTTCAGACATTGCTTTTTCAATTTCCTCAGTTTGTATAGTGGCTAAAAATCCCAAACGACCTGTGTTGATACCAACGATAGGAATTCCTAAATCCCTTACAAAAGTTATAGCTCTAAGTATAGTGCCATCACCACCAACACTTATAAGTAGGTTAAAACTTTGATCTAGTGTTTCAAAAATTTTAATGTTTTTATTGTTGATTACAGTTGTGTCTTGGGTTTGAAGAAATTCTTTTTCAAAATATACATCAACTTCTTTAACCAATAGATAGCCTAGAAGTTTTTCTACAGCGCTTTGGGTTGTATCCTTAACGTAATTTTGTCCATAGATGGCTACTTTCATCATTACATATTTAGGTATTTGTCTAAATACTGAGAACGCTCTTTTAAGCTTTCGATATAAGAGTCTTCTTCATGACCAGAAATAATGTTATAACTATATCTTCTAAAAGTTTGTATCACTTCATTAAAGCTGGCATTTCCTATTTTTAAGGTGATTTGTGTTAAGTCGCCACCCATTTTAGAAATGAATGCACCTAAGAGTTTGGCGTCGTTTGACTCAACAATTTGGCAAACTTCGCTAAAAGAATAATCGTGTATACCTTTCTCAACAATTAAAATGCCTCCAGGTTCGGAGAAGAAAGGTGTTTCATTGAACAAGTGTATAATATCGTTGAGTTCATAATAGCCTAAGTACTTATTCTTCTCATCTAGTACAGGCATTATGTTAGTGTCATTTTGTGCAAAAGCTTCAAGAACATCTAGCCAATTTGTGGTTGGTCTTACGTAAAAACCTTCAATAGCATAGTTGCAGTCACTTATAGATTTTGCTTTTTCAAAACAATAGGCATCTGCCTCGGAAATGCAACCAAGATAGATACCATTATTCTGAACTGGAATGTGAGAATAAGTCAACTGATTAAAAAGCAATTGAACATCGCTAATTTTATCAGTGATATTTAAGGGTTTTACATCGTTAATTACAAAATCTTGTAGCTGCATACCTGTGTGTTAAATATGTTGCAAATTAATCAAAAATAAAGCAAAAAGCGTGTTCTACTTCGTATTTTTGTGACTCAAAAACTATTTAGAGATGACCAAACTAAGTGTTAATATAAACAAGATTGCAACCTTAAGAAACAGTAGAGGTGGTGATGTTCCTAATGTTATACAATTTGCTAAGGATGCTCAGGCCTTTGGTGCCGAAGGTATTACCATTCATCCAAGACCAGATGAAAGGCACATTAGATATAAAGATGCTTACGATCTAAAACCTATAGTTTATACCGAATACAATATTGAAGGAAACCCTGTTCCTAAATTTATAGATTTGGTTATTGAAGTGAAACCAACACAAGTTACGCTTGTTCCAGATGCTGAAAATGCTATTACCTCAAATGCAGGTTGGGATACGATAAAACACAAAAGTTTTTTACAGGAAGTGATCACGGAATTTCAAAATAATGGTATTAGAACTTCGATTTTTGTGGATCCAGATTTACATCAAATAGAAGGAGCAAAGGAAACAGGAACAGATCGAATAGAACTTTATACAGAATCTTATGCGCATCAATATAGCTTAGGTAATAAAGAAGCTATAAAACCATATATGGAGTGTGCTGGTTTAGCTAATACTTTGCAATTAGGAATTAATGCAGGTCATGATTTGTCTTTGGATAATATTAAATTTTTCAAAGAAAATATAACAGGCCTTTTAGAGGTTTCTATTGGTCATGCCTTAATTGCTGAAAGTCTGTATATGGGAGCAGAATCTGTAATTAAGCAATATCTAGAAAAATTGAAATAATACATAATGAGTTTATATTCTAATATTATTGGCGAAGGCCAACCTTTTATCATCTTACACGGTTTTTTGGGTATGGGAGATAATTGGAAAACTTTAGCCAAACAATTTTCAGAATCAAATTTTGAAGTTCACTTAGTCGATCAGCGTAATCATGGTCGTAGTTTTCATTCCGATGACTTTAATTATGAAGTTCTGGCCGAAGATTTAAAGACGTATTGTGAAGAAAACAATTTAAAAGACATTATACTTTTAGGGCATTCTATGGGTGGAAAAACAGCAATGTTATTTTCAACTTTATATCCCGAATTAGTAAAGAAGCTTATAGTTGCCGATATTTCACCAAGGTATTATCCTGTTCATCATGATGCGATATTAAATGGACTAAGTAGTTTAGATTTTTCACAAATAAAAAGTAGAGGAGAGGCAGATGATGAATTAGCAAAATACATTAAAGACACAGGAACCCGAATGTTCTTACTCAAAAATTTGTATTGGGTAGAAAAAGGACAGCTTGGTCTTAGATTGAATTTAGAAGCCTTAAAGGAAAATGTGTCTGAGGTTGGTGAAGCTTTACCAATTCACGCAATTTTTGATAAAGATACTTTATTTCTCCGAGGAGATAGATCGGAATATATAGGAGAATCTGATGCTTCAATAATTCATAGGCATTTTCCGAATTCAGACATAGTAACCATTTCAAATGCTGGTCATTGGCTTCATGCAGAAAACCCAAAAGATTTTTATGATGCAGTAATGAATTTTGTATCTTAAAGCTAAAAATTTATACAAATGAATCTTATAATTAGACTTTTATTGAATGCGTTGGCTGTTTTTATTTTGGCTTATGTTTTAGGTGGTGTTGATGTAGATGGTTATGGTAGTGCACTCATCGTGGCCATTGTTTTAGCCATACTTAATCTGTTGGTAAAACCAATTTTAGTCATATTAACCTTGCCAGTAACAATATTAACATTAGGGCTTTTCTTGTTGATTATTAATGCGCTAATTATTCTGTTAGCGGATAAATTAATAGACGGGTTTTCTGTTGACGGAATATGGATAGCTATACTTTTTAGTGTTTTGCTGTCAATACTTCAGTCTATCTTACAATCCTTCTTTAAAGAAGATAAAAATAGCTATAAATCAAACGCTTAAAACTATTGTTGGGTTGTGAAAAATATTGTACTTTTGCAGCCCAATTTTTAGTTTCAATTAAGAATGAATATTACAAGAGAAAACATCGATGAGCTAAATGCAGTCGTAAAAGTGGATATCGCTAAAGAAGATTATAGCGATAAAGTAGAGAAAATCTTAACAGATTACCGCAAGTCGGCTAACATTCCTGGTTTTAGAAAAGGTCACGTACCAATGGGAATGGTGAAGAAGCAGTATGGAAAAGCAGTATTGGTAGATGAGGTTAATAAATTATTGCAAGATGCGCTTGGAAAGTACTTAACAGAGGAAAAGCTTGATGTTTTAGGAAACCCATTACCTAAACCACAAGATGATTTAGATTGGGATGCTGATGCATTTTCTTTTGAATTTGAATTAGGCTTAGCACCAGATTTTAATGTTGACCTAAAAAACAAAAAAGCAATAACACATTACAATATTGTTGCAGATGACAAAATGATTGATAACCAAGTTAAGCATATTCAGAAGCAATATGGTAAACTAGTTTCTCAAACTGAAGTTACTGAAGAATCAGAAATTACTGGAAAATTCACTAATGAGGAAGAAGGTATAGAAAATGTAGCAACAATTACTTTAGATAAGGTTAAAGGAAAAACTAATGCTAAGAAATTTGTTGGTGCTAAAGTAGGGGATGTTCTTTCTTTAAAAACTAAAGGACTTTTTAATGACGATCATGATTTAATGACATTCTTAAAAGTGTCTCATGATGATGCTCATGGTTTAGATATCAAAGTTGATTTTGAAATTTCAGAAATCAACGAAAGAGAATTAGCTGATTTAGATCAAGAGTTATTCGATAAGCTATTCGGAAAAGATATCGTAACATCAGTAACTGAATTAAAAGAAAAAATCAAGGAAGATTCTGAAAAACAATTTGCACAACAAGGAGATCAAAAGTTGTTGAATGATTTTACAGAGTATTTAGTTGACAGTACAAAATTCGACTTGCCAGCTAACTTCTTACAAAAATGGATGCAAACTGCTGGCGAGGAGCCAATGACGGAAGATCAGGCAAAAGAAGAGTATGAGAAGTCTGAAAAGAGTATGCGTTACCAATTGATAGAAGGTAAATTAATTCAAGAGCATAACCTACAAGTTCAGTTTGAGGATTTAAAAGCACACGCTATGGAAATGATCAAAGCTCAAATGGCACAATTTGGTCAAATGAACCCTTCTGAGAAAGAATTAGAAGATATAGCTGCTCGTATCCTTTCTAACCAAGATGAGGTAAGACGTTTGTCAGAACAATTAATGAGTCAAAAATTATTAAACCTATATAAAACTGAAGGAAATATAAAGACAAAAGAAATCACTTATGATGATTTTGTTAAAGAATTCTACAGTTAATGGTTAATGAATAAATTAGTATCTTTAAGGCGTGGAACTGAATAGTTTTACGCTTTTTTTTTAAATCAAAAAAAACTTACTTAAAAATATGGATTACGGAAAAGAATTTCAAAAATTCGCCATAAAAGATCAAGGGATTAATAGTGCGCATTACGATAAGATACTTACAAGTATGTATCCTACAAATTTAACACCAAACATTATTGAAGAGCGTCAGATGAATGCTGTGGCAATGGATGTTTTCTCACGTTTAATGATGGATCGCATCATTTTCTTGGGTACGGGAGTTAATGATCAAGTAGCAAATATTATTCAAGCACAATTATTATTCTTACAAAGTGTAGATGCTTCAAAAGATATTCAAATCTATATTAACTCACCAGGAGGTAGTGTATATGCTGGTTTAGGTATTTATGATACAATGCAATTTGTAAAACCAGATGTAGCAACGATTTGTACAGGTATTGCAGCATCCATGGCAGCAGTGTTATTGTGTGCAGGTGAAAAAGGGAAACGCTCTGCTTTAAAACACTCTAGAGTGATGATTCACCAACCAATGAGTGGTACGCAAGGTCAGGTTAAAGACATGGAAATTGCTGTAAAAGAAACTTTAAGAGTTAAAGAGGAATTATATAATATTATAGCAAATCATTCAGGTAAATCTTATGAGCAAGTAGAAAAAGATTCTGATAGAGATTATTGGATGAAATCAGACGAAGCTCTTAAGTACGGAATGATTGATGAAGTTTTAGAGCGCAAGTAATTTAAATTACTTTCGACTAAAAAGGGAAATAAGAAAAAGATTCCCTCTTCAATGAGGGAAACTAAAATGAAATAAAGATGGCAAAAGAAGAATTAGAGTGTTCATTTTGTGGTAGGAAAAAGCCGGAAACCAATTTGCTAATTGCAGGATTGGATGCTCATATCTGTGATCGATGTATAGAGCAAGCTCATGGTATTGTAGTTGAAGAGTCTAAACAAGCTGGGAATTCAGACTTAAGTGCTGAATTAATGCTTAGAAAGCCTAAGGAAATTAAGTCTTTTCTAGACGAATATATAATTGGTCAAGAGTACACTAAACGTGTAATGTCGGTTGCGGTTTATAACCACTACAAACGATTATTACAACCTGCTAGCGATGACGATATAGAAATACAAAAAAGTAATATCGTTATGGTTGGGCAAACAGGTACAGGTAAAACTTTAATGGCAAAGACTGTAGCTAAAATGCTTAATGTGCCTTTGGCAATTGTAGATGCTACGGTATTGACAGAGGCTGGTTATGTTGGTGAAGATGTTGAGAGTATTTTAACACGTTTGCTACAAGCTGCGGATTATAATCTTGAAAAAGCTGAAAAAGGAATTGTATTTATTGATGAGATTGATAAAATAGCTCGTAAGAGTGATAATCCATCTATAACTAGAGATGTTTCTGGTGAAGGTGTGCAACAAGCACTTTTAAAGCTTTTAGAAGGAACAGTAGTTAATGTGCCGCCAAAAGGAGGACGTAAACATCCTGATCAAAAATTTATAGAAGTTAATACAGAGCATATCCTATTTATTGCAGGTGGTGCTTTTGATGGTATAGAACGTGTAATAACCAAGCGATTAAATATGCAAGCAATTGGTTATAGTTCTATTAATTCAGGTGATAATGTAGATAATGATAATATACTTCAATACATTATTCCTAAAGATCTTAAGGATTTTGGTTTAATCCCGGAAATTATAGGTCGTTTACCTGTGCTAACCCATATGGATCCTCTTGATGCTAAAACGCTTAGAGCAATACTTACAGAGCCCAAAAATGCTATCATAAAACAATATAAAAAGCTGTTTGAGATGGACGATGTTGAGTTTACTATAACTGATGGTGCTTTGGAGTATATCGTTGACAAAGCTATAGAGTATAAACTTGGTGCTAGAGGTTTACGTTCGTTATGTGAAGAAGTTTTAACGGAAGCTATGTTTGATTTGCCAGGCTCAGGTGAGACTAAACTAAATGTTACTAAAGCTTATGCTGAGGACAGGTTGTCTAAATCTACTTTAAAAAAATTGAAGGCAGTGTCTTAAGTAAAAGAGTAAATAGAACAAAAAAATAAAACCACAATTTCAGAAATGATATTGTGGTTTTTATTTAGTTTGGGATTGATTAATATAATATTACTTGCAATATGTAATTTTATTATTAAATGTTTTGATTAATAGCACATTTGTTACGTCTAAAGTAGTGGCTTATTTCAAACTTGAATTGGTTTTTGGTTAAACTTCAAGAATTATCGTTGTAGGAAAATTAGAAACTTTTTTAAACGATGAACTGTTAAAAATACAACAACTATAGTTTTGTAAGTTTAGAAGATAATTTTAGAATAGTTTTTAGTCTATCTTTAGAATTAAGATTTATCACATATTCTTCATAGCCTTCCTTTTTCACTACAATTTTATAGTCTTCAAAAGGCATTATTCTAAAATTATATGTGGCAGTTTCATCTGTTGTTAGTCTATCAATTTCCTGATCAGTACTATTCAATAAAATAACTGTAGAGTTTGGTAAAACCTCTTCATTACTTGTCATTACAATTCCATTTAATTCCTGATAAATAGCTTCAGCTTCAAAATGATAGATGTTAAATCCTGATTCTTTATCTTTATTTGAAGAAAACACCCCTCTGTTACCATTTATAATCATAAAACCAACGTCATCTTTGTTAGAATTGATAGCTTGTCCTAAATTTCTTGGTGAACTGTATGCCTTAGAATAAATACTAGAAATAAAGATGTCATAGCCTCCTATACTATTATGACCTTTGGAAGAAAAATATAATTCAGAATTATCTGAAGTAGTAAAAGGATATTTTTCGTCTTTTTCAGTGTTAATTGTACTTCCTAAATTTTCTGCATCTGCAATACTACCGTCAGGGTTTATTTTTGCTCTATAAATGTCAAAACCACCAAAACCACCATGCTTATTAGAAGAAAAATAAAGGTATTTGCCATCAGCGGATACGTGAGGGTTTTCTACAGAATAGAAATGACTGCTAATAGTAAGTTCTGTTTCATCCATCCAATAGCCATCAATTTCTTCATGTAACTTAGCCATGTATAATTTATAAATCCTAGGATATTTACGACTACTTCTTGTGTAGTAAACCGTGCGTTCATCTGGAGAAAAAGATGCTTGCCCTTCACTAGCTTTAGTATTTAGAATACTACTGAATAATAGTGGTTGAGAGAAACTACCATTTTCTGAAATGTCTAAATAAAACAAATCTGTAAACGGTTCATTAGTAACTGGATTTTTGCTACTAAAAGCACCAATTTTTTTTGAAGACACAATAACAAGTCTGTCTCTAAACATAGCGCTTGGAATCTCAGAATATCTAGAATTAATTTGAGAAACGTTAACTGTAAAAGCATAACCGCTTTTGTTTAACGCATCAACTTCATTTTTTTTGATAGGATCTGTTTTGCCAAATAGAGTACTTGTACAAAGCATAGCTGCAGAAAGCAGCACATGGACTGTAAATTTCATAACGTAGGGATAATGGATTAATAGCAGTACCAATATAGTTTCAAAAGTCTAGAAACTAATATTGTAGCGGTTTTATTAGATAACTAACCAATATTAACCGATAATCAAAAATGAAATGCAGATTTATCCGATGAAATTACATGTTGTTGATTTTCAAAAGCTCTTCAACATAATTTCTGGTATTTGAAAGGCGAGGCACCTTATGTTGTCCTCCAAGTTTGTTGTTTTCTTTTAGCCAATCGTAGAATAAGTTTGGTCTGCCACAATGAATTTTAGGTTTGTTAAGCGTCATGTTGTTGTAACGCTTAGCTTCATAATCAGAATTTAAGGATTTTAAGGCATTATCAAATAATTCCTCAAAATAAGCCATATCTTCTGGTGGTGTTTTAAATTCAATAATCCACTCATGAGCTCCCTTTTCTTTTCCATGCATAAAAATTGGTGCAGCTGTGTAGTCAACTATTTCTGCAGAAGTTCGTTTGCAGACTTTCTTTAAAGCGTCTTCGGCATTTTCAATAATCAGTTCTTCACCAAATACATTAATATGGTGTTTGGTTCTTCCTGAAACTTTTATGCGATGTGGTTTTAGACTTACAAAGCGAATAGTGTCTCCTACCTTATATCTCCACAAACCAGCATTTGTAGTAATGACAATGGCATAGTTGGTATTTAATTGAACTTCGCTAAGAGGGATAACTTTTTGCTCTTCTGTACCATAAGTGTCCATTGGAATAAACTCATAGAATATACCGTAATCTAACATCAATAATAAATCGCCCGAATAATTCTGGTCTTGAATGGCAAAGAATCCTTCGGAGGCATTGTAAATTTCGTAGTACTTAAAACTCTTTTTAGGAAGTATATTTCTATACTGTTCTATATAAGGATTAAAACTTACTCCTCCGTGAAAATAGACTTCTAGATTTGGCCAAACATCAAAAATATTGTCTTTGCCTGTTTTTTCTAAAACATTATTTAAAAGCACTAGCATCCAAGATGGTACACCAGCCAAACTTGTTACATTTTCATTTATGGTTTCATCTACTATTGCGCCCATTTTTGTTTCCCAGTCACTCATCAATGAAACCCTGTTGCTAGGTGTGCTGCTAAATTCGGCCCAAAAAGGCATATTATCAATTAGTATAGCGCTTAAGTCACCAAAAGCAGTGCCGTTTTCTTTGTAAAGTTCTTTGCTGCCTCCTAGTCTTAAGCTTTTGCCAGTGAATAATTGTGCGTCCTCATTATTGCTTAAATACATGCAAAGTAAGTCCTTGCTGGCTGCATAGTGGCAGTCTTCAAGGGAATCAGTACTAACAGGTATAAATTTGCTTTTAGCATTAGTTGTACCACTAGATTTAGCAAACCACTTTATAGGTCTAGGCCAAAAAATATTTTGCTCACCACTTCGAGAACGCTCAATTGAAGGTTGAATTATTTCGTAATTAACAATAGGAATACGCTCATTGAATTCTTTATAGGTTTTTATAGAAGCAAAATCATATTTCTTTCCCACTTCGGTGTCTTTGGCAAATTTCAATAAACTGAAAAGCAATTCGTTTTGTACCTCATTAGGATATTTTAAGAACAATTCAATTTGATGGAATCGTTTTTTTAAAAACCACGAAGCAATAGAATTAACAATGGGAATTGGCATGGATTGGCTATCTTTACACTGATATTTAACGCTAAAAATACTAAATTTCTTTCATGGTTTATACAGGTGTACTCACTAAAATGCAAACAGAGTTTTTAGATCCGATTCAATATTATTTGGTTTTTGAAAATGACTTTATCCATATGAATCAATTACTAAATAAAACAATCGAAATGAAACTTATTGGTCACCAATGCCTAAGCTGTGGATTAGATAAGCCTATTTACAGACAAGGGTTTTGTAAGAGTTGCTTTTTTGATAAACCTGTAGCTGGTGATTGGATAATGCGACCAGAGTTAAGTACAGCACATCTAGATAAAGAGGATAGAGATTTGGAGTATGAAAAGAAAGTACAACTTCAACCACATATTGTTTATCTGGCAAATTCCAGTAATGTTAAAGTTGGTGTTACCAGAAAAAGTCAGGTGCCCACACGATGGATTGATCAAGGTGCGCATGAAGCTATAGAAATTGTTGAGGTGCCTAATCGTTATCTGGCAGGTATTACAGAAGTTGCTTTGAAAGACTATGTAGCTGATAAAACAAACTGGCGCAATATGCTGAAGAATGATATTAAAGATGAAGATTTAATGGAATGGAGACAAAACCTGAAGCAATATATTCCTGAAGAAGCTAAAGATTATTTTATAGAATCTAATACAGAGACGCATATACACTTCCCAGTAGAAAAATATCCTTTAAAACCTAAGAGTTTAAACCTAGAGAAAACCAATGAGTATTCAGGAAAATTGGTTGGTATAAAAGGACAATACCTCATATTTGAAGATGAAACTGTTTTTAATATCAGAGGTAATGAAGGCTTAGTTATCGCAATGAATGTCTAAATGTTATAGATGCGTTAAACTATAACTTTGGTTTTTAGTTTTTTATTAGATTATAATAAAAACAATATGAAAACCTCTCCCATACTTTACGTTATTATTACAACTCTATTACTGATTACTATCACTATAATGAGTGCTATGGATTTACCTTTTAACTGGGTATTTTATATCACGGTAGTAGGTCAAGTTTCTATTGTGCTTATGGTCTATAAGGTATTGACTGATAATTATTCAACCAATAAGACTTTTGCTCATTTTTATGAAGACAGACCAATAAGTTCTATTGTTTTTGAAGCAGAAAATGAAAACCCTAGAAGTTAATTAACGAGGTGAAACAAAAAAAGGAGCAACATTAATATGTAGCTCCTCTAATATCTTTTATAGAAGATATCTCTATACTTCTTCTTGATCTCTTAAAGACTGAATGTATGCAGCTTTTTGAATCTCTCTTCTTCTTTTAACAGAAGGCTTAGTAAAATAACGAGACTCTCTTAAGTTTTGCATTATTTGCACATTTCTGTGTTTACGCTTATAACGTTTAAGCGCTCTCTCTATATTTTCACCTTCTTTAATTTCGATCTTTATCATTATATCGATATTTTTTGTTATCTAATTCTTGCAAATGGTCGGCAAATATATAGCAACTATTTGAAAATAAAAAATTAAATAAGCGTTTTCAATGTTATTTTTTATCCTAAATATGTTTTTAGGATTTTACTCTTACTTGCATGGCGTAATCGTCTAATCCCTTTTTCTCTAATTTGCCTTACACGCTCACGTGTTAAATCAAAAATACTTCCTATTTCTTCGAGGGTCATAGGAGGTTGATTTCCAATACCAAAATTCAAACGAATAACGTCACTTTCCTTTTGAGTTAACGTTTCCAAAGCACGTTCTACTTCAAGATTTAACGATTCATTCATTAGTTCTTTATCAGGTCTTGGTGATTCACCAGAACTTACTACATCATATAAACTGAAAGTTTCTCCATCTTTTAATGGTGCGTCCATTGATAAATGACGACCAGAATTTTTCATGGATTGTTTTACTTCACGTGTACTAATGTCTAGTTCTTTTGCAATTTCCTCGGCATTCGGAGGTCGTTGATGTACTTGCTCTAAGTGAGAGAACGTTTTATTGATTTTATTTATCGTTCCAATTTTGTTAAGCGGTAAACGAACAATACGAGATTGCTCGGCTAAAGCTTGCAAAATGGCTTGTCTGATCCACCAGACGGCATAAGATATAAATTTAAAACCTCTGGTCTCATCAAAACGTTTAGCAGCTTTTACTAAACCAGCATTACCTTCATTAATCAGATCTGGTAATTTTAATCCTTGATTTTGATATTGCTTAGCAACAGAAACCACAAACCTTAAGTTGGCTGTAGTTAGTTTATCTAATGCAACCTGATCACCTTTTCTAATGCGTTGTGCTAATTCCACTTCTTCATCAGCAGTTATCAACGGAATCTTGCTTATATCTTGTAAATATTTATCTAAAGATTTATCTTCTCTGTTGGTAACTTGCTTGGTGATTTTTAATTGCCTCATATATCCTTTTTAAAATTAGTGAACCTATAACATAACTTTATTTTTAAGATATACAAGAAAACCACAAATAATTAACAAATTTTGGCAAAAACAGAGCTGTTTTTATTCAAAATCACTGATTTTTAGTCGAATCTTGACTTGTTTTAGACTTTTTCTTTCCAAAGACATTGCCTAACACATTTTTCACACCTTCCTTAACTTTATCATTTGTTGAAGTTTTGGTGCTGTCTTTTACTGTTGCTGTAGAGTCGGTTTTAGTTGTGTTGGAATTAGAATTTCCTCCTAATACATTACCAAGCAGGTCACTAATTTTATCTTTTCCTTTACCAATAAGTTTTTGTTTTTCAATCTCAACCAATTGTTTGGTAAGGTTAGAAACTCCGCTGGTTAAATCTGTTGAAATATTTGGGCTAGAAAAACTTCCGTTGATGTTTGCTGTAATAGGAATAGAAATATTATTCACTTCATCATCATTAATTTTTCCGATTAGACGATTCACTTCACTTCCTAAATATTTAGCAGGAACCTGAAGTACAACATCATATTTTAAATTGTTAGAGAAGGTATGCATTCCTGAAATTTCAATAGGAATATCCTTATACTTTAATGTGAAAGGTTTTACGTAAACCTGACCATTTTCAAAACTAAGTGTAGTATTAATATCTTTTTGAAGATTTTGAAGATCTAAAAATTCTAACTTATTATCTAAACCAGCTAATAAAGGACTTTTAGATACATCTACATTTGAAGTCAATAACTCTGCTAAAGCATTACCAGAAATGGTACTTAAGTCTGGTGCAAAATCTTCACCTAATAAACCGCTAATGTCTATTGTAGAATTTAATTTCCCTTGAACAACTTTTGCAATAGGTGCTAAGGCTTTAAGCATTTCTAAATCTTGAAAAGATTGCGAAATATCAAATTGCTGCATTGCTAATTGCATGTCGAATTTTGGCTTAGCTTCTTTGGTAGAAACATTACCTGAAAGACCTAACTGACCATTGAAAATGTCAGTTGTCATATTTTTAAGACTGGCATTTTGGTCTTTTATAACTAGTTGACCTTTTACATTTTTTAAGTTCAGGTTATCATAGATTACAGTTTTAGCATTTGCCGTTATAGTACAATCTAAGAAATCAGGAATCTTCATGGTCTCTGTAGGAGTACTAGAAGCTGATTTGTTTGAACTTGAACCTTCTGAAGCAGTTTTATCTTCTGTCATGAAATCAGAAATAGCAAAAGTATTTGAGTTAACCGTAAAGTTGCCTTCTAATTTTTTATCGCTCAATAAAAATCCAAGAAGGTTATTAATACTTCCCGAAGCATTTAGATCACTCTTACCAGTTAAAGCCTCAAAGTTTTTTAGGCTTACATTTCCAGAATTTAAAGTTAAATCTGCTTTATTGATTTGAATAGGATTTGCCATGTCTTCAGAAGAAAAAATAACATTAGATACAGAAACATTACCGTTGTTTTTAATGCGCTGATAAGCATTGGTTTCAATTGCTTCCATATCAAAAGCGGTGCTTAGGCTACCTCTTAGAATACCACTAAGCTCATTTTCTAAGTCTACAGGATAAGCTTTTGTAATGTTAGCTAAGTTCAAAATACCATCTAAGTTGGCATCAACCAGCATATTGCCTGTAAGATTTTTAATATGTGCTTCTGATTTAAAAACATCTTGGTCTATTCTAAAATCTAACCGATTAACATCTACATAAGTGTCATCTACATTTCCTGTGGTGTTCTTAACCGAAGCATCTATGTGAATATTATCTACACTTTTTGGTAAGTCTGGATATTTAAAGGAAGCATTATCGGACTTCATGTTAATATCTAAAGTCGGAATAGTTTCCTCAGAAACTAATCCTTTAATGATTCCGTTTACTGTAAAGTTTCCTGTGGTGGTAACGTTTTCAATATTTTTTGAATACTCTTTAGGAATTACAGCTAAAAAATCCTTGAAAGACGATTCGGGATTTTTGAAAGTAATGTCTATTTGTTGACCTTCTTCAACCATTTGTAAAAAACCTTCAAACTCTAAAGGTAAAGCATTGATGTAACCTTTGTTGTCCTTGAAGGTGTATTTCTGTTGCTCTAAGTCTAAATCGATTAAAGCTTTTAATTTTATGATATTATTATTTAAATATTGAGCGCTATCAACAGACATACTAACATTAGCTTCCGTATTGGTGTCTAATTCAGATTTTTCCCCAGAAAATATTCCCTTTCCATAGTGGTTAATTTCTGTAACATAAACTTGTGTGTTTGTTTCTTCATCTATATAAGTGAAAGCGCTATTATTCAACTCGTAATTTTTTATATCGAAAGTAAAACTGCCAGAAGAAGTTTTTGTCGTAGTAGAAGGCGCATCGTTTGTTTGTTTAACGATATCGTAGTTTACAGTTCCGTTTTTGTTGTTTTTTATGGTGAGTAATAATTCATCTGCTATAATTTCGTTGACTGCTAAAGGCTCGTCAGAACTTTTAAAAAGTTCACCAATCGCCATTTCGAAAGATAGGGACTTGGCTGTAGCTAAGGTTTCGCCTTCAAATGGAGCTCGGTTGGTAATTTTTAAATTGTCTACACTTACTTCTGCTTTAGGAAAACTACTTATAAGGCTAAGGCTTATATCATCAAAACTGAGATCTGCATCAAGATTTTCGTCAGCATAATTTTGAACAATAGTGTCTATTTTGGATTCTAAAACAAAAGGTATAGCAATTAAAATGGCTATAAAAATGAGTAAGATGATTCCAATAATTTTGAAAATTTTCTTCATAATATAAGTAAGGTTGTTAGTGCTATTATCTAATATACGCTAAGTTCTGTATAATAGTTGCTATGTGTTTCAAGTTTAAGAAGAATTTAATGTTTGGGTAATCTCTTATGCCAAATTTATTTCCTCATTTACTTTGAGTTTGAAGCGTTTTCTAAAAAGGTATACGCCTAAGTATAAAAAAGGAGTGTCGAATACTGCTACAAATACTTTAAAAAGGAAACCGCTGATCAGTAATCCTTTAAAACTTGTCCACGGCAAAACTTCGAATGAACAAAGAAGGAATATAATTGAAAAGGTATCGATAAATTGAGATAGCCAAGTAGAGAAGTTATTACGTATCCATAAGTGTTTACCTTTTGTAAGGTTCTTCCAAAAGTGATAAATTTTTATATCAATAAATTGAGCAAAAAGATAAGCGAGCATACTAGAGCCGACGGCAACAATGGTTTTGCTGAAAACGGAATTAAATGTTTGATTGTCTATTGGTGAATTAGATAATGCAGGAACTTGATCTGCTACTAAAATTATTCCGACAGAAAATAGAGATGCAAAAATGCCTGCAACCACAATATCATTAGCTCTCTTTTTACCATAAATCTCACTGATTAGATCTGTGATTAAAAATGTAATAGGATAAGGGAGAATGCCAACCGAAATCTCAAAAAGCTTACTGCCAAAAAATTCTATATCAACAGGATACCAATAAAAGAATTTTTGAAATATAAGATTAGAAACCACAAGTGAGGTTATAAAAAGAGCGCCAAGGAGTAAGTAGATACGTTGCGCTAAAAGCTTGTCTTTTAATAGCATTAAAAATGGTTGATAAATAGTTTCAGTAAAGATAAAGTAATAAATTTTGTTTTAGTTATTTTGTTTCCTCTTATGAAATCTGTCAAAACCATTTACATAGCATTAGGTAGTAACAAAGGCGATAAAATGCAGTATTTGCAATCTGCCATTGATGCTGTTTTTGAAAAGGTTGGTGTCGTAAAAAAAATCTCAAAAGTTTACAAAACACCAGCACTTGGTTTTGAAGGTGACGACTTTTATAACGCTTGTATCAAAGTTGAAACTGAGCTTAAACCAAAATCAGTACTCAAGGAGCTTAAGGCTATTGAATTTAAGCTGGGACGAAAAACTAAGACTTCTGAAATTTATGAGTCTAGAGAAATTGATCTTGATATTCTTTTGTTTGATGACGAGGTGCTAAATGATAGTAATTTAGTAATTCCGCATCCGCACATGCAAAAACGAAAATTTGTTTTGCAGCCACTTTTAGATATTACAAAAGAAGTAGAACACCCTGTTTTAAAGTTTACTATTGAAAGTTTGTTAGATTATTGTGAAGATACTTCGGTTATAGAACCCGTAAATATTTGGTTAAAAAGTCCAAAACGGCATTATAATTTTACGGACTTCAATTTTATTGCCATTGAAGGAAATATAGGTGCAGGGAAAACAAGTCTGGCGACTAAGATTTCGCAAGAGTTCAATGCGAAATTAATTTTAGAGCGTTTTGCAGATAATCCATTTCTGCCAAAATTTTATAAAGAGCCAGAGCGCTATGCGTTTACATTAGAAATGTCTTTTTTGGCAGATCGTTACCAACAAATTAGTGATGACTTATCGCAGTTAGATTTATTCAAGGATTTTATGGTAAGCGATTATGATGTGCATAAATCGCTGATTTTTTCAAAGGTTACACTGCCTGATGATGAGTTTAGATTGTACCGTAAATTATTTTATCAGGTTTATAAAGATATTGCGAGACCAGATTTGTATGTCTATCTCTATCAAAACACAGAACGTTTACAAGCTAATATTAAAAAGCGAGGACGTAAATACGAGAAAGAAATTCAAGATGAATATTTAAATAAAATCAATTCCGGATATCTAGAATTTTTAAAATCACAGTCTGAACTCAATGTAAAAATCATTGATATTTCAGATAAAGATTTTGTGAAGAATCGTGAAGATTATTTGTGGCTTCTAAGAGAAATCAGTTCGTAGTTTTGTTATTCTGAACTTGCTATTGCTGAATTTATTTCAGTATTTCAGAATCTCATCAGCTAATTTTAAAGCGAATAAAGCGTTGTTATAATTTTGCTGTTATCGCTACTTAATATGACTTCATTCAATAAAAGAACTTCCTTAGCTTTAAAGTTAAAAGGTGCTGCTGTTATATCAACTCCGCTTTTATGTTTTAATCTGTTACTGCGATTAGCAATAATATCAATATTTGGTGTAAAATGACCAATAGGGACATGTTCTGTTAGATTGATGTATTTGTAATGCTGAAGTTTGTCTAAAATTTGTTGAATTTCCTCATTAGATAAATGCTGAAGCACTTGTCGTAAAATAACACAGTCGGCTTTCGGTAATTGATCTTTGGAAATATCTAAACATAAAAATTCTAAATTTTCAGCTTCAAACAATGTTTTGTTACGATCTATAAGCTCAGGAACAATATCAACAGCAAAATAATGTTGTGTGTATTCTACAAGGTGTTTCCCAATATTAAAATCACCACAACCTAAATCACAAACGGTTAAATTTTGATATGATTTTAAAAAGCTGATAACTACCTTGAGATATGGCTCAATAATCTTAGGTTTGTGAGAGCCTTCGCCAGAATAAAAATCGGAACCTTGTCCGCCCCAAAAATGCTTTCTATAAATCTGTTGCATTACGGCTTTGGTTGGCCAAGGACTTTTTTGTTTTTTCATGATTGTCATTCAATACTTGATGTGAATCTATTTTGTTGTAGAGTATACTTTTAAATATTGCGAAATAGTTGTAGTTTTAATTTAATATGAATTGTTTTATTATTTTTCTAATTCAAAAAGGAACTCCTTTTAGTGGGCCAGTAAATGTGCCAAGAGGTGATAATAGTGGCTCGTCAAACGCAACACCTTAGGATTTTTTGATTGCTTTAGTAATTCTTATGATAGTCTTCCTGATTATATTTAAAATAAAAAATCGAAAAAATTAATCATTCAACATTTTAGAAAAATATTAGATAGTTTTCATAATCTTCGAAAACACATCCCAAACAACAACACCACAGCTCACCGAAATATTCAGGGAATGTTTGGTGCCATATTGTGGAATTTCAATAACGGTATCACTAGCGTTAATAACATCTTGAGAAACACCTTTTACTTCATTACCAAAAACAAAAGCATATTTAGTGTTTGGTTGAGGTTGAAAATCATTGAGCATGGTGGCATTTTCGGCTTGTTCAATGGAGCAAATTTTTACACCATCAGACTTTAACTGTTCAGCAACACTAAGCGTATTTTCTGCATACTCCCAATCAACAGTTTTGGTACTGCCTAATGCGGTTTTTCTAATGTCATTATGAGGCGGTTGTGCTGTTATACCACACAAGTAGATTTTTTCAATCAAAAAAGCATCGCTTGTTCTAAAGACAGAGCCAATATTGTTTAGGCTTCGAATATTGTCTAATATGATGATTATCGGTGATTTTTTGGCAGCTTTAAATTCCTCAATTTCCAATCGGTCTAGTTCGCTGTTTTTCAGTTTTCGCATGTTGAAATCTTGTGTTTTTTGTAGATAACTTCTTTAGTATTCCTTTTATATAACAAGGCTATTTGGCTACATTAGCAATCTTACAATTGTAACAAAAATAGAATTAAAAACTTAGAATACCATTGGCTAAAAAAGCAAAAAAAGAGACTCCTTTAATGAAACAGTATAATGCTATCAAGGCTAAATACCCTGATGCGTTACTATTGTTTAGAGTTGGTGATTTTTATGAAACCTTTGGTAGCGATGCTGTTAAAACGGCTAAGATTCTAGATATTATTCTTACCAAAAGAGGTGCTGGTAGTGAAAGTGAAACCGAATTGGCTGGTTTTCCGCATCATTCGTTAAATACCTATTTGCCAAAATTGGTTCGTGCTGGTGAGCGTGTAGCTATTTGCGATCAGTTGGAAGATCCTAAGCAAACCAAAACAATTGTAAAGCGTGGTGTTACAGAGTTGGTTACACCAGGTGTAGCTTTAAATGATGATATACTTCAGTCGAAATCCAACAACTTTCTCTGTGCGGTTCATTTTGACAAGAAAAATATTGGGATTTCATTTTTAGACATCTCAACAGGTGAGTTCTTAACTTCTCAAGGTAATGCGGAGTATATTGATAAGTTATTGCAAAACTTCAATCCTAGTGAAGTTCTAATTTCTAAAAAAGCTAGAAAAGAATTTGCTGAAACTTTTGGTAACGATTTTCATACCTTCTTTTTAGAAGATTGGGTTTTTCAAGCCGATTATGCCAATGAAACTTTAACGAAGCATTTTAATACAAAAACCTTAAAAGGATTTGGTATTCACGATTTATACGAAGGTATTATTGCTTCGGGAGTTGTGCTTCATTATTTAAGTGAAACTAGGCACAATAAGTTAGAGCATATTGCAACAATTTCAAGGATTGCAACAGATGATTACGTTTGGATGGATAAATTCACTATTCGCAATCTTGAGCTTTACCATTCCTCAAACACCAATGCCGTAACACTTATTGATGTTATTGATAAGACAATTTCGGCTATGGGAGGAAGAACTTTAAAACGTTGGTTAGCGCTTCCGTTAAAGCATGCTGATAAAATAAAACAGCGTCATGAGGTGGTAAAATACCTTTTGGAAAATGAAGCTAAACTTTTAAAAATTCAAGGTCAAATAAAGCATATCGGAGATATAGAACGCTTAATATCTAAGATAGCAACGACTAAAGTGAGTCCACGAGAAGTGGTGCAATTAAAGAACTCGTTAGAAGCTATTGTACCAATTAAATCAATTGCTGAAAGTTGTGAGAATGATGCGCTGAAAGTATTGGGTTCTAATTTGAATAATTGTGACTTGCTTAGAGAAAAAATTAAGCAAACACTTAACGAAGAAGCGCCTGTAAACGTTCTTAAAGGTAACACCATTGCCGATGGTTTTTCAGAAGAACTCGATGAGCTCAGAGGTTTATCACAATCTGGAAAAACCTATTTGGACAATATGCTTCAACGTGAGAGTGAGCGTACAAGGATTCCATCTTTAAAGATAGCATCTAATAACGTTTTTGGATATTATATTGAAGTTCGAAATACTCATAAAGACAAAGTTCCGCAAGAGTGGATTCGTAAGCAAACTCTGGTAAATGCAGAGCGCTACATAACTGAAGAACTTAAGGAGTACGAAGCTAAAATTCTTGGTGCTGAAGAGCGTATATTGGCTATAGAGCAACAATTGTTTTCTGAGTTAGTAACCTGGATGCACCAGTTTATTGTGCAAGTACAGCAGAATGCACAACTTATTGGTCAGCTAGATTGTTTGTGTGGGTTTGCGAGTTTAGCAAAATCAAACAGTTATAATTATCCTGAAATTGATGATAGCTTTGCTTTAGAAATAAAAGATGGTCGTCATCCTGTTATAGAAAAGCAGTTGCCTTTGGGTGAAGCTTATATTGCTAATGATGTTTATCTCGATAGAGAGTCTCAACAAATTATAATGATAACTGGACCTAATATGTCTGGTAAGTCGGCCATATTAAGACAGACAGCTTTAATTGTGCTATTGGCGCAAATAGGAAGTTTTGTTCCTGCTACTGAAGCAAAAATAGGTTTGGTAGATAAGATTTTTACTCGTGTTGGTGCCAGTGATAATATTTCTATGGGAGAATCTACTTTTATGGTAGAAATGAATGAAACCGCATCCATTCTTAATAATATCTCTGAGCGTAGTTTAGTATTATTAGATGAAATAGGAAGAGGAACAAGTACGTATGATGGTATTTCCATCGCTTGGGCCATTAGCGAATATTTACATGAACATCCTTCAAAACCTAAAACTTTATTTGCTACACATTATCATGAGCTCAATGAAATGTGTGAGACATTTAAACGTATAAAGAACTTTAATGTTTCAGTAAAAGAGCTGAAAGACAATGTACTTTTTGTACGTAAGTTGGTTGAAGGTGGTAGTGAGCATAGTTTTGGTATCCATGTGGCTAAAATGGCAGGCATGCCACAGCAAGTCATCAGAAGAGCAAATAAAATATTATCTAAATTAGAGAAGTCTCACTCTAGCGAAGAGCTTACAGATAACATTAAATCAATGAAAGATGATATGCAGTTAAGCTTTTTCAACTTAGATGATCCTCTACTTGAGGAAATTAAAGATGAGATTTTGCATACAGATATAGATACATTAACACCGGTTGAGGCCTTGATGAAACTCAATGAAATAAAGCGAATGTTGGTGAAGAAAAAGCAAGCTTAAAATAAATTGTATTTATTTTTAAAAAAGGCTTTGCATTTATAAGATTTATTTTAAATTTGCATCCGCTTTTACAGCGAAATAGTTCTTTTAAAACTGCGAAAGTAGCTCAGGGGTAGAGCATCACCTTGCCAAGGTGAGGGTCGCGGGTTCAAATCCCGTCTTTCGCTCTACAATAATATATACCAATAAAGTTACAGTCTGTAACTTGGACGCTGAAGTGGTGGAATTGGTAGACACGTTGGACTTAAAATCCAATGGCCATTATGGCCGTGCGGGTTCAAGTCCCGCCTTCAGTACAAAAAGCCTTATCAAAATTTTGATGAGGCTTTTTTATTTCACAAGTGTTTCTATGTCACTTATTCTCTAGGTTTTTGTCATATTTTTTTAGATTGAATAATAGTGTTTTAACAAAATAATTACAAATTTACGCAACCGATTGCGTTATTCTTGATCTAAAAGTTTATATTTGGAAGAATTAATGAATACAGATAAATAATTTGTAGGATAATTTATTCACAATTAATGTCGAAAACGAGTATTTTTTTGAGAAACTTAATAGTGCGTTATCACGCTTTACTGATTTTAAGTTTTATTCTAGTCCCTTCAATTTCTCTTAATGCCGAAAATGGATATGATCTTTGGTTACGTTACAGCTATTTAAATAATAGTGAGATACGCGAGAATTACAGTCAATATTTTAATAAAATTAATATTAGTGGAGAAAGTGAGACCTTAGTAGTTATTAAAAATGAACTTCTTAGAGCTTCGGAAGGCATGCTTAAAGAAAAAGTTCTTTGGGAAAATGACTATTTAAAAGCTAAACTAATATTTGTAAATAAAGAGAACTATCCAAAGCAATTAGAAAAAAATGTTCCTCAAGATTGGGCGAGTATTGGTGAAGAGGGATTTAGTATTAAGTATGTAAAAATCAATGACGATTATAAAATTATTATAGCAGGAAATTCTGAAATAGGATTACTCTATGGAACTTTTGAATTGTTGAAACAGATGCAAATGCAAAATGATTTGTCTCGTCTCAATATTATTGAAAGTCCTAAAACTGATATACGACTGTTAAATCATTGGGATAATTTAGATAGAACTGTAGAGCGTGGTTATGCTGGGTTTTCTATTTGGAACTGGCATAAGCTTCCAGAGTATATAGACCCTAGATATGAAGACTACGCAAGAGCTAACGCCAGTATAGGCATAAATGGTACGGTTTTAACAAATGTCAACGCTAACGCTTTAGTGTTAACACCAAGATATATAGAAAAAGTAAAAGCTTTAGCTGATCTATTTAGACCTTATGGAATCAAAGTTTATCTAACGGCACGCTTTTCTGCACCAATAGAAATAGGAGAGTTGGAAACGGCTGATCCTCTCGATGAGAAAGTAAAGAATTGGTGGGCAAAAAAAACAGCGGAGATTTATAAAGAAATACCAGATTTTGGTGGCTTTTTAGTAAAAGCTAACTCAGAAGGACAGCCTGGTCCTCAGAATTATGGTCGCAATCATGCTGATGGTGCTAATATGTTGGCAGATGCTGTTGCTCCTTTTGGAGGTATTATCATGTGGAGGGCTTTTGTATACTCAGAACACGATCCTACCGATAGAGCAAAACAGGCCTACAGTGAATTTGTGCCTTACGATGGTAAATTTCGTGATAACGTAATAATTCAAGTAAAAAACGGTGCTATAGATTTTCAACCTAGAGAGCCTTTTCACCCAATGTTTGGTGCTATGCCGAAGACGCCTTTAATGATGGAGTTTCAAATAACCCAAGAATACTTAGGATTTAGTACACATATGGTTTTTCTCCCAAAATTATATGAAGAAGTTCTGAAAGCTGATACCTATCGTGAAGGAGAGGGATCAACAGTAGCTAAAGTTGTTGATGGCTCACTTCATAATAAATCAATATCAGGAATGGCCGGTGTGTCTAATATCGGTACTGATATAAATTGGACAGGTCATCCTTTTGCTCAAGCAAATTGGTATGGTTTTGGGCGTTTGGCTTGGGATCCTTATTTGTCAGAAGAAGAAATTGCTGAAGAATGGTTAAAGCTAACGTTTAGCACAGATCCTAATTTTATTGAAACAATGATTCCTATACTTATGGAGTCTCGAGAAGCTGTAGTTAATTATATGACTCCACTTGGTCTTCATCATTTAATGGCTACAGGTCATCATTATGGACCAGGACCTTGGGTAGATGATCTTTCAAGACCAGAGTGGAATCCTACATATTATCATAAGGCAGACAAAGAAGGTATAGGTTTTAATCGAAGCGAAACAGGTACTAACGCCGTTTCCCAATATGAAGAAACGGTGGCGAAAAATTTCAATGAACCTGCAACTACACCAGAGGAACTATTGCTTTGGTTTCATCATTTGTCTTGGGATTATAAAATGAAAGATGGAAATATACTTTGGGATGCACTAGCTCTTAAATATCAAGAAGGTGTTAACCAAGTAAACAAAATGATAAGCACTTGGGAGAAAATGAAACCATATATAGATGAGGAACGTTTTGAGGAAGTGAAAATGTTGCTTTCCATTCAGTTGAAAGAAGCCAAGTGGTGGAGAGATTCTTCTTTAGTCTATTTTCAAGAATTTTCAGGAAAACCAATTCCTAATGGTGTGCCAAAACCAGGTAAAACATTAGAAGAATATAAATCAATGACATATCCATATGCGCCAGGTATAAGGCCAAGATGGTAATCAATATCAATTTTAATGAGAAACAAAACGGCAATCGTAACTGGCGGTAATTCTGGTCTGGGCTATGCCACGGCCAAAAAATTCTGCGATAATGGTTATACCACTTATATAGTTGGTAGAAACCAAGAGAAAACAGCTAAGGCCTGCGAAGAAATAGGTGAATTGGCAAAACCAATCGTATTTGACCTTGATCAGTTAGATAAAATACCTGAAATGATTAGTCAAATAGCAGAAACCGAAGGACATATTGATGTTTTGGTTAATAATGCCGGAATTAATATGAAAAAGGAATTTATTGAGGTTACTGATGAAGAATTCGATAAAATCATTCATACCAATATGAAGAGTGTTTTTTCGATATCTAGAGAAGTTGTAAAGGTGATGAAGAATAGTGGAGGAGGAAATATAGTAAATATAAGCTCAATGGCAGCTCAGTATGGTATTCCAAAGGTAATTGCCTACACGGCTAGTAAAACAGCTATTGAGGGTATGACGCGCTCTATGGCTGTGGACCTTGCTCAGTACGGAGTTAGAGTAAATTGTGTTGCACCAGGTTTTATAAAAACTCCAATGACAGCAGAAGCACTTAACTCAGATCCTGAAAGAAAAAATAAAGTATTTTCTCGTACACCAATGGGTAAAATGGGTGAGCCAGAAGATATTGCAGATGCTGTTTTCTTTTTTGCTAGCAATGAAGCCAAATTTGTAACAGGTGTCACCATGTGTGTTGATGGAGGTAATTCCATTGGTTTTTAGTTTATGAAATATCAGATGTTACATACAATGCGTTGGTTCGGTCCACAAGACAAAATTAGTCTTCAGGATATTAGACAATGTGATGTAAAAGGCATAGTTACAGCATTACATCATATCCCTGTTGGAGATATTTGGACTGTTGATGACATAAAAAAACGTCAACAGGAAATTCGTGACGAAGGAATGGAATGGGCCGTTGTGGAAAGTCTTCCGGTAAGTGAAGATATCAAACGACAGAAAGAAGATTTCAAGATTCACATTGATAATTATAAGACCAGCCTTAAAAATTTAGCCACTTGTGGTATTTATGTGGTGACTTATAATTTTATGCCTATACTAGATTGGGTTCGTACCAATCACGCGTATGTAAATGCAGACGGAACAAGAGCTTTGCTATACGACCATAAAGCATTCATTTATTTTGACGTATTTCTTTTGAAAAGACCAGGAAGTAAAGAAAGTTATTCAGAAGAAGAAATTGAGGTTGCGCTTCAATACGGACAAAACCTTACCGATAGTGAAAAAGAACAATTATTTAGAAATGTATTATTGGGACTTCCAGGAAGTATAGAAAATTTTACAGCTAAAGAAATATTGGCTCTTTTAGATAACTACAAGGATATTGATGATTCTTCACTTCGAGATCATCTCATTTATTTTTTAAAAGAAGTTGTCCCAGTAGCTGAAGAGTTAGGTATTAAGTTAGCCATTCACCCTGATGATCCTCCTTTTTCTGTAATGGGTTTACCTCGTATTGTGTCACAAACTAGCGATCTTCAGCAGATTTTTGAAGCTGTTCCTTCAGTCGCTAATGGACTTTGTTTTTGTACGGGTTCTTTAGGTGCTCATCCAGATAATGATCTAATAAGGATTATAAATCTATTTGATGAGCGTATTCACTTTTTGCACTTAAGAAATGTAAAACGAGAAAATAAGGATGTTTTTAGAGAATCAGCCCATCTAGATGGAGATGTTCAGATGAAGTCTGTCATGATAGAGATTTTAAAGCTAATGGAAAAACGTAAAGTTAACTTACCAATGCGACCAGATCATGGTTTTCTTTTTTCTATGGAAGGACAAAAAGAACAGTATCCTGGATATTCGCTTATAGGAAGAATGAAAGGACTAGCAGAACTGAGAGGATTAGAAATGGGAATTTCTAATTAGTATGGTTAGTTTCAGAATAGTTGAAATATTTGATAAAAGCAAAACTATAAAACATTAATTATTAATTGTTTAATAAAGCATCTGAAGCCAAAAACGAAACGATAGTATGAAGGAAAGATTAAGAATTATAACACTTCAAAAAAGAATTTTACAGCTAACCTTTTGTTTGTTTGTAATTTTTTCTTCTTCCGGGCAAGTTAAGCTTCCTACTATTTTTCAAGATGGCATGGTTTTGCAAAGACATACCAATATTAAGGTTTGGGGCTGGGCTTCACCTGGTGAAAAAGTAAGGGTGAAATTTAACGGAAAGTCTAAAACAACAAAAACATCTCGCGATGGTAGTTGGAGTATAGAGTTGCCAAAAATGAAAGCAGGAGGTCCTTTTACTTTAAAGGTTTCAGGAACTAATGAAATTATTTTGAATGATGTCCTTATAGGTGATGTCTGGTTATGTTCTGGTCAATCTAACATGGTACATCAACTAGATATTCATGATGTTACTTATGCAGATGAAATTAAAAATGTGAATTATTCTGAAATAAGGCATTTCAAAATTCCTACGAATACTGACTTAAATGGTCCAATCAAAGATTTAGACGGTGGCAAATGGCAAAAAGCCATAGGTGAAGAAGTAAGACCATTTTCTGCAGTAGCCTATTTCTTTGCAAAAAAAATATATGAAAAATATAATGTTCCTATAGGGTTGATAAATGCTAGTGTTGGCGGAACACCTATCGAGGCTTGGATAAGTGAGGATGGTTACAAAAATTTTCCTAAATTTTTAGAAGTCATAGAACGAAATAAAGATACAAGTTATGTCAATAGCTTAAATGGTAACCATAACAATACCATTAGTTCTCCTCTTTCTAAAGATAAAGGTCTTATCAGAGAAACCCCTTGGTATTCATTAGATTTTGAACCCAAAAATTGGCGTAGAATAAATATTCCAGGATACTGGGAAGACCAAGGTGTTAGAGATTTAAATGGAGTAGTTTGGTACCGAAGAGAAATTCAGTTGCCTCAATCTATGACAGGCGAGGAAGCTGAGGTATTTCTAGGTAGAATTGTAAACGCAGATGAGCTTTACATCAATGGAAAAAAGATAGCTCAAACAACTTACCAATATCCACAACGACGCTACAATGTGCCTAAGGATGTTTTAAAAGAAGGTGAAAATCTGTTTGTGATTCGTGTGACAAATTATGGTGGAAAAGGTGGTTTTGTACCAGACAAACCGTACAAGATTTTTAATGAAAGAGATACTGTAGATCTAAAAGGATATTGGGAATATAAAGTAGGTGAAGTGTTTCCTCCTCGAGATAGAAGCAGTTTTGCAGGTCCTCGAAGAATTAATCCTCAAAATGAACCTACAGCACTTTACAATGCTATGGTGGCACCTTATTTGGAATATCCAATAACAGGAGTTCTATGGTATCAAGGAGAAAGTAACGCTGGGAGACCAGAAGAATATGCTGAATTATTACCAGCATTGATAAAGGATTGGAGAGCTAAGTTTACTAATGTAGAATTACCATTTATATATGCTCAGCTTCCTAATTTTGGAGATGTAGATTATCTGCCTACAGAAAGTGGTTGGGCAAAGTTACGCGAATCTCAATTGAAGTCTTTAGTAGTGCCCAATACTGCTATGACTGTTAATATTGAGTTAGGAGAGTGGAATGATATTCACCCAGATAATAAAAAAGATGTGGGTGAACGAATGGCTTTGGCGGCACAAAAATTAGCTTATAAGGAAGATATTGTCCATTCAGGACCATTATATAAAAGCCATATTATACAAAAAGATAAAGTTATTATCTCCTTTTTAAATATTGGAGGTGGACTTATTACAGATGATGGCGAAGAGCTCAGCGAGTTTGCAATTGCAGGTGAAGATGGTGAATATGTTTGGGCAAATGCAAAAATAGTGGATAACAAGGTTGTGGTATGGAGTGATACTGTGCCTCATCCGAAGTATGTAAAATATGCCTGGTCTGATAATCCAGACAATCCTAATTTATATAATAAAGAAGGTTTACCAGCTTCACCTTTCAGAATTGAGTAGGCGTTTATCTAAGGTGTAATTCAAGAGTTTTAAAGTGTTGAAATACTATTAAATACGGTGAAATTGTTAAAAATGAATCTATTTACGAAATCGATTGCATAAATTTTGCTTTTAAAGCTTTTTTTTAGTTTATTTACTATATATAGTAGAGTTTTTAAAGCTTCGCAATTCTTTATTTCAAAAAAGAAAAAACAATCTAAATTATAATATAAATAAAAATTAATATAATGAAAAAAATCTTTCTTAGTGTACTGGTTTTTGGTTTTATCTTGACTGGCTGTAGCCCAGACGAATCGAATGGCGTTAGGGTTGGTGGGCCAACAAATAGTTCAGATGATGATGGAGGAAATTCAGGAGATCCTCTTTTATATAATCCCACAGAAAATCTTAAAGACATGGCTAGTTTTCCAATTGGAAATATTGTGTCTGCGTCACGTTTGGCTTCTTCGTCTGAAACAGAATTCAGAAGTATGCTAAATAATGACTACAATAGTATTACGGCAGAAAATGATATGAAAATGGCCAACATATTTGTAGGACCAGATAGTTTTGACTTTAGTGATGGTGATGCCATAGTTGCTTATGCTAAAGCTAACGGAATGCGAGTTCATGGACATGCATTAGTTTGGCACCCAGAATATGCTATTCCAGATTGGTTAGAGAATTTTGCAGGTACAGACCAAGAGTTCGAGGCTCACATAGAAAATTATGTAAAGACTACTGTAGAACATTTTGCACAAGAGGTAGATGCAAACGGAAATTCTATAGTTGAGGCATGGGATGTAGTGAATGAATACTTTAGTGATGATGGTGGTATAAGATCCTCTCTTTTCACTCAAAGAATGGGGGCAAACTATATTGAAAGGATTTTTCAATGGGCACGAGAAGCGGATCCAGATGTAAAACTTTTCTACAATGACTATAACGTTGCAGGGCAAACAAATAAGCGTGCCGCTATTTTATCTATGGCAACTAGTTTTCAAAATAGTGGAATACCTATAGATGGTATTGGTATGCAAATGCATTTAAGTAGTGCATGGCCTTCTCTTAACGAAGTAAGCAATGCAATTACAAGTGTTGCAGGTTCTGGATTATTAGTCCATATTTCAGAATTGGATATAGGAATTAACCCTGATGAAGATATTACATCGCTAACTTTAGAACGTGCTCAACTGCAAGAGAGCTATTACAATCATGTTTCTTCTGAATATAACTCTATTGTTCCAGCTGCTCAACAGTATGGTATTACCGTTTGGGGTGTAAGAGATCAAGATAGTTGGAGATATGATGGAGGTACAGAATGGCCTTTACTTTACAATGAAAACTATGAGTTTAAAATAGCACATAGAGGATTTGCAGACGGACTTTAGAATATAATTTACTAAAATATTGAATATCTCATATAGACCTTGTTTTTGTTTGAAGAGCAAGGTCTTTTTTGTTTAAGAGTCCATAATTACTCGCTTTAATAAAAATTAGAATTAAAATGTTGAAAAATAAACCTTCAAAAGCACTAAAGGTAATACTAAGTGTATTTCTTTTAACAACTATACCTTTGGTCATATCATCATTTACAAGTGTACATAATGATTCATTAAGTAAGCTCACAAAGCCCTCAAACCAACCGATTTTCAAAAATGTCGTTTATAAAGGTAACGATGATATATATACGAACAATCCTTTAGCAGAAAATGAGTTCTATAATCCTATTTTACAAGGGTGTTATCCAGACCCTGCGATAACTAAAAAAGGGGATGACTACTATATGGTCTGTTCTTCATTTGCAATGTTTCCAGGTGTCCCTATTTTTCACTCAAAAGATTTGGTTAATTGGTCTCAAATAGGACACGTTTTAGACAGACCTTCCCAATTGGATGTTAGCAAAGTTGGTATTAGTCATGGTGTATATGCACCAGGTATCACTTATAATCCAAATAACGATACATTTTACATGATTACCACTGTAGTCTATGGAGCAGGAAATATGGTTGTTAAAACTAAAGACCCAATGAAAGGATGGAGTGAACCATATAAACTGAGTTTTAGTGGCATAGACCCCTCGATTTTTTTCGATGATGATGGTAAAGCGTATGTAGTACATAATGATGCACCAAATGAGGGTAAAGAATTGTATAGTGGACACCGAGTTATAAAAGTTTGGGAGTATGATTTGGAAAAAGATGATGTTATTCCAGGAACAGATAAAATTATTGTAAATGGTGGGGTTAATATCAATGAAAAGCCTATTTGGATTGAAGCACCACATCTTTATAAAAAAGATGGTTTTTACTACTTAATGTGTGCTGAAGGTGGAACAGGAGGATGGCACAGTGAAGTCATATTTAAGAGTGATAAACCTACAGGCCCTTTTGTACCAGCACCTAGTAATCCTATACTTACCCAAAGATATTTTGAAAAAGACAGACAAAATAAAGTAGATTGGGCTGGTCATGCAGATTTAGTACAGTTTGATGGTGATCAATACTATGGAGTGTTTTTGGCAGTACGACCAAATGAAGAAAACCGTGTTAATACTGGTCGAGAAACCTTTATGTTACCAGTAGATTGGTCTGGTGAATTTCCTGTTTTTGAAAATGGGTTGGTTCCTATGAAACCAAAATTGAAGTTGCCAGAAGGTGTTTTAAATAAAACAGGAAGTAAAGAATTTTTCCCTAATGGTAATTTTACTTTTCAAGAAGATTTTACTTCTGATAAGCTCGATTACCGTTGGATAGGTATACGAGGACCACGAGAAGCTTTCATATCTAAAGTTAAAGAGGGTTTAAAAATCAAGCCTTTTGATGTGAATATAAAAGAAAGAAAACCTACATCAACACTATTTCATAGACAGCAACACAATAGTTTTACCTTTTCAACAACATTATCTTATCGCCCAAAATCAGAAGAGGATTTAGCAGGTGTTGTAGCATTGCAAAATGAAGGATCAAACTATGTGTTTGGAGTAACCAAAAAAGGAAACAATTTTTATATAGTACTTCAAAAAAATAAATGGCCAGGAAGACAGGGAGACGTAATTTCAGAAGTAATAGCAAGCTCTAAAATAGAGCTAGATGATGATATTAAACTTGAAATTTCGGCTAATGGTGACAAATATGAATTTAAATATGCAGTTGGAAATACTGAACTAAAGAAACTAGGCACTACAGTATCTGGAGATATCCTATCTACAGATATTGCAGGTGGTTTTACGGGTTGTTTGTTAGGTTTATATGCTACTTCAGCAAATGATATACAACCAAAATAAATAAAGGAAAAAATAAACTAAACATTAAGTACAATGAAAACAATTATAAAAATATTAATGCTATTTGTATTGATTTTAACTTTCAATTGTAGCAGTGATGAAGGTGGAGGTGTTAATGTGGGTGGGCCAACCGGTCCTTCTGATCCATCAGATCCTACAGTATTACAACCTGATGCTTCTACAGTTACACCTACAGAGGTAGAACAAAATATTAGTGGTTTTGGTGCGGCAACAGTTTTTAGGTTGAATAATCCACTTAGCGCTAACGATATGGACAAATTATATGGAAATGATGAGGGGGAAATAGGTCTCTCAATTTTAAGGATTCGTGTTGCTCCAGACGATAACGCAAGAGCAATTGAGCTTGGACATGCCCAACTAGCTTCTCAAAGAGGCGCTTTAATTATGGCAACACCTTGGAGTCCTCCTGCGGATATGAAAACTAATAATGACCTAATTGGAGGGGCTTTAAAGACAGAATCTTATGAAGACTATGCAAATTACTTGAATGATTTTGCTGCTTATATGGATACTAATGGAGCCCCTTTAGAAGTTATAAGCATTCAGAACGAGGGTGATTATGAAGTTTCTTATGAGTCTTGCAACTGGTCTGCAGCCCAAGTACGTGATTTTATGAGAGATTATGGTGGTCTTATCACTAATACTCAATTGATGCCATCCGAATCATTTCAGTTTAGACACGAGCATACGGACTTAACACTTAACGATCCTGTAGCAGTAGATAATGTAGATATTGTAGGAGGTCATATTTATGGTACGGCCATCGATAATTATCCATATCCTCTTGCTTTAGAAAAAGGGAAAGAACTTTGGATGACTGAGCACTATACATCTAGTGATAGAAGTGCTAATTTATGGCCAGATGCTTTATTAGTTGGAAAGGAAGTTCACGATTGTATGGTAATTGGTCAATACAGTGCTTATGTATGGTGGTATGGTAAAAGATATTACGGTTTTATAGGAGATGGTGAAGAAGGAACTTCTAACGGTGTTGTAACCAAGCGAGGTTACGTGATGTCAAACTTCTCAAGATTTATTAAACCTGGTTATACAAGGATAGCGGCAGAGGCTAATCCTCAGACAGGAATTTCTGTTAGTGCTTATTCAGGTGAAGGTAGGATTGTGGTTGTAGCTATAAATCAAACAGAGCAAACTGTAGAGCAACAATTTGTTATTTCAGGAACAAGCAGCGATAGTGTTACCCCTTATATTACAAGTAGTAACCAAAATTTAGAAGTACAAGAAGTTGTCAATATAGAATCGAGTATAGATGCGTTTTTATATAATCTACCGCCGAATAGTATTACAACTTTTGTAACTAACTAACTAATGTAGAGTTATACAACTAAGAATAAATATAAATAGCCTTAAGTCGAATAAAGACTTAAGATTTTTCACTAATTGAAAATTTTAAAATCATGAAACTAAACAAGTTCTCACAAATACTTTTTGTCTTAATATTAATTAGCTGTAGTAGCGGAGACGATTCTAATATTAATGTTGGAGGTCCTTCAGGAGGAAATAATGGAGGGCAAGAACCAGTAGAGTATTTAAGAGAGCACGTGAGTTTTCCAATAGGTCTTGCTTTGTCCTATGAGCAAATAACGTCAAATTCAAATAGTATGATAACCTACAGAGAAGTGATGAATAATGAATTTAACAGCCTCACTTTCGGAAATGAAATGAAAATGTATAACATGTTTCCTGCACCAGACACATATGATTGGAGTGATGGTGACGACCTTGTGGCTTATGCTCAAGAACATGGAATGCGTGTGCATGGTCATACTTTATTATGGCATCCAGAATATTCCATACCAAATTGGTTGGAAAGTTTTTCGGGTACGGATCAAGAATTTGAAGATCAGGTAAAAAATTACATCATCAACACAGTAGCCCACTTTGCTGAATTTGAAGATGATAACGGAAACCCTATCGTTGAAAGTTGGGATGTAGTTAACGAGGCACTTACTAGCGAAGCTATGAATGCCGTTTTTAGACAAAGAATAGGTGAGGATTACGTTGCTAAATGCCACCAATGGGCAAGACAAGGTGATGCTGAGGTAAAGCTATTTTACAATGATTATAATATTGCAGGAGATCCTAACAAACGAAATGAATTACTATCGATGGTTAATCAATTCATAGCTAATGATATTCCTATTGATGGTATTGGAATGCAAATGCACTTAAACCACAATTGGCCATCTCCTTCAGAACTACAAACGGCCATACAGCAGATTTCAGATACAGGGTTACTAGTACATATTTCAGAAATAGATGTAAAAGTAAATTACAATGACGATATTACTGAATTCACATCGGAGAGAGCTCAGGCACAGTCAGACCAATTTCATAGAGCTGCATACTATTACAAAACAATTGTCCCTTCTCCTCAACAGTTCGGAGTTACAGTTTGGGGATTAAGGGATATAGACAGTTGGTTGTATGATAACGGTACCGATTGGCCTTTACTTTTTGACAATAACTTTGATAGAAAACAAGCCTATATAGGACTTACAAATGGCCTGAAGGGACTAAGCCCTGACTAGTAATAAAAGCATGATATTGCTCAAATTAAATACTAAATTCGGATGTATACACTTGGTATAATAAATAAGTTCCAAATATATTTTTTTACAAAGAGTCAAGTATTATTTTTTATAGTAATAAGCTTCTTTATTTCTTGTGATAATCCAAAAAGAAATGATGAATCAGCTTATATTAAATCAGTAGAGCATACGGGTAGGTTGGTTACCAATGATTTGTTGTCGCGTTCAGGTTTTATGATGTACCAAACAGAAGAGGTACAAGCATTACATTATGCAGAAGTATGTGCTGCGTATGGTGCTATAAAATTGGCAGCTTTAGTAGATGATGAGGCAATAATCAATAAGTTTATAGAACGTTATAGAGACCCTCTTTATGATGAAATTATAAATACCTCTAATCACGTAGATGCTAATGTTTACGGTATATTACCTTTAGAACTTTATATTCAAACTAACCATAAAAAATATTTAGAACAAGGCTTAAGATTCGCTAATGGACAATGGGAAAATCCCTTACCAAATGGTTTAACATCTCAGACTAGATATTGGATAGATGATGTTTATATGATAGGTTGTTTGCAGGTTCAAGCCTATCGTGCGACTGGAAATATGATATATCTTGAACGTGCTGCAACTGAAATTGATTCTTATATAAAAAAGTTACAACAGCCAAATGGTCTTTTCTACCATGGAGAAGATGCTCATTTCTTTTGGGGAAGGGGAAACGGTTGGGTTGCGGCTGGAATGGCAGAGTTATTATCTGTATTACCTGAAAAGAATCCACATTATAATTCTATACTAAAAGGATATAAAAAGATGATGCAAAGTTTAATCCGTTATCAAAATAATGATGGTATGTGGCATCAGTTAATAGATAATAAAAATTCTTTTAAAGAAACATCTTCAACAGCCATGTTTGGTTTTGCAATATCTGTAGGAGTTAAAAAGGGTTTATTGTCAAAAGAAAACAACGCCGTTGCCTATAAAAAAGCTTGGAATGCACTTGTTTATTACATTCATGATGATGGTAAGGTTAAGGAAGTGTGTGTCGGAACTGGTCAAAGTGATGATATAAACTATTACCTTAATAGACCAAGAGTTACTGGTGATTTACATGGACAAGCTCCAATTCTATGGTTTGCCCAAAGTATATTGGAAAATCATAAATAATTATTTCATTTTGATTAAGCTTTAAGTAGTTCAATTACTAATATTTTAATTAAAAAATACTACTATTCATTTCTGTTTTTTTATTGAAAAATTCTATAAACTATTGTATTAATTAAATATTGTAGAAGGACATTGTGGACATTATTTATTGCTACGTTTTAATATAGTTGATTTTAAATTAAAAAGCCGCTTGTAGTAACGAGCGGCTTTTTAAGCAATAAACAATTTAGGTTATCTTTTATTTAGTTTTACATTTATATTATTGTACAGGTGTAACCTCCAAGTCATCTATGTATATAATACCTCCTACGTTTCCATCATAACTCATACTTATAGCAAATCGAGCATTATTAGGGCCGCCGTTTGTTGTGCTTGCTGTGAATTCATAAGTAACCTCAGTCCATTGGTTATTAGTAAAACCAACCTCTGGTGCACCCCATTCAGCCCAACCCGGATCACCTCCTTGATCTATTGCTACTTTTATATTTGAAATGCCTGTACCTTTAAACCAAACACTTAAAATATATGTTTGACCATCTACTACATCCATACTAGAATTAGGTTGAATATTCCAAGGATTAGCACCTAGCTCATTAATAGTCATTTTAAGACTTTTATCGCCATCATGGCTGTCTTCATCAGTTATTTCTCCAGTGGCAAGAGTACTATTTAAACCTCCCCAACCAGTTATGTTATCAGCAGCACCCAAGTCAGACTCTTCAAAGCTACCGTTTATATTAACAGGTGGTGGTGGTGGTGTACCTTGGCCTACTAAAGTTGCGTTATCAATAAAATAAACCGCATTTTCTACAGCACCTAAATCCATTACTATTCTTGTCTGAGCTGAATTTGCTGTGAATGTCCAAGAGATCTGTTGCCATTCAGCAGTAATATCATAATTGCCACTATATTGAGCAGAGCCACCAGGATTGGTTGAAAATCTGATATTACCACCATTTCCAGGAGTTCCTGATTGACCTTTAATCCACATGAAGAAAGTATATTCTGCACCATCTTGAGTTATTGCATCATCACTTACAAATTGTGTGTTCCATGGATTAGGACCAAGCCCTTCAGCACGTAGAGACCTACCATAATAAGTTTCACCACTAGCTGTTGTTGCTGTTAAAACATCAGCACCGTTAAACTTACTCCAATTAGTAAAATCATCTCCAGATCCTAATTCAAAATTTCCATTAGCTAGTAAGTTTTCGCCAACATAGAAACTCTCACCAGTTGATGCTTCACCACCAGTAGTTGTGATAAGAACTTCAGTTGGGATATTAGGGTTTAATCCTGCAGGAATAGTGATTGTTAATTCTTCCGATGTGGATGATACTACGGTTGCTTCAACTTCACCTACAGTTACAGATTGAATGTTATCTAAGGAAGTACCACGAATTGTAAGATCCTCACCTTCAGGAACTGCATTTGCAGAAAGAGCCTCAATAATAGGAAAAGGTCTTGGTACTATTGTAATGTCTGTTGTAACAATATAACCATCTGGCATTACTAAAGTAACGGTTCTTTCTCCAACACCTCCATTGATTGGTGTTGTAAATGTAATCATGTTACCATCTAGTTGATAAGGAACTTGATTACTGTTTAAGAAAACAAATAAAACGTCATTGAAGTTCTCACCTTCTAGAGTTACTTCATCACCAGGGAAAATTTCATTTGGTGAAATAGAAATAATTGAAACTTCTCTAAAAGAATCATCATCCTCACAACTGACTACAAAAAGGACAGATATTATAGCCAAAAATACACCTATTAGTCTCAGAGCTTTTAACATTTTTTTTAAAATTTAATTGATTAATATGAAAATTGGTTCTTTACTTCAAAAATTATAATTAGGTATAATTTTATCAATTTGTTAAAAAGAACTTGATATTTTAATCATCATTGTAAAAATCAGTTCTTATAATGTAAATATAGTCAATAATTTAAAAAGCGCAACCGATTGCGTAATTTTTTTGTTAAAAATGTTAATTTCTTGTGGTTAGTTAATTCACTATAGTGAACATCATAATTAAACACATTGTAAATTGACTATTTTTTGACAAAATTTATTGTTGCTAAAAAAAAGGGCTGTTTGTACAAACAGCCCTTTTTCGGAAAATAAACGCAACTAACTAATTCAAACTAATGTTTATAGTTTCTAACATATCTAATATCCAGGGTTTTGGTAAGCTGCTTTCTCAGCTTCTGTTGCATCCATTCTGTCAAATTGGGTTTGAGGGATTGGTCTTAAATAATGATAAGGTTCTATAGTTCTTGTTGTTACTGTAGGGTTATGGTCTGAAGCGTCGTTACCACCAATTTCATAACTACTAGCATATTCATTCCATTTTTGAGTACGCACTAAATCATACCATCTGTATCCTTCACCGAAGAATTCTCGTGAACGCTCTGCGAGAATATAATCGATATCGATTACAGCAGGTGTAGCATTTACCATAGCTGCACTATTATCTTCTATACGTTCTTGTTGTTCTCCGTTATCAAAACGCCACATACCTGCACGTGCACGAATAACGTTCACTAAATCTCTAGCTGTATATGATCCTGAAGCACCCTTTACTGCAGCTTCAGCAGCTACCAAGTAAAATTCTGAATACTTTGCAATTGGAAATGGTCGTGTATTTCCTACATTTGGTTCTCCTAATCCACCTTGGTTATCAGTACGGTATGTGCCTAATTTCCATAAGCCTGGATAAAACCTTCTATTTATTTCATTTAAGTTTATGACATAATCAGATCTACCTGATATTTCTCCACCACCAATATTTCCACCGTTGACATAACTCACACTAGGGTCGTATTCATCTAAGAAAGATACAACGGCATCACCAGGTTCAATTTCAAGACCATTAGCAGCTGTAATGGTAGGTGTTTCATCACCACCTTTATCCCAATTACCTCTATAACTAGTTACAAAAGTACCATCGTAGCGAGAGTCTATATCTTTGTTCGTGAATGTTTGCGTGAATACACCTATTGTTGGAGCCATACGTGTCCAAGGTCTTCCGTAGCTTTGTGCTGCTTCTCTTTGTACAGCAGCAACACCATCTACACTTATGGTAGTATAATTAGATGTCACCATCCAAACAGCGGTGTTTGTACCATCAGTACCGCCAAAACCTGTTAATGGTCCACCGTTATATATAGCACTTGTCTCAGTACGGTCTGAGTAAAGCATCATTTCTTCATGACGATCATTTGATCCTACGTGAACATCATAGAAATAGTCCAATAGTCTGTAAGGACCAGGGTTTTCAATACCATTAACGGCTAAGTTATAAGCCTGCTGAAAATAGTAAGAAGGACCATTACCATCTGGATCTGTTCTTGGAGTATCAGGGTAGGTTGGTATTCCATTAGGGTTTTCTAACCACCAACCATAAGTTAAATAAGCTTTTGCTAAATATAGTCTAGCTACATTTTTAGTTACAGTTCCTGTTAGTCTTGGATTATCTGGTAAATTATCTACTGCAGCAATTAAATCTGGTATAATTGCTCGAGTATATACTTCAGGTACAGTGTTACGTACAGAAGTTCTAACAGCAGATTGGTTAAAAGCAAGTTCTCCAGATCCTAAATCTAAAGGTACACCACCATAAGTTTGAACTAATAGAAAATAATAAAAAGCACGGAAAAATTGAGCTTCAGCAATTAATGATTCATCTAGCCCAACAGCTTCTGCGTTTTCAATAATACCGCTAGCAGTATTTATTGCTGGCCAGCTCGCACCCCAAGGTCTTCCTATAGAAAAACCACTTTCAGGTCGCAAATTACCTTGTCCAGCAAGATCTAAATCAAAAAAGTTATTATTTGCACTTTGAGCAGCGCAATATTCATCGGTACCTGTTTCACCTAAATTTAAAAAATAAGCGAAACCGTAAACATCTCTTAATCTCTCATAAAGAAAGGTTAATCCACCTTGTACTCCTAATTCTGTTTGGAAGAATTCAGGTGTAAATACGCCTCTTGGCTCTTCTTGGATTATATCCTCTGTACAAGAGCCTGTAAGCAATGCAATTAATAGTATTGCTATTGATACATTTTTAAATCTAATCTTTATCATGTTCATCTTTTTTAAAATGTTATGTTTAATCCTAGCAAAAAGTTTCTTGAAGTAGGCACATTGGTACCTATCGTTGGTATACCACGTGCAATATTCCCTGTGTTTACAGCTACATTTTGACGTGATCCATCACCATTAGTTCCAGAGTTTGTTTCAGGATCTAATCCAGATTCATCATGAAAAGGTGAAAACAAAACAAAAGGATTCTGTACAGTGGCATAAATTCTAAGCTTTTGTATAAATGTTTTATCTAAAACTTTGGAATCCATATTGTAACCCAATGTCATTGCACGTATCTTTAAATAAGAACCATCAAAGTAACCTAAAGTACTAGCGTATTTTTGATTGTCTCCACTTTGTACACCACCAGGCGCAGGGTATTTAGCGTCAGTATTAGTTGGTGTCCAATAGTCTACATCAACATTATTACCTCTACCTGTAAGTAAGTTAAGGTAACCGTTTGAACTGTATAGAGTACTCACCAAAACACCACCACTTTGAAAGGCTCCAATCGTTGTGAAATCAAAATTCTTGTAAGCAAAGCGCGTATTAAAACCACCTTGAAAATCTGGTGTTGGATCAATAATAACCCTATCTTCAGCACCTATAGCTCTTGTTGGTGAACCGTCATCGTTATAATCTCCTGTGTAACGTACCTTAATCATACCTAATGTACCATCAGGTTCATATTGCTCAAAATATTGGTAATCTGGATCTGATTCGTTCCAAAGACCAACACGGTCGTAATCAAAAATTACGTTTAGAGGTTGTCCCACAAACCATAAGTTACCTTCGTCTCTAGTTTGACCAGAAGATAGTGAAGTAATTTCATTTCTATTAGTGTAGACATTAACTCCTACATCCCATGAAAAACCATCAGGATTGTCAAAAATAGTACCATTAAGAGCAATTTCTAAACCTCTGTTTTCAGTAGAACCAATATTAGAGGTTACACTACCTACACCAGAAGTTTCAGGAAGGGCTAGACCTAATAGAATATCATTAGTCTTGGTTATATAGTATTCTATACTTCCTGATAAGCGATTATTAAAGAAACCAAAGTCGACTCCATAGTTATATGTCTCTGAGAATTCCCATCCTAATTCAGGGTTTGGTAATTGTGTCACATAAAAACCATTAGCATAAGTAGTGTCATAATTATATTCTACTTGAGATAATCTACCTTGAACGGAAAAAGGAGCAATAGCCTGGTTAGAAGTTTCCCCATAACCTGCTCTTAATTTAAGAAGATTAATCCAACTTACATTTTCTAAGAAAGGCTCATTACCAATATTCCAACCCAAGGAAACTGCAGGATAAGTAAACCATTTATTACCAGGGGCTAATCTAGATGAACCATCAGATCTTAGAGTGGCTGTAAGTAAGTACTTATTGTCGTATTGATAAAGTATTCTACCCATAACGGATAATAAACCACTTTCAGAATAGCCTGTTCCATATCTTAAAATATCTTCTGAAAGAGCAGAATCTAAGTTGTACCATAATGAAGTTTCATCAGGAATATTTTGAACTGCCAAACCAGAATTGTCAAAATGATTTTTTTGAGATGAGAACAACCCAACGAAATTGACCTTGTGTTTTCCAAATGTACGATCAAAAAGTAATTGGTTCTCAATGACGTAATCCCACAGCATTGATGTATCGTAGCTAGCATTAGAAGGTGTTGTAGGGTTAAAGTTAAACACACCTTGTCCTCTAAAATTCCCATCTCTAGATGTACGATAATTCAAACCTATATTTAAACGGTATTTTAAACCATCAACAATCCATGGTAATTTTATTTCACCATAAATATTGTTATAAGTACCAAAATCTATTTGTTCATTTGCTCTACCTTTTCCTACTCGATTAATTTCATTTCTTGTTGGAATCCACAATTGGTCAGCTTCAGTTGTAAGACGAACCGATTCTAAAAAATTGCCATTTTCATCATATGGGCTTAATAGAGGAGAGGCAGAAAGAACACCACCGACACCAACAATACTACTCGTTTCACTAAAGTTAGTTACAGTATTTATACCAAAGCGGATGTTATCTCCTACATTTTGATCAATTTGAGCACGAAAAGTATATCTATCAAAAGAATCACCAGGAACTACTGATGTTTCTTTAAAGTAACCAAGCCCTACATTATATGAGCCACTCTCACTACCTCCTTGTACACTGATATCATGAGCGGTTTGTAATCCACTACCATATAATAAATCTTGCCAATCGGTATCATTCCCTAAAAACTCATCTCCGCCCAAACCATAAATTGGATTACCATTTTGGCGCGGATGCGCAGCTACATCAGCGCGTAATTGTATTAGTTGGGCAGCATTCATTAATGGATATTTCGCAAATACCTCCTTAACGGCATAATAAGTATTGTAACTAAACTGAGCTTTTTGACCAATGCTACCAGATTTTGTCTCGATTAAAATAACACCATTAGCACCTCTAGACCCATAAATTGCCGTAGCGGATGCATCTTTAAGTATTTCAATACTTTTGATATCTACTGGATTAATATCGTTAAGTCCACCTGCAAAAGGAATACCGTTAAGTACAATCAATGGATTGTTATCTGCAGAAAGTGAACGTACACCACGTATTCTAATTTGTGGTGCTGATCCAGGTCTAGTACTTGTTGATTGGATGTTAACACCTGCAGCTCTACCTTGTAATGCTTGTTGAAAGTTAGCAGCTTGTACTTCATTTAAATCCTCACCTTTAATAGAAACCACTGAACCCGTTACAGACTCTTTACTTTGAGTACCATATCCAATTACTACAACTTCTTCTAATTGTTCTTGATTCTCTTCTAATGTAATGTTTATACTAGTTCGTCCATTAACAGAAATTTCTTGAGTTGTATAACCCAAGTAACTAAATATAAGGACAGCATCAGGCGAAACATTGTTTAAAGTATATTCACCATCAAAATCTGTTTGTGTTCCATTAGTAGTATTAGATACAATAATGTTAACACCTGGAATAGGTCCGTTTTTGTCAGATACAGTTCCTGAGACTGAAATATTTTGCGCAAAAGCGGGTAAAACAAAGCCACCGAATAAGAGAAGAAAAAGTAGCTTCCTTAGTCTTCTTAAATGTTCATTAGATAGTTGATTGATCATTTTTATTAAGTTTTTAGTTTTTTATATAAAAAAGAAACACATTCTTAAAAATGCATGCTTTTTATTTTTGTTACTGTAAAATTACATTATTATTCAAATTATGCAACCGATTGCGTTAATTTTTTGTAAAAATTTATACGACAATTCTTAAATTTCTCTTAATTTATATGTAAAAAACTGTATTTCAGTTATTTAAAATTAAATGTTAAAATATGAGCTTTTGGTTTAAATCTCTATTTGGAAGCATTAATACTCATTTTTGTGTCCAAATATGGTTTGTTTTCGATGTGTTTTTTGAGAAAAAATGATTTTTAAGTAAAGTTTTATAAGAATAAGTTATTTGATTCTTGAATATATAAGAAATAATAAAAAGCAAGTAAGTAATGTAATAAGTTTTCGTGTTTTAAGAGTAGTATATATAGGAGAGTTTTTATTTAAAATGAATCTTTCATTTATTTATGTATAAAATTAATAGGTATTAATTATATCAATTATATCAATTGAGGATTTTAAAAGTAGATACAGATAAATAAATTATAATTTCAAATAAAAGTCGTTTGATTGCTTTGCGTCATATTTTTCTTGATCAAAAATGTATAGATAAGATCCCTTAGTAGAAGAGGTCATATCTTTTTCGTTTAACTTAATTAATATATCCATCGACTTTATTTTATTCACAAAGTTTCTTTTGTCTAATTTTTTATCTAAAATAGACTCATACAATTTTTGAAGTTGTCGCATTGTAAATTTTTCAGGCAGAAGACCAAATCCAATTGGACTGATGGATGTTCTTCTGCGTAAGCGTCTAGTCGCTTTAGATAGCATTTCATTATGATCAAATATTAAACTGGGAGCTGATGATAGACTAAACCATTTGGCATTGTGATACTCAATTAGTTTTTCATTGTGCTCTTCAATATTTATAATAGCGTAATAAGAAGTAGATATTGTTCTTTCTGCAGGATCTCGATTAATTTCACTCCAAGTATAGAATTGTTCCATATAAATATCATCCATACCAGTTAGCTTATGAAGAATTCGTTGGGCAGCATCGTCTAATGTTTCTTCGGTTTTTAAAAAACCTCCAATCAAAGACCATTTTCCTTTTTCAGGTTCAAAATCTCTTTTAACCAACAAAACTTTTAAATCTTCATTATCAAACCCAAAAATTATACAATCTACAGCTAATAGAACTTTATCTTCAGGGTTGTAGCCAACTATCATAGTGCAAAATTATCTTTCGCCAAGATAAAGTTTTTTAATTAAAACTATTATTAAAAATTAATAAGTGTTAGATTTACATTTCTTAATAGGTTCAAAATCTAAAATATAGCACTTCTATAATTAAAAAGCTGTTCATATGCGATTATTAAAAAACATCTTGACTTTAGCTTCATTAGTCATATTGCTAAGCTGTAATAAGGACAAAAAAAATATTGCTGATGTACAAGAATTAAAAGTAGGTTATAAGATTTCTCCAGTCGATATTAAAAACGTAAGGGTTACTGATAATTTTTGGTTGCCGATAATTAAACGTGTTCAAGAAAAAACCATTGATTATGCTATTGCAAAATGTGAAGAAGAAGGCCGTTTAGATAATTTTTTGATAGCTGGTGGTGAAATGGAAGGTGAAACTAGAGGTGAAATGCCTTTTGATGATACAGATGTCTACAAGATTATCGAAGGTGCTTCAAGCTCATTAATAAGCGCCCCAAATAAAGAATTGGAAATGGTTTTAGACTCTTTAATAAGTATTGTTAAAACAGGTCAAGAACAAGATGGATATTTAACGACATGGAGAACGATAAATCCAGCTAAGCCACCTGCATGGTGGGTTGAAGTAAAGGAGGGTAAACGTTGGGAGTCTTTAGCAGCCAGTCATGAATTGTATAATGCAGGTCATCTTTATGAAGCAGCAGCAGTGCATTATAAAGCAACGGGTAAAAAAAACTTCTTAGATATAGCATTGAAGAATGCAGATCTTATGGTTAAAACATTTGGAAATGATGAAGGTAAAATTCATACCGTTCCAGGACATCAGATTATTGAGACAGGTTTAATAAAACTTTATCAAATCACGGGTAAAGAAGAATATATAAACTTAGCTAAGTACTTTTTAGATAATCGTGGTAATCCTAAAAATCACGATCTTTTTGGAGCATATTCCCAAGATCATATTCCAGTAGTAAAGCAAGATGAGGTTGTTGGTCACGCTGTAAGAGCAGTATATATGTATGCGGCAATGACTGATATTGCTGCTATTAAAAATGACAGTTTATATAAAAGAGCCGTTGATAAGCTATGGAGAAATATGGTTTCCAAAAAAATGTACATCACAGGTGGACTTGGCGCAAGGCATGATGGTGAGTCCTTTGGTGAAAATTATGAACTACCAAATTTAACGGCTTATAGTGAAACTTGTGCAGCTATTGGTAGTGTTTACTGGAATCACAGAATGCATAACTTTTATGGCGAAGCTAAATATTTTGATGTTATTGAGCGAACTTTATATAATGGACTAATCTCTGGATTATCATTAGACGGAACCAACTTTTTCTATCCAAATGCTTTAGAGTCTGATGGTGAATATAAATTTAACCGAGGTTCATGCACTCGTCAAGCTTGGTTTGATTGTTCATGTTGTCCTACCAATATCATTCGTTTTATACCATCAATTCCAGGATTAATATATTCCAAAGGAAATAATACGGTTTATATAAATCTATATGCCTCAAGTCAAGCTGATATTGATTTAAAAGGTAAAGCTGTTAAGGTGACTCAAAAGACATCATATCCTTGGAATGGAAAAGTAAGTGTCAATATTGAAGCTGATTCTAAGACAACTGTAAAGTTTCGTGTGCCAGGTTGGAGTAGAAATGAAGTTTTACCAAGTGATTTATACACATATACGGACATATATAAAGGTGAACCGAGTTTGTCCATCAATGGAGAAAAAGTAAAGACTTCAGTAAGTAATGGTTATTTTGAAATCACTAGAAAATGGAGTGCTGACGATAAAATTGAAATCAACTTTCCAATGGAAGTACGTACTGTAGAAACAAATGAAAAAGTAGAAGACAATGAAAATAAATTATCATTAGAATATGGGCCTTTAGTATACGCTGTAGAAGAAGTGGATAATCCAAAATTTAATGATATTACTGTGTCACCTTCAGATGAATTCAAGGTTAATGAAGAACAAATTCTTGAGGGTATTTATTCTGTTTCAAATGAAAAACTCAAGGCAATCCCATACTATTCATGGGCAAACAGAGGTGTAGGAAAAATGAAAGTTTGGTTACCCTTAAATAAAGATAAATGAAAACATACGTAATAGGACTTGATTATGGCTCAGATTCTGTAAGAGCAGTATTGATAGACACGCAAAATGGAGCAGAGCTGGCTTCAGAAGTATTTTGGTATCCAAGATGGAAAGAACAGCAATATTGTAACCCTGGTATCAATCAGTTTAGGCAACATCCGTTAGATCACATAGAAGGATTAGAGTACACGATAACTTCAGTAATTTCACAAAGTGGCGTAGCGCCAGAATCTATAGCAAGTATTTGTATAGATACTACAGGTTCTTCACCATTACCTTTAAATAGCGAAGGAAAGCCTTTAGCTTTAGTAGATGGTTTTAAAGAAAATCCAAATGCGTTAATGGTACTTTGGAAAGATCATACCGCAGTTAATGAAGCTAATGAAATTAATGAATTAGCAAGGAATTGGGGCGGAGAAGACTACACAAAATACGAAGGTGGAATTTATTCTTCAGAATGGTTTTGGGCAAAAATTTTACACATAGCTAGACAAGATAAAGCAGTTAAAGAAGCGGCGCATACTTGGATGGAGCATTGTGATTACATAACTTATTTATTAGCAGATAATCCAGATTTAAAAACCTTTAAACGTAGTCGTTGTGCAGCTGGGCATAAAGCCATGTGGCACGAAAGCTGGAATGGTTTACCTGCGGAAGAATTTCTTTATCAACTAGATCCTTATTTAGCTGAATTAAGAGGGAATTTATACGATGAAACTTACACTTCAGATGAAATTGCAGGTCATTTAAATGAAGAATGGGCAAATAAATTAGGTTTAACTACCAAAACAGTCATTGCTGTTGGTACGTTTGATGCACACTCAGGAGCAGTTGGAGCTAAAGTAGATAAACACGCTTTAGTACGTGTTATGGGTACTTCAACCTGTGATATTATGGTTGCAGATGAAGCTGTTATCGGAGGTAATTGCGTTAAAGGAATTTGTGGACAAGTAGATGGTTCAGTAATTCCAGGATTTATTGGTTTAGAAGCTGGACAATCAGCTTTTGGAGATGTGTTAGCATGGTTTAAGTCTGTTTTAGATTGGCCAATTGATAATTTAGTAATGACATCTTCAATACTTTCAGAAGACCAAAAATCTCAACTAAAAGAAGAAATTGAAGCCAACTTTATAAGAACTTTAGCAAGTCAAGCTGAAAAAATTCCGTTAGAAGAAGCTGTGCCAATCGCTTTAGATTGGGTAAACGGTAGACGTACGCCAGATGCCAATCAAGAATTAAAAGCTGCATTTACAGGTGTGTCTTTAGGTACTAAAGCGCCTCATATTTTTAAGGCATTGGTTAACGCTATTTGTTTCGGTTCTAAAATGATTGTAGATCGTTTTGAAGACGAAGGCGTAAAAATAGATACTGTAATTGGTATTGGTGGTGTAGCACGTAAATCGCCATTTATCATGCAAACATTAGCTAACGTATTAAATATGCCAATAAAGGTAGCAGAGTCTGATCAAGCACCAGCTTTGGGTGCAGCAATTTATGCAGCAGTAGCAGGAGGTGTTTACAGTAATGTGGTAGAGGCAAGCAAAGTTATGGGAAGCGATTTTGAAGCAGAATATTTCCCACAAGCTAATCAAGTAAAAATTTATGCAGACTTTATGGAAGACTATAAAGCTTTAGGCGAGTTTGTAGAAGCATCAATAAAATCAAAAAAATATGAGTTCCAAGTATAAATCACTTAAAGAAGAATGCTACGAGGCAAATATGCAACTTAACGCATTAGATCTTGTGGTGTACACTTTTGGAAATGTAAGTGCGGTAGATAGAGCAAATGGCGTTTTTGCCATTAAGCCTAGTGGCGTGCCTTACGAGACTTTAAAACCAGAAGACATCGTAATTTTAGATTACGATAATAATATAGTTGAAGGAACAATGCGTCCTTCTTCTGATACTAAAACCCATTCTTATTTATATAAAAATTGGAATGATATAGGCGGTGTAGCACATACACATGCTAAGTTTTCTTGTGCCTGGGCACAAGCCCAAAAAGATGTGCCAATTTTTGGTACAACACATGCAGACCATTTAACTGCAGATATACCTTGTGCGCCACCTATGGCAGATCATTTAATTGAAGGAAATTATGAGCATAACACAGGTATTCAGATTTTAGATTGTTTCAAAGAAAAAAATCTATCTCATCAAGAAGTAGAAATGATTTTAATAGGAAATCATGGACCTTTCACTTGGGGAAAAAATGCTGCAAAAGCAGTATATAACAGTAAGGTTTTAGAAGTCGTTGCAGAAATGGCTTATTATACGCTTCAGATTAATCCAGAAGCACCACGATTAAAAGATTCATTAATTAAAAAACACTACGAACGTAAGCACGGTAAAAATGCCTATTACGGTCAATAAATTAAGTTAATAAAAATGATAGATATTTCAAATAAAGAAGTTTGGTTTATTACAGGTAGCCAACATTTATACGGACCAGAAACCTTAGCGCAAGTAGCTAAAAATTCTGAAGAAATTGTAAGAGCATTAGATGCTTCTTCTTCAATTCCTGTAAATGTAGTTTATAAACCAACCGTTAAATCTACAGAAGAAATTTACGAAACACTAACCGCTGCAAACCAAGAAGAAAACTGTATTGGTGTGATTACTTGGATGCATACGTTTTCACCTGCAAAAATGTGGATTCGTGGGTTAACAGCACTACAAAAACCATTATTACATTTACATACGCAGTTTAATAGAGACATTCCTTGGAATTCTATCGACATGGACTTTATGAACCTAAATCAAGCGGCTCATGGTGACCGTGAGTTTGGTTTTATGGTAAGTCGTTTGCGTAAAAACAGAAAAGTAGTTGTTGGTCATTGGTCAGAAAATTCAGTGCAAAAAAGCATTGGAGAATGGACACGCGTTGCAGCTGCTTGGGATGATTGGCAAGGAGCAAAATTCGCTCGTTTTGGTGATAATATGCGTTTTGTTGCCGTAACAGATGGCGATAAAGTTGAAGCTGAAACTAAGTTTGGTTTTTCAGTAAACACCTATGCGGTTGGTGATTTAGTTGAAGTAATTAATTCGGTAACAGATGCTGAAATTGATGCTTTAGTTAAAGAATACGAAGCATCTTATAACGTAAGCGAAAATTTACTAGAAAACGGTGATAAACGTTCCTCTTTAATAGAATCTGCTCGTATCGAATTAGGTTTAGAAAAATTCTTAGTAGAAGGCGGTTTTAAAGGTTTTAGTGATACGTTTGAAGATCTTCATGGCATGAAACAATTACCAGGAATAGCAGTACAACGTTTAATGCAAAAAGGCTACGGATTTGCTGGAGAAGGTGATTGGAAAACAGCTGCTTTAGTAAGAGCAATGAAGGTTATGGGATCTGGTCTTGAAGGCGGTAATGCATTTATGGAAGATTACACCTATCATTTAGATCCACAAAAACCACGTATTTTAGGATCACACATGTTAGAAGTAGATCCTGTTTTAGCAGCCAATAAACCGTCTTGCGAAGTTCATCCTTTAGGAATTGGCGGTAAAGAAGATCCTGTACGTTTAGTATTTAATGGTAAAGCTGGCGATTCTTTAGTGGCAGCTTTAATGGATTTTGGTAACCGTTTTAGATTATTAATCAATAAAACAGTTGGTGAAGAAGTAACAGAAGATTTACCTAACTTACCAGTAGCTAGAATCATGTGGAAACCATTACCAGATTTCAAAACAGCTTGTACAGCTTGGATTTTAGGTGGCGGAGCGCATCATACATGTTATAGCGAAAACGTGTCGGTAGAGCAATTAGAAGATTTTGCAGAAATGGCAAACATCGAAGCTTTAGTAATAGATGAAGATACGACAATTAGAAACTTCAAAGAATCTATTAGAGCTAATGAAGCTTACCACATGTTTCGTTAAACAGAAACTAACTTAAACTAACATAAAAATGAAAAACTTAAAACCCGTTTTATATTGTTTTGTGTTTGCTTTGGTAGCAAGTCTTAACATTCAGTGTAAAGAATCTAAAAAAGAAGAATCAACCGAAAAACCAGAAACTATGGTCCAAGAAAAACTTGCAATAACAAAATCAGAATTTGGTAAAACTGAAGACAGCACAACTATTGAGCAATACACTTTAAAAAATGCCAATGGAGTAGAAATGGACGTTATTACTTATGGTGGTAGAATAACTTCGCTTAAAGTACCAAACAAAGATGGTAAATTAGAAAACGTGGTTTTAGGTTTTGATAATATTGAAGATTACCAAAAAGACAATCCGTTTTTTGGAGCCTTAATTGGTCGTTACGGTAACCGTATTGCTAAAGGAAAATTCACTTTAAATGGTGAAGAATTTACGCTAGCAACTAACGATGGTTCTAACCATTTACATGGCGGTGTTAATGGGTTTGACCGTGTAGTTTGGACAGCGACACCAGTTGAAGGAACAGAAGATTCAACGTTAAAATTAACCTATACTAGTAAAGATGGTGAAGAAGGTTACCCAGGAAATCTTGAAGTAACAGTAACTTACACATTAACAAAAGACAATGCTGTTGAGGTGACTTACGAAGCTACTACAGATAAAGCAACAGTGGTTAACTTAACACAACACGCTTATTTTAACTTAACTGGAGATTTTTCAAAAGACATTTTAAATCATGATGTTGTAATTAATGCTGATGCTTTTTTACCAGTAGATGAAACTTTGATTCCTACAGGTGAAATAAGAAAAGTAGAAGGAACGCCTTTCAACTTTAATTCATCTAAAAAAATAGGTGAAGAAATTAACGCAGACAACGAACAATTAAAACGAGGAAAAGGTTACGACCATTGCTGGGTTTTAAACGGAGAAAAAGGTGATATGCGTTTTGTGGCTTCGGCTTATGATGAAACTAGCGGACGTTTTATGGAAATCTTTACCGAAGAACCTGCAATTCAGTTTTACACAGGTAACTTTTTAGATGGTACTTTGCCAATGGTAAATGGCGGAACGTATGCTCACAGAACAGGTTTCTGTTTAGAAACACAACATTATCCAGATTCGCCAAACCAAGATAACTTCCCGTCAACGGTTTTAAATCCTGGTAACACTTATAAAACTAAAACTACGTTTAAGTTTTCAACTAAATAACTAACTAAACTAACTAACTATGCAAACTTTAGATTTATATGACTGGATTGCAATTGTCTTTTACTTTCTGGTATTAGCAGGAATTGCAGTTTGGGTAATACGAAAGAAAAATGCAAACACAGAAGATTATTTTCTAGCCGGAAAAAACGTCGGATGGTTTGTAGTCGGAGCATCCATTTTTGCATCTAACATCGGTTCAGAACACGTTGTAGGATTAGCAGGAGCAGGAGCTGGCGACAAATTACCAATGCTTATTTACGAAATTCAAGCTTGGGTTGTATTAATGTTAGGATGGATTTTCCTTCCTTTTTATGCACGAAGTGGCGTATTCACTATGCCAGAATTTTTAGAAAAACGTTTTGATGCACGTTCGCGTTGGATTCTTTCCATTTTTTCTATTGTTGCTTATGTTTTAACTAAAATTTCGGTAACTATTTATGCTGGAGGAATTGTGGTTTCTGCATTATTAGGTATCGATTTTTGGACTGGTGCACTGGCAACCGTAATCCTAACAGGAATTTATACCGTTTTAGGAGGAATGCGTGCAGTAGTTTACACCGAAACCTTACAAGCTGTATTATTAGTGATTGGTGCAGCAGCTTTAACCATTATTGGTTTAGATAAAGTTGGTGGTTGGGAAAGTATGACCCAAACCGTAACACCAGAATATTTAAATATGTGGCGTTCTATGGATGATCCAAACTTCCCATGGTTACCGCTTTTAATTGCAAGTACCATTACTGGTATTTGGTATTGGTGTACAGACCAATATATTGTACAACGTGTGTTAACAGCAAAAAATATTAAAGAAGGTAGAAGAGGAACCATTTTTGGTGCCTTCTTAAAGCTGTTACCAGTATTCTTGTTTTTAGTACCAGGTATTATTGCTTTAGCTTTAAAAATGAGAGGTGAATTAGAATGGGAAAGTGCAGATCAAGCTTTTCCTGTGTTAATGAGTAACTTACTACCTTCAGGTTTACGTGGTCTTGTTGCAGCAGGTTTATTAGCTGCGTTAATGAGTTCTTTAGCATCAGTATTTAACTCTTGTTCAACATTATTTACTATTGATATTTATAAGAAATTAAAGCCAGAAACACCTGAGAAAAAATTAGTAAGAACGGGTCAAATCGCTACAGGAATTATCGTGTTAATTGGTATGTTATGGATTCCGGTAATGGCAAATATTTCTGGTGTATTATATGAATATCTACAAAGCGTACAATCGTATATCGCACCACCAATTACAGCGGTATTTTTATTAGGTATATTCTCTAAACGTATTAACGGAACAGGTGCTTTTGTAACATTAGTCGCTGGGCTTGTTGTAGCGACTATACGTATCGTTTTAGAGTTGGTTAAAGACAACTTTAGTACAGACAGCATTTTATATCAATTTGGAGATATGAACTTTTTAACCTTTGCATCTTGGTTCTTCTTATTCTGTATAATTCTTATTGTTGTAGTAAGTTTACTAACAGGAAAACCAGCTAAAGAAAAGGTAGAAAATCTTACTTTCGGAACAATTTCAGAAGAAGAAAAATCTAAAAACAAAAGCAGTTATAACTGGGTTGATGTGTTAGTTTCTCTTCTAATTATTGCTGTTGTTGTTGCAGTTATGTTATTTTTTAATGGTGAGTAACTAATTAAATTTAACTCTTCTTCAAAACAAATTCGAACCGCCAGCTTGTCATCTAATTTCTAGTAAACAAAGCTTCTAAATGTTACTTATAGATAACATTTAGAAGCTTTGTTTTTTTTGCAAAGAAATGATTTTAAGTAAAATTTCAATATATTGCAATCGATTGCGTAATTAAGCTTAAGGCAATCTTTTCAATAAAATCTAAAACTAATCAATAGGCAATTCTGTATGAAAACATCTTATTTTTTTCTGTCATTACTAGGTGTAATGTTTTTGTTTTCTTGTGAGAACACTAAATCTAACAAGAACATTGATGATAACGAAACACAAACTTTACATGAAGCTAAATTTCCGTTTTATAATACGTCCTTGTCTATGGAAGAGCGTATTCAAGATTTAATTTCAAGATTAAGTTTAGAAGAAAAAGCAGATCAAATGATGCACAATACAAGTGCAATTGAGCGCCTTGATATTCCACCATATAGTTACTGGAATGAAGCGCTACATGGCGTAGCCCGTTCAGGAGTAGCGACTGTTTTTCCTCAAGCTATTGGTTTGGCAGCCACATTTGATGATGATTTAGCATTTAGAGTGTCTTCTGCAATTTCAGACGAAGCCCGAGCAATGCATAATGTAGCAAAAGAAAAAGGTTATCATAAACAATATGGAGGCCTAACTTTTTGGACTCCGAACATCAACATATTTAGAGATCCTCGTTGGGGTCGTGGTCAAGAAACTTATGGTGAAGACCCTTATTTAACGTCTGTTATTGGGAAGTCATTTGTAATGGGCTTACAAGGTGATAATCCTGATTATTTAAAAACAGCAGCCTGTGCTAAACACTATGCTGTTCATAGTGGTCCGGAAGAATTAAGACATGAGTTTAACGCTGTGTCGAGCAAGAAAGATTTATGGGAAACTTATCTTCCTGCATTCGAAGTTTTAGTTAAGGAAGCCAATGTTGAAGCCATTATGTGTGCTTACAATAGTACAAACGGAGAACCATGTTGTGCTAATAAATATTTAATACAAGATGTTTTACTTGATGAATGGAGTTTTAAAGGGCATGTGTTAAGTGATTGTTGGGCAATCGTAGATTTTTATACTCCGAAAGGAGAAGGAGGTCATGGTGTAACGAATACTCAGGCAGAAGCTTCTGCCATGACTGTAAAACATGGAGTAAGTTTAAATTGTGGGGATTCTTATTTAGATGGACTTCCTGAGGCTGTAAAACAAGGTCTGATTACAGAATCTGAAATAGATGAAAAATTAGCTATATTACTTAGAACAAGATTTAGATTGGGTTTATTCGATCCGCCTAAAAGCAATCCTTATGATGATATTTCTGAAGATGTAATCAATAGTGATGCACATAGAGATTTGGCTAGAGAAGTAGCACAGAAAAGTATTGTACTGCTCAAAAATAACGGTGTTCTACCTGTAAAGAATGATTTATCCAAGTACTTTATAACTGGTCCTGTAGCTATAGATACAGAAGTGTTGTTAGGTAATTATTATGGTGTAAACCCTAAGATGGTTACCATTATGGAAGGTATAGCAGGAGCTATAAATCCAGCAAGTCAATTACAGTATAGAATGGGTGCAATGCTTACGGTTCCAAAAGAAAACCCGTTAGATTATGCTACGGGAAATGCATCAAATTCAGATGTTACTTTTGTTGCTTTAGGGATATCTGGATTGATAGAAGGGGAAGAAGGAGCTTCCATTGCATCAAAAACAAAAGGAGATAGATTAGATTATAATTTGCCAAAAAGTCAAATAGATTACCTTAAAGGATTAAGGGAAGCTGCTGATAAAGATCCAAACAACAAAAAACCTATTGTTACTATTGTCACAGGTGGAAGTCCAATGAATCTTGCCGAAGTAGAAGAATTATCTGATGCAGTATTGTTGGCTTGGTATCCAGGCGAAGAAGGAGGTAATGCTATAGCAGATGTGTTGTTTGGCAAAATTTCACCTTCAGGAAAATTGCCTATTACCTTCCCGAAATCTTTAGATCAGCTTCCTGATTATGAAGATTATTCAATGATAGGACGTACGTATAAATATATGGATTTAGATCCGATGTATCCGTTTGGGTATGGTCTAAGTTACACCACATTTAAGTATGGTAATATTGATTTATCTTCAAAATCGATATCAAAAAATGATACTGTAACTATTTCTGTAGACGTAACAAACGAAGGAGATGTAGATTCGGATGAAGTTGTACAATTATACATTACAGATGTTGAAGCTTCTTTTAGAGTTCCGAATTCTCAATTGAAAGCTTTTAAACGTATCAACATAAAATCAGGTGAAACCAAAACAGTAAGTTTTAAATTAAATTCAGAAATGTTTCAGGGAATCAATGAAGATGGTGAAAAGGTTTTTGAAACTGGTGAGTTTAAAATTTTTGTGGGTGGTTCTAGTCCAATGCCTCGTAGTAAGGAATTAGGTGTTAATATGGTTGAAACTTCTATTACCTTTCAATAGAAGTTACTCCATAAAATATCTGCAATTATAACTTGTTGAAAGCTATGATTTACTAATTATTACTTTTGGTAGAACCACGAACTATGATTTCGGTGTTTAAAAAAGTAATTTCGGTAATACTTTTCTTTTCCGAATGCTTAAGGTGTTTAAGTATCTTTTTTGATGATGTTTTACCCATTTCATAGGCAGGATGTGATATAGTTGAAAGTCCTGGATCAATAATTTGAGATAAAGGGTCATTGTTAAAACCAATGATTTTAAGTTCGTCAGGTATTATCAGTCCTCTTTGTTTTGCAACTTGAATTGCAGCAACTCCTGTGGTGTCATTTGATGAAAAAATACCATCTGGCGGATTGTCCATATCAAGTAGTTTATTCGTTGCTTTTTCACCTTCCTCGTAACTCATTGTTTTTACATGTTGAATCAAATCTTCTTCAACAGGCAAATTATGCTCTTTTAGCGCATCTCTGTAACCTCTTTCACGCTCCTTGTATATGTTCCTGAATTTTAATCCACCTATGTGTGCTATACGTCTAGCTCCCATTTCAATTAAATGATTGGTGGCTTTATATCCAGCAGAATAATTATCAATCATTACTCTGTAAGTGTCAAAATCTTTCGGAACCCTATCAACAAAAACTAATGGAATGTCTTTTTCCATAAACTGTTCAAAGTGATTAGTTTTTGTGGTTTCCATAGCAAGAGAACATATAATACCACTTACTCTACTATTATAGAGTGCTTGTGCCATGTTTACTTCGTCTTCATAGGAGTCATGAGACTGTGTAATAATAACATTGTAACCAGCTTTTTGAGCGGTTTCCTCAATACCAGAAATTAAGGAAGCCATAAATGGCCTGTTAATACGAGAAATTAATACTCCAATAGTTTTTGATTTATTATTTCTTAAACTAGAAGCTAATACATTTGGGGTATATCCCATTTTATTAGCCATTTCATTCACCCTTTCTATGGTTTTTTTACTAATGCTCCTGTGGTTTTTTAAAGCTCTTGAAACTGTAGAGCTTGATAAATTTAGCTCATTAGCAATGTCATAAATAGTAATGTCTCTATTATTGGCCATATTATTTATTAGTGTTTAGTTAGCAAAAATAATACAATAAAACATATACCTATTTTTCAAGGCTATATAAGGTTGCTTTTTGGTTAATAGACACCTCTAATGTATTCGTGTATATTGTTTTTGTAAAATGCTTTTAATTGTAAATGTAGTTCTGAGCTTAACTCACTTATTTCAGATGTACTGCAATTAGAATCTATTTGCGCAGGCGAGCTAGCACCTGGAATTATGCACGTAACGGCATCATGATCTAATATCCATCTTTGTGAAAATTGAGCCATACTTAATCCTTGAGGCAAAAACTTTTCCTCTATCGCTTTAGAGAGTTCTACACCTTTTTCAAATGGTAAACCAGCGAATGTCTCGCCTACATTAAAAGCTTCACCGTTTTTGTTGAAGTTTCTATGGTCAGAGTCTGCAAATGTTGTTTCCTTATTAAACTTACCTGTTAGTAACCCACTAGCCAGAGGTAAGCGAACAATAATACCAATATTTTTTTTCTTGGCTTTTGGTAAAAGTTCATCTAGAGCTTTTTGTCTTAATACATTAAATATTATTTGAAGTGAAGTTATACCTTCTTGTTCAATGCAAAATAATCCTTCTTCAATAGTTTCTACAGAGGCGCCAAAAGCCTTAATTAGCCCTTCTTGTTTTAGCTGTCTTAACCAATCAAAAATCACTCCTTCATATAAAACATCAGGTGGAATACAATGAAGTTGAAGTAAATCAATAGAATCTAAGCCCAATCGCCTTAATGAATTTTCAACTGATTGTCGTAAAGCTTTCTCGCTAAAGTTATCTGGAAAAACACTGGCATCACGACCAAACTTTGTAGCAACTTTAATATTAGTTTCTGTTGACTTTAAAAATTTTCCAATGAGTTCTTCGCTCTTGCCAGCTCCGTATACATCGGCTGTGTCAAAAAAAGTCACTCCATTTTCAACCGCTTTATTCATTATGGCAAAGGCATTATCTTCAGAAATATCTTTTCCCCAATCTCCACCTAATTGCCAACAGCCTAAACCTACTTCGCTTACTGTGAGTTTTTTATAATCTAAATCTCTATATTTCATATGTAGAACTTAAACAATTAGTGTGCAAGATAGTGATTATACTCTGTTTTTTTTTATATTTACGCAACCGATTGCATTTGTGCAAAAAAATAACTAAGATGAAAAATGTAAGTCACTATTTTGCTTTGTTTTTAAGCCTATTGATTTTAAACAGTTGTGAGCAAAAAAAAGAAGAAGTTGAAAAAGATAACAGTGTAGGTTTAAAAGATGCCTATAAAGAAGATTTTCTGATTGGTGTAGCTCTAAATGCAAGTCAGATAGAAGAGCAAGACTCTATTCAAAATAAATTGATAAGTGGTGAGTTTAATAGCGTAACTCCAGAAAACGTTATGAAGTCTTTATTAATTCATCCTAATAAAGATACTTATAACTTTGATTTACCGGATAAACTTGTAGCCTTGGCAGAAAAAAATGAGATGCACATTCAAGGGCACACTTTAGTTTGGCATAGTCAGTTGTCACCGTTTTTTAAGGAGATATCAGATAGTACAGCAATGGTTGAAGTTTTAAAAGACCATATAAATACAATAGTTGGTAGATATAAAGGAAAGATTGATGCGTGGGATGTTGTTAACGAAGCACTAAATGATGATGGTACTTTACGCAAAACAGTTTTTCTAGATGTTCTGGGTGAAGATTATTTGTCCTTAGCCTTCAATCTCACTCAAAAAGCAGATCCTGAAGTAGAGTTATTTTATAATGATTATAGTATGACTAATCCTAACAAACGTGCTGGTGCTATAAGAATTATAAAAAGAATGCAAGAACAAGGAGTGCGAGTAGATGGAATAGGTATGCAAGGTCATTGGGATTTGAATAGTCCAAGCATTGAAGAAATAGAAACCAGTATAGTACAATATGCAGAATTAGGAATTAAAGTTGATATTACAGAACTAGATGTTTCGGTAATACCAATGCCGTGGGATTTTTCAGGTGCAGATGTTAATGTGAAATTTGAAAGCACTGACCCAACAATGAATCCTTATCCAAAGCAATTACCAGATTCAATACAAGATCAATTGGCAAAACGTTACGAAGATATCTTTAAGCTTTTCCTGAAGCATAAAGATAAAATTAATAGAGTGACATTTTGGGGAGTTAACGATGGTAACTCTTGGAAAAATGATTGGCCAATAGAAGGTAGAACCAACTATCCTTTATTATTTGATAGAAACAACAAAAAGAAAAAAGCATATCATTCACTTATAAAATTGAAATCAGATTCTAAATGATTTTGGTGAAAAAAATAGTATTCACATTAAGTCTTTTATTGACATGTTATGGCTTAAGTGCTGAGGTAATACTGCCAAGCTTTATTAGTGATGGCATGGTACTTCAGCGTAACGCTGAGGTTAAAGTTTGGGGTTGGGCTTCACCAAATGAAAGGGTAACCGTAGATTTTAATGACATAAATCTTGAAACTAAGACCAACTCAGATGGAGAGTGGATGGTGGTTTTAAAAGATTTACAAGAAGGCGGACCATATCAAATGGTAATCTCAGGCACAAACACCATAACAATAAATAATATATTCGTTGGTGATGTGTGGCTCTGTTCAGGGCAATCAAACATGGAATTGCCTATGCGAAGAGTAAAACCTTTGTATAAAGAAGAAATTGCGACAGCTCAAAATTCAAGAATACATTATATTGAAATTCCACAACGTTATAATTTTAAGCAGCCACAACAAAATATTGAAAAAGTAAAATGGCAAGAAGTTAGTCCAGAAACTATTTCAGATTTTTCTGCCGTTGCCTATTTTTTTGCTAAAGAATTATACGATACCTATCAGGTGCCTATAGGTTTAATAAATGCGAGTTTAGGTGGCTCACCTGCCGAATCTTGGTTAAGCGAAGATGAACTAAAAAAATTCCCACATTATTTTAATGAATTGCAACAATTTAAAAATGATGAGCTAATAGATTCCATTCAAAATCATGATAACAATCACTGGCAAGATTGGCATTATACACTTCATAAAAAGGATATAGGTAATAAAGACACTCCTTGGCATAGCAAGAATTTAGACATATCAAACTGGGATGAAATGGAAGTGCCAGGCTATTGGATTGATGAAGAACTTGGCGACAAACATGGTGTGGTATGGTTTAGGAAAGATATAGATGTGCCAAAGTCAATGCTAAATCAATCGTTGTCATTAGAGCTTGGTAGAGTTGTCGATTCAGATTCTGTTTATGTTAATGGAACCTTTGTTGGTACTACAGGATATAAGTATCCACCAAGATGGTATACAATTCCAAAAGATCTTTTGGTTGAAGGTGAAAACAACATTACCGTTAGAGTTATCAATGAAAGTGGAAATGGTGGTTTTTATGAAGATAAACCTTATCGCATAACCTCAGAAAAAGACACGATTGATTTAAAAGGTACATGGAATTATAAGTTGGGAGCTGATATGCCCGCAAAAGCCAGTCAAACTTTTATTCGCTGGAAACCTACAGGTTTATATAATGCGATGATAGCACCATTATTAAATTACGAATTAAAAGGTGTAATTTGGTATCAAGGAGAATCTAACGTTAAAAATCCAAAGGAATACGAAACACTTTTCCCATGCTTAATAGAAAACTGGAGAGCGAAATTCAACCAAGATAATCTTCCGTTTTTATTTGTTCAGCTGGCTAACTACTTAAAGGCTAATGATACACCAACTGAAAGTAGTTGGGCTGAATTGAGAAATGCACAGTTAAAAACGTTATCTCTTCCAAATACCGCTATGGCTGTTACTATTGATATTGGTGAATGGAATGATATTCATCCTCTAAATAAAAAAGATGTTGGCAAAAGATTGGCTTTAGCAGCTAAAAAAATAGCCTATAAAGACTCTGAAGTTGTGTATTCTGGCCCAATACTTAAGTCATATGAAGTACAAGAGAATGAGATTATTTTAGAATTTGAAAATACAGGTAGTGGTTTAATGGCTAAAGGAGGCGAGTTAAAAGAGTTTGCAATAGCTGGTGCAGATAAAAAATTTGTTTGGGCAAAAGCAGAAATAAAAGGAGATAAAGTAATAGTTACAAACCCAAGTATTACAAACCCAGTAGCCGTTAGGTATGCTTGGGCAGATAATCCTGACGAAGCCAATTTGTACAATAAAGAAGAATTACCAGCTTCACCTTTTAAAACTGATAAATGGTAACAACATATGAAATCTATTAAGCTTTTTTTATTTTTAATATCCTTGTTCTCGCTCTCTTGTGAGCAAAATAGTGAAGAGGTTAGTGAAGACGAATTATTTCAATCTTACGTACAACCTAATTCAGGTTTTCCTGTAGTTAATACTAAAAACGCAACCTCAATTTTTTTAGATAAAAATGATTATTCTGGAGTTTTAAAAATCGCTGAAAAATTCCGAACAGATATAGAACGAGTGACTTCGGTAAAACCAGAATTAATAACAAATACAATCCCATCGCAAGGAAATGCTATAGTCGTTGGAACAATAGGTAAATCCGAATTAATAGATAAGTTGGTTGCAGATAAAAAACTAGATGTATCTTCCATAAAAGGAAAATGGGAAACATTTTTAATCGAAACCGTAAAAAATCCATTTGAAGGTGTCGATGAAGCATTAGTTATTGTCGGAAGTGATAAACGCGGAACAATATATGGCATGTTCGATATGTCTTATGAAATGGGAGTGTCTCCATTATATTTTTGGGCAGATGTTCCTGTTAAGAAAAAGGAAAATGTTTTCATAAAAAGAGGCAAGCACACTAAAGGTACTCCAAAAGTAAAATACAGAGGTATATTTATAAATGATGAAGCACCTGCACTAACAAGTTGGGTTTATCCAAAATACGGAGATTTTAATTCTGAATTTTACGATCAGGTTTTTGAGCTTATTTTAAGAATGAAAGGCAATTACATTTGGCCTGCCATGTGGCAACCAAGAATGTTTTATGAAGACGATCCTCAAAATGGCATTTTAGCAGATGAATATGGAATTGTTATGGGCACTTCTCATCACGAACCTTTAACACGTGCCCATGCAGAATGGAGTCGATTTGGAGAAGGTGAGTGGAATTATTCTACTAATCCAGAAAATCTCAAAAAGTTTTGGACAGAAGGAATGGAAAGAAAAGGAGATAAAGAAGCACTTGTAACCATTGGTATGCGAGGTGATGGAGATGAGGCTATGAGTGAAGATACTGCTATTGAAACATTAGAGGAAGTTGTGGCTGCTCAACGTGAAATTATTGAAGAAGTAACAGGGAAACCAGCTTCAGAAACACCGCAAATGTGGGCGCTTTACAAAGAAGTTCAAGATTATTATGACAAAGGAATGAAAGTGCCAGATGATGTTACCTTATTATTTTGTGATGATAATTGGGGAAACATAAGAAAACTTCCTGCTTTAGATGCTGAACCTAGAGAAGGTGGCTACGGTATTTATTATCATTTCGATTATGTTGGTGGACCAAGAAGTTACAAGTGGATTAATACAACACAAATTGAGCGCGTTTGGGAACAAATGCACTTGGCTTACGAACATGATGTGAAAAATGTATGGGTCGTAAATGTTGGTGATATAAAACCAATGGAATTTCCTATTGAATTTTTTCTAGATTATGCTTGGAATCCAGATAAATGGACGGCAGATAACCTTCAAGATTACTACACACAATGGGCAGCAAAACAATTCGGTAAAGAACATGCTGAAGTAATAGGTGAATTTGTAAAAAAATATACCAAGTTTAACGCAAGAAGAAAACCAGAACAACTTAATGACTATATGTATAGTCTAACTAACTTCAATGAAGCCGATAAAATAGTTGAAGACTATAACACTTTGCTAAAGGAAGTTCAGGATCTAAAACAAAAATTACCAAAAGAATATTATGATGCTTATTACCATTTAGTTGAGCATCCAATAGAGGCAAGTGCAAATTTAAATGAGTTGTATGTAGCTGCTCAAAAAAATAAATGGTATGCAGAACAAGGTAATCCGTTAGCAAACGATTATGCTAAAAAAGTAGAAGAGTTGTTTGTGAAGGACTCCTTAATCACAAAATACTATCATGAAGAGTTAGCCGGAGGAAAATGGAATGGTATGATGTCTCAAACCCATATTGGTTACACCTATTGGAATTCACCAAGATATAATAATATTCCAGAGACAACACTTGTCGAGGAAAACACAGAATACAATACTGTAGAAGAAGAAAAAAACGATGCTGAAATAGAAATCCCTAATGGAGCAAAAGGGTTTGTTGAAAGCAATAATTACATTTCAATAGAAGCTACAAATTTCACTGATAAATCAGAGCCAGAATCTTTTGAGTGGAAGACAGTTGAAAATTTAGGAAAAACAGGATCTTCAGTAATTTCGTTACCTATTAAAAAAGGTAGAGTAGAGTTAACTTCTAATTCGCCAAAGTTATCATATGATGTTTACTTCAAAAGTAAAGGAACAATAAAGGTACACGCTTATTTTTCGCCTACAATTAACTATTCTACAAGAGAAGGTATGTATTACGGTTTATCTTTTAATGATAAAAAACCAACATTAGTAAACTATGATTCGGACTCACTAATATTTAATTACAACGGAAAAGTACCTAGCAATTGGCATAATGATGTTGGTGATAATATTAAAGTTATTACTACTGAATTTGAGATTAATGAAATTGGAAATCATACCCTAAATTATTTTAGAGTAGATGAAGGTTTGGTACTTCAAAAAATCGTCATAGAAACTTCAGAAAATAGCTTGCCTAAAAGTTATTTAGGTCCACCTCAAAGTCACTTTTCCGAATAGTGATGCATCATTAAACGAACTAAACTAATTAAAATGAATAAAGAATCACAAAAATTATCAGTACTAGAGAAAGTCGGTTATAGCTTAGGAGATTTAGCGGCTAATCTGGTTTTTCAAACATTGGTAACCTACTTGGCATACTTCTATACTGATATATATGGGTTAGAGAACAATCATGCATCTGCAATTATTTTAACCGTTGGTCTTGTTGCAGGATTTGCATTCAATCCTATAATTGGTGCAATTGCAGATAGAACTAATTCTAAATGGGGAAAATTTCGTCCTTGGATATTATGGACAGCTGTTCCATTGGGTGTTATAGCGCTATTGGCATTTAGTACTCCAAATTTCTCATACAAAGGAAAAGTAATTTATGCTGTAGTTACCTATACCTTGTTGTTATTGTTATATGCAGCCAACAATTTGCCATATTCAGCCTTGAGTGGTGTAATTACAGGTGATATGTCAGAACGAAATAGTATGTCTGCGTATCGTTTTGTAGCTGTAATGTTCGCACAATTTTTTGTGCAGGTATTTATGCTACCTATTATAGAAACTGTTGGTGGAGGCGATAAAGCTATTGGTATTGAAAAAGTAATGACATGGCTGGCCGTTATAGGAACAATAATGTTACTAATAACCTTTTTTACTACAAAAGAAAGAGTAATACCTAAGCCAGAACAAAAATCTAGCTTAGCAGAAGACCTTAAAGATTTAATTAAAAATAGACCCTGGTTAATCATGTTAACCTTAACTACTTTGATATTTATAACGTTAGCCATGAAAGGCGGTTCTTATGTCTATTATTTTGAGAATTATGTAGATAAAGATGCTTTGGCAAACTTTTTAAGTCCTGTGTTGAGTAGTGATTTAGGTCAAACATTATTTGGTGATAATCCCGTTTCAGCAGGATTTGGTTTATTCAACGCTGGCGGAATAATTTTTATGATAGTAGGAATAGGACTTTCTAAAAAACTGGCCGATAAATATGGTAAACGCGATGTTTTTGGAATATTCCTTTTCATTTCAACATTGTTTATTTTACTGTTTTACTTCTTCCCATCAGAGTCAGTAAAATTTATGTTTGTGTCTCAAATTTTTCATGGTTTCTTTTATGGTATTACCATTCCAATACTTTGGGCTATGATTGCGGATGTTGCTGATTTTTCCGAATGGAAAACCAATCGTCGAGCAACAGCTATTATTTTTTCAGCAATGATGGTAGGATTAAAAATTGGACTAAGTATTGGTAGTGCCTTGGTCGCATCTATATTAAATAGCTATGGTTATGATGCCGGTTTAGAAACCCAATCAGCAACGGCAATAAATGGAACAAAAATGTTGGTGAGTATTTATCCAGCTATACCATTTTTAATAGGAGCTGGTTTATTGTTTTTTTATGAAATAAATAAAAAGATGGAAACTCAAATAGAAACAGAACTTAAAGCAAGACGATTTTAAATAAATAGAAAAGACATTATGCCAGAAGATAGTATTGATCATATAGATTTTGAAGAATTAAATAAAAAGGCCATTTCTCAGCCTTTGGTAAAGCACATATACACAGCAGATCCTTCTGCACATTATTTTAACGGGAAAATATATATTTATCCATCACATGATGTTGATGCAGGTGAAGCATTTGATGATTTAGGAAGTCATTTTGCAATGGAAGATTATCACGTGATTTCTATGGATACTGTTGATGCTGAAGCTGTAGACCATGGTTTAGTACTACATGTCAATGACGTAGACTGGGCAGAAAAGCAAATGTGGGCACCAGATGCAGCACACAAAAACGGGAAATATTATTTGTATTTTCCAGCTAAAGGTTATGATGGTATTTTTAGAATTGGTGTAGCAGTTAGCGATTCGCCAACAGGACCATTCAAGCCTCAACCAGAAGCCATAAAGGATAGTTTTTCAATAGATCCAGCAGTTTTTGAAGATGAAGATGGCAGTTATTATATGTATTTTGGTGGAATTTGGGGCGGACAATTACAACGTTGGAGAACGGGAAGTTTTAATGCTGAAGAACCAGAAAGTCCAACAGCGCATTTGCCAAAGGATGATGAACCAGCATTATTGCCTTTTGTTGCAAAAATGACCGATGATTTATTAGAGTTTGCTGAAAAACCAAAGGAGATTGAAATCCTCGATGAAAACGGAGATTTGCTATTGGCGGGAGATAATGAAAGACGTTTTTTTGAAGCTGCATGGCTACATAAATATAATGGAAAGTACTATTTTTCATATTCAACAGGAGATACACACTTTATTTGCTATGCCATAGGCGATAATCCTTATGGTCCATTTACTTATAGAGGGAGAATTCTAAATCCAGTAGTAGGTTGGACGTCCCATCATTCTATCTGCGAGGTTGAAGGAAAATGGTATTTGTTCTATCATGATTCGTCACTTTCAAAAGGGGTTACGCATCTAAGGTCAATCAAAGTGGCAGAAATTGCATATAATGATGATGGTAGCATTCAAACAATAGAGCCTTATACTAATGAAAAGATTTTATCTTAGTATCAAAAAGTAGAGAGAAATTAATAAACTCAATCAAATAGAACGAAATTAAAATAAGTAATGGCATATTATATAGGATATGATTTGGGGAGCTCTTCGGTAAAAGCTGCTTTAGTTGATGCTTCAAGCGGACAATCTATTGGTATTACCAATTATCCTGAAAATGAGATGAAAATTATTTCCCTAGAGACAGGTTGGGCAGAACAGCAACCGGAATTGTGGTGGAAAAATATTATAAAGGTTACTGAAAAACTTTTGACAGAAACAGGAGTCAGCTCAAGCCAAATAAAAGGTATTGGTATTGCTTATCAAATGCATGGACTCGTTACAGTAGATAAAGATCATAATGTACTTCGACCGTCGATAATTTGGTGCGATAGTAGAGCTGTTAATATAGGAAATCAAGCTTTTTTTGAAGTTGGAAAAGAAAAATGTATTTCACATCTTTTGAATTCTCCTGGGAATTTCACCTTGTCAAAACTAAAATGGGTTAAGGAAAATGAACCTGAAGTTTACAGTAAAATTTATAAGTTTTTATTACCAGGCGATTTTATATCGTTAAAGTTAACGGGTAAACCAACAACGACTATATCGGGTCTTTCTGAAGGCATTATGTGGGATTTTAAAGAAAACAAACCTGCCGAATGGCTTTTTGAGCATTTTGGTATTAGTACCGATTTAATTCCGGAAATTGTTCCGACATTCTCAGACCAAGGTTTAGTGAATAAAGAAGCAGCAAAAGAAATTGGTTTGCCAGAAGGCATACCAGTACTTTACAGATCTGGGGACCAACCTAATAATGCCTTGTCTTTAAACGTGCTAAATCCTGGTGAAATTGCAGCTACCGGAGGTACAAGCGGTGTTGTTTATGCATTGACAGACAGAACGGATTCTAAGGAAAGTGTTAGGATAAATAGTTTTGCCCATGTAAATTATACGAAAGAAAAGCCTGTTATTGGCAAACTCTTAAACATTAATGGAGCAGGTATTCAATACAGCTGGATGAAAAGTCAATTGGCATCAAGCTCTAGTTATAATGATATCAATGAGCTTGCAGCTAGAGTTCCTGTAGGATCTGATGGTTTACGAATTATACCTTTCGGTAATGGAGCGGAGCGTATGCTAGAAAACACAAATAATGGATCGTCAATATTTAATTTAAATTTCAATAAACATCAAAGCCAACATCTTTTTAGAGCAGCTTTAGAAGGTATTGCTTTTGCTTTTGTGTACGGCATAAATATCCTCAAGGAAGATGGCGTAGAAGTTTCAAGAATACGAGCTGGAAATGATAATTTGTTCCGCTCTGAAATATTTTCAAAAACAATAGCAACATTAACAAATGCCAAAATAGATATTATGGATTCTACAGGTGCTGTGGGTGCTGCTAGAGCAGCAGGTGTTGCCAACAAAGATTTTGAAACGTTAGAATCTGCTTTTTCTGAAAATGAAAAGGTATTGACTTACTATCCATTAACGGATAAACAACAGTATAAAGATGCCTATGATTCATGGGTTCAATATTTAGAAAATAGATATAAATAATTAAATAAAAAACATAAAATAATAAAGAGATGAAAGAATACTTTAAAGGAATAGATAAAATAAAATATGAAGGGCATTTATCCGATAACCCTTTGGCTTTTAAATATTATGATCCAGACAAAGTGGTGGCTGGAAAAACTATGCGCGAACATTTTAAGTTCGCTATAGCTTACTGGCATACATTCTGTGGGCAAGGGGCAGATCCATTTGGTCCAGGTACGCAAAATTTTGAATGGGACCAAGCTTCAGATCCAATACAGGCTGCAAAAGATAAAGCTGATGCTGCGTTTGAATTTATTTCAAAAATGGGATTTGACTATTTCTGTTTTCATGATTACGATTTAGTTCAAGAAGGTGCAACGTTTGCAGAATCTGAAAAGCGTTTATCTCAAATAGTGGATTATATCAAACCTAAAATGGATGCTACAGGAATCAAGCTTCTTTGGGGAACAGCCAATTGTTTTTCAAATCCAAGATATATGAATGGAGCTGCAACCAATCCAGATTTTGATGTGGTAGCTAGAGCAGGTGGGCAAGTTAAATTAGCCTTAGATGCTACTATGGCTCTCAACGGTGAAAATTATGTGTTCTGGGGAGGTCGTGAAGGCTACATGTCTTTGCTAAATACAGATATGGGAAGAGAGTTAGATCATATGGCTCAATTCTTAACTATGGCGAGAGACTATGCAAGAAAGCAAGGGTTTACAGGAACTTTCTTTATTGAACCTAAACCAATGGAACCTTCTAAGCATCAGTATGATTTTGATACCGCTACCGCTATAGGCTTCTTAAGAGAATATGGTTTAGAGAAAGATTTTAAAATAAATATTGAAGTCAACCATGCAACATTGGCGCAACACACATTTCAGCATGAGCTTGAAGTGGCAGCAAAAGCAGGAATGTTAGGTAGTGTAGATGCTAACAGAGGAGATTATCAAAATGGTTGGGATACAGACCAGTTTCCAAATAATATACTTGAAACAACAGAAGCTATGCTTGTGTTTTTACAGGCAGGTGGACTTCAAGGTGGAGGTGTGAATTTTGATGCAAAAATAAGAAGAAACTCAACGGATTTAGAGGATATTTTCCACGCGCATATTGGTGGTGCAGATACTTTTGCACGTGCACTAATTACAGCAGATAAGATTATGTCATCATCTCCTTATAAAAAGCTTCGTGAGGAACGCTATAGTTCTTTTGATTCTGGTAAAGGAAAGGATTTTGAACAAGGGAAACTGAATTTAGAAGCGTTATATGATATAGCTCATGAAAATGGAGAGTTAAAGCTTAAGAGTGGAAAACAAGAACTTTTCGAAAATATTATCAACCAATACATTTAATAAATGAATAGCATACTTAATGGGTTAGATTGGGTAGTCCTAGGACTGTATTTTTTAGCACTCATAGCTGTAGCAGTTTGGGTGATTTTAAAGAAAAATAAGAATACCGAGGATTATTTTCTTGCAGGTAGAAACGTGGGTTGGTTTGTTATTGGTGCTTCAATTTTTGCTTCAAATATCGGATCAGAACATGTGGTTGGTTTAGCAGGTACAGGTGCAGAGTCAGGAATGCCAATGGCCCATTATGAATTGCATGCTTGGATTGTTCTTTTACTTGGGTGGTTATTTTTACCCTTTTACATAAGAAGTGGAGCATTTACAATGCCAGAATTTTTAGAAAAACGTTTCGATACACGATCGCGATGGTTTTTGTCTGTCTTCTCATTAGTGGGTTATGTACTTACCAAAGTTTCGGTAACAATATATGCAGGTGGTATTGTAGTTTCAGAACTATTAGGTATTCCTTTTTGGTATGGAGCCATAGGTATTGTTGTGTTTACAGGTTTATACACCATTGTTGGCGGTATGAAAGCTGTAATTTATACCGAAACTCTTCAGACGGTTATTTTAATTCTTGGTTCTGTAATTATAACTTATTTAGGTTTAGAACAAGTTGGTGGATGGAGTGAATTGCGAGCTACAGTTGGCTCTGAACATTTTAATATGTGGAGGCCAATGAGCGATCCAGACTTTCCGTGGACAGGTTTATTGTTTGGAGGTACTGTAGTAGGTGTTTGGTATTGGTGTACAGACCAGTATATTGTACAACGTACTTTGGCCGCAAAAAACATAAAGATTGGAAGACGAGGAGCTATTTTTGGTGCTTACTTGAAGATTTTACCGATTTTCATTTTTTTAATTCCTGGTATCATAGCTTTTGCACTTTCAAAACAAGGGGTTTTAAGTTATGATAGAGCAGATGAAGTATTTCCTGTAATGGTTAAAACATTACTGCCAACGGGTTTAAAAGGATTAGTAGCAGGTGGATTGATGGCTGCATTGATGAGTTCTTTGGCTTCGGTGTTTAATTCGTGCTCAACAATATTTACTATAGATATTTATAAGAAGTTAAAACCAGATATGCCAGAGAAAAAGCTTCTTAGAATAGGAAGAATTGCAACAGCTATTGTGGTTGTTTTAGGTATTATCTGGATACCAATTATGGAGAAAATAGGTGGCGGTACTTTGTATAAGTATCTTCAAAGTGTTCAATCTTATATAGCACCACCTATAACCGCAGTTTTTGTGTTGGGTATTTTATGGAAACGTGTTAATGCTAAAGCAGCAATTGTGACTTTAATGTCAGGTTTGGTTGTAGCTGTATTACGTATTGCTGCAGAATTAAGTGTCGAAAGCTTATCTGGTGTAGCTCATACTTTTGCAACAATCAATTTTGCTCATATGGCAATTTTCATGTTCATATTTTCAATAATAATATGTGTGTCGGTAAGTTTAGCAACACAAGCACCAAATTATGAAAGAATAAAAGGTTTAGCCTTTGGTACATTGTCAGAAGGACAACAACAAGACAATAAAGACAGCTTTGATACAATTGATGTTATATTATCAGTTGTGCTAGTTATAGTAGTTATAGGTGTTTTAACATACTTTACGGGTTGAAAATAAGTAGCGCAGTTTATGAGTTAATTATTTTCTACGTTTTTTAAACTTATGTTCACTTAGTATTGCTTTATGATGAGGTCACTACTAAAAATTGTTCTTTTAATATTGTAATGGTTTTTTAATATGAGAGGTAAAATCCTAAAATATATTTTCCTTATTTTTAGAAACGAAATCTATATTCTTCAATTTCTAAAATAGGTTTTAAATTATTTCTTTATATATTTGTGTAATCGATTACAATTTAAAAAAATTATGACCAATTATAAGACAAGATACGCATCAAGTCCACAAGCAGTAAAAAAGTATGACACGCAAGAATTACGTGATGAATTCTTGATTGAAAATATGATGAAAGTAGATGAGTTGGAATGGGTTTATACGCATTACGACAGGTTTATGGTAGCAGGACTTGTGCCAGTTAACAAAAAGATAAAACTAGAAACGATAGATCCACTTAAATCATCATTTTTTCTAGAAAGGAGAGAATTAGGAATTATCAATGTAGGTGGTTCTGGAGTTATAACTGTAGATGGAGATACTTATGAGTTAGATCATAAGGAAGCCTTATATCTTGGTCAGGGAAATAAAGATGTTGAGTTTTCTAGCAAAGATGCTAGTGAGCCAGCTAAATTCTATTTAAACTCTACACCTGCACATAAAAAATTCCCAAACAAAAAAATAGGAACTAATGATGTTGAGGTTATAGAGTTGGGTTCTGCAGAAACTGCAAATGCAAGAACATTGAGAAAATACATCGTAAACAGTGTTGTGGATGTGTGCCAGTTACAAATGGGAATGACAACCATAAAAACAGGAAGTAGTTGGAATACTATGCCAGCTCACGTGCACGACAGAAGAATGGAAGTTTATTTCTATTTTGAAGTTCCAGAAGATCAAGCTGTTTGCCACTTTATGGGGCAACCACAAGAAACAAGACACATTTGGATGGGTAATGAAGAGGCAGTGATTTCTCCGCCTTGGTCTATTCATTCTGGTTCAGGTACAGCTAGTTATTCTTTTATTTGGGGAATGGCAGGTGAGAACTTGGATTATGGAGATATGGATGTTTGTAAGATTAATGAGTTAAGATAATCCTTGATATTATGTTTGATTTAACAGGGAAAACAGCACTCGTTACTGGCTGTAAAAGAGGTATTGGCTTTGCAATGGCAGAAGCTTTAGCAGAGGCTGGTGCAGATATTATTGGTGTTTCGGCATCATTAGAAAAAGAAGGCTCTGCAATAGGTAAAAGAGTTGCTGAAATAGGCAAAACATTCACAGCATACCAATGTGACTTTTCTAATCGAGAGTCACTTTACGACTTTATAAAGGCTGTAAAAGCTAATCACCCTAAAATAGATATTCTAGTAAATAACGCAGGTACAATTTTAAGAAAGCCAGCAGCAGAACATCCTGATGAATATTGGGATAAAGTTGTTGAGGTTAACTTAAATGCGCAGTTTATTCTAAGTAGAGAAATAGGTAAGGATATGGTTGCTAATGGTTCTGGTAAAATCATTTTTACCGCATCGTTGCTTACATTTCAAGGTGGAATTACAGTTCCTGGCTATGCCGCTTCAAAAGGTGCAATTGGTCAGTTAACAATGGCACTTTCTAACGAATGGGCTTCAAAAAATGTACAAGTCAACGCTATTGCTCCAGGTTACATCGCTACAGATAATACGGAAGCTTTACGTAATGATGAAGATAGAAGTCAGTCTATCTTAGCTAGAATTCCAGCAGGTAGATGGGGAAAACCAGAAGATTTTAAAGGTCCTATTGTATTCCTTGCATCAAAAGCAAGTGATTATATGTCAGGTTCAATTTTAACCGTTGATGGCGGTTGGATGGGTAGATAAATTTTAAAAGAAATGAAACAGTTTATACACGATAATTTTTTGCTTGAAAATAAATATGCCGAAGAGCTATATCACAATTATGCAAAAAATCAGCCAATAATAGATTATCACAATCACTTACCTCCTCAAGAAATTCTAGAGGATAAAGTTTATAATAACCTTACTAAGGTGTGGATTAATGGTGACCATTACAAATGGAGAGCTATGCGTACTTTGGGTATTAACGAAAAATATATCACAGGCGACGCTTCAGATAAAGATAAGTTTCTAAACTGGGCTAAAACCGTACCATACACCATGCGTAACCCTTTGTATCATTGGACGCATTTAGAATTGACACGTTATTTTGGTATTACGGATTTGTTGAATGAAAAATCAGCAGAGCGTATTTTCGAATCGACTTCAGAACAATTAAGTTCAGCAGATTATAGCTGTAGAAACTTGTTACGTAAAGTTAATGCTGAATTGGTTTGTACTACTGAAGATCCTATCGATACCTTAGAACATCATCAATCATTAGCTAAAAGTGATTTAGAAATAAAAGTAAGTACAGCGTTTAGACCAGATAAAGCTATTTTAATAGCTAATGACAGTTATAACGATTATATAAATGCTTTAGGCAAAGCTGCAGATATTGAAATTTCTACATATCAAGATCTAAAAGATGCCTTAAGAAGCAGAATAAATTATTTCAATGATAATGGTTGCAGATTATGTGATCATGGATTGAATCAAATTTCGTTTGTTGAATATACAGACAATGAAGTTGAAGCTATTTTTAAAAAGAAATTAAGTGGTGAAACTTTAGAAAAAGAAGAGGTACTTAAGTTTGAAACAGCTATCCTTCTATACTTGTCTGAAACTTATCGCGAATTTGGTTGGGTACAACAATTTCACCTTGGTGCACTAAGAAATAATAATGCACGTATGCATAGTATTCTTGGTCCAGATACGGGTTGGGATTCTATTGGTGATTATCCACAAGCCGAAAAACTATCAGCGTTCTTAAACACATTAGACGGAAAAGATAAATTAACAAAAACTATAATTTATAATTTAAATCCGGCTGACAATGAAGTAATGGCGACCATGATTGGTAACTTTAATGATGGTAGTGTGAAAGGTAAAGTGCAGTTCGGTTCTGGTTGGTGGTTTTTAGATCAAAAAGACGGCATGACTAAACAGATGAATGCCTTATCTAATATGGGACTTATCAGTTGCTTTATTGGTATGTTAACTGATTCTAGAAGTTTCCTTTCATTCCCAAGACACGAATACTTCAGAAGATTATTATGTAATTTACTTGGTGACGAAATACAAAGAGGTGAATTGCCAAAAGAAGAGCTAGAATGGATTGGTAAAATCGTTTCAGATATTAGTTATTTTAACGCTAAGGAATATTTCAACTTTTAAGCAGTAGAGTATGTCTAAGGCAAATGTTTTTTTTGAGCAAGATAAGATGGAATGGGAAATTCTAGAGGATAAAATTAGTCGTCAAATCGTTGGTTATGATGATACAATGATGATGGTTAATGTAAAGTTCAAGAAAGATGGAGTAGGGCAAATTCACAATCATATACACACACAGTCTACACATATATCAAGTGGTAAATTTGAAGTCACTATCGGTGATGAGAAAAAAATATTGAAAGAAGGAGATTCCTTTTTTGTACCATCAAATATAATGCACGGAGTAGTTTGTTTAGAAGAAGGAATGCTGATAGATGTTTTTAATCCTGTTAGAAAAGATTTTTTAGAGAATAAAATTTAAAGAGAAATTATGAAGAAAACATCCCAATATTTTATTCTTTTTCTAGCAACTATGCTGTCAGTTTTTAGTTGTGGTGAAATGAGTGATGTAGAAACCATAAAGTTGGCGCATAGTCTTGACGTTAATCATTCTGTGCACAAAGCTATGGTTAAAATGGGTGAAGATTTGGCTGAGATTTCAGGCGGAAAAATGCAGTTGGAAATTTACCCAAGTCAACAATTAGGAACCGAGCGTGAGTGTATAGAACTACTTCAAATCGGAAGCTTGGATATGACCAAAGTTTCAGTAGGAGTTATGGAAAATTTCGCTCCTCGTATGAAGGTTTTTGGATTGCCATATTTGTTCAAGGATAGAGAGCATGCTTTTGAGGTTTTAGATGGTCCAATTGGTCAAGAACTTTTAGATGAAGGTACCAAGTACTGGATTAAAGGCATGTGTTATTACGATGCTGGAAGTAGAAGTTTTTACACCAAAGATAAGCCAATTAACACACCTGAAGATTTAAAAGGTCTTAAGGTTAGAGTTATGGAAAGTGTAACTGCTATGGACATGGTAAAAAGCTTAGGTGGCTCACCAACTCCAATATCTTGGGGAGAATTATACACGTCTTTGCAACAAGGCGTTGTAGATGGAGCAGAAAATAATCCTCCAAGTTTTTATTTATCTAGACATTATGAAGTATGTAAATACTACTCGTTAGACGAGCATACAGTATTACCAGATGTACTAATCATAGGAACACATATTTGGGATAGATTATCTGAGCAGCAAAGAGCTTGGTTAAAAGAAGCTGTAGATAAGTCTGTTGGTTATCAACGTAAACTTTGGGCAGAAGCAGAACAAGAAGCTTTAGAAGAGGTGCAGAAAGCAGGAGTAACTGTGGTAAGGCCAGATAAAACAGCTTTTGAAGAAGATGTGAAAGATGTTTATGAAACCTATAGTGAAGATGAGGATATGAAAGACCTAATCAATCGTATTAAGAATAATTAGATCGATGAGAAAAAAGATAGATAAGATTTTAGGAAACCTTCTCATTGTTATAATGGGTGTCATGGTTATCAATGTTATTTGGCAAGTATTTACAAGGTTTGTTGTAGGTACTCCAAGTTCATTTACAGATGAATTGGCAAGATACCTTATGGTTTGGTTGGGTATTTTAGGTGCGGCTTATGTTTCAGGTAGAAATATGCACGTGGCTATTGATGTTTTACCTCAAAAAGCATCAAATAAAACACAGAAGAAATTAAAGATAGTAGTATATGTACTTATAATTCTATTTGCACTTTTTGCTATGGTAATAGGAGGAAGTAGACTTGTATATATTACCTATGTTTTAGATCAACAATCACCAGCATTACAAATCCCATTGGCTATTGTCTATTTAGCAATTCCTGTAAGCGGTTTGTTGATTATTTATTATAAAGTTTCAGACATTATAAATATTAAGTAGTTATGGATTATATCCCAATTTTAGTATTAGTTATAAGTTTTGTGGGTTTATTGTCCATTGGTACACCTGTAGCTTGGAGTATTTCCATTTCTTCAGTACTTACAATGTTAGTTAGCATTCCTGCGATGCCAGCCTTTACTACGGTTTCACAACGTATGGGAACTGGTTTAGATAGTTTTGCATTATTGGCTATACCATTTTTTGTTTTATCTGGTCAATTGATGAATAAAGGAGGTATAGCCCATAGACTCATTGCTTTTGCAAAGACTTTAGTAGGTTCTCTTCCTGGTGGATTAGCACTCATAAATGTAATTGGTGCAATGCTTATGGGAGCAATTGCAGGTTCGGCAATGGCTTCGGCTTCTGCGATGGGAAGTATTCTTGGGCCAGAAATGGAGAAAGAAGGGTATTCTAAAGAATTTGGTGCAGCAGTTAATATTACTTCTGCAACTACAGGCTTAATTATTCCACCTAGTAATGTCCTTATTGTATATTCACTTGCGAGTGGAGGTGTGTCTATTGCAGCATTGTTTTTAGCAGGTTATATTCCTGGAATTCTTACTGGTTTATTCCTAATGTTAGTAGCAATGTTTTGGGCTAAAAAGAAAAAATATAAATTAGGAAAGCGTAGTTCTTTAAAGGAAGTTTTTAAAACATTTATTGATGCTGTACCAAGCCTTTTCTTATTGGTAATTGTCATTGGTGGAATTGTTACAGGTATTTTTACGGCAACAGAAGCCTCAGCAATAGCAGTTCTATACACATTAATTCTTGGTTTTGCTTACAAAGAAATCAGTTTTAAAAATTTACCAGAGATTTTATTAGACTCTTCTTCTACAACAGCAGTGGTTATGTTATTGATTGGAGCGTCAATGAGTATGTCTTGGGTAATGTCTTTTGAAAACATACCTCAAAGTATCAGCACATCATTATTAGCAATAAGTGATAATCCTATAATTATACTTTTAATCATCAATCTAATCTTATTGTTTGTGGGCATATTTATGGATATGACACCAGCAGTATTAATATTTACTCCAATTTTCTTACCAGTAGTAGTAGATCTTGGTATGGATCCAATTCAATTTGGTATTATCATGGTTCTTAACTTATGTATTGGACTATGTACACCACCCGTTGGATCCGTCCTCTTTGTTGGAGTTGGTGTAGCCGAAACAACCATTCAGAAGGTAATGAAACCATTATTACCGTTGTTCTTGGCTATGGTAGTAGCTTTATTTTTAGTAACGTATTTCCCGCAATTAACACTTTGGTTGCCAAGTGTATTTAACCTTTAAAATAGATTAGAATGTCAGTAACGATAGACAATAAATTAAATAGATCAAACTTAGGATTAGAAGAAAGATTACCTATAAAAGTTATACAGTTTGGTGAAGGTAATTTCCTTAGAGCATTTGTAGATTATGCTATTCAGCAATTAAACAAGTCAGCAGATTTCAATGCAGGTGTAGCTGTAGTGCAGCCTATTGATAGAGGTATGGTTGATATGTTGAATGATCAAGACGGACTGTATACCCTGTTTTTGAAGGGTGTTCAAAAAGGGGAAGAAATTCAGACTAAAGAACTTATTACTAATATTGTTAAAGGTATCAATCCTTATGCGGATTTTCAGCAGTATTTAGATCTAGCAAAAGAAGAAGAATTACAATTTATTATATCTAATACAACTGAAGCAGGTATCGCTTATGTAGAAAGTGATACTATGGAAATGCAGCCACCAAGCTCGTTTCCAGCTAAACTGACGATGTTATTACATAAACGTTTTCAGCATTTTAATGGCGCTTCAGATAAAGCATTGACGATTATTCCATGTGAGTTAATCAATTACAACTCAGATACTTTAAAAGAAATTATTTTAAAATATTGTGCAGACTGGAATCTTGAAGAAGGCTTTAAAGCATGGTTAACTGAACACTGTTCGTTCCACAACACTTTAGTCGATCGCATCGTTCCTGGTTATCCAAAAGATCAAATTGAAGAATATAACGCGCAGTTAGATTATAAAGACAATTTAATAGTTTCAGCGGAAACCTTTTTACTTTGGGTTATTGAAGGAGGTGATGACCTAAAAGCAAAACTACCTTTCGATAAAACGGATTTGGATGTAAAAATCGTTAAGGATATGCAGCCTTACCGTACTAGAAAAGTACGCATTTTAAATGGTGCGCATACTTCTATGGTACCATTTTCATTGCTTTACGGAAATGAAACGGTAAAAGAAACTGTTGATAATGAATTTACAGGAGCTTTTGTAAACAGTGCAATTTTTGATGAAATCAATCATGTGTTACCAATGGATAAAGCAGAATTAGATAGTTTTGCTGAAGAAATCCTAGACCGTTTTAGAAATCCATTCATCAAGCATAAATTAGCTGATATCGCTTTGAATTCTATTTCTAAATTTAAGGTGAGAGTATTACCAAGTTTATTGGAATACAACGAAAAATTCCAAAAATTACCAGCACATTTAACATTTGCCTTTGCTTGTTTAATTCGATTCTACAAAGGAGAATGGCATGGTAAAGCATTGCCTATAAATGATAGCGAAGTTATTGTAGAGACGTTCAAAACAATTTGGTCTAATAATGACTATAAAAGTGTTGCAAGTGCTACACTTGAAAAGACAGATTTTTGGGATGAAGACCTTACTAAAGTCAATAATCTTGTTGAAACTATAGCAGTAGCTCTAGAAGAAATTGATGCTAATGGAGTTGAGCAAGGTTTGAAAAACTTTAAGGATAAAATTTAAGATTAATAAACCGAAAGGTGATGCAAAAGAAATTAATAAAAGTACATCCAAGTGATAATGTAGCAGTTGCTTTAGTAAACCTAAAAGCAGGTGAAGTTGTAACATTCGAAGGACAAGATATAGAAGTAGTTTCAGATGTTAAGGCAAAGCATAAGATTGCTCTTACTGATTTGCAATCTGGAGACAAAATCATTATGTACGGTGTTTTGGTTGGTAAAGCTAATACACCGATTATGCTCGGTGATGTTTTAACCATAAACAATGTAAAACACGAAAGTGCCAAAGTCACTCAGAAAACAGATACTACAGGTTGGTCTGCACCAAATGTAGATAAGTGGAAAGACAAAACATTCATGGGTTACCACAGAGAAGATGGACAAGTTGGTACTGCCAATACGTGGTTATTCTTTCCTTTGGTTTTTTGCGAAAACAGAAACATTGAGTTATTAAAAGATATTTTTGAAAAAGAACTATTGACTCAAAAGTCTAATAACCACAGAATGTTATTACGTTCGTTGGTTAATGAAGGTGATGGAAATACTGCGGTTGAACCAGAACAAACCACAAATGTTTTTGATAATATTGAAGTGAAATTCATTACGCATCCTGGAGGTTGTGGTGGTATTCGTCAAGATTCTGAAAGTTTAGCACGTTTGTTAGCTGGTTATGTGAAAAACCCAAATGTAGCAGGTGCAACAGTATTGAGTTTAGGGTGTCAAAATCTTCAGATTGATATATTCAATAAAGCATTAGAGGCAATTAGCCCAAACAACAAAAAGCCAGTGTTGATGTACGAACAGCAACAGATGGGTACGGTTGATGAAATGCTAACAGCTATTATAAAAAATTCTTTTGAAGCCATTAAAGAGGCTAATAAAATTGAGAGACAACCAGCTCCTTTATCGAAGCTTAAAGTAGGTTTAGAGTGTGGTGGTTCTGATGGTTTTTCAGGTATATCAGCTAACCCAACCTTGGGTTATACTTCGGATATGTTAGTGGCGCTTGGTGGAACGGCAATTTTAGCCGAATTCCCAGAGCTTTGTGGTGTAGAGCAGGAATTGGTAAACAGATGTGTAGAAGAGGACAAAGCGAACAAGTTTTTAGGCTTAATGCAAGCCTTTGAAAAATCTGTTGTAGATGCTGGTTCTGGTTTTGATATGAACCCTTCACCAGGAAATATCAAAGACGGATTGATAACAGATGCCATGAAATCTGCTGGTGCAGCTAAAAAAGGTGGAACATCACCAGTTGTAGATGTTTTGGATTATGGAGAATATGTAACTAATCCAGGACTTAACTTATTGTGCACGCCAGGAAATGATGTGGAAAGTACTACGGCTATGGTAGGTTCTGGAGCCAATATAGTGTTGTTTACAACAGGTTTGGGAACACCAACAGGAAATCCAATTACACCAGTAATAAAAGTATCATCAAACTCTGAATTAGCAGCAAAAATGAGCGATATTATTGATGTTGATACTGGTGATGTAATCAAAGGTGAAAAGACGATAGAGGAAATGGCAGAAACGATGCTTCAATATATTGTTGATGTTGCTAGTGGCACCATAAAATCAAAAGCAAGTATTTTAAATCAAGACGATTTTATTCCTTGGAAAAGAGGAGTTTCACTCTAAAAATATAAATTAGTTTTCTTGGATAGTGTTACGCTTTAACTTTCAGAGAGGAATCTCTAATTATAAGTTCTGGCTGTAACACTATTTTTTCATTCTTTTGGTTTGGTGTATCGCTATCAACTTCTTCTAAGAATACTTTAGCGGCAATTCTTCCCATTTCTATTGGAGATTGATCCACAGAAGTAATGGATAGTTCCATAAACTTTGTGAAAGGCTCGTTACTAAATCCTATAACGCTGATATCTTCCGGTATTCTTAAACCTTGTTCCTTTATTTCCTGAATAGCTCCTAATGCAGTGAAGTCACTAGATGAAAATATAGCATCAGGTGGGTTATCCATATTCAACAACTTTTTCGTTGTTTTTCTACCTTCTAAAACCTTACTAAAAGTTTCTATGACTATGCTTTCGTCGAACTCTAAACCATGATCTATTATGGCTTGCTTATAGCCTAGATAACGGTTTTTAAATATTTCTAACGAACGATTGTTAGAAAGATGAGCAATACGCTTGCAACCTTGCTCAATAAGATGTTTTGTGGCTTGATATGCGCCATTAAAGTCGTCTATAGTTACTGAGCTAAATCCTGGTATTTCTTTTTTTCTATCGAAGAATATTAGTGGAACTCTTTTTTGAGAAATGCTTTGAAAAATTTTATTCTTAGTCTTCGCGTTTGAGATTGACATTAAAATGCCATCTACTTGGGCATTCAACAGGGACATAATATTCCCAGTTTCTAAGTTTTCCTGATCATGAGTTTGACAAACAATAACGTGGTAACCTTTTGGGTAAAGCTCTTCTTCTATACCTCGAATTACAGAAGCAAAAAAGTTGCTATCCATTCGTGGTACGATAACCCCAACATTATGACTTTTCCCACTTTTTAAAGCTCTAGCAAGCGTGTTTTGTTCATAATTCATTCTTAGTGCAGTCTCCTGAACTAACTTTCTTGTGTTTTCGCTTATTTTGGGATTATTGTTTAAAGCTCTAGATACCGTTGCAGCAGTTAAATTAACTTCTTTTGCAATGTCATAAATTGTAGTCTTTTTCTTCATCAAAATTCATGTACGGAATAACCTTGTAAATTTAATGAAATTATTTAAAGTAATTTTGATTCCAAAGAGAAAATAGTTATAATTGTGTAATCGATTACACAATTATAAAAACTATGAAAACAACAAACAACATCGTAAGATTTTTAATGATAATTTGTGTTTTATTTTCCTTTGGGTGTAGTAGTGATAGTTCTGATGATACTCCAGCTACAATAGCGGTATCATCGATAACTATTACAGGAGATACAATTACCGACGGAAGCACTAGTCAATTATCAGTAACAGTTCAACCAAGTGACGCAACTAATAGCGCAGTAAGTTGGACGGTTTCCAATAGTAGTGTAGCAACAATTTCTAATTCTGGGTTATTATCTGCTGTTTCTAATGGTACGGTAGTGGTAAGAGCAACAGCTCAAGATGGGTCAGGAGTTTATGCAGAACGCACTTTTGTGATTTCAGGAGTTGAAAGTCCTGTTAATGGTACAGTTGTAGAAACACCTGAAGAGGTTTTAAATGCAATTTACACAGCTAATCCTGGTGAGATTATCTATGTCAGAGAAGGGGATTATGTTTTTAATTCAACCATTCAGATTTCTGGTGATGGATCAAACAACAATTTAATTTCACTTTTAGCTTATCCATCAGATGCTAACAGACCTAGATTTAATTTTTCATCAATGTCTGAGAATTCTTCAAATAGAGGTATTCAGCTTTCAGGTGATTACTGGCATATCAAAGGAATAGATGTTTTTGGTGCTGGTGATAATGGTATGCATATAACTGGTAGTAATAACCTTATAGAGTTCTGTACTTTTAGTGAAAACAAAGACTCTGGCTTACAAATAGGCGGTGGAGGTAGTAATAACACTATATTAAATTGTGACTCTTTCTACAATGCTGATTCTTCTTTAGAAAATGCAGATGGTTTTGCTTGTAAGTTAGATGCTGGATCTGATAATAAATTTATAGGTTGTAGAGCATGGCAGAATTTAGATGATGGTTGGGACGGATACTTGAGAGATACGGATAACATAACTACATATTACGAAAATTGTTGGGCCTTCAAAAATGGATATTTAATGAATGGAACTATTGGTGCTGGTGATGGTAATGGCTTCAAAACAGGAGGTAGTGATGATAAAACCTTAAAACATAACGCTATTTACAAAAATTGTATAGCCGCTGGTAATGTTTATGATGGATTTGACCACAATAGTAACAGAGGTGATATTGAAATTTATAATTGTTCAGCTTACAGTAATGGAAGAAATATAAATTTTGGCTCTACTAATGTAGCACAATTCTTATTGGTAAAAAATACAGCGTCGTTTGCAGGTGTTAATGGAGGAGATAGTTTTTCCGCTACAACTGTAGATATCACTAGCAACGGATGGCAAAATGGTATAACAACTAACGCTTCTGATTTTGTAGCTATTGATATTGATTTATTAGCTTCACCAAGAAATGAGGATGGTAGTTTACCAGATATTGATTTCCTAAAACTCGTAGCAGGAAGTGACTTAATTGATGCAGGTGAAGATGTCGGTCTTCCTTTCAATGGTTCTGCACCAGATATAGGAGCCTTTGAGTATGAATAACAATTAAGAAGAGCACCTAGAAATAAAATTATAAAATGCACTAGTCATCATTCAGATACTAGTGCATTTGCATATACTTCTATATTGGAATACTTTTTATTTAAAGTATTGAGCTGAGCATCCTCCTTATTTTTATTAAGTTTTAATTTACGTTCCCATTTATCAGGAATCCCATCTTCATCAGAATCTTTAGAAACTTCTCTAGATTTTATAAATGGCCAACCTCCCACATTGTCTTGAGAATCTATAATACCATTTTTATAATCAGATGAGCCTGATTTTGTATTCTTGACAATTCTTTTATCAACTTCATCCCTATAGAGGCTTAAACCAGCTTTTTCTAACACATCGTTATAAGCCATATTGGCACTAGTAGTTAGTATATTATTTGAAATATCTATTGGATTACTAAGTTTTGTTTGTTCTGGCTCTTCACATTGTACACCACCATCCCAGTTATTTTGGGTTATTTCATTATAACCTTGAACGTAATTGCCATCTACATAAAACTCCCCATAAGGCTCAGAAGGGCTTACTATTCTATCTAACTTAGAGGAAGTTGTTGCTGGGCCAGATTTAAAGTAGTTGTTTACGATATTATAAGTTCCTTTTTCACCACCATAAATACTATTTTCACCCCAATTATAGATTACATTATTTCTAAAGTCTACAAATTCATTTTCGGAGTTTTCGGTAGTTTTAGAGCCACTGAATCGTGGGTTTCTACTATTATTACTAACTATTAAGTTGTGATGAAAAGAAGCCTTAACACCTCCCCAAATTCCACCATAACCGTGAGCCCCTTTCTTATGCACAGATCTGTTAAGAGCTTCTGATATAATACACCATTGTAGCGTGAAATTTTTATTGTTGTAAAACGAGGCGTTTTCGTCGGTTCCCCAACTTATAGAACAATGATCTATAATAACATTATTTGCATCCCTACAGCCAAGTGCATCACCTTCAATACCGTTTGTATCTCCCATTCTAAATCTAAGATATCTAACAATGACATTATCAGATTTTATGGTTACAGGATAACCTTTTATGGTAATTCCACCACAAGGTGCTGTTTGTCCTAGAATAGTTAGGTCTCCTTTATTAATGTCTAATTTAGACTTTAATTCAATAGTACCTGAAACATCGAAGACAATAATACGAGCCCCTTTTTTTAGTATACCTTTTCTAAGGCTACCTTCTCCATCATCATTAAGATTGGTTACTTTGTAGATAAAACCACCTCTACCACCAGAGGTGAATTTTCCAAAGCCTTCAGCCGTTGGAAACGCTAATTGTTGACTATAACTAAAAGCGAAAAATAGGGCTATAATAAGGGTAAGGAAATATTGTTTTTGTGACATATTTAAGGGATATAAAATTAAATGTAAAATAAAAAAAGGAGAAGTGTATATGTAAACACGTCTCCTCTTTTGACTAACTTATCTAATAAATATTACTATCTCCAACGAGGGTCACCAATTTGGTTATCAATTAGTGACTGAGTGGTTAGAGTAAAATCTCCATTTAAAGCATCAACATAACCAGGATCTAAAGTGGTATATGAAGATGAATTATCATATCTAAGTACAGACGAATCATAAAATGTTGGTGCATTAAAGTAATTGTTATTACTAAAATCAATGAACTCATCTGTTCTACTTTGATCAGAGTAACCTTCAGCTGCAGTATCTGTAATTAAAGTATTGCTAACTACAATATCATTGTCTTGAAATCTTATATAAAGTAATCTTCTACTTGAATTGTTAGAACAAGCATATAGCGTACAGCTATCTAATGTAATATTGCTTGTTAAACCAGTTTGAGTAGAAGTACCTGCGTCGTCTATCCTGAAAAAGTCTCTACCAGGAGCACAGTTGTTAAATGTACTTGTGTTGAAATTCACATTAAAAACATCAGAGTTTCTAAAGTCAAAGAAGTCACCACCATTAGTTTCAATGTTAGTCACAATACTATTTTCTACTATTATAGATTGAACAATAGCATCAGTTTCGTTTCCTGCAATAAATGATCTAGCATAGTCATGAACGTTACACCCACTCACTAATAATGAGTTGTAACTTCCAGGAGCAGAATACCTTACCATGTCAGTTAAATCAGTAGCTGCATCACCTGTAAGGTCTAAATCTATAAGTTCTACGTCTGTTGCTCCTGTAACAATTGAAATACTTAATTTCAATAAAGGTTTATCAAAATTATAAAGACCTCTAATAGTTAAGGATTTATCTATTACTAAAGTTCCAATTTGAGCTGTATAATCACCAGAGTCTAAAACTAATACATCACCAGATGCAGCATCAGCAACCATTTGGAATAAGTCATCTGATGGAGTAACTAAGACACCATCACCAATATCAACTCCTGTTGTAAAATTTAAGACTCCCCTAATTGTTGTGTTATTTAAAATTTGAACAGTGTAATCAGTTTCGCCTGTTAGTCCAGTTACTGTAGCCACACCATCAGCTATCTCTTGAGCTGATAAGGTATAAGATATATTTCCAGGTACTAAAAATAATTCTGTTACCGTGCTGTTAGGTAGCCATCTAAATGTTGCTTCAGTAGCTAAAATATCTTCTGGTACAATAGGGTAGAAGATTTGTTCAGTTAGTGTTTCTGCAGTAGTGGTAGCATAAGTAGAATTTTCTAAACCTCTAGAACTGATAGCTTGTACTCTAATATAATAAAAGGTTTCTTGTTCCATTTCTATTTGTACAGGTAACTCATTTGAGGTAACATTAACAGAGTTTACTATGGTAGAGAAGGATGGATCTTCACTAAATTCAACAAGGTAATTGTCTACATCAGGATTTGAGTCCCAATTAAGTTCTACAAAAACCTGATTTCTTATAAAAGATTGTAAGCCAACAGGAGCAAACTCACGACTTATGCTAAGCTCTTCAATAACTTCATCTGGGCTTTCACAACCCGAAAATGATAATAGTAAAACTAAGATTACTATTGTAGATTTTAATATATGTTTTGCTTTCATCATATTTTTTAATTTAAAATTTTTAATAGCCGTAATCGTTTACTAATTGACCATTACTTGCATCTATAAAGACTTGCCATATAGGCCAGAATTGTCTTTCATCAGGATTTACTCCAAGCTTATATATAGAATTAATCATATCGTCCTCTAACATAGTCCAATCTTGCATAGAATAATCTGGGCCAGGATTGGTAGTTTCATTTCTATTTAGACCGTAGATATCAAGAGTTTCTCCATCCTCTTCGTATCTGTAATATAAAGTAGAAGGTACATCAGCATATTCACCAGTTCTATTTTTCAGATTAAACATCTTTACCTTAGCTTCATCTAGGTTATCACCTAATAAATTCCAGCGGATTAAGTTCATTTTACGCTCCATTTCCCCTGTGAATTCGTATTTGTGTTCCTCTATAATCGCTTGAAGCATAGCATCAGAACTTGTCAACCCATCAACATAAGCATCTACTTTTTCAGCATGAAGGTTAGAAGGGAAAGCTCTTCGTCTAATTTCTTTAAGATATGGAGCAGCAGCACCAGGACCTTGTAATTCGTTAGCGGCTTCAGCAGCTATTAAAAGTACTTCTGCATAACGCATGTAAATTTTGTTAACACCATCATCATTTGTAGACGTTACATAACGGTTCATCCACTCATAACGATATTTACCAAAATACCAAGTATCTAAACCAACCAATTGTTGTTGAGCAAAACCATCTGTTGGATTTCCCCATTCGTATGGTACACATGTTACATCTCTACGAGTATCTTGCTCATCATAATCATAAAAGACCGTTGGTAATGGCCCAGCAATTCCACCTCTAGCTTGGCCTGTATGTTGATCTATACCTCTATGTCTTACAGCAAAAGAGAATAAAACCCTACCTCGACCTGCTGCAAATGGTATTTCCCAAAGCGATTCACCACCAGCTGTTACCGATTCTTCATTGAAATTTTTCCAAAATGTTTCAAAAGAAGGGTTTAGGCTAGCATGTCCAGTTCCGATTATATCACTAGCTTCATTAAAAGCTAAGGTATACATGTTTTGCACTGATAATTCAGGGTCATTACTACGTCTTATACCATCAGGATATTGTTGAAAACCTGAAGCAACCATAGCTAAACGAGCTCTAAAAGCTTTTACGAAAGCTTTATTAGCTCTTTCTACAGTATTAGTTCTAGAGTTTTCATTTGGCCATCCTACTAAAGTTTCTGCTTCACCTAAATCAGCAATTATTTGTTTATAGATAATATCTCTATTGGTTTTAGGTAAATAAAGTGTTTCGGTACTAATAGGTTCAAAACGCGCAGGAACATCTCCCCATGTTTTAAGTAAGTCTGCGTAATAGATAGCTCTATATGTTAAAGCTTCACCTAGTAGCTGTCCAAGAGCTGTTCCTGGTTCAGGGTTACCATATAATCTTAAGCCTTCAATACATAGGTTAGCACGCTCTATACCTGCATACATCATTGCCCAAACATTATTATCTCTATTCATTTGAGTATTGGTAGGTGTAGCATCATATATCATAAGTTCTCCCTGTGAGCTTCCAACATCATCAGAACTGTAATTCCATTCTGTATCAGTGTTGAATCCATAAAAAGGGATATAACGACCTCTGTATGAGTTAGTCTGCCCCATACGTTCTAATATACCATCTACAGCACCTCTAGCTAAGTCAGGGGTAGAAAATATAACCGAAGGTTCGGCTGATGATTGCGCAGGTGCTTCTAAAAAGTCTTCATCAAATTCTTGACAAGAGTAGAATACACCTGTAAGAATTAATATTGTTAGAAATATTGTTTTTTTCATTTTCAATTTTTTTAAAAATTAAGATTTAAACCAAAAGCAACTTGTCTACTTCTTGGGTAAGCAGAGTAATCTACTCTAGGAGTGAAATTAGTTTGTCTTCTTGTGGAAACTTCAGGATCCATACCTGAATAATTAGTTATAATGAAAACATTATTAGCTGTAACATATAACCTTAATTTAGATATTCCAAAATCAGATAGAACTGATTCAGGTAAAGTGTAACCAAGAGAAAGTGTATTTAATCTTAAATAAGAGCCATCCTCAACAGCCCAATCACTAAACACATATCGTTGCATTGATGGGGACCACATTGTTGTATTTGCATTTAAAGCAGCTAGTTGAGAAGGGTCAGTAACTAATTGACCTGTTGACGGGTCTAAATTAGTCCATCTTACTCCATCAGCAAAAGATGTAGTTAAGTTCCCATAATCGTTGCTTTCTCTAGGTGTGTTAGAATGAATTTTGTTGGCATTATATACATCAAAACCTACACTAAAATTGAACGCTGCACTAAGATCAAAACCATAAGCTCTTGCGCTTAATGTAAATCCACCAGTAAAATCTGGGTTAGCATCACCTATTATTGTTTGATCATCTTCATCAACAACTCCATCACCATTAATATCTTTTAATTTTAAAGCACCAGGACGAACAAATCCATCTCCAATAACATCAGCATTACTAGGAACTCCATCGACTAGAGTATAATCACCAGTTGTTGAGTCATAGTTAAAATCTGACACTTCGTATCTTCCATCATTTTGATAGCCATACATAATTCCAAGAGGGGATCCAACTTGTACTAAATAATCATTATTTATTTGGCTAGAAGCCCATCCAGAAGGCCATCCAAAGTCTTCTGATTCACCCAATGAGTTAATTTTGTTCTTATTGGTACTAATATTAAATGATAAATCTAGACCATAGTTTTCAGTGCTTATTGCATTGACGTTAACAAGTGCTTCAAAGCCTGTGTTTTGTATTTCTCCTACATTTCTAAATTGTGTTTCGTAACCTGAACCAGGTACCCTGAAACCTAATAGCAAATCTTTTGTAGTATTTTTATACAATTCAAAAGAACCGCTAACTCGACCGCTAAACAATGAATAGTCAAGAGCTAAATTTTGAGTAACCGTAGTTTCCCACTTTAAATCAGGGTTAGCTAAAACACTAGATGCTGCCCAATAATTATCAATTCCATTAATGTAGGATGTAGCATATGATTGAAATGTTTGTATTGTTTGACCTGTAGGTATATTGTTATTCCCTACCTCACCATAACTTAATCTCAATTTAAGCGTATTAATCCAATCTGTATTTTTTAAGAAATCTTCTTCAGAAATTTTCCATGCAAATGCAGCAGAAGGAAAATATCCCCAGCGATTATCTCCAAGAAATTTACTTGAACCATCCATACGGAAAGTAGCTGTCAATAAATATTTGTTTTTAAAGTCGTAGTTAGCACGACCAAAGAATGATAGGAGTTTATCATCAGGTGAGTAAAAGTTATCCACAGTAAACGGATCTCCTTGTGTAGTTAGACGCACACTTCTTTCAAAATCAAAATCACTTGGAAAGCCATGTAATTCTGTTGTTACTCTATTGTCTTTAGAAACAATCATTTCTTGTCCTAAAAGTAATTTAAGTGAATGATTTTCTCCAACTAATTTTTTGAAATCATAGTTCAATGTATTAGCATTTCTAAAACTTTCTCTTTTTCTATCTCTTATTCTTAGTGCAGGAAGTCCTTGATTTTCAACACTAGGTCTATTACTAGAAAAATAAGTGGATTTACCGTAAAAACGATAGTCTAAATCATTTGTTGTATTCAAGCCTACATCAGATTTAAACGTTAAATTGTCCACAACATCCCAAGTGAAGCTTCCAAGTAAATTAAGATTTTTCCTTAATTGTCTACGTTGGTTATCCGCTAAAGCTATAAAAGGATTTACTAAATCACTAAAAATCGCATCATCAGTATTTGTTGGGTCTAAAGCAGCTAAAGGAATAGGTGAGTATCTAATTGAGTGCTTAAGCCTAGAGTCTGCTGATGAAACTTCATTTTGCTCATTCGCACCACCACCATTCACTTCTTGATCAGCATAACGAACCGTAAATGAAAGGTCTACTTTGTCACTAGCCTTGTTTTTTAATGCTAGAGAGACATTATTTCTTCTAAAATCAGAACCAACCATAATTGCTTTTTCATCATACAAGGCATAATTAAAATTATAATTAAATTTTTCAGAACCGCCTCTTACAGATAAATCATGATTTTGTACTTCACCAGTTTGACCATAAATAAGATCTTGCCAATTGTTTCCTTTCATCCCAATATACTGGTCGTAATCTTGATATAGACCATAAGTTTCTTCATAAATTTCAGGTTGTTCATCTAGAAGCCAATATTCATATTGCCATTTAACAAAATCTTCTGGTTCTAAAACATCTATAGTTTTTGCAATTTTCTTTATACCATATGAAGTGTTAAGACTAACAGCCATTTTACCTTCTTTACCACTTTTAGTAGTAACAATTATAACACCATTAGCACCTCTAGAACCATATATAGCTGTAGAAGAGGCGTCCTTTAATACATTGATATTTTCAATATTTGAAGGTGAAATGTCATTTAAACTATTTACAGGGAAACCATCAACAATAATTAATGGTGAACTATCTTGTGTAAGTGAACCGGATCCCCTTACTCTAATCTGAATTTCAGAATCAGGTGAACCTTCAGTAGATAAGACTTGTACACCCGCTAATCTACCTGTTAATGTTTCACCTACACTAGCTAGGTTTTGCTGTTTTAAATCGTCTCCGCCTATGGATACAACAGAACCAGTTAAATCAGATTTACGGGTTGTTCCATAACCAATAACAACAACTTCATCTAGAGACTCTAAACTAGGCTCAAGAGTTATATTAATGTTTTTTTGACTACCGACTACAACTTCTTGAGTTGTATAGCCAATGTACGAAAATACCAAGATAGCATCTGGCCCATCAACTGTGATAGAATAATTACCATCGAAATCGGTTGATGTACCTTTGGAAGTACCTTTAACAAGAACTGAGGCACCTGGAACAGGACCTCCCATGTCTTTTGCGGAAACTGTACCTGTTACCGTTATACTTTGGGCTTCTAATGTCGTACTGCCAAACGCAAAAAATGCGAATAGCATTAGTGAAAAAGATTTTATCAAATAAAACCTTTTCGCCTTTCCCTTTTGTTTTTGGAAAAACAAAAAATCAATCAAATTGTTACACATGAAAGTTTGAGTTAGTTTATAAATTAGTTTATATATGTAATCGATTACACAAATTTATTGTATATTTTTAAATACACAAATTTTTGTTAAGATTTTTTTTGATATGTTAATTTTTATTAGTTAAAATTACGGTATATATAAAATAAGAGCTTATGTGTAAATTGGTGAATTTAACTATTAGTAGTGTTTTAGGCTTTTTTTGGTGCTAATTTGAATCATCGAGCGCACAATTTCATACATAAAAAGCATTCAAAGTATAGTCAAATTTACTCAATCAACTCAATCAACTCGATAAATTGTTTAAACAAACTCTCATTAAAAATTAAGGTTATGAAAATACGTATACTATCCCTTGTCTTTTTATTTGTTACTGTCATATGTTTAGGACAAAATTATTACATGGCCAATCCGGAGGGGTTTGGTGGAGGTACAACAGGAGGTGGGAACTCTTCACCAGTTATTGTTGACAATTACAATGATTTTAAAAGTATGCTTCTGTTGTCATCGCCTCAAGTCATCCTTGTTTCGGGTACAATAGTTTTAAATTCAAGTCAAAATATCAGTGAAGTTATTACTAATAAAACCATCATAGGTTTGCCTGGAGCTAGACTTGTTAATAATACCCAAACACAATCTGGTTCTGGTATTTTGAATTTAAAAAATGGATCCAATAATGTTATCATAAGAAACTTAATTTTTGAAGGGCCTGGTGCTTATGATATTGATGGAAGAGATAATTTGTCTGTTGAGGGCTGTACAAATTTATGGGTAGACCACTGTGAATTTCAAGATGGATTGGATGGTAACTTTGATATTAAAAATAATTCTGACAATATTACGGTGTCTTGGTGTAAGTTTACTTATCTCAAACCTGCTATTCCAGGTGGTTCTGGTGGATCAAATGATCATAGGTTTTCTAACCTTATAGGTTCTAGTGATTCAAATGCTCCTAATGACGGTCATTTTAGTATAACCTTTCAAAATTGTTACTGGGCTGAAGGGTGCAAGGAACGCATGCCAAGAGCGAGAAATGCAGAGCTTCATATTTTGAATTGTTATTACAATACAGATGTATCTAATTCAAGAGCATTAGGTTTTAGTGGAGGTGTTAATAGCTTGTCTTGCTATGTTGAAAATTCAGATTTTGCTAATGTTGGTACAGTTTATCAAAGCTATGGTGGTACAGTAGCGTTAGAATTTGATAATTGTATAAATGCTGTCTCAAATATAGGTTCTGTTAATGCACCATCATATAGTTATAGTATTATTCCTGTGGAAGATGTTGCAACTTATATTCCAAACACAAGTTGCGGAGCAGGTGCAACTTTACAAGTTACTAATTCTGGTGTTATATCATCGAGTTGTGATAATTTGAGTATTGAAGAATCGTCTTTAAGTTCATTTTATATATATCCAAGTATCGTAAAGGATAAACTTTACCTCAAGAATTTTTCTCCTATTATAGAACAAGGAGGAGTTTCTGTAATTGATGTTAATGGGAAAATTATTAAGACTGATAATTTAGATTTTAATCATAATCAAGATGTGGAACTAGATTTTTCTTCAATAGTAAATGGATTGTATTTTGTCAAGGTTGAATACAATAATATATCGCGTACCTACAAAATTGTTAAATCAAATTAGCTAGTTAAGCGAATAGTTGGAAATTACATTAGATTGTTAACTTAGTTAGAATCTAACTTAAAATTTATTAATACTAAAAAATAATAACACTTTTTTTGTCAAATTCATTTTTTTGATATATTTGTGTAATCGATTACATAAATATTGTTGTGTTTTGACTTTTATAGATTGTTGAATAAGTGTCTTCGATTTTTCAAAAGAACTCTGCCCAAATTCTTTTGATTGTTTCAGCTAGAGAAACTAAACTAAATATAAACTATAAGTAATTTTCTAATCAATTCAACAACTATGAAAAAAATCTACTTTTTCGTATTGGTGGTTGCGTTATTTTCTTCAAACTACGGAGTTGCTCAATCGGTAAACTCTTATAATTTGGGTGATAACTCAACATTTACCAACACAGGAACACAATGGGATCCTGTAACTTCAACAACAAGTCCAGATGGCAAACTAAGAACTCAGGCCGCTACAAGTTTATGGCATAGTGCGGGCTATGGTGTGGCTTTTCAAAATGGAAATTCTTTAGAAGTCGATGTCGAGGGCATTGCAACAATTCGCTTTTACGGTTCAGTGTATAGTTCAGGTACAATGGATGCTGGCACAACTATTGGCGGAAATGATTTAGGGACTATGGATGTAGATATGGATGCTTATCCAGATATGTCTGATCAAACGGGTTACTATGAGTTTTCTTACACAGGAGGTTCTGCAACATTGTATTTTACATTTACAGGGTCTAATGCATATACTCCTTCAATAGAGGTAATTTCTCCTACAACTTCATATAATTTAGGTGATGGTTCAACTTTTACCAATACAGGAACACAATGGGATCCTGTAACGTCAACAACAAGTCCAGATGGCAAACTAAGAACTCAAGCCGCTACAAGTTTATGGCATAGTACAGGCTATGGTATAGCTTTTCAAAATGGAAATTCTTTAGAGGTTGATGTGGCAGAGGGTAGTAGTACTGTAAGGTTTTACGGTTCTGTTTATAGTTCAGGTACGATGGATGGAGGTACAATAGTAGGTGGTAACGATTTGGGAACTATAGATTCAGATATAGATGCACATCCAGGTATGGCTGATCAAACAGGTTATTACGAATTCACTTATACAGGAGGTGCAACAACACTTTATTTTACTTTTAATGGTTCTAATGCTTACACACCAGCCATTGATGTAACAACTTTAGAGTCAACAATTATTAGGACAGATGTCTGGGATTTCGCAGCGGAACAACTTGATGAAGTTTTATATAACAATATGCTAAACGAATCTACAATTAATTCATGGTACGATGGTTCAATTGCTGTAGGTTCATCAGGAAATGTTTTTCCTTCGGCTTTTAGCGCAGGCGCATTATCATGGGTTGGTGGTACGAATGACCGATTGAGAACAGCAAATACAAACCTTACACGTTATGATGAAAATATTAGTAGCGTTTCCGGTTATTCAGGTAGAGTTTATGTTAATGCAGGTGGTGCAACAGGTAGATATATGAGCTTGATGTTAGATGAAGATGATGAAGTCACTGTTATGATGCTTACACAATCAGGAACAGGAAGTGTTCATTTTGAATATGCAACCGATCCTGCAATACAGGACGATGTTGTAGCTGTAGGTGGAGATTTACAGGAAGTTAATTTTGTAGCAAAAGAAGCTGGAGAATATCATATCTATGATGCGGTCGATAAACCAAGTTATTATAGAATAATGAGGAAAGATGCTGAATATGTTACTTTAACAGGTAATGTAGATGAAACTTTTGCGTCTGGTATTACTGATGGGTATTCAATAATATTTACTAATGAAGCAGGTAAAGAATATGCAGCTGTAGTTTCAAGTGGTACTTATACTATTGATTTACCAATAGAGTATACTTACGACCTAAGTTTAGGTGGAGCTAATGGTTATATCATAACTAATGGACTTACGTTTAGTGCTACTGAGGAAACAACTGTTTATGATATTGTTGTAGCTCAGGTAGATATTTATAATGTTAGTGGGAATATTACAGGTTTAACTGATTTAACAGGTGTGACTTTAGCATATACTCCAGATTCTGGAGCAAGTACGGTTTACACTCCAATAGTCACTATAGATGAAGTAGCTTTTACATACAGTGTAGATCTAGAAGCTGGAATTGAATATACCATTTCTGCTGAGGGTGTTAATGATTATGAAATACTAACCAATACTATTACAATAGGATCTGCTGATGAAACTGCAGATGTAGATTTTACACCAAAGCCATTATATAACGTAGCTATCAATGCTATTGGTTTAGATGCAACCCAAGAAAGTGAATTGAGTTTAACATTTACGAACTTAAATGAAGAAGGATATTCATATGATTTTACAGATATTAACGCAGTGTCTTTAAGAGATGGTGTTTATACTGTTTCTTATAATGGTATTGATGCTTATCCATTAAGATTAGCACTAACATCTAATCTCACTGTTGCTGGATCTGATACTTCAAAAGACCTAACGTTCAATCCAATCTCATTATGGACCTTTAACGATAGAGTAATTAATGCGGCAACAGCTTACGAAGGTCTTATGTTTACAGGAAGCGTGAATGTTAGAGGTAATAATGGAGATTTAAATGCAGGATCAGGTTCAACTATTGCTATTCCTGTTCAGGTAGGTGATAAAGTTATTATTACGGATTATTATTCATCTAATTATTCGGTAGAAGGCGAACCAGCTGTTACAAATACTTCAAATAGTACTAGTACAAATGCGGTGTCAGAATATGTTTATCTAGGTGCAACTGATGGTACAGTGACAATAACTGTTAATACTACATCGTATTTTGTGTCTTTTGAAGTTGTTGCTATAGAGCCTTACAGCCCAATTATTACAGTTGGTGTTGGTAAAGATTTTCAAACCATAAATGAAGCTTTGGATGCTATTTCTAGAATGAATCGTCCTAATGACGAACCTGTCACCGTAATGATAGATCCAGGAAACTATGAAGAAATGCTCGTTATTAGCAGTAATAATGTCACTTTAAAGAACGCGTCTTCTAATCCTAGTATTGCACTTTTAAATTCAGGTGTAGATATCGATGCTAACGCAGTGAGGATTACATCGTACTATGGACAAAAATATAATTTCTTTAGTCAAGGTACAGATAATAAATGGAGTGCTGAGGCTCTGGCAGTAAATACTGAAAATGGTTATACGGAGTACATTAACCAAGAAGGAACAGGAGGAGGTTCTTCATACTGGAATGCAACTGTTGTAATTACAGCACAAGATGTGACTATCGAAGATATAATTCTTGAAAATTCTTTTAATCAATATATTTCGTTAAAAGAATCACAGGATGTTGTACAGGCGAAGGCACCAAGTGAGCCAACAAGACCAACAGATTATGGTAATACTTCGGTTCAAGATAGATCTGCAGGATATGTAACGCAGGCAGCGGCAATAGGTATAGCGGCAAGTGCAGATAGAGTGGTTTTAGATGAATGTAGAGTTATCGGACGTCAAGATTCTTTCTATGGTGCTCAAGGTGCTAGAGTTGCTGTTTACAAAGGTGCTATGATGGGTGCTGTGGATTATCTTTTCGGCGGAATGACAGCGGTTTTTTACCAAACGGATTTAGTCCTAAATACAAGTGATTATAGTAGTGATGCAGCATACATTACCGCTGCTCAGCAAACTTCAGGTAGAGGGTATTTAATGTATGAATGTCATGTGAAATCTACAATTCCAGGTGTTGAAACAGCTTCTACGTATGGTTCTAAGCCTGGTTATTATGGTCGTCCATGGGCACCGAATACAAGTGAAGTAGTATTTTACAATACAGCTATTGATGAATCTACTTACCCAGGTTCTGAAGGGCTTTCGTTGATATCTCCTGAAGGATGGACAAGTTCTTTAGGTGGTGAATCTTCTATGATGTATGAATATGGGACGATTGAAAATGCTTCGGGAGTTGATAATTCTGGAACAAGAGCACCTTGGTCAACAGTATTGTCATCACCAACGCTAACAGACGGTACGGCAATAACAACATTTAATTTTACTAAAGGAAACGATGATTGGGACCCCTTTCCGGAATTACTCTCGGTAGGTGATTTTAATAATGCTCAATCTTCAGCACTTGTAAAATCATATAATCAGAAACTACATATTTCTAATTTGACTTCTGAAACTAGAGTCTTAGTATATGCGATAACAGGTGCTTTGGTCAAAGATTTTAAAACTTCGGTTGAAACCTCTGTTGATATAGAAGACGGTATTTGGATTGTTAAATTGATTGATGGTAATGGGAGTAAGGTTTTTAAACTGATATCACATTAATATTCTGTAAATAAAACAATTAAAAAAGGCCATTTTTTATAAATGGTCTTTTTTTTATGCTCGATGTGTTTAGAAAATTCCTCCAAAATTATTAAATTGGTAATCGATTACAATTTTGTAATTAACTAATATAAAAACAATTACAACATGAGAAAAAAATTACTTTTTTTGAGTTTACCATTTCTACTTTTTATTGTTTTTGCACAAGCGCAAGATCATGTATGGGATTTTGGTAATGATGTAGCTAACTTTCCTGTGGGACCAGCATTTTCGGATACGCAGGTAATTGACGGGCTAACTTTGGTTGCTGGTGGTTCTAGTTTTGGTACAGTTGAACCAAATTCAGGTACTTGGCCAGATGGTTATAGTTCTACTAATCGTTTCAAATCAGAAGGAAACAGTTCTGTTGATGCATCGGGTTTACCAACAAGAAGATACATGGAGTTTCCTATTACAGGTCCAGTATCTGTAAAACTATGGTTTAGATTTAGTGGTTCTAGCACGCCAAGAGCCGTTGTTATTGCAGATAACACAGGAGCTGAAATTGTTCGTTTTGATTCTGTTGGAGATACTGATAGACGATATATTGAAGCTGATTATACAGGAAGCGCAAGCTCTATTTTAGTTTTTTCTGAAGGTAATGCTGTTAATTATTACAAATTAGAAGTTAGTAGTACCCTATTAAGCGTGGATGATGTCAATTTAACTTCAGAAATAGATGTAAGGTCTGTTAAGAATCAAGTGTTTGTTTCTAATGTAAGTTCAAATGTTGAAATTAATGTTTACAATATTACTGGAGCTTTAGTTAAAACATTAAAAACAGACGAGGATTTAAACTTTCAATTAGAACCTGGTATTTATGTTGCTCATACAATATCCTCAGGAAAGAGTCAAACCTTTAAGTTGGTTTCGTATTAATAGCATAGTTAATATTTAAAATATAAAGGACGCTTCTTAAGCGTTCTTTTTTTGTTCAATATAAAGTTTATAAATATTAAAATTCTTGGATTATAAATCTAAATTTTATAGGTTTGGTAATCGATTACATTAACAGGTTAATAATTCAATATGAATTCAAGAAAAGCATTTAATAAAATTGAAAAAAACAGTAGGTTTTTTTTAAGAATTTCTCAAATATCAGCTTTAGCAATATTAGTGTTGGGTCTTTCGTGTAAAGAGGCTAAAAAGGAAAATGAAGAGAATATTGTTTCAGTAACAACAAACTCAGGACCATGGTCAGATATGGAGAAAGTTGTAAATAGTGTGAAAACACCTGAATTTCCAGATAAGACTTTTTCTGTTATAGACTATGGTGCAAAAGCAGATGGAGTTACTAAAAATACTGAAGCTTTTAAGAAGGCCATACAAGCTTGTACGAATGATGGCGGAGGAAAAGTAGTAGTTCCTGAGGGAAAATATTTAACAGGTGCTATTCATTTAGAAGATAATGTGAATCTGCATTTAGAAGAAGGTGCTGAAATTTTATTTAGTACAGATCCTCAAGATTATTACCCTTTAGTTGCAACAGCTTACGAGGGTATTGAGTTGATGAATTATTCTCCGTTATTATATGCTTACAAGAAGAAAAATATAGCGGTTACAGGAAAAGGGATTTTAAACGGTCAAGCAGGTAATGATAACTGGTGGAAATGGTGTGGAAAAGATATCTACGGATGGGAAGAAGGTATGCCTCATCAAAAAGATAGCCTTAACTTACCAAGACTTATGGAAATGGGTCAAGAAGGTACACCATTAGAAGAGCGTGTTTTTGGTGATGGCCATTATTTAAGACCAACATTTTTAGAGCCTTTTGAAAGTGAAAATATCTTAATTGAAGGAGTGAAAATTGTAAATGCTCCATTTTGGATTATTCACCCATTCAAATCAAAAAACATTATAGTTGATGGAGTAACTGTAGAAAGTCATGGGCCAAACAATGATGGTTGTGATCCAGAATATTCTAAGAACGTCATAATTAAAAACTGTACTTTTAATACTGGTGATGATTGTATTGCTATAAAAGCAGGAAGAGATGCTGAAGGTAGAAGAATTGGTATTAAAACGGAGAACGTTGTGGTGCAAAATTGTAAAATGATTGATGGTCACGGTGGTGTAGTTATTGGTAGTGAGATGTCTGCTGGAGTTTCGAATGTTTATGTAGAAAATTGCGAAATGAATAGTCCTAACTTAGATAGAGCAATAAGGCTGAAAACAAATTCAAGACGTGGTGGTGTTATAGATGGCGTTTATGTTAGAAATCTTGAAGTAGGCCAAGTGAAAGAAGCAGTATTAAAACTAAACATGTTTTATGCTACTTATACAAATCAGACAGGTGAACATATTCCTGAGATTAAGAATATTTTACTTGAAAATGTGAAAGTTAAAAATGGTGGTTACTACGGTATTTTAGCAAAAGGATATGAAGAGTCACCAGTGACTAATGTTACATTGAAAAATGTCAACATAGAAAAGGTAGATGAAGCATTTTCATTAGAAAACGTATCAAATTTAAAGCTTATAGATACTTACATTAACGGTTCGTTAATGCAAAGTCCACCACAATCCCAAAAATAATTCCATTAACCCTAACAATTAATAGCAGGAATTGTTTTACATAAGCCTGATATATTATCAGGCTTATTTCAATAAATTAATAATTTAGAAAAGTGTATAGTTTTTCAAAGTTTTATGTCTTCTTTTTTTTGATGTTCTCATCAACGCTTTTCGCTTTTCAAACCATTCAAAAAGACACCTCTTACACTGTAAATAGTTCTTATAAAAAGTATAAAAAGAACTTTCCAAACATAGAAATTCCAAAGCCTCAACATTATGAAAATGTAAAAGAAATTAGTGATGAGGTTTACAAGCAAATAGGTGAAAGAAAACTTCATTTAGATGCTTTTGTCAATACAGATTCATTGTTAAAGCCTGCTGTAATTATGGTTCATGGTGGTGGTTGGAAATCTGGCGATAAATCACATATGAAACCAATGGCGCAATGTATTGCTTCAAAAGGTTATGCTTGCTTTGCTTTAGAATATAGATTATCTGATGAAGCCCAATATCCTGATGGTATTTATGATATTAAAGAAGCCATTCAATACATAAAATCTAATGCGCAAAGGTTTCATATAGATACTACAAAGGTTACCATTTTAGGAACGTCTTCAGGTGCTCAAATGGCAACACTAGTTGGCACAACAAATAACAATCCAAACTTTGAAGAAAGTACAAGTTATAATACTTCAACTTCAGTTCAAGCTATTGTAAACTTAGATGGAGTCATAGCTTTTGTTCACCCAAAATCTAGTGAAGGCAAAATGGCCGCTTGGTGGTTAGGCGGAACGTCAAAAGAAAAACCTAATGTTTGGAAAGAGGCATCTGCATTAACACATGTTGATGAGAATACACCTCCAACTTTGTTTATTAGTAGTCAGTATGAACGCTTTCAAGCAGGACGAGAAGAAATGATTGAAATCATGGACAAGCATAACATTTATTCTCAGGTAGAGAATTTTCCAGATAGTCCTCATACATTTTGGTTATTTAACCCGTGGTTTACAGAAACCGTAAATTATATCACTATATTTTTAGATAAAACATTCAAAAAAGGATCATAAATGAAAACATCAAAATTAATAGCAGCTTTATTATGTGCGAGTACCATTGTGGCTTGTAAATCCGAAAAGAAAGAGAATGCAAAACCAGAGGTTAAGCAAGAAGAAAAAGCCCAAGAAACTCAAAAGACATACGCTGAAATTTCAGTAGCTCAAGGAGGTGAGTGGAAAGATGGTCCAAGAGGTCACATGGAATATAGTGGTGGTACTTCATTTAAAAATGTTTCTTCTGTAAAAGTGCCAGAAAATCATACAGATCATTCTTGGTTCTTACGTTATGAAGGACCCGGTTGGGAAAGCAACAAAGTCGGTTATAGACTGTATTTAGACTGGAGAAATGCTATTGATATTTTTGGAAAGAAGACAGATACTATGGTGCTTTCTGAAGTTGGACAAGATGGATTTGATTCTTACCACGAACCAGAAGCTTGGGGAAGTGATATACTTAAAGTTGGAAAAGGTCTAGGTATAGGGTCTATTGGAAGATTGGTAGAAGATAAAGTATTGCACTTTAGAGAAGTAGATTCTACAGTTGCTTCTGTAGATAATAATACTGAGCAATCTACTGTAAATGTTAATTACTTTGGTTGGAAAACTGGTGATGAAAAAATTGATTTAAAGTCAACTTTAAGCATTAAGCCAGACAAGCGTTATACAAAGCACACCATACAACCATCTAAAGCTGTAGAAGGTATTGTAACTGGAGTTATAGATCATGGCGTGGCTTATTTTGAAAATGAGAGTGCAAATAAAAAGTGGGCATACATTGCTACTTATGGTGAGCAAACACTTATTCCTGATGATTTAGGAATGGCAATTTTTTATGAAGTTGAAACCACTGCAGAGGTTAAAAAAGGTGAATCTGACTATTTAGTAGAATTTAAGCCAACTACCGAGCCTGTATCATTTTATTTTTTAGGTGCTTGGGAACAAGAAAAAGATGGTATTAAAAACGAAACAGATTTTGTAAAGTATTTAGACGGTCTGTTGGAAGAGTTAAACTCTAATAACACTTTATAATGAAAAAGTATATTCTTCTATTCGCATTTTTCACAGTAGCAAGTACAATTGTCGCTCAAGAAAAGACGTATACCATAGAAGAATGTGTCAATACCTTTTCTGAAGAAAAAACGGTTCCGACAAAAGTTGGCTATCAGTATTGGTTTGCCGATAAAGATTTCTTAGATGGTAGAACGATAAAAATGAGTGTTGTAGCGCCAGGTAAATCTACACATGCACCTCATAAACATAAAGAAGATGAATTCTTTTACGTTCTAGAAGGTAAGGCAAAGTTTTATTTAGACGGAAAAGAAGTTGTTGTCGAAGCAAACACAAGCTTGTATTGTCCATCTTGGAGTATGCACGGCATCAGTAATGTAGGAGATACTGAATTAAAATATTTAGTCATAAAAAAATACGAAAAAGAATAAGTTCATTGCCTTTAAAACTAAGCAAAAGATTAGGTGCTGAATCATATCATCAGAAAACTAATAAAATAAACACATGAAAAATATAGCATTATTGGCCATATTAACGCTTACTTTTTTTACGAGTTGTAAAGAAGAGAAAAAGCAACAGGAAGAAACACCTGTGGCTAAAAAAGAAATTTCAGAGGACTTAAAATGGTCAGAGCGTATGGCGCTTTCTGAAATCAAACGTTTTCCAGATCCTACACTTTTAGATTTTAGAGATAAGCCAAAATGGAGTTACACCAATGGATTGGTTTTGCAAGCAATGTCTAAAGTTTATGAAGAAACCAATAATCAAAAATTATACGATTATATCTACGATTATGCCAACAGAATGATCGAAGAAGATGGAGCTATAAAGACCTATAAAATGTCTAATTACAACTTAGATATGATAAAGTCTGGCGATGCTATTTACTATGTTTATAACAAAACGGAAGAACCTCGCTTTAAAAAAGTGATGGACACCTTACATAAGCAATTAGAAGGGCAACCAACAACATCTGAAGGTGGTTATTGGCACAAAAAAGTGTATCCATATCAAATGTGGCTAGATGGTGTGTATATGGCAGAACCGTTTCATACAAAATATGCCAAATCGTATATGGATGATGAAGAAGCTAAAAAGGTTTACGATAAAATTATGTTACAATTCGACCTAATCGAAAAGTACAGTAGAGATCCAGAAACAGGCTTGTATTATCACGGTTGGGACGAAAGTAAAGAACAAAAATGGGCAAATAAAGACACCGGATTGTCTCAAAATTTTTGGTCTCGTGGCATGGGCTGGTACGGAATGGCTTTGGTTGATGTTTTGGATTATTTACCAGAAAATTACGAAGGTAGAGCACGGCTAATTAAGTATCTCAACCAATATGCTGAGGCGATTGTGAAGTATCAAGATGAAAAAACAGGCACGTGGTACCAAGTACTAAATTTACCTGAAAGAGATGGTAATTATCTAGAGGCAACAGGTACAAGTATGTTTACATATACTTTAGCAAAAGGCGTTAATAAAGGCTATTTACCAAAGCAATATTTAGATAACGCCAACAAAGCTTTTAAAGGTATATTAGATACATTCATCACTGTTGAAGATAATGGCGTTGTCAACCTTAATAAATGTTGTGGAGTAGCAGGTTTGGGCGGAAATCCATACAGAGACGGAACTTTTGAATATTATATTGGTGAAATCATCAGGTCTAATGATCCAAAAGGTACAGGACCATTTATCATGGCTGCTTTAGAACTTAACAAGTAAACGGCTATGGCAACCATCAACACAGCTCTTTGTTCGTATGGAATGAGTGGACATGTTTTTCACGCACCTTTCATAGATGTTCATCCAGATTTTAATCTTTATGGTGTTTTTGAGCGAACAAAAAACTTAGCCGAAAAAAAGTATCCTAATATCAAGACGTTTCGGTCTTTAGAAGAGATGCTAAAAGATGAAGCTATTGATTTAATAGTCGTCAATACTCCTAATACCACACATTACGATTGTACAAAAAAAGCACTCGAAGCTGGTAAACACGTCATTGTAGAAAAACCGTTTACAGTAACCACAAAAGAGGCTGAAGAATTGATAGCCATAGCCGAAAAGCAAAACCTAAAGCTTTCAGTATATCACAACAGACGTTGGGATAGCGATTTTAAAACCGTAAAGAAAATTGTTCAACAAGGTGTACTCGGAGATATTGTTGAAGCAGAATTTCACTATGATAGATTTGACCCAGAACTGAGTTATAAAACACATAAAGAAACTCCAACCGAAGGAGTAGGGAGTTTATATGATTTAGGTTCTCATCTCATAGACCAAGCATTGCAATTGTTTGGTATGCCAAATAGTGTTTTTGCAACCTTAGATTCTTTTAGAAAAGAGTCTAAAGTAGGAGATTATTTTGATGTGAAACTTTACTATGATTCGCATTTTGTAACTCTAAAATCCAGTTATTTTGTAAGAGAGCCATTGCCTGCCTATAGTATTCACGGCACAAAGGGCTCGTTTATAAAATCTAAAGCTGATATTCAGGAAACCGAACTTCAAAAAGAAATAAAACCCAATACAGCAAATTGGGGAATTGAACCTGAATCTGAAAGAGGATTGCTTCACACAATTGAAAATGATACCTCAAAAAAAGAACTCGTTGTAACTGAACAAGGCAATTATATGTCCTATTACAATGGAGTTGCTGAAGCTATAAAGAATAATAAATCATTACCTGTTACTGCAGAAGAAGCTACGCAAGTCATTACAATTATTGAAGCTGCTTTTTTAAGTAACACAGAAAAGAAAGTCATTACCTTATGAAAAATATAAGTTTAATAGCCACATTTTTTATCGTCTTCAATTGTATGGCGCAAGAAAAATTTGTGTCCGATGTTTGGGTGTCAGACAATGGTGATGGTACTTATACCAACCCAGTTTTACATTCTGATTTTTCAGATCCAGACGTTGTAAGAGCTGGTGAGGATTACTATATGACCGCTTCGTCATTTACCTGTTCGCCAGGCTTACCAATTTTGCATTCTAAAGACTTGGTGAATTGGGAATTGGTAAATTATGCTTTGCCAAAACAGATTCCGTTAGATGTGTTTGATAAACCACAACACGGTAAAGGCGTTTGGGCACCTTGTATTCGTTTTCATAAAGGAGAATTTTACATCTACTATCCAGATCCAGATTTTGGTATTTATATGACAAAAACCAAAGATCCTAAAGGCATTTGGTCAGAACCTGTTTTGGTTAAAGGAGGCGAAGGACTAATTGACCCAACACCACTGTGGGACGATGACGGAAAAGTCTATTTAGCTTATGCTTTTGCAGGAAGTCGTGCAGGCATAAAGAGTTTACTTGTTGTCTGTAGTATGAATGCTGAAGGCACTAAAACTAATGATGATGAGGTAAAAATCATTGATGGTCATGAAGGTGAAGATACCATTGAAGGACCTAAGTTTTACAAACGAAATGGTTACTACTACATTTTTGCACCAGCTGGTGGAGTGCCAACAGGTTGGCAGACTATTTTAAGGTCTAAATCAGTGTTTGGACCTTACGAAAAAAAGAAGGTTTTACATCAAGGCAATACTGAAATCAATGGGCCACATCAAGGTGCTTGGGTAGATACCGTTACTGGCGAAGATTGGTTTCTTCATTTTCAAGATAAAGATGCGTATGGTCGTATAGTTCATATGCAACCAATGTCTTGGAAAAATGATTGGCCAGTTATGGGTATAGACCAAAATAATGATGGTATTGGCGAACCTGTAACCACACATAAAAAACCGAATGTAGGTAAGACATATCCTATAGCTACACCACCAGATACTGATGAGTTTAACGAAGCTAAAAGAGGTTTGCAGTGGCAATGGCACGCTAACCCACAAGTGTATTATGGTTTTCCAACCAGTATGGGACATTATACAATGTATTGTAGACCACGACCAGAAGGTTCTAGTAACCTACACGATGTACCAAATTTGTTATTGCAAAAATTTCCAGCAGAATCGTTTACGGCAACAACCAAATTGACGTTTAATGCTAGGCACGATAATGAGCAAGTTGGCTTTTTAATTATGGGATTGAGCTATAGTTATATCAAATTCTCACAAGAAAATGGACAGTTGTACTTATCACAGGTAACTTGTAAAGATGCACATAAAGAAGGCAAAGAAAACGAAAGTGAAAAAATCAAAGTTGATAGCAATACGATTTACCTTCAAATTAAAGTAGATAAAGGTGGAGTGTGTAATTTTTATTACAGCACAAATAACAAAAGATTCAAGCCTATTGGTGATACATTCAAAGCGAGAGAAGGCAGATGGATTGGTGCAAAAATAGGCTGCTTAGCATTAAGAGAAGGAGTTATTAATGATGCTGGAAGTTTAGATATCGACTGGATTAGATTTAAGAAATAATGAATATTATCAAGTCAGTAAAATACCATCTATCGTTATTATTTCTAGGGCTGATGTTCTTTCAAAGTTGTTCAGAAGAGAACAAAAGAAAACTTCCCTTTGATGTTAAAAAAGACTTATTCGACACGCTACAGCCTAATGATTTAGGTTTAAAAGTTCCAAAAGGCATCGAAGCATATACCATTTTTAAACCTACAGATAGTACAGATCATTTTAGTAATGGAGCAGTAATGACAGCCTTTAAAGGAGTGTTGTATTGCCAGTGGCAAAGCTCTGCCGAAGGCGAAGATTCTGATGATACCTGGCTGGCTTACAGCAGTAGCAAGGATGGAAAAACTTGGAGTAAACCGATGGCTTTAGCAGCATCAATTGAGGATGGTTATTGTACTTCAGGTGGTTGGTGGACCTACAAAGATTCATTAATTGCCTATATCAATGTTTGGCCATCAAAAGTGTCGCCAGAAGGCGGCTATACGTATTACAAAACAAGTGCAGATGGTGTTAACTGGTCAGAAAAGAAACCTGTTTTAATGGCAGATAATTCTCCAATAAATGCGGTATTTGAACAAGATCCACATCAACTCGCTAATGGTCGTATCATTAATGCAGCACATTTTCAACCTGGCTTAATGGTATCACCAGTTTATACAGATGATCCAAAAGGAGTCAGTGGTTGGACGAGAGCAAGTTTCACAAATAATTCTGCTAAAAATAATGTCTCCCAAGAAATAGAACCAAGTAGTTTTGTGAAAAGAGATAGTACCTTGGTTATGGTATTTAGGGATCAGTTTAGTTCGTTTCAAACTTTAGCTTCAATAAGTAAAGATAACGGTGAAAGTTGGACAACACCTGTAGAAACAACAATGCCAGACTCTAGATCTAAACAAAGTGCAGGTAATTTTCCAAACGGAACAGCATACATTATCAACAATCCTGTACAGACCAAATCACGAATGCCATTGGCGATAACGCTTAGCAACGATGGTAACTTGTTTACTAATGCTTTTGTGCTTCGTAAAAGTGATGACCTTAAACCCTTACAATATGAAGGGAAGTATAAGCGCTTAGGCTACCATTACCCAAAGTCGTTTATTTTCAATAATAATTTGTATGTGTCTTATACAACTAGCAAGGAAAACGTAGAGTATACTAAAGTTCCGTTGAGTAGCCTAAAAACCACTAATCCTTAAAATGATTAATTATGAAATTTCCCCCTAATTATAAATTCATATTTTTTTTAATCGGACTTTGTATTTTTACAGATTTATCGGCTCAAGTTCACGATAAATCTTGGCGAAATATTATACATACAAAAGATGATGTTTGGTATCAATCTGATGAAGCTAAGCAAATTGCAGAAAACGTATTGTTGTACCAACGCAATATTGGTGGATGGCCAAAAAATGTACAAATGCACTTGCCATTGTCTCAAGATGAAAAAGAAGAATTGTTGAAGCAAAAACAAACCAATGAAGAGACAACAACAGATAATGGAGCTACGATTCAAGAAATGCTGTTTCTTTCAAAAATATATGCTCAAACAAAAGATGAAAGGTATAGAAAAGCCTTTTTAAAAGGTTTGGATTATATATTGGAAGCGCAATACGATAATGGAGGTTGGCCTCAGTTCTACCCTTTAAAAGAAGGTTATTATTCGCGCATTACCTATAATGATAATTCGATGGTGAACATTATGAACATGCTTCATCAATTCAAAAAAAACACCGATTATTATTCTATAAAGCTTCCAAAAGAACAGTTAGAGCGTGTAAATGACGCTTTTAGAATAGGAGTAGACTGTATCTTAAAAACTCAATACAAACAAAACGGTGTTTTAACAGCTTGGTGTGCGCAACATGACGAGAAAACTTTAGAACCTGCAAAGGCTAGAGCCTATGAATTACCATCTTTAAGTGGTGCAGAATCGGCTCATATTGTTATGTTATTGATGTCAATAGAGAATCCATCAAAAGAAATTATCAACGCTGTAAATAGCGCAGTAGCTTGGTTCGAAAAAGTGAAGATTACAGGATTACGCAAAGACAGAGTGTACAACGATGTTGGCAAGATTGTAAATAAGCGAATGATTCCTGATGAAAAAGCACCTGCGATTTGGGCACGTTTCATGACACTCGAAGACAACACACCATTTTTTTGTGATAGAGATGGTATTAAGAAATATTCGTTAGCAGAAATAGGTGAGGAACGTAGAAACGGTTACGCTTGGTATGGCAACCATCCTCAAATGGTTTTAGATGCTTATCCAGATTGGAAAAAGAAATACGATTTATCACAGAAAGATTCGCCTTCAAACCCATTTAAAATTGTGGTAGCAAAAGATGGTAGTGGTGACTATACGTCTATTGTTGAAGCGATAAAAAACACCAAGGCTTTTCCTTATGATAGAATCACTATTTTTATTAAGAATGGAGTTTATAAGGAAAAAGTAAAAATCCACGAGTGGAACCAAAATTTATCTTTGGTTGGAGAAAGTAAAGAGAATACTATTATAACCTACGATGACTATTTTAATAAACTAGGATTGGGTAGAAATAGTACATTTTACACCTACACATTATTGGTTGAAGCTAATAATGTGGTGCTAAAAAATCTCACTATTGAAAACTCTTCAGGTGAAGTTGGACAAGCCGTTGCATTGTCTGTGTTTTCAGATGAAGTTGCCATAATTAATTGTAATTTGTTAGGCAATCAAGACACTTTGTATGCTTCAGGAAAAGGGAAGCAATATTACAAAGATTGTTATATTGAAGGAACAACCGATTTTATCTTCGGAAGCGCTACAGCCTTTTTTGAAAATTGTCAAATCCATAGTAAAAAGAACTCTTACATCACAGCAGCATCAACACCAAAGGATTCGTTATTTGGTTATGTGTTTAAAGACTGTAAAATTACCGCAGATGATGATGTAGATGAAGTCTATTTAGGAAGGCCTTGGCGCGTGTATGCGCAAACTGTTTTTATAAATTGTGACTTAGGAAATCATATCCTGCCAATAGGTTGGCACAATTGGTCCAAGCCAGAAGCTGAAAAAACTGCGTTTTATGGTGAATATAAAAACTATGGAGAAGGCTATAAACCATCAGAACGTGACGGATGGTCGCATCAATTAAAAAAACGACAAGCAAAAAAATATACATTGAAAAATGTATTAGGTGAATACAAAAAGAAATCAAAAAAAGAATGGTATGAAGCATTATAGAATAATTCTGATTTTAGTAATTGTTCTGTTTCAATCTTGTGATAAAAAAGTAGAACAGAAAGAAGAGGAAGAGACTGTAAAAACTATTGAAAACGTTTTAATTTATACCATAGGAGATTCAACCATGGCAGACAAGCCAAATCCTGATGAAAATCCAGAGCGTGGTTGGTGCCAATTATTACCAGAATTTTTAAATGATTATGCTACGGTTTATAACCATGCTGTTAATGGTAGAAGTACAAGAAGTTTCATCACTGAAGGTCGCTGGGATTCTGTGCAAAAACAACTGAAAAAAGGAGATTATGTCTTTATTCAGTTCGGACACAACGACCAAAAAGAGAACTCTCCAAAACGTTACACCAATCCACATACGGCTTACAGAAACAATCTTACAAAGTTTGTTAAAGAAGCTAGAGCAAAAGAAGCTATTCCTGTACTATTTACGTCTATTGTAAGACGAAATTTTAATACAGACTCTACTTTGATAGATACGCATGGAGTATATCCTTTGGAAGCGCGTTTGGTGGCTCAAGAGCAAGATGTACCACTTATAGATTTACAATATTTAACCGAAAAACTAGAAGAATCTTATGGAGTTGAAGCGTCTAAAAAGTTACATCTTCATTACGCTCCAAATGAAATACCATATTATCCTGAAGGGAAAGAAGATGATACACATTTATCGGTTTTAGGTGCAACAGAAGTGGCTAAGTTAGCAGTGAACGAGTTAAAAGAAAAGGTAGAAGGTTTTAATAGTTACATTAAAAAATAATGAGAATAGAGAGTAAATTAAAGCAGTATTCACTTTTGCTATGTAGTTTTCTTTTTGTGACTTGCTTTGCACAAGAGGAAAAAGTTATTCAGCTTTGGCAAGATACTATTCCAAATGCTATTGAAAATCCAGATTATGAAGAGATTCAAACCTTTAAAGATTCAATGCTGTGGAGTACAGAAAAAGTTAAACAACCCACATTAACCATTTTTTCACCAGAAAAACCAAACGGAACAGCAGTAGTTATCTGTCCTGGAGGTGGCTATCACCATTTGGCTATAAATAAAGAAGGTTATAAAATTGCTGAATGGCTAAATACATTAGGAATTACAGCGTTTGTACTAAAATATAGAATGCCTAATGATAGCATATCAACAAATAAAACCATTGCGCCACTTCAAGATGCGCAACGTGCTATGCGCTATGTGAGGCAAAATGCCAAACACTGGAATTTAAATAAAAGTAAAATAGGAGTTCTTGGGTTTTCTGCTGGAGGACATTTAGCATCAACCTTATCTACGCATTATAATGATGCTGTTTACAATGCGGAATATGAAGTCAGTGCAAGACCAGATTTTTCAATATTGGTGTATCCTGTAATTTCGATGAAAGATGGTGTAACACATCAAGGTTCTAAAACGAATTTGTTGGGCGAAACTCCATCAAACGAAACTGTTGAATTCTACTCTAACGAAACACAAATTACTTCAGAAACACCAAAAACCATTTTAATTCACGCTACAGATGACAAGTCAGTTCCTGTAGAAAATAGTCTTCAATATTATTTAGCCTTAAAAGAAAACAAGGTGCCAGCCGAACTTCATATTTATGAAAAAGGCGGACACGGTTTTGGTTTGGGACGAGGTTTTACAAGTGATGATTGGTCAAAAGCTTGTGAGACTTGGCTTGCTAAAAATGATTTGTAACAGTTAAATTATTTCAAATAATACCACTTTTTGAAATCCCAAGACTAAGACCTCTAAGTTCAGCAAGACCTTTTAAGCGGCCAATAGCAGTATAACCAGCATACAAATAATTATGTTTTAAATCATCAAGCATTTGGTGACCATGGTCTGGTCGCATAGGTAGTGAAATGTTGCGTTCCTTTTCAATTTTTAAAACTGCTTTTACAATCTCAAACATATCTGAAGAACCCTCAAGGTGATGGTCTTCGTAAAAACTACCATCGTCTTCTCGTTTCACATTTCTAAGATGAAGAAAATGAATTTTATCTTTGAATTTCTCTATCATCTTAGGCAAATCATTGTTTTCATTCGCCCCCAAAGAACCTGTACAAAATGTAATACCGTTTGAAGGACTATCAATAAAATTAACCAAATCTTCCAAGTCACGTTCTGAAGTGATGATACGTGGCAATCCCATAATATCAAATGGTGGATCGTCTGGATGAATAGCCATCTTCACACCCAATTCTTCCGCAAGCGGAATAATTTCATTCAGAAAATAGGACAAATTAGATTTTAAATCGGAATGCGATAGGTCTTTATATTGCGCTATCATCTTCTTGAATGTCGGAATATCAAGGTCGTCAACTGTGCCAGGTAACCCTTTTAAAATACCATCTTTTAAACGTTGTGTTTCAGTTTTAGACATGGCTTCAAAGCGATCTTTAGCTTTAGCTAAAATAGCTTTATCATAATCTTTTTCAACATCACTGCGTTTCATTATGAAGGCTTCAAAAACAGCCATTTCAACCTTATCGAATCGTAATGCTGTGCTACCATCTCTGAGTTCCCAAAAAAGATGTGTACGTGTCCAATCTAAAACAGGCATAAAGTTGTAGCACACATTTTTCACACCACATTTAGCGACATTAATGAGGCTCTGTTTGTAGTTTTCTATACGTTTTGCATAGTCGCCTTGACGCAGTTTTATGTTTTCATGAATAGGAATACTTTCAATAAAGGACCATTCTAATCCTGCATTGAGAATTTCATTTTTTATAGCTTGAATGTCTTCAATAGGCCAAATTTCACCATTTGGAATATGGTGCAGTGCAGTAACTACACCAGTTGCACCAGATTGTCTAATATCCGAAAGGGTTACAGCATCAGATTTGCCAAACCATCTAAAAGTTTCTGTCATTTCTTAATTTTTAAACACCACTAAAGGCTCCAAATCCACCATCAACGTGGATAACAGTTCCTGTCATAAATTTTGAAGCATTACTAGCTAAAAGTTGTACAGCACCATTAAGTTCTTCGGAGTTTCCAAAGCGTTTCATTGGTGTGCTTTTTATAATGGTTTCGCCACGATCTGTTAAAGAACCATCTTCATTGGTTAATAATTTTCGGTTTTGATCCGCAAGAAAAAATCCAGGAGCAATAGCATTGACTCTAATTTTATCGCCAAATTTATGAGCCATATCTACAGCCATCCAACGTGTAAAGTTTTCCATAGCAGCCTTTGAAGCCGAGTAGCCAACAACACGTGTTAATGCTTGTGCTACAGCAACCGAAGAAACGTTAATTATAGAACCTCCATTTTGTTTGGTCATTTGTTTTCCAAAGACCAACGACGGAATTACGGTTCCCATTAAATTTAAGTCTGTTACTTTTTGAAAGTCGTCTAATGAGATATCAAATAATGATTGAGAAGGAGATAAAGTCGCGCCAGGCATATTTCCACCTGCTGCATTAATGAGCACATCAATTTTTTGCCACTTTTCTAGAAGTTGAGTTTTAACATTTTCTAGGTTTTCTTTATCTAATACATCAGCTTTAATACCCATGGTATTGGTTGCAGAAAGTTGCGCTGCAAAATCTTTAGCTTTGACCTCATTTCTACCAAGTATAGCCACTTTAGCTCCAGATTCAACCAAATGCTTTGCCATACTAGAGCCTAATACGCCATAACCACCTGTAATGATGATGACTTTATCTTTTATATCTAAAATACTCATTCTATTTTTTTGCGAAACTAAAGATTAAAAAATAATAACATCTTAAAGTTTACTCAAAATTTGAAGATTGAGGTCTTAATTTTAGTATTGATTTATGAAGAAATTTGGATTAAATAAAAAAGCCTTTCAATATTGAAAGGCTTTTTGTTTTCTCTATTTGAGTTTCTATTTTTTGAGAATTCTTGTTGTCATATTCAACTCTGGAATTCTAAGAATATAAACACCAGATGATAGTTGAGATAAATCATTTATTGATGTTGTACCATTGGTCAACAATCTTACATCTGAATAAACTTCAGAACCTAAAATATTAATGATTTTAATAGTGATATCCATAGATTGATTTAAATCTGTAGAAATATTAATTTCATTATTAAAAGGTAATGGATATAGCTTAGTATTTAGACTAGAAAGATCATGATCATTGATACCTAAAGTTGGTCCTTGATTTCCTGGTGAGCCAATAGCAGGCTGCATAGCATCATTTAAAGCTGATGTTTCTCCTGCATTATTAGCGTTACCAACAACACTAAAAGCCATTAAATCTACATCATAAGATTGACCTCCATTTGCATTAGCATCAGGATATGTTTCGAAATCAGCTAGAACTCCTGTTGTAATTGGGTCTCCAATCCAAAGCGTAACACCATCTCCACCTTGCCCTAATCCAGCACCAGCATAAGTTCCTATTTGTATACCAGATAAATTATAAGAAGGTGCCCAAACCGATAAGAATTCAGATGAATCAACATCGTCAACAACAACTACCACTTCTCCAGGTTGTACAGATGTTATTCCACTTATAATGGCCGCAGAGGCAGGATCCTGAGATTCATCATCGTAATAAAGTTCACCAGAAGCAGGTGTCCAAGCTATGGTTCCTGTATTAGTAATTTCAAACCAATCAGCTGTTAAATTAGATCCTGGCTCGTTACCAGCCCAAATTTCTGTAATTTGAAGATTAGCCATTGGAGGTAGAACAATTTCGTTTGCCGCTCCAGGTGTGTTTAATGCTTCTCCAACTTCAGGTGTTCCAGGGTTTAGTGCAGGTAATCCAGCTCCATCATAATCGTTTCTTACCCAATCAGAAGTAGTGTCTGTATCTGTACCGTTAGGAATTCTAGAAGCTCCACCAGGTTGATTAGCATCTCCATCGTAGTTAGGTGCTAAATCAACTAAAGAATACACAAAATCCGAAGCTCCACCATCTGAAGTGGCAACGTCATCTACAATTCTTGTCCAAGGTGCGTTATCTATAATACCATCGTCATTAGTATCTATATCATCACCTACAGCACCTGTAAAGCCTTCAACTAATAAAAGCGTAATTGTACCATTCTCCATATCTTCATAATCTAGCCAATAGCCATTACTATCTGTTGTTCCTAAGTTAATTGCAGCATCGATAAAGCCTGTAGTAGAACCACTATCACCTTCAATTTCTAAAAGTGTAAAGTTTGAATAATCAGTATTAGCATCACCTAGTATTTCAATAAAAGTATCTGTGTCAGTTCCTGTATGGTCTGCTACAAATTCATTGATTAGTGGGTCTGAAGTTGTTGGTACAACTACACTTCCAAGCGTTACAATATCAGTTCTAAATTTCTTCCATTCTCTACGTTGGTCTTTATTTTCATTACCATCGTTATAGATAATTGTTGCTCCTAAATCTGACATTAGTTGAATCTGAAGTGCGTCACCAGCACTTCCCATGAATGCTGTAGAAGGTATTTCTACAATGCCTTCAAAAGCACCATCAGTATTTAATGCCCATAAATCTACAGAACGCAATTCTGGGTTATCAGTTGAGTTGCCTGACCATGTGTATAGCGCAAAATCGGTAGCTGTTCCATTTGGTCCAGCAAGTAATATACAGCCGTTACTGTTACACTCCATACTTCTAAGTGTTCTACCGTCTAAATCTAAATATATTGGTGCGTCAAAAGAAGCACTTCCTGTGGTAGAACCTGGAAGAGAAGTGAAGTTTGTAACAGGAATTATTACAGCATCGTCACCAATATCTGGTACTCTAAATCCAAGGTAAGCTGTTGTGCTATTTGGTGCAAAAGCTAAAGCTTCGATTTCAATATTTGAAGGTAAGCCAAAACCACCATTTAAAAGATCATCTCTAAGTCCTGTGTATTTATCTCCATAAGTTAGTGTAGAGGCATCAGAAGAACCTGAAATTGTAGTTGAAAACATAACAGATCTGTCAGCAGTAGCGGTAGATCCAATCCAGAAAAGGGTGTTTCCTGTTCTGATTGAACCCTCTATATCTATTTCTTCAGTAGAGCCTAAATCTCCATTAAAGTTTATTTCAGTTAAAGGCAATCCAGAATTGTTTCTATCATAAAGTCTTAAGGTTTGATCTTCATCATCACCAACCCACATATAATCTGAATCTACAGGAATAGCTGTAGAACCATCCGAAGCACCTGTGTGAAAGCGACTAGTAGAAGGATTTACAGAAGCTTCTGAAGCAGCATAATTGATAGTGTAAGTATCTGTATTTGTATCAGCATCTTCAACTGTAATTGTTATTGTTGAAAAACCAAGAGCAATAGGAGTAATCGTTAGTAAGCGATCTCCACCAGTACCTGTAAGCACTAAATTTGAATTTGGAACTACAGTTTCGTCACTACTAGAAACAGTTACAACTAAATTAGATAAAGCAGTTTCAGCATCAGAAATAGTGAATGGAATTCCTGTAATGCTCGCAGGATCTGTAGGATCATTTACAACACCACTTACTGAACTTGGGCCTTGCTCTGAAAGAGAAAGGTAGGTAGATAAGCTAGTGATGTCTACAATAATATCTGGAGCTCCAGGTGTACTTACTGTTGGTCCTTGGTTTCCAGGAGAGCCTACAGCTGGTGTATCTGATAAATCACCGCCTAAAATTGTAGTTGCAGTAGCAATATTTGTCCCAGGAGCAACTGAACCTGAGCCAGTGACACTAAAAGCAGCATTTACAATATCATAAGACTTACCATCATCACTTGCAGTGTCAGGATAAGATCCAGAATCCAATAATAATCCTGAAGCTTGAGGATTACCTAACCAAAGCGTTACAGTATCGCCGCCACCGCCAAGACCAGCACCATCTGTGTAGCCTATTTCAATATTACTTAAATTATAATCTGGTGACCAAACCGTATAAAATTCTGTAGCATCAGAACTATCTCCGATCATCACAATAGCACTTTCGCCTGGTTGTAATTCAGTAATGCCTTCAATTAAGGTAGCATCGGAAGGACTAGCAGATTCATCATCATACCAAAGTTCAGGTGAAGTACTAGCTACCCAAGCTTGAGTTCCTGCATTGTAGATTTCAAACCAATCACCAGTTAAATCTGTTCCGGCTTGTCCTGACCAAATTTCAGTAACTTGAATATCTATAGGGAGTACTAAAGGGCCTTGATTACCTGGTGAGGCAATCGCAGGTTGATTTTGATCATTTAATGTTGAAGTAGCAGCAGCGTTACTTGCGTTTAAAACTGTACTAAAAGCAGCTAACTCTACATCATAAGATTGACCACCGTTTAGAGCTGTATCAGGATAACTTTCAAAATCAGAAAGTACTCCAGTTGTATTAGGATCACCAATCCAAAGTGTAACAGCATCTCCGCCACCGCCAAGGCCAGAACCATCGGTGTAGCCAATTTCAATACCAGACAAGTTGTAGTCAGCAGACCAAAGTGTGTTGAACTCTGTTATATCAGTAGCTTCACCAATTATAATAATAACTCTTTCGCCTGGTTGAATATCTGTGATTCCATTTATGATGTCAGCAGCAGTAGGGTCCTGCGAATCGTCATCGTAATATAAAGCTTCATCAACTCCAGAAACCCAGGCAGCAGAACCGTTATTTACAATTTCAAACCAATCTGATGATAGGTTATCTCCAGGATCATTACCTGGCCACATTTCAGTAATGTGTAAATCAGCAACAGGTGCTAAAGGTCCTTGGTTTCCTGGTGAAGCAATAGCAGGTTGATTTTCATCATTTAGAGCAAAAGTAGCTCCTGCATTGTTTGTATTTCCTACGGTGCTAAAAGCAGCTAACTCTACATCATAAGATTGTCCTCCTGTAGCACTAGCGTCAGGGTAGGTTTCAAAGTCAGAAAGTGTTCCTGTTGTATTAGGATCTCCAATCCAAAGTGTAACACCATCACCTCCTTGACCTAGACCAGAACCATCTGTAAAGCCAATTTCGATGTTGGTAAGATCATAAGCAGGTGACCAAATCGTATTAAATTGATCAACATCTGTCAAATCGCCAACTATAATGATAACTCGCTCATTAGGTTGGATGTCTACTATGCCATTTATAATATCAGCAGCTGACGGATCTTGTGAGTCATCATCATAATATAAATCTCCGTCAGTACCAGAAATCCATGCAGTAGTTCCTGTATTAGTAATTTCAAACCAATCCGAAGTTAAATTGGTACCAGGGTCGTTTCCTGGCCATATTTCTGTGATTTCAAGATTAGCCTGTGAAAACGCTAATAAATTTGTTAGTAATAGGGCAATTAAAGAGGTAATTTTTTTATACATAATTCCATTTTTGGTTGAAGCGTGAAATTATTATCTGAACATTACCCCTTGAACAACTACAAATTAAATCATGGTTAATTATAAAAAGACTAGGTTTACAAATTGTTAAGCTATCATTTTTAGTATAACATATAGAAGAAAACAGGATATACTCTAATACCTTCTATTTTAATTATATTAGTACCATAGCAAATAAATCTTTTCTAAGTTTATTGGTTTCGTTTTTTTGAATTCAATATTTATAATATATAAACAAAAGAATATGTTTAAACAGTTTATTCTTTCATGCTTTTTTATACTAACGAGTTTTGGTTTTTCTCAAGAACTACCTCCTATAGATGTGTTTACACCTCAAGATTATGGAGCTGAGGACCAGAATTGGGCGATTTCTCAAGCTTCAACGAGTGAGATGTATTTTGCTAACAATAAGGGCTTGCTGGAATATAATGGTGAACGATGGACGCTATATCCAACGCCTAATGAATCCATTTTAAGGTCTGTAAAGGTTATTAATGAAAAAATCTATACAGGATTTTATATGGATTTTGGCTTCTGGAAAAGAGATGAATACGGAAAGTTAAACTATACATCTCTTGTTTCTAAATTGAATATAGACTTGATAGAAGATGAACAATTTTGGAATATTGTGTCCTTAGACGGTTATATTCTTTTTCAGTCTTTGAATAGAATATACATATTAAATACTCAAGACAATTCATATTCTTTAATTGAATCTCAAACCACCTTAATTAAGGTTTATAAACTTGATGATCTTATATATTTTCAAAAGTTTAATGAAGGTATTTATGTCATAGAAAACGGAAAGGAAAAGCTTATCATAGGCTCAGGTTTAATCAAAGATAAAGTCGTTACTAATATTTTTAAGCATGATAGTGGATTACTTATTCAAACAAAGGAGAATGGGTTTTATTCATATGCTGATGGTAGTTTAACCGTATGGAATCAAGAACTTAATGATATCCTTTTTCATAACAGTATATATAGCAGCTTAAAGTTAAGAAATGGTGATTATCTCCTTGGTACAGTTTCTCACGGAGTTATATTGTTAGATGAAGAAGGTATTATAAAATCACGAATAGATCAATCTAATGGATTAAGTAACAATACTGTTCTTTCCATGTTTGAAGATGCTAGAGGGAACATTTGGTTGGGATTAGACAACGGAATAAATGTTATTAATCTTAATTCACCTTTTAGAGTTTTTAATGATGATTCGGGTATTTTAGGTACGGTTTATACTTCCATTATTTCAAATAATAAGTTATACCTAGGAAGTAATCAAGGTTTGTTTTATAAAGAATTAGGTGCTGTTGGTAAATTTAATTTTATAGAAGGAACAGAAGGGCAGGTCTGGTGTTTACAAAAGTTAGATGACACCCTTTTTTGTGGTCATGACAAAGGCACATTTGTAATTGATGATATTAAGGCAAATCTTATTTCTGATGTTCAAGGAGCTTGGCAACTACAACGTATTGCATCTAATCCTAATTTATTCATTCAAGGAAATTATAATGGTTTAAACATCTTTGAAAAAGAAGGTAATCAATGGCAATTCAGGAATAAATTAGAAGGCTTTGATATTTCTTCGAGATATTTTGAGATCATAAATAATAATGAAATCTTGGTGAGTCATGAATATAAAGGAGTTTTCAGGTTGAATATAGGTGAAGGCTTTACTTCTGTAAAATCATATGAACAGGAATCAATAGAAAAGGGTGAGAAATCTAGTTTGGTTAGTTATAATGGTGATATTTTTTATAGCTATAAAGAAGGAGTCTATGCATATAATTCTGATAGTAGAAAATTTGTAAAAGACACTTCGTTAAGTAAACTGATTAATTCAGATCAATATACATCTGGAAGATTGATTAATGATGATAATTCTAATAAATTATGGTTGTTTTCTGAAAACAATTTGAACTATGCCGAACCAGAAGCACTCTCTTCAAATTACAAAGTAGCTAGTATAGCATTACCTGGCAAATTAAGAAAAACTAAGGCAGGATATGAAAATTTATTGGCTACAGATAAAAATAAATATCTTTTAGGAGCTACAAATGGCTATATAGAAATAGATTTTGATAAAATTCAAAATAATAATTATGAGGTTGAAATTCATCTTAACGAGATTCAGAATTATGCTTTAAACCAACCTGCAGAAGCATTAAGTATTGAAACACTAAATCCTTTACCTAATAAAAGTAATAACATATCCTTTAGTTATAGTGTTACCAATTTTGATAAATTTTCCAATACAAAATATAAATATAGGTTAGTTGGCTTTAATGATAATTGGAGCTCTTGGATGGATGAGTCTTCTATGTTGTATGAAAATTTGCCTTACGGTAATTATACGTTTGAAGCAAAGGCTAAAATAGGAGATAAAATCTCTGAGAATACCGTTAGTTATTCTTTTGAAATTAGTAAGCCATGGTTTTTGAAACCTTTAGCAATATTCATTTACGTTTTAATTTTATTAATGTTATTGGCTTTAGTGCATTGGTTCAACCAAAAGTATTATGAAAAGCAACATCTAAAATTACTCAAGAAAAAAGAGCGAGAACTAGAGATCAAAGAATTGGAAAATCAAAAACAATTGATGCAATTCAATAATAAAAATCTTCAGCAAGACATAGATAACAAGAATAGAGAGTTAGGAATGTCAACCATGAACCTAATAAATAAGAATGAACTTCTTAATGAAATAAAGAAAGAGCTTAGTAAAGCTAAGAAACTAGAAGATTTAAAATCTGTAATTAAGCTTATCAATAAAAATTTAAATACTACTGACGATTGGAAACTGTTTGAAGAAGCGTTTAATAATGCCGATAAAGACTTCTTGAAAAATCTAAAGCAGAAGCATCCAGAGTTAACTTCAAATGATCTTAGGCTTTGTACATATCTTCGCCTTAATTTATCTTCCAAGGAGATTGCTCCTTTGCTTAACATTTCACCAAGAAGTGTTGAGGTAAAACGCTATCGATTAAGAAAAAAGATGAATTTACATCATGACACAAACTTAACCAACTACATCTTAAAGTTGTAAGTCCTATACAAGTCTTAAAAACACCTATACAATACCACAACATTAACTATATTTTGAAATTTACAACGTTGTAGTAACATTTTCTTAACACTAGGCTATTTAAGAGTTTTTTAACGTTGGTTTATTGTTTTAATAAAAAAACAACTAAAATTTTGCGATGTATATTTTTTGTATAGCTACATTTTAAGGATTTATCAATGTTGATTTATAATTTGCAGTATCTAAGCAACAAACTATGTATAAACATTTATTATTTTTATTTGTATTCGCTTTTTCTGTGTCTATTTATGCACAGAATGTAACCGTAACAGGTACAATAACCGAAGCGTCAACAGGACAACCTTTACCAGGTGTAAATCTTGTTCTTAAAAACACATCTAGGGGAACATCCACAGATTTTGATGGTAACTTTACCTTTAATGATGTTCCTTTAAATTCCGTATTAGTAGTTTCCTATTTGGGTTTTAAAACACAGGAAATTACAATTACAAATGATCAACCATTAAGTATCCAATTAGAAGATGACAACGAAGCCTTAAGTGAAGTTGTTGTTATTGGGTATGGTACGCAAAGAAAAGAATTGGTGACCGGAGCTTACTCTAGTCTAGATTCAGAAAAAATTGTAGAAAACAATCCAGCAAGAATTGAAGAAGCCTTAAAGGGTAGTGCTGCAGGTGTTCAGGTAAATGCTAATTCTGGTTCGCCAGGTGCATCACTAAATATTAGAATTAGAGGTATTACTACAAATGGTGATAACTCTCCTTTGGTAATTGTAGATGGTGTTAATATTGGTACGGATTTGAGTATTATTGATCCTAATGACATCCAAAAAATGGATATTATTAAAGATGCTAGTTCTGCTATTTACGGTGTGCAAGGTGCTAATGGTGTTATTCTTATTACAACAAAATCTGGTAGAAAAAATAGAAAAACTAGATTCTCTTACAATTCCTATTATTCAGTTCAAGAAGCCGATAATACTATTGACGTAATGGATAATTATGAATATGCGGTTTATGTAAATGAGTCAGAAGCTGCAGATGGTAACGGGGTTCCGTATCCAAACTTACAGAGTTTGAATATGAATACAGATTGGCAAGACGAATTATTTAGTCAAGCTCCTATGTATAATCACAACTTAAGTGTAGATGGAGGATCTGAAACAGTAACTTATGGTTTTAGTGCTAGTTTCTTTGGTCAAGATGGTGTTATAGCGAGCGATAAATCCAATTTTCAGAGATGGACCGTAAAGAATAATTTAGGTGTCGATATTACCAAAAGATTAAAGTTGAATACTTTTCTTTTGTACACAAACATTAGAAGTAAGTCAATTCCAGAAGGTGGTAGAGGTTCAGCTTTATATTATGCGTTAAACGCATCACCTCTAACTCCAGTTTATGATAATACAACGCCTGCCAATATATCTAATGGTTTTGCATACATTGGAACAGAGCAAGGAAATGAAATCATAAATCCTTTAGCACTGATTAATAACACCTTCAATGAAGGGAGAGCAGATCGTTTTACTGGTAAGATAGAGCTTGAATATAATATATTAGAAAATCTTAAAGCAACATCAAGGTTTAACTTTAATTACTCTGATTATGGGGGAAGATCATATTCTCCATTACAATATTACGGATTAGGTAAAGTAGTGAATAATGTAACATTAGATTCATCGGGTGAAGCTTTTGATGTAGATAGAAACGATGATGGGGAAAGAGATTTATATGGTACGGTTTCAGAAAATACTCAGCATACTTTTGATTATACTTGGGAAAGTTTTATTGAATACAATAAAACATTTAATGACAAACATAATCTAACGGCTCTTATTGGTGCATCTATCAGAAGTGAGAAATATAAAGGTTTTTTTGGTTCTGGGCCATTGAACAGTGGACCAGATACTTGGGATAATGCATATTTAGGTAATTCAAACTCTATTGTTCAAGTCGTTGATGATGAAATTACATCTAGTTTAGTGACTTCTTCGGATGGTAGAAATGAAGATAGATGGTATTCCTACTTTGGACGTATTCAATATGATTATCAAGGTAAATATCTATTCTCAGCTTTATTAAGACGTGACGCATCAACGAGATTTGGTCCAAATTATAGAATAGCAAGTTTTCCTTCGTTTTCTGCTGGTTGGGTAGTTTCTAAAGAAGAGTTTTTTAATGTAGATTTTATAAATAGACTTAAAGTTAGAAGTAGTTGGGGAGTTACTGGAAGCGATAAATATGCAAGTTATAGATGGCTTGGTCTTTTACAGGGAACTACAGGTGAGGCAACATATCCTTTCAATGACTTACTGTCTTTTGGAAATGCTGTGGGCTCGTTGGCAAACCCAGATTTAAAATGGGAAAGAAATAAACAAACTAATATAGGTGTAGACATAGACTTTTTTGATAGTAAATTAAATATGTCAATAGATTATTATAGGAAAAAGACGGAAGATTTACTATTGGTACCTGAAGTGTCAGCTCTTTTAGGTGCAGCGGCAGGAGGTAGTTCTGCGCCTTTTGTCAATGCGGGAACAATTGAAAATAAAGGAATTGATCTAAGCATCAATTATTCTCATGATTTTAATGATGATTTTGGTTTTAGTGCAGGGTATACACTTACAACAATAAAGAACAAAGCACTTCAGGTTAATAATGAAGCAGGATTCATTTCCGGTGGACTTTTTGGTTTAAATCAAGCAACATCTCGATTTGAATCAGGGCTTCCTATAGGTGCTTTTTATGGTTTAAAAATGGAAGGAATTTTCCAAACACAAGCTGAAATAGATGCACTAAATACAGATACTAACGGTGATGGAATAATTGATGGAGACGATACACCGTATCAGGTTGGTGCAAGCCCAGGAGATATTAGATATGCCGATATAGATGGTGATGGTGTAGTTGAGTATGGAAGTAGTGATGATCAAACAATGATTGGTAACCCAATACCAGATTGCACAATGGGTCTCAATTTAAATGTTCATTATAAACAATTCGATTTTGGAACATCTTTATATGCTTCAATAGGCAATGATATTGCAAGAAGTTATGAAAGATTCTTAACTTATAGCAATAAACCGAGTTTATACTTAGATCGCTGGACAGGACCAGGCACATCTAATTCTGTTCCTAGAGCATCTAATGCAGCCTCAAACAATTATTTGTTCTCTTCATTCTTTGTTGAAGATGGTTCATATTTAAGAATTCAAAATGTTCAATTAGGTTATTCGCTTCCACAATCTTTATTAGAAACTCTAAACATAGATAAGTTTAGAATTTATGTAGCGGTAAATAATTTATACACATTTACAAAATATAGTGGATATAATCCAGATGTTTCTAACGCAAGTCCTCTAGGTGCTGGTGTAGATCTTGGACAATATCCTCAAACAAGAACTTTCACAACAGGTATTAATGTTTCATTCTAAATCAAGACAAATGACTATTAAAAAAATAACAGCTTTAGTATTGATTATTACCTGCTTTGCATGTAATGATTATGTAGATATATTGCCAGAAGGACAGGAGAATAGTGAAACTTTCTTCAACTCTAGTACGGATTACGAAGACGCGTTAGTAGGTGTTTACGATTTATTGTCAACAACCTATTTGAATAATATTTTAGGCGAAATTGCCTCAGATAACAGTAAGTGTGGTGGTGGTGATGCTACTGATGTGCTAGATTGGCAGCAAATTGATGATATGACTCACAATGCTGATAATGGAGCATTACGAAGTTTATTTCAGTTTATGTATGCAGGTATAAGCCGAGCAAACTATATTGTTGAATTTCAGAATAAAATAGATTTTGAAGGTAAAGAGCAATTGCTTGCCGAAAATCTATTTTTAAGATCCTACTACTATTTTGAATTGGTTAAGTTTTTTGGTGATGTGCCGCTTTACACAGAAGGAAGAATTACGTTAGAACAATCACAATCTATCGGTAGAACTCCAAAATCAGAAGTTTATGCTCAGTTAGAAACAGATTTGTTGTCAGTTATAGACGATTTGCCATGGCAGCAAAATCAAAATGGAAGAGTTACTAAAGGTGCAGCATTGTCTTTATTAGGGAAAATATACCTCTATCAAGATAAGTTTGATCTTGCAGCTACTACATTAGAGCAAGTTATTGTTTCTGAGCAATATCAACTAGTAGAAGATTTTGGAACTATCTTTTTAAACTCTAACGAAAACAACATAGAATCTGTATTCGAAGTTCAATATTTTGGAGGTGAAGGTGCTAGTTTTGATTGTTTCCAATGTGTTGAAGGAAATATTGCTGTAGGATTTATGGGTCCGAGATTTACAGGAGGTGATTTTTCACCATTTACTTCAGGGTTTAGTTTTAATCCACCTACAGGAGAATTATATAACTCATTTGCAGATAACGATGAGAGACGTGATGCAACAATCTTAAATATGGATCAATTTGTTGCAGAGAATCCAGGAGTGACGTTTAATTTAGGTAACGTAAATGATTATACAGGTTATTACAACAAAAAATATATTCCATACGCAGAGGCTAACTCGCAAGACGTAAACCTGACGCACAGTAATAACTATCGCGCCATTAGATATTCAGATGTTTTATTGATGGCAGCAGAAGCTTATAATAGAAGTGGTCTTAATGATTCAAAGGCAAGAACTTATCTCAATCGAGTTAGAGTTAGAGCAGGTTTGGATGAGGTTCAAAGTTCTGGAGCTAATTTAACAGAAGACATATTTGCAGAAAGAAGATTAGAACTAGCTGGTGAAGGTCATCGTTTCTTTGATCAAGTAAGAACAGGTAGAACTAGTACTATTGAAAACTTTTCTGATTATAATGTTCTTTTTCCAATACCAAGAATAGAAATTGAGTTGGCAGGTAATAATTGGGAACAGAACGAAGGATATTAAAAAATAAAAACTATGAAAATAATTAAGCAACAATTAAAATTTCTTCTTGTACTATTGGTCATTTTTGGCTGTACACAAGATGATGATAACTCTGATATTATAAATCAGATTGAGCCACCGAAAAACATAGCAGTTGATGTAACGGTAACTCAGGACAACACAGGTTTAGTTACTATGAGACCATCAGGTGAAGGAGTTACTGGTTATGTGATAGATTTTGGTGATGGTTCCGAAGTATCTGATATTATTAGTCCAGGTGAAAATATTTCACATACTTACGAAGAGGGTGTGTACGATTTTACAGTAACAGCAAATGGGTTAACAGATGAAACAACAAGTATTACTCAAGAATTGGTAGTGTCTTTTGAAGCTCCACAAAATTTAGTAGTACAGATTGAAAATGATTTGGCGTTATCTAAAACTGTAAATGTAACGGCTAATGCTGATTTTGCAACTTTTTTTGAAGTTGATTTTGGTGAAGTCTCAGGTGCAGAACCTCTTTCGGCTAACATAGGAGAGACGATTTCGTATACCTACCAAGAGGAAGGTGTTTATACAATCACTGTAGAAGCATTAGGTGCAGCTATAGAAACCACAACCTATTCTGAAGACTTTGAGGTAACAGCTATTGTTCAACCTATAGCTTCAGCAGCAACACCACCAGCAAGAGCAGAAAGTGATGTTATTTCAATTTTTAGCAGCGCTTATAATAATGTGCCTGGTACTGATTATTTTCCAGATTGGGGACAAGGTGGGCAAGGAAGTAGTTGGGCTCTGTTCGATTTAAATGGAGATGAAATGCTACAATATATAAACCTAAGCTATCAAGGTATTGTATTGGCAGATGGTGTTACTGTAGATGTTTCTCAAATGGAATATCTGCATTTAGATGTATGGACAGCAGAAGATGTAACTGATATTGAGACATCTTTAATTAATAATGCTTCAGGAACTGTTACCGAAGCACCTGCAAGTAGAGCATTAACACCAAATGATTGGACAAGTATTGATATTCCAATTTCGGAATATACAGATCAAGGACTAACTGTTACTGAAATTTTTCAGTTAAAATTCGTTGGTACACCATGGGCAGAAGGAACAGTTTTTATTGATAATATTTATTTCTGGAGAACACCAACCGCTCCTTCGCCTTTAGTAGGAACATGGGTGTTGGCGCCAGAAGCAGGAGCTTTAGCAGTTGGACCAGCAATGGGAGATACTAGCTGGTGGAGTTGTGATGCTACATGTGTGGCAGATAGAGCTTGCCAATATGATGATGAATTTATTTTTGGTTCAGATGGATCTTTTACAAATGTTCTTGGCACTGAAACATGGGTTGAGACTTGGCAAGGTGGATCTGATGCTTGTGGAACTCCAGTAGCACCTTATGATGGAAATGCAACAGCGACCTTTGTTCACAACCAAGATAATGGTACAGTAACAATTTCTGGATCTGGTGCCTATATTGGAATACCAAAAGCTAATAACGAAGGTGAACTTCCTAATGTTGCTGTTCCAGAATCTATTACTTATGATGTTACGTTTTTAGATAGTAATACTATTAGTGTAGTAATTGAAGCTGGAGCAGGTGTGTTTTGGCAATATAAGCTAGTAAGAAGTGGTGCACCTTCACCTTTGGTAGGAACATGGGTTTTAGCACCTGAAGCTGGATCTTTAGCAGTAGGGCCTGCTTTAGGAGACACAAGTTGGTGGAGTTGTGATGCTGCTTGTATTGGTGATAGAGCATGTCAGTATGATGATCAATTTGTATTTGGTTCGGACGGTAGTTTTTCTAATGTATTAGGATCAGATACTTGGGTTGAGGCATGGCAAGGAGGATCTGATGCTTGTGCAGCACCAGTCGCTCCATATGATGGAATAGCATCTGCAACATATTCTTATGATGAATCAGCTGGAACAGTTACAATAAATGGTACAGGCGCTTATATAGGTATACCAAAAGCTAATAATGAAGGCGAATTGCCAAATGTGGCAGTACCAAGTTCTATAACCTATACAATCTCTTTTGAAAGTGATACAGCAATCAACGTCTCAATAGAGTCTGGTGCAGGAGTATTTTGGCAATATAAATTGGTGAAAATTTAAAAAAAGCAAAAAATGAAAAGTTTAAATATTAGATTAAATATAATAGTCTTCACAATTTTGACAGCATTCTTTTCTTGTGAAGAGGATGACGCAACAATAGGCGATATAATTGCACCATCCAATTTATCTGTAGAGGCTGAAATTGTCGGACAAGATGCAGACAATCCATATGGTGATGGCTCTGGTGTAGTGAATTTATATGCTACTGCTGATAATGCATTAAGCTATAAGTTTTTATATTCAGCTACAGAAGTTAATGCTCCTTCGGGTCAGGCGGAAGCTTTGTTTACTAATTTGGGTGTTAATACATATACGGTAACAGCAATTGCGTATGGTACAGGCGGATTATCAACAACAACATCTATTCAGATTGAGGTTTCGGCAACCTATTCGCCTCCACAAGATTTAATAGATAAATTGGTAGGAAATAGCTCTAAAACTTGGCGTTTAAAATCAGAGGCTAACGGACATTTTGGATTAGGTCCAGTTGGCGGACAGATTCCTGTTGAGTGGTATGGTGCAGGTCCTGAAGAAAAGGTAGGAGTAGGAATGTACGATGATAGGTTTATATTCGACATTGATGGAACTTTCACACATATTACCAATAATACTAATGATGACCCTACAGTTGACCCTTCAGGAACTGTTTTCGGAAGAGATGGTTTAATAGATGAAATAGGATCAGGTGGTAATGTTAATGGTGCCGATGTTGAAAATTTACCTTATAATGATTATACGTCTTCATATGTGTTAATAGCTCCAGGTGGAGTAGAAACAATTAGTCTTGACGGACTGTCTTTTATAAGTTATTATACAGGAGGTAATCATAATTATCAAATCTTTGACAGATCAGTTCCTAATGAATTACTTTTAAAAACTACTGATGGTAATAATGAATTTGATTGGTGGTTCATTCTTACCTCCGAAGAGCCTGCTTCTAATGATTTTACAACAGATTATGATAATCTTGTTTGGCAAGACGAGTTTGATGTAAATGGTGCGCCTAATTCTGCAAACTGGACATACGATTTAGGAACAGGTACTGATGGATGGGGAAATCTAGAATTACAATATTACACAGATAGTCCTGATAATATTATTGTAGAAGATGGTTTGCTAAAAATTACAGCTAGAGCAGAATCTTTTTCAGGTAGTGATTATACATCATCCAGAATTAAATCACAAGATCTTTACGAGTTTACTTATGGTAGAGTAGAATTTAGAGCTAAACTTCCAGAAGGTGGAGGTACTTGGCCAGCACTTTGGATGCTTGGTGCAAACTTTACAGAAGTAAGTTGGCCAGAATGTGGTGAAATTGATGTTATGGAGCATGTGGGTAATAGTCAGAATACAATTCATGGTACATTGCACTTCCCAGGAAACTCAGGAGGTAATGCAGTTAGTGGAAGTACAACAAATGCAACAGCAAGTTCAGAGTTTCATTTGTATTCTGTAGAGTGGAGACCAACTGAAATTATCTTTCTAGTAGATGATGAACCTTATTTTACATTTGATAATGACGGTACACTTCCATTTAATAGCGATTTTTTCTTAATCATAAACTTTGCTATGGGAGGTAATTTTGGTGGAACAGTAGATCCTAGTTTTGTAGAGTCTACATTAGAAGTTGACTACGTAAGAGTATATCAATAAGATGAAATTCAGAAAGGAAATAATTATAATATTATTAGTGCTTGTAAGCCTATATTCATGTAATAAAAGTGATGATCGGTTAGCAGTATCTTCTAATAATAGTGATAATAAAAATGCTTTAATAGAAAGTAAAGTTGAAGACCTATTAAGCAAAATGACCTTAGAAGAAAAAATAGGTCAGATGAATCAGTATAATGGTTTTTGGGATTTAACTGGTCCAGCTCCTTCTGAAGGTGCAGGTGCTAAAAAGTATGAACATTTACGTAAAGGTTATGTTGGTTCAATGCTAAATGTTAGAGGTGTTGAGGACGTCATGGCTGTTCAAAAAATAGCTGTTGAAGAAACTAGACTTGGTATTCCGCTTATTATTGGTTTTGATGTTATTCATGGTTATGAAACCTTAAGTCCAATTCCACTTGCGGAATCTGCAAGTTGGGACTTAGAAGCTATAAAGAAATCTGCTGAGGTGGCGGCCGAAGAGGCTGCTGCTGCAGGTATCAACTGGACCTTTGCTCCAATGGTAGATATATCAAGAGATGCACGTTGGGGAAGAGTTATGGAAGGTGCAGGTGAAGATCCTTTTTTAGGTTCAAGAATTGCCGAAGCTAGAATTAAAGGTTTTCAAGGTGAAGATTTATCAGATCCTAAAACCATTGCCGCATGTGCTAAGCATTTTGCGGGTTATGGTTTTGCTGAGGCTGGTAGAGATTATAACACTGTAGATGTAGGGACTTCAACTTTATATAATACTATTCTTCCACCTTTTGAGGCATCAACAAGAATAGGTGTGAGAACGTTTATGAATTCATTTAATGAGTTAAACGGTATTCCTGCTACCGGAAATAAATTTCTTCAAAGAGATATTTTAAAAGACAAATGGAATTTTGATGGCTTTGTAGTGTCAGATTGGGGTTCAATTACCGAGATGATTGCTCACGGTCATGCCAAAGATGGTAAGCAGGCAGCTGAAATGGCTGCAAATGCTGGTTCGGATATGGATATGGAATCTTATTTGTATGTTGAAGAATTGGCAGGATTGGTTAAAGAAGGAAAAGTTGATGAAAAATTAATTACCGATGCCGCAAGACGAATTTTAAGAGTAAAATTTGAACTTGGTTTATTCGATGATCCTTACAAATATTGTGATTTAGATAGAGAAAAAGCAACATTAGGAAAGCAAGAATTTCATGATGCCGTTTTAGATGTGGCACAAAAATCCATTGTGTTATTGAAAAACGAAAACAATCTACTCCCTTTAAAAAAAGGTAATCAGAAAATAGCAGTAATTGGTGCTTTGGCAAATGATAAAACGAGTCCTTTAGGAAGTTGGAGAATTGCAGCCGAAGATGAGACAGCAGTATCTGTTCTTGAAGGATTGAAGCAGTATAATGGTAACGAGATTGTATATGCTAAAGGTGCAGATGTCTCAACAGGAGAAACTGTCTTTGCAAAAGAGTTAACCATAAACACTAAAGATAAATCCGGTTTTGCTGAGGCGAAATCAATAGCTAAAACAGCAGATGTTGTAATTATGGTTTTAGGAGAACATGGTTTTCAAACTGGTGAAGCCAGAAGTAGAACTGAAATAGATTTACCTGGTGTTCAGCAAGAGCTTTTGGAAGAAGTCTACTCAGTAAATAAAAACATAGTTTTAGTTCTCAATAACGGAAGACCATTAGCACTTCCTTGGGCAGATGAGCATGTTCCTGCAATAGTCGAAGCTTGGCAGTTAGGAACTCAAAGTGGTAATGCTATTGCAAAAGTACTTTATGGCGATTATAACCCAAGCGGAAAATTACCAATGAGCTTTCCTAGAAATGTTGGTCAGGTGCCAATTTATTATAACTACAAAAGTACAGGTAGACCAAATGAGCCAGCTCCAGGTGAAGTATTTTGGTCGCATTATACTGATCAGAGTAATACTCCATTGTATCCTTTTGGTCACGGTTTAAGTTATTCAAAATTCGAATATTCAGATTTAAGTGTTCAAGCTAATAATGTTGAAAAAACTGTAACAGTTTCTTTTAATCTAAAAAATGATAGTAAGCTTAAAGGAAAGGAAGTAGCACAACTGTATATCCAAGATTTGTTTGCAAGCGTTACAAGACCTGTAAGAGAATTAAAAGGATTTGAACTGGTAGAGCTAGAACCTGGTGAAGAAAAAAGAATTGAATTCGCACTCACAGAAGAGGAATTAGGCTTCTATGATAATGAAGGAAACTACACCATGGAACCTGGTGAATTTAAAGTATACGTTGGAGGAAGCTCAATTACAGTTTTAGAAGATAAATTCGATTTACAATGGGAAATAAGTCAATAATTGTAATCTTATTTATAACATCTTTTTTTTCTTGTAAAAAGGAAGAAGAGGTGTTGTTTTTTGAAAATTTTTCAGGAACAAGCTTAAATACATCTATCTGGAACTACGAACTAGGTGATGGTTGTCCAAACCTATGTGGTTGGGGAAACAATGAAAGACAAGTTTATACCAAGGAGAATGTACAAGTAAAGGATGGAAGCTTAATTATTACAGCTACTAAGGACTCTACGTCATACTTTTCAGGAAGAATAACAACTAAGAATAAATTTGAATTTCAGTATGGAACTATTGAGGCCAAAATGAAGTTGCCAGAAGGAAGTGGTCTATGGCCTGCGTTTTGGATGCTAGGTAGCAATATAAGTGAAGTTGGTTGGCCAAAGTCTGGTGAAATAGATATTATGGAATATGTAGGTAAAAAACCGCATGAAATCCATACCACTTTGCATACACAAGATAGTTACGGACAGTCTAAAAACACTAAAATTTCAACTATCGAAACTATAGAAGAAGGCTTTCATACATACAAAGCTAAGTGGACAGAAGAGAGCATTACCTTTTATATTGATGATAATGAAGTTTATGTTTTTAATCCTAAAGTAAAAGATGAAAACACTTGGCCATTTAATCAACCATTTTACATATTAGTAAATATGGCTATTGGAGGAAATTTTGGAGGACCAGAAGTTGATGACAATATATTTCCTAAACAATTTGAAATTGATTATATTAAGGTAGTAAAAAACTAAATATTAACACTTTAAACAACATGCTTATGAAGAAAATTACTTTTTTGTTTGTAATGCTATCATTGTCATTAGGGTTTTCGCAAACCGTAATAAATTTTGATGCAACAGCTTTTAGTCCAGATCCAACAGGTGTTGGTCTTGGATACATGAACGTTTTTGATAATCCAAAAAATGGTTCAGTAGGAGGGTATCTATTTGGAAGTAGTTGGGGAATTCCTGACCTTATCGTAGAATTGAATACGGGATCTAACACGATGACGCTAAAGCCAAATAGGATAGGTGATCCTGATCCTTATTGGCAAACAACAGGTGAGTTAGAAGGTAATAAGATTATGGATGCCAATTGTTATATCCAAGACGACGCATTAGTAGGAACAAATTTTAGTTTTACGGGAAATGTGGTTTCTAGTACTTTAGATGGTTCTAGTCTGAGTATTGACTTTGTTAAGATAGCTTTTATAAAAGTGTATTCAGCTGATTACTCATCAGTGTTGATAGAAGAAACAGTTTCTTTAGATACTACAGGTGATTTTACCTTATCAGTTGATGCTACAACTGTACCTGGAGATTCTCATGCTCAGTATGGTTTTCAGGTTGTTGGACCAAATATAAATTCAGATGCTAGTTTTGATACAGCATACGCTAATTTAGGAAGTGTTATTGTTCAACCTGCCAGTTTATCAATTAATGAAGTTAGTCTTACAAGTTTTAAGGTTTTTCCAAACCCTACAACTGGTAGTTGGACAATAGATTCTAATGATACAATAACATCTATTGAAGTCTTTGATATATTAGGTAAACAAGTTTTAGAGTTAAATCCTAATTCAAAAAATGTTGCTATAGAGGCTGGTAATTTGGTAGATGGAGTGTATTTGGCTAAAATTAATTCTTCTAAAGAATCTAAAACAATCAAATTAATAAAAAACTAGTTTGAATTTTTTTTAAAGCAAAATTAAAGGGCGTATATTATACGCTCTTTTTTATTTTAAAATAAATTGAAAAATGACAACACTTAAGGAGTTAGCTTCGATTTTAAATATTTCTGTGTCAACAGTTTCCAAAGCTTTAAATGACAGTCATGAAATTAGTGAGACTACCAGAATTAGAGTAAAAGAATTGGCTGAAAAGCTAAATTATAAACCTAATAGGATAGCACAGCAACTTAAGACTAATAAAACAAAAACAGTTGGTGTCATTCTGCCAACCGTCACTAATCCTTTTTTTGCAGAAGTATTACACGGTATAGAAACAGCAGCCACAAACAATGATTACGATATTATCGTTTGTCTTTCTAACGAAACTTTAAATAAAGAAAAAAGAAGTTTAGAATTATTGTCTAACGGAAGTGTCGATGGTTTTATCATAGCTGTTGCAAGAGAGAGTCAGGTGGTTAAAGATACAAAGCACATACAAACGGTTTTAGATAGTAAAATTCCTGTTTTAATGTTTGATAGGGTTGTCAGTGATATTGAATGTGATAAAGTTGTTGTAGATGATTTTAAATCGGTTTATGAGGCTACAGAATATCTTATTAAGGAAGAGAAAAGAAAACAGATTCTTTTAGTGAGTAATATAGAAGAGCTTAGTGTAGGGAAACTTAGAATAAAAGGTTACGAAAAGGTAATTGAAGATAACGGCTTAACTCCGCAGATTCTTAAGTTGGCTAACGACCCTAATGTTCATGAAACTATCTATAACTATTTAAAAGAAAATTCAAATATAGATGCCATTGTTTCAATAGATCATATTACAGGAATCATAGCTATTAACATGGCTAAAAAACTTGGTAAAAAAGTACCTGAGGATATTTCTGTTATTGGTTTTGGTTATGAACACACCAACTTATTATCTAGCCCAAAAATATCCATTATCCATCAAAAGGCTCATAAAATAGGAGAGATGTCTATGAAGCTTTTGATAGATAATTTAAATAAAGAAGACCATAAGCAGCAAACTATAGTTGTTCCTAGCGAACTAAATTTGAGTGGGTCTACTAAATAGGATATTATAATCTTTATTCCTTTGTTAATACCAGCATTATCTTATTGAAGTCGGCAGCACTATTAATTACGCGTCTGTATTCCTCGTAGTGTTCTACAGGTATGGTATTTAATTTATAAAATTCGTCTGCGGTAATAGTTAGTATATTTCCTTCTAAAGTATAATTTGAAATAAAGCTCAAAAGCGTTTTTCCACTATCCTTATACTCGTTATCTATATTAATATCTTCTAGGTTTGCTACGCTGTAACCATCAGGTATCTGAACGGTAATTGTACGCTCATATCTACGCTGAAATTCGTTTTCAAGAGGTAGTTTTCGCTCATTTTCTTGGTATAATTCCATCTGAGGACCGATAAGGTCTCCCACTTTAAACAAGTATTTATTACCTGCTTTTTCCATAAAAGCTTCTGATGAAAATTTTATATTGAATATTAGAGGTTTACTGCCAAATAATTCAGGTTCACCATTGTCTATTGATGTGCTGGAAATTTCAATGTTATCATTTAGGTTTTTAGCATAACTTTCTACAATTTCCTCTTTTTTATCTGGTTTTATAATATCCATGAAAGGATGTAGGTACATGCCGTAATAACCAGACATATATTTTTTTAAATCTACATTTATAGTAGATAAATCCTCACTATCAAATTTAACATCGATTTCTAGTTTATCTATTGTTTCTTCAGCTTTAACTGGTTTTATCTTGCTTATTTTTCCTACTGCTGAAACAAAATCACCAACTGTTACCTGCTTAATAAACAATCCGTAATTATCAGTAAAATAACCTGGAGGAAAACCATAGCGCGATTCACCTTCGTTAGGAGCTAAATATTTCTTGGTTTTAGGGAAATACAATAAAATGTCTTGTAAAAAGATATTTGCCTCAAACTCTTTATCAAAACGCATAAACTCTTTACTACAGGTAAATACCATATCATGCTTAATACCTAACTGATTAAAAAGAGCAATGTATAGTTTAATTATTCCTGTACTGCTAGCAACCTTTTCTTCTAGAACATTATCTAAGTCCGATAATTTGTCATTTGAGTACTCAACAGCATAGATATTGGTTTTTATGTAATTTTCTATTCGTTTTATCTTTGTGTCAATATCATTTGTGTCCTCAATTTTAAGATCTCTAATAAATTTCTTTAAGGCGTTTTGAGTTTTTTTAGGTAATTCTGAATTGTAATAATCATAGACATTTTGTGCTACTAGTCCATAGGATGTTATATTCTTTGAATTACTAGCAGTATTCTCATCCAATGCATAGATTATAAATTGACGGTTAGCAGAAAATAAAGCTTGAGGCTCTTCTTCTATTTTACTGATTTCAGGAATTTTAAAAAACCAATGATTTTTATCTTGTATAACTGTGTCTACTTCAACTTCCTTTAAACCATTGTAGCTTTTGAACTTAAAAATTAGATTTGAAGGAGCAAACAAGTCGAATTCAACATTTTTCTTAATAAAGTCATCTTGAAAACTAATACGTTTTCCTTTATATGTAGGACTACGCTTAACAACATACATATATTCTATAAAGCTTCCTTTTTCAATACCTTCAAAAGCAAAATACTTATAGGTTCTTTTAGTTTCATCGTCAGTTGCTGTTAATATTTTAGAATCATCTAAATCTAGAACCTTCCCATTTGCTGTTATAACTCTAGCTTTATTTATTTTTAATTCAGAATCCGAATCATAAGGTAAGTAAATCTTGTTGTAACTTTCAATAGCATCATCAGAGTTTAGAAAAAGGACTTTATGTTCTAAGTAATATTCCACAAAGTCAGAGTTCTCCGTAAAGCTGAATTCAGTTACAGTTTTCTCCTTGACAGAGACAAGGTCTTTGTCTGATAATGAGCTAGAATCATAACTTGGCTTATTTTCCCAATCGTAACTTTCATAGAATTCTTGAGCTGAAACTGTTGTGGTACTAATGAATAAGAATACAAAGGCGATATAAATTGATTTCATATTTTGTTTAGATATTTTTAGATAGATTTTTTTAGGACAACGGTTTCTTGATATTGTTTTTCTACTTTTTTAATGGCAGCATTAACAATTTTTTGATTTTCAGGTGTAAGGAAAAGAAAATCCATTGTAAGTTCTTGAGTATACTTTATGGTATTACCACTTTTGGTGTAAGAAATTTTACAACTAAAAAAGTCATTGGATAGTTCAAAATTTTCAGGAAGATATTCGGCTATATAGTTTTCAGGTATTTCTAAACTGTTTTCATAGAAATAATAACTTTTATATTTAAACTCTATATCGTTCTCTCTGTCATCATCAGATTTAAAATGAGAGATTTGTCTATCGAGATTTAAATTGATATATATTTCGTCTCCAAGCTCTTTTGCATAGTCGTTAATATTGAAGTTATAAGTGATTTTGAAATCATTATCGTAATTATACTTGTCATGCTCAATAAAATCATCAATCAAAAATTTATTACTTCCTTTTTGCAATTTTCTAATATAATACTCCTTGATATCTTTTTCTGTATTGTAAGATTCTAACTGATTATAAAAGTCAATTTTATAATACCCAGAAAGTGCTGTTTCAGCACTACCTTTTAAGGAGTTGTTATCTAAAGTTAAATTAGTCTTTTCTAAATAAGAATTAGTTTTTGGTGACATTACAGGAACAACCTCAATTCTAAACTTTCCTTCTCCATCTCCAATTAAAGCTTCCTTTCCTTGTATAAATGAAGAAGGCATTTCTAATGGTAAATATCTCCCTGTGGCATCTAAAAAGTATGTTTTACCATTCTCATGATACGACAATATCATATGATTGTCTACCATTGGTGTTGGTAATTCAGAGTAAGAATAAGGTATGGTGCGTGTGCCAATCCAAGTAAGATTTCCTTTTAATCCTGCAACTTTTAGCATTTCTGATAGAATACTAGAGTTGTCTTTACAGTCTCCGTATTTTTTATTGAAAACATCATTAGCCTCTCTTGGAATAAAACCGCCTAAAGCATATTCAAAATCTATATACTTTATATTTTTTTGAGTCCAATAATAAATAGCTCTGACTTTTTCTAAATCAGTTTTACAATCTTTAGTAATTGTATTGACTAAATTTACCAATTCGGTGTCAGTAGGCTGAATATTAACGTCCTTAATCATTGAGTAATACCAATTGTATAAATCTGACACATCACCAAGAACTTTTATTTCATTATTTTTTGTTTTGTATGAAGTGATTATAGGAACAATATGTGGTAGAACTTTTTTATAAGTTGGTACAGAACTTTCATACTTTATTTCATCTACATCATTAATTTCCCAAGTGTAAATGGTTTTACCTCTTTTTTCTTCTTTATTGAATTTTATCTGGTAGTTTTCGGTATTGAACTCTTGAAACTTAAAATTAACATTGCTATCAGCTGTAAGTGTTACTTTTTTATTTTTGATAGGATAGAAGCTACCAAAGAAAATAGGGCTTAAAAAACGTGGGTTTTTAACAACTTCAGTGTATTCAAGCTTTGTTTTTCCGCCTTCCTCTAAATTTGGGTAGATAAAATTTAAGGATTTGGTATCATCATGAAATGAATTTTCAAGTTCATCTTTTTCTATAAAATCTTTTACTTCTGTTGGTCTATATTTTCCTTTTTTAAAATTATATGAAGTTGCAGTAACGGATTCGAGTTCAAAAAAAGAAGAAAAGTCCAAGGATTTCTTTGAACCATAGATGGCAGATTCATCTAGAAATAAGTCTTCTTCAACAAATTGTTGTTTTATGGCTAATTCATCATTTTCTAACTCTACTAGAATATTAATTTCGTCCAAAATTCTGATCATTGAGGATTCAGGATATTTTTCTTTTAGAGTTTGAAATTCTTTTGAGAATTCTTGGGCATTAATATTTGAGAATGTATTAATGCTAATTATAATAACGAGTATTTTAAAGAAATTACTCTGCTTTATATATTGAACCATTATGATAATATTCTTTTTTTGTTAATTTTCCGTTTTCATCATACAGTTTACGTTCACCGTGCCTTTCTCCATTTTTATAATGTAGAATTTCTTTAGGTTTGCCATTAGGATAGTTTTTTATCACTTCACCATCTAGTTCGTCTAAATAGTAGTTGTATTTGTTTTTAACGGTTCCGTCTTTGTAGTAATCCGTATATTCACCATTATACTTGTCATCGACATATTGTAACTCGCTTTCTAATTGGCCTGAATAATAATAGGCTTTGTACTTTCCTGTCAGCTGTCCATTTTTGTACTCCATTGTTCGAGACGGTTTGCCGTTATCATAGTAAGCTGTAATTTTTCCGGTTCCATTATTTAGAGGTATCATTTCTTTTTCAGAACCTTTATCATCGTTATAGGTGTAACCAATTAATGTGCCATGATTGTAAACTCTAATAAGCTGTAAGTTTCCATCTATGTCATAAAACGATCTTCCACCATGAATTTCCCCATCTATGTAAGTCATTTTATTATCAACGTTTCCGTTTTCAAAATAAGATATGGATTCTCCGTGTTTTGTACCGTATTGATAATTGTATTCGTCTTCTACTTTACCGTTTTCGTAATAACGTAAAGATTTTCCGTTTTCGTTACCGTTAAGGTAGGTTTCTTTATAAAAGATATCACCATTTGGGAAATACCAAACCCAATCTCCATGCATTCTATTGTTTAAATAAGATCCTTTTACGTAGATTTTACCATCGATAAAATACTCGGTGTATTTACCATGTTTTAGACCATTTAAGTAATCTATTTCGCTTTTTTTGCTACCGTTTAAATGTTTTACGATTAAAGTGTATTTGTTTTTAGTATTGAGGTAATCTATAGTCTGATTTATCTCATTGTTATGATTGTAAATGATTTCTTTAATCAGCTCATCGAATTTATAGACGAATTCCTTTTCTAATTTTCCATCAACACCAAAATATTGCTGAGTACCATGATATTCACCTTTGTGATAAAAGATTATAGAACTTAAGGAACCATCAATGTTATAATACCTCCACTCACCATGTTGGCTACCATCTTTGTACCAACCTTGGGTTTGAAGTTTTTTATTTTCAAAAAATGCTTGATAATATCCTGAAGGTATACCGTTTTCATATTCTGAAATGCTAGAGGTTTTACCATTAAGATGATAACCTGTATGTGTGCCTATGGCTAAATCATCTTCGTAATTTCCTTCTTCTGATAAAATACCGTTAACATCATAAAATTTCCATTTACCCATTTTACCACCTTTTATGTCATAGTCACCTTCAGACATAATATTTCCGTTTGGATAAAATCCTTTAAAATGAAACTTACCACCACGTTTACGATTTTCAGTGATAATTCCACCTTCTTTATTAAAGTATTTATAGTTTATAATTTCTCCTCTCCTGTACTCAAATTCATAATAAGGTTTTCCATCGGTATCATAAGCTTTATATAACTCTGATAATTTTCCTTCGTCATAATGAAATTCTGATTCTAAAGTACCATCAGGATAATATGTTTTCCAATCACTATCATAATTACCATCTACACATTGACCTTTTTGGCTAATTTGGCCGTTGTCGTGATATAAGGTATAGGAGCCATTGAGTAGACCGTCAACATACGAGATTTCAGATGATTTTTGCTTGTTCCAATAGTATTTGGTTTCGGTGCCATTACGTTCTCCATTTTTAAATTCTATATTAGAATACAAGTCGCCAAAGGCATAAAATTCTTTGGCATTATTTAAAATTTTACCATTGCTGTAGTCAATATCAAACTCAGGAATAGACTCGCCAACATCAAAATAAGCAATGTATTTTCCTTCTAATGAATCGGATTTAAAATATTTTTTTTGCTTTAATGCTCCTGTTTTCAAATAAAATAAATATTCACCATCTAACTTACTGTCTTTATAACTTGTTTGAATGTAAGGTTTCCCGTTTTCATACCATGACTTATTTACACCATTAGCAGTGCCTTTGTCATAGGTTATGGTCTCTTTTGTGTTACCATTGGTATAAAACCACTCCCAGGCACCATCTCTTTCACCTTCATTATTATAGCTACCTTTTCCGGTAATCTCACCGTTAGTTCCATAGAATATCCAGTCTCCAACAGAGACATCATCGATAAGTTTACCTTCTGCTTGAAGTACCTGTTCTGAGTAATAAAAGTTTGTATCCTTTTCTTCATTATTTAGGCTCTTGTTTTGAGGCGACATGATTTCAAAATACTTATTTATCATTGCCCCTAAAAAAGTGGTAATATCATCGGTTTTTTTTGAAACTATCTTTTGATACTTTTCATTTTTTATACTGTAATTTATAGTGTATGTAAATTCATCAAATAAATTGTTGTCACTAATCCATTTGAATAAAGGAACATAATATCGATCCCAGAAATCTCCATTTCCTTCAAAATTAGATAGCTGTTCTAGCATTGCGTGATTTTGTCTTACAACTGCTATTTCAATGGGATTGTCAACTTCGTATTTATTGTTTAACGCAATTCTATTGTCTAGTATTAAATCAATATCTTCGAATGCCTCATCATCTTCAGAAATAGTTACATCTTCATAGGGCTCATTTTCATTTTTGCTAGATATGGCTTCGTTTAAATAATTTAATAAGGCAAACGCTCGTTCTGAATCAGGTTCTACCAGTAATGCCATATTATAACACATTAATGCTTGTGTAGTAAGTTGCTGTTTATAGCATAAATTACCCAAGTATAGATGAGCGTTTCTATGAAAAGGACTAATAGAGATTGCTTTTTTAAGTGCTTCAACAGCTTTAGGTACATTTTCTAGAGCAACATAGCAAGTAGCTTTATTAAACCACAATTTAGGATTGGCAGGAAAAGTTTTTAAGGCTTCATCATAAGTTTCTATAGCTTCATTGTAGCGTTCTAGACTTTTTAGAGAAACCCCTTTGTTAATCATAAAATATAGCTTAGCGTTGTAATCACAGTCTAACTCTAGGGCTTCGTTGGTGACCTTTAATGCATCTTCAAATTTTTCTTGTGCTATTAGGTAGTATGATTTTGTAGTAAGAATTGAGCAATAAGTAGAGTCGTTTTTGCTAATTGTATTTAGAGATTTTATAACTTCATCATACTTTTCTTCGGAAGCTAATTCTGATATTTTTTCTCGGACTTCGTCGAAGTCTACATATTTTATTTTTTCTTGGGCAGTTAGGGATAGACTAATAAGTAAAAATAGGAGCGATAATATTTTTTTCATGAAAGGTTGTATGTTAAGCGACTAATATATAGAAAGCTAACATAAAAAGGAATAAAAAAGCCTGATTTTCATCAGGCTTTAATGCTTTATAACGAAAAGATTAACTTTTCACATATTAATGAGTTTCGCTGTCATCTCCGTCAATCTCATCAACGGCATCTTCAACGGCATCACCAGCTTCTTTTGTTTCTTCAACAGCATTGTCAATGGCTTTTCCAGCTTTTTCTAAAGCACCTTCAGTAGCTTCTGAAGTTTCTTCAATAGCCTCTTCTGTTTTTTCTTTTGTTTCTCTACAAGAAGTAATTGATAATCCTAAGAAAGCGATTAGAGCTAAACTTAATACAACTTTTTTCATAATGATAGTTTTAGTGTTAATTATGCTTATGTACTAAAATTACTAAATTCACTTTAAAATTTTAACATTTCAAGAATGAATTCATGGTACATTTCTACTATATACGAATAAAATCCAGAATTTGGATTACTGCACCTTTATTGTTTAGTATGAAGTTAGAGTTAATATCACCTTGGGTTTCTCGTTTTTCAGGGTTTTGAATAAGTTTATCCATAACAATTTTAAAATCTTCGGAACTTGCAACTGAAGAAATTCCTCCAAGTTCAATAAGTGACTTTGCCTCAGGAAATTTATCATAATTTTTTCCAATGATAATCGGAATACCAAACACAGCAGGTTCTAATACATTGTGTAATCCTGTTGTTCCTGCTGCACCACCAACATAAGCAATATCGGCATAACTATAAGCTCTACTGAGATAGCCTATGGTGTCTAATATAAATACATTAGATTCTGAAAGATTGTGCTTCTCCATTTCTGAAAAACAGGTAGATTTAGTCTTGATCTGTGATTTAAGAGAGGAAATATAGCTAGGTTTAATGTTATGAGGAGCAATAATAATTTTTAGATTTTGAAACTTTAAATGGTTGATGTAATCTATGTAAAGTTTATCGTCGTCAGGCCAAGTGCTTCCAAAGACAATACATAAATTATTTCCTTTAAAATCTTCAATAAAACCTACAGAATTATCAACTTTTAATTGGTTAGAAACCCTATCGAAACGTGTATCTCCAGATACAGAAACATTAGTGTAGTTTATGTTTTCTAGATGTTTTTTTGAACTTTCGTTTTGTGTAAAAATATGTTTAAAAGCAAACAAAGCGGATTTTGTATAGCTGCCATACCATTTAAAAAAACTTTGACTTTCTCTAAAGACTGCTGAAATAAGTATAGCGTTTAGGTTTCGGAGTTTTATTTCGTGTAAAAGATTTGGCCAAATCTCGTATTTTACAAAGATGATATAATTCGGATGAACCAGATCTAAGAAACGTTTAGCATTGGCTTTGGTATCTAAAGGTAGATAGACAACAACATCTGCAATTTTTGTGTTTTTTCTAACTTCATAACCAGATGGTGAAAAAAAAGACAAAACAACTTTGTAATCTGAATGCTTGACTTTTAAAGCTTCAAAAACAGGTAAGCCTTGTTCGTACTCGCCCAAGGAAGCACAATGAAACCAAAATGTTTTATCGTTTTTTGAAATTGCGGTTTCAAGTTTTTTAAATGTTTCCTTTCTGCCTAAAACTCCTTGCTTTAGTTTTGGATTAAAAAGTGCTAATAGCTTAACAATAAAACTTGCAATGTAAATTGCTATGGAGTAAAGTGTCTTCAATACCTAAGATTTGTGCTAAAATACATTTCTTTACACAAAAATGCATTGGCTTAGCGGTTACAATTTCGTATTTTCGCTTAGTACAATATTATTATCGTACGGTTATTAAAATATTGAGATTCAGAAATGAAAAAAATTCAAATGGTTGACTTACAAAGTCAATATGCAAAGATAAAAGATGTTGTAGATCCTTCTATTCAAGAAGTAATGGAAAGTGCAGCATTTATAAACGGACCAAAGGTTCATCAATTTCAAAAAAACTTAGAAGATTACCTTGGTGTAAAACATGTTATACCTTGTGCTAACGGTACTGATGCTCTACAAATAGCTATGATGGGTTTGGGTTTAAAGCCAGGCGATGAGGTTATTACTGCAGATTTTACTTTTGCAGCGACTGTAGAGGTTATTGCTTTATTGCAATTAACTCCAGTATTGGTTGATGTTGATCCAGTATCATTTAACATAGATGTTGAAGCTATCAAAAAAGCGATTACTCCAAAAACAAAAGCTATTGTACCAGTACATTTATTTGGTTTGGCTGCTGAAATGGATGCCATTATGGAGATTGCAAATGAGCATAATTTATATGTCATTGAAGATAATGCACAAGGAATAGGTGCAAATTATTTGCATAAAGATGGCACCAAAACAAAAACAGGAGCTATTGGTCACGTAGCATCAACATCATTTTTTCCATCAAAGAATTTAGGTTGCTATGGAGATGGTGGAGCTATTTTTACAAATGATGATGATTTAGCACATACTATTAGAGGTATTGTAAATCATGGTATGTACGAAAGATATCACCATGATGTGGTTGGTGTCAACTCTAGACTAGATTCTATACAAGCAGCCGTTTTAGATGCTAAACTACCGCATTTAGATAGTTATAACGAAGCAAGGAGAAATTCAGCAAGAAAGTATACGGAAGCGTTTAAAAATCATCCAAAAATCACAACACCATCAGGAAGAACATGCTGCAATGGTATTTGTGATACTTGTGACTGTCATGTATTCCATCAATACACCTTAAACTTAGAAGGTGTTGATAGAGATGCTCTAGTAAAGCATTTACAAGAAAATAATATTCCTTGTGGAGTATATTATCCAATACCATTACATAAGCAAAAAGCATATGAAGATGAGCGTTATAATGAAGAAGATTTTAAAGTAACGAATGCTTTGGTGAAGTCTGTAATTTCATTGCCAATGCATACCGAATTAGATGATGAACAGATAGAATTCATAACAACAACAGTTTTAAACTTTATAAACGAAAACTAAATCATGAAAATACTTGTAACAGGAGGCTTAGGTTTTATTGGATCTCATACAGTTGTGGAACTGCAAAATGAAGGTTTTGAAGTTATTATTATTGATAACCTAAGTAATTCTTCAATTGAAGTATTAGATGGTATTACGGCTATTACAGGCGTAAAACCTCTTTTTGAAAAATTAGACCTTAGAGTTAAGCCTGATGTTACTCGATTTTTTGAAACTCATAATGATATAGCTGGTGTTATTCATTTTGCAGCCAACAAAGCAGTTGGTGAGAGTGTTAAGGAGCCTTTGATGTATTACGAGAATAATATAGGAACACTAGTTTACATACTACAAGAGCTTTCTAAACTTGATAAACAAAATTTTATTTTTAGTTCATCTTGTACAGTTTACGGTCAGGCAGATGAATTACCAATCACAGAAAATGCTCCGGTAAAACCAGCAGAATCTCCTTACGGTAACACAAAGCAAATAGGCGAAGAAATTATTAGAGATACTTGTAAGGTGAATTCTAATTTAAAGAGTATAGCCTTAAGGTATTTTAATCCTATTGGAGCACACCCTTCTGCAGAAATAGGTGAGTTGCCAATAGGTGTACCTCAAAATTTAGTACCATTTATTACGCAAACGGCTATAGGTATGCGAGAGCAATTATCAGTTTTTGGTGGTGATTATCCAACACCAGACGGAACTTGTATTAGAGATTATATCCATGTAGTAGATTTAGCAAAAGCTCATGTCGTTGCTTTACAGCGTTTGTTAGAAGAAAAAAATCTTTCAAACTATGAAGTATTTAATTTAGGTACAGGAAAGGGAAGTTCTGTACTAGAAGCTATTCAGTCTTTTGATAAGGTTTCTGGTGAAAAATTAAAATACCAAATTGTAGATAGGAGGGAAGGTGATGTTGTTGCAGCTTATGCAGAAACTTCTAAAGCTAATGACGTTTTAGGTTGGAAAACTGAATTGACCCTAGACGACGCGATGGCTTCAGCATGGAAATGGGAAAAAAAGATTAGAAGTAAATAATTGTATAATTACATTTTAAACCTTTTATAAAGAAAAAAAACAGGTGTTTTCAATAGAAAAACCTGTTTTTTTCTTTTTATGCAAATAAGCTATTTTTAATCATTGAATCTTTTCTTTGTGTATTTCTCAATGAAATTTGTGTCTGATTTTCAATATGATAATCTCAGTAAGACTTAACTAGGGTTTAACATTTATTTCTTGGGATTGGTCATAACTCTTTGTTTTTTTGTAGTTAATGATAATTGAATACCATGAAATTGATAAGCATTAAAAGAGAGACTAAAGTAGAAGGTCGATTCACCAAAAAAATGGGTGTTTTACAAACAAAAGTTACTTATATCAAAAAGCAATTTTTAAGTATACCTTACAAAACACTTCATAAATACCGCGAAACCTATTACGGAGAAGTAAAAGACTGTGAAGATTGTCAATTAGCGAGATAAACTTATTCTGCTAATTCTTTCTTTTTCTTTTTACTGAAAACACCACTGAATAGCAACATAATCATTCCAGTAGTAACGGAAAGGTCTGCAACGTTAAAAATTCCTGTTTTAAATACACCGCCAAGGTTTATAAAGAAGAAATCGGTGACTTCGCCACGTACAATTCTATCAAAAACATTGGCTATACCTCCTCCAATAATACAGCAAAAAGCAATAAGACTTAAGCGGTCTAAATTTTTGTTTTTTATAATATAGTAAATTACATAACCTAAGACCAAGGCTGGTAAAACGAGTAAAAAAATCATTTTTAAGCTTTCGTTCATGTCACTTCCCATTCCTAGAAAAGCTCCTTTATTTTCTACATATTGTAGTATAAACTTATCACCAATAATGGGTTTTATCTCTCTATAATCAAAATTTGCACGAACTATTATTTTCGATATTTGATCTATCGCAATATTGAATGCAATAAGTAATGCAATGAAGATATTTCTTTTCAAAATAGTAGGTTAAAAGTTATGCATTAGTTTCAAAAGTAGCTGATGTAGTTTCAGCTTCTCTGTTGATCTTCTTTACTAACCCTTGTAAAACCTTACCAGGACCAACTTCAGTAAAATGGTTAGCTCCATCAGCAATCATCTGTTGTACAGACTGTGTCCATCTTACAGGTGCAGTTAATTGTGAAATTAGATTTGCTTTTATTTCATTTTCATCTGTAATAGCAGAAGCTGTTACATTCTGATAAATAGGACAGTTAGGTTTGCTAAAAGTTGTATTTTCAATTGCAGCAGCTAATTCTTCACGAGCAGGTTCCATCATTGGCGAGTGAAAAGCACCACCAACAGGTAACACCAATGCACGTCTGGCTCCTTCTTCTTTTAAAGCTTCACATGCTTTATTTACGGCTTCAACTTCACCAGAGATTACCAATTGCCCTGGGCAATTATAATTTGCGGCAACAACAACACCTTCAGTTGTGGCGCATATTTTTTCTACAACATCGTCATCTAATCCTAAAACAGCGGCCATAGTACTTGGTTGTAACTCACAAGCTTTTTGCATTGCTTGCGCACGTTGAGAAACCAATTTAAGTCCATCTTCAAAAGTTAAAGCGCCAGCGGCAACTAATGCAGAAAACTCTCCAAGTGAATGGCCTGCTACCATATCTGGTTTAAAATCTTCACCCAAGGTTTTTGCTAAAATAACAGAGTGTAAAAATATAGCTGGCTGTGTTACTTTAGTTTGCTTTAGGTCTTCAGCAGAACCTTCAAACATAATATCTGTAATAGAGAAGCCAAGAATATCATTAGCTTTTTCAAACAATTCTTGAGCTAAAGGTGAGTTTTCGTATAGGTCTAAACCCATTCCTGTAAATTGTGCTCCTTGACCTGGAAATATATATGCGTTCATTTGTTTTAGTATTTAGTGCTGCAAAAATAGGAATATTTATTCTTTTACATAAGTGATAAACGAAAAGGCATACTTATGTTTATCATCTGCTTGATGTGTGGTATTATTGATTTCTTTCCACTTAGATTCATCAATCTCAGGAAAGAAAGTATCCGCTTCAGGGAAAGTGGAATGTACACGCGTAATTTCTAGCTTATCAGCTAGCATTAGTGCTTGTTTGTATATTTCGCCACCACCAATAATAAATGGTTGTTTATCATTTCTTGAAGCATCGAGAGCATCTTCCATATTATGTACTACAATAACGCCATCAGGCACTTCATAGTCGGCTTGTCTTGTGATAACAATATGAGTTCTATTTGGTAAAGGTTTAGGGAAGCTTTCAAATGTTTTGCGACCCATTATAATGTGGTGACCGTTGGTTAGGGCTTTAAAACGTTTAAGATCATCACTCAAATGCCAAATTAAATCATTGTCCTTACCAATGGCATTATCTTCGCCAGCAGCAACGATAATCGTTAATTCACGGGAGTTTTTTTTTTCGTCATTGCCTTGCTCATTTTTAGCTTCATTATAAGCTTGGGTTTGAGCAATTTTATTTTCTTCTTTTAAGAAATTCTTTTTCAGTTTTTCAATACGTTCTTGTTGTTGATTTACCAGTTTGTCCAGCTGTTGTTTTTCCCAATCCTTACCCATGAATTTGTGAGTAATAAAAACCGAAACAAAGTGGTACACAAATAGAAATAGCCAAGCTAAAATGGCAAATACAAACCAATCAACACCAGCAATAGTAAAGTTCTTGCCAATGCCTAAAGCTATGTTTGCTAAAATGATAAATACCGAACCAATTAAAAAGACTACAAAATGAATGTATAAACGCTTTTTTTGTTTGATACGTTTTTGCGCATTTTCTATAAGCTCTAATTGGTCTTTATCTATAGTTGAGGTCTGTTTTTTCTTTCCGAACATATGTTGTTATTTATAAAGTAAAGATACCCAAATTTTAATGAAATTTTAGTGGTAGATAACGAAGTCTTTTGAGTTTGTATTACGAAAACGATATCATTGAAAATCAAGTGTTAACAATAAATATGTTGGTTATTGAAACAATAAAATATAAGAATGTTTTTTATGTACTTAAATAAAATGATACTTTAAATTTAAGAAATTGATAATTCTTTAATTTTTAAGCTTTTAATCGATTTGCTTAGGTGTTTTCTTTTATACATTTGTTACGTTAATTAAATCTATTATTATGGCGATTAAAAAGCAGTATCTAAAAAGTAAGCCAGTTTGTAAGGTAACGTTTTCTGTGCCTGCAGAGGAGGCAAAAAGTGTAGCAGTTGTTGGAAGCTTTAACGAGTGGAATACTGAAGCTAATGAACTAAAGAAATTAAAGAACGGTACTTTTAAAGGTACTGTAGACTTAGAAAGCGATAGCTCTTATGAGTTTAGATATATTGTTGATGGATCTTACATCAATGATGAGCAAGCAGATGCTTATGCATGGAACGATTATGCATCAGCTGAAAATGGAGTATTGAATCTGTAGAAATATTTATTTTATAAAATTGAAAAGGCGCTTTCTTCTGAAAACGCCTTTTTTATTATACAGCAACAACTCCTTTAATGTGTGGATGTGGATTATAGTTTTCTAAAGTAAAATCTTCAAATTTAAAATCGAAAATATCTTTCACTTCAGGATTCAGAATCATTTTAGGTAAAGGTCTCGGATCACGAGAAAGTTGTAATTCTAATTGTTCTAGATGGTTATTGTAAATATGTGCATCTCCAAAAGTGTGAATAAAATCACCTGGTTGATAGCCACAAACTTGAGCCATCATCATAGTGAATAGTGCATAAGACGCAATATTAAAAGGTACTCCCAAAAATATATCAGCACTACGTTGATATAATTGACAAGACAATTTTCCGTTAGCTACATAAAACTGAAAAAAGGCATGGCATGGTGGTAAAGCTGCTTTACCATTGGCTACATTTTCAGAAAAAGAAACTGAAGTATCTGGTAAAACCGAAGGGTTCCATGCAGAAACCAACATTCGTCTACTATTAGGATTATTCTTTAAAGTATCAATAACTTCCTTAATCTGATCTATATCTTCACTATTCCAATTGCGCCACTGATGGCCATAAACAGGTCCTAAATCGCCATTTTCATCAGCCCATTCATTCCAAATACGAACACCGTTTTCAGTTAAATAGTTAATATTGGTATCCCCTTTTAGAAACCACAAAAGTTCATAAATAATAGATTTTAGGTGTAATTTTTTTGTAGTTACCATTGGGAAACCTTCACTCAAATCAAATCGCATTTGGTAACCAAAAACACTTTTAGTGCCAGTGCCAGTTCTATCTCCTTTTTCGTTTCCGTTCTCTAAAACGTGTTTTACTAAGTCGTGGTATTGTTTCATAATATTTCCCACGAAAGTGGGAATCTAATTTAATTAAACTTTTGGTTTAAAGTCATAGATTTTTATAGATACACTTCGACTGCGCTCAGTGTGACCTCTCTATATGAGAAACGAAAATAAAAAAAAGCTTCAAAATCATAGACTTAAAGCTTTATTATAATATTAAAAGTTATTAACGAGTTTCTAGAATAAGACGATTCCTTTTGGTGAATTAAAAGGTTCTTAACCAATTATCATTCCTGCAATAGTAGCAGAGATTAAAGAAGCAATGGTTCCGCCTATTAGTGCTTTCATACCAAATTTTGATAGTTGTTTGCGCTGGCCTGGTGCCAAAGATCCAATTCCACCTATTTGAATACCAATTGAAGCAAAATTTGCAAATCCACATAGCATATATGTTGCCATAATTATAGATTTCTCATAAGTGAGATGTGTTGCATTAGATACATTTTTTAAATCCGCTAATTGTATGTAGCCTACAAATTCACTTGCAGCAAGTTTTATACCTAATAACTGCCCCATCATCATCATGTCTTCTTTAGCAACACCAATAAGCCACATTAAAGGGGCGAAAACGGTTCCTAAAATAGCTTCAAGAGAAAATTCAGGGTAAGGTGTGTTGGCCGCCATCCAACTATTTAAGGTTGTTACGTCACCTACCCAACCCAAAATGCCGTTTATCATAGCAATGAAAGCTACAAAAACTAAAAGCATAGCTCCAACATTTACAGCAAGTCTTAACCCTTCGGTAGTACCGTTGGCAATGGCATCTAATATATTAGCTCCAATTTTTTCTTGAGAGACTCTAACATCGGTATAAATATTTTCGGTTTGAGGGAATAATATTTTTGATATCACAATAGCACCAGGGGCAGCCATAACAGAAGCTGCTAGTAAATGTTTTGCATACATTAATCTTAATGCTGGGTCATCACCACCTAGAAATCCTATATAAGCTGCAAGTACAGCACCAGCAACAGTTGCCATGCCACCAATCATTACTAGCAGGATTTCAGATTTGTTCATTTTTTCCAAATACGCCTTGATGAGAAGTGGAGCTTCTGTTTGTCCTAAGAAAATATTACCTGCAACACTCAAACTTTCTGCACCAGATATTTTAAGGAGTTTTGTTAGCAGCCAACCAAAAGCTTTAACCACTTTTTGGATAATGCCTAAGTAAAATAATACAGAGGTTAGTGCAGAAAAGAATAAAATGGTTGGTAGCACTTGGAATGCAAAGATAAACCCGAAAGTATCCATATCAACAACTAATCCTTCAAAGAGAAATTTACTTCCTGCTCTTGTGAAATCTAGAACGCTTACAAATAAACTTCCAACCCATTCAAAAGCTATTTTTACAAAGCCTACTTTAAGAACACCAATAGCTATAAGAATCTGGAAAGCTAGACCGATACCGACAGTTTTCCAATTGATGGCTTTTCTGTTACTACTAAATAAAAAAGCAATGATTATCAGTACAACCATTCCTAAAACACCTCGCCAAATGCTATCTAAGGAAACACCTTGACTGGGAATAATAGTATTGGTGTCAGGTTTATTTGTTATAGTTGAAACATCTTCTTTGTGTGAGATTAGATCAAAATTCATGCTTTCTCCAGAGAAAACAAGCGTAGAATCTGTTAGTTCGGTGATTTTATAGCGCTCAATAGATTGAATAGAGTCGTTATGATAAAGTACCAATAATTTGTTTTGGTACATATAGTCACCATTAAGGTTTTCTGAAGAATTTGAAGAGAATTCAAATTCACCATCCTGAAAATTCAGCGTATGAAACTCACTGTCTGATGATTTTGAAACCCATTTTTTTTCAAGTTCTTGTGCTGTGATTGATGAAAGTCCAATAAAAATAGCAAGAAGGGCCTTGAAAAAGTATTTCATGAAAATGTAAGTGTTAGTTAGCGTTTAGATATTTCGTCTCTAATTTTAGCAGCTTTTTCGTAGTCTTCGTTATTTACTGCTTCATCGAGTAAGGCATTTAGTTCTTCTAAAGATTTGTCTTTGTAGCCTTCCTTTTCAAAAGTTGCAGATTCTATTTCTTCTGCAATTACGTCGTCTACTAAGATGCTATCTTGTTCTTCATCCTCTTTTTTTGGATTCACTTTAAGATAGATGCCTGCCTTATCCAAAATGTTTTTATAGGTAAAAATCGGTGCTTGAAAACGAAGTGCTAAAGCAATGGCATCGCTTGTTCTGGCATCGATAATTTCTTCAATTTTGTCGCGCTCACAAATCAAGCTAGAGTAAAATACTCCATCTACAAGTTTATGAATGATAACTTGCTTGACAACAATATCGAATCTATCTGCAAAATTTTTGAATAAATCGTGTGTAAGTGGCCTTGGAGGTCGAATTTCCTTTTCTAAAGCAATAGCTATAGATTGTGCTTCAAAGGCACCTATAACGATTGGTAGTTTTCGATCTCCTTCATATTCATTGAGGATTAAAGCATATGCGCCATTTTGAGTTTGGCTGTAAGAAATCCCCTTTATATTTAAACGAACTAAGCTCATAATTATAAAACACAAAGAACTGTTTAAATTTGGACTTTACCAACTGCAATTTACAGATTTGGTTAATTTTCTCATAGTTTCGATGAAACGTAACGGATATGAGAATTTCTAAATTTAAACAGTCCTTATCTTACTACAAGGTAATAAAATTATGCGTTTTGAGCCTTAAAAGCTTTCAATTTTTCTGTTAATTTAGGTACAACTTCAAAAGCATCACCCACAACTCCATAGTCTGCTGCCTTGAAGAAAGGAGCCTCAGGATCTGTATTGATAACTACTTTTACCTTAGAAGCGTTGATACCTGCTAAGTGCTGAATTGCACCAGAAATACCAATAGCAATATATAAGTTTGAAGCTACAGGCTTACCTGTTTGTCCAACGTGCTCGCTATGTGGTCTCCAGCCTAAATCTGAAACAGGCTTAGAACAAGCTGTAGCAGCACCAAGTGTTTCGGCTAATTCTTCTACCATTCCCCAATTTTCAGGGCCTTTTAGACCTCTACCACCAGAAACAACAATTTCAGCATCTGCAATACTTACTTTGTCAGTAGCTTTGTCAACTGATTCTACATTTACACCAGATTCTGGTAATGAAGGTGAAAACTCTTCTGTGGAAGCACTAGTATCATTTTCAACTACACCAAATGAATTATTGGATAAACCAACAACTTTTACATCAGTGTTTATTTCGGTATTAGCAAACGCTTTATTAGTGAAAACAGAACTCTTTACTGTAAAAGGTGAAACGTTTGAAGGCGCTTCAACAACATTAGATACATAACCTGCATCTAGGTTTACGGCTAAAAGAGGTGCTAAATATTTACTATTAGCACTAGAGCTTACTACAACAACTTTAGAGCCTTCTTGTTTAGCAGCTTGCTCAATAACTGAAGCGTAAGTTTTTGCATTAAATCTATCTAAACTATCAGCTTTTACTGAAAGTACTTTTGAAGCACCATACTTACCTAAAGTATCAGGTTGATCTGCATTAACAGCTACAGCGGTAACGGTACTACCCATTTTATCAGCAATAGCTTTGGCATAAGAGACAACCTCGAATGCTACTTTTTTAAATTTTCCTTTTTCGGATTCTGTATATACTAAAACGGACATATGTTTTTTATTTTTCTTATCCCGAAGTTAAGCGTTCAGGATGTCATTAATGATTTTTTTAAATGAAACTAAATTGTAACAACTGTTAAGTACTAAATAACTTTAGCTTCGTTATGAAGTAAGTTTACTAACTCATCTAAATTGTCAGCATCAACTAATTTCACAGCTCCTTTTGGCGCTGGTTTTTCAAAACTTACTGCATTTGTTTCAGCATTCGCATCAACAGGTTCAGCAACAGTTAAAGGTTTTTTACGCGCCATCATAATGCCACGCATGTTAGGAATTCTAAGATCACTTTCTTCAACAATACCTTTTTGTCCTCCAACCACTAACGGAAGAGATGTACTTACAGTTTCTTTTCCTCCATCAATTTCTCTTACAGCTTTTGCAGAAGTACCATCGACTTCTAAGCTAATACAGTTGTTTACAAAGTTAGCACCTACCATAGCTGCGATCATACCTGGCACCATTCCTCCGTTATAATCAATAGATTCTCTACCAGCAATAACTAAATCGTAACCACCATCTTTTACAACCTTAGCAAGTTGTTTAGCGACAGAAAAACCATCTGTAGCAGGAGTGTTAACTCTAATGGCAGTGTCTGCACCAATGGCTAAGGCTTTTCTTAAGGTAGGTTCTGTTTCTGGTCCACCGACGTTTACAACATCTACGCTAGCACCTTGTTTTTCTTTAAACCACATGGCACGCGTTAGACCGAACTCATCATTAGGATTAATTACAAATTGAACACCGTTAGTGTCAAACTTAGTGTCACCTTCCGTAAAGTTGATTTTTGAGGTTGTATCAGGAACATGACTAATACATACTAATATCTTCATAAAAAATTATTTATTTAAAGGTCTTTATTTATATGGTCACGAAGATAAATATATAATTTGAATTTTTACTATGCATGCATAGTAAATTTATGGTTTTTTCACAAAACTTAACATTTGAATGTTAAATTTTCAGTTTTAAAAGCAATAATTGAGAATTTGATTGATTGATTTTGATTGGGTGGAAGTGCTAAAAGTTTTATTGTGTCTAGGTAATTTTATCCGCTTTATTATTATAAAATTAAACTGAATTATTCCTATTTTTGCTATTCGAATAAAATTATAATAATGAAGACAATTCAATTTAGAGAAGCTATAGCTGAAGCCATGAGCGAAGAAATGAGAAGAGACGAAAGTATCTATCTTATGGGCGAAGAAGTAGCTGAATATAATGGAGCTTACAAAGCTTCAAAAGGTATGTTAGATGAGTTTGGGCCAAAACGTGTAATAGACACACCAATTGCAGAGTTAGGTTTTGCTGGTGTTGCTATAGGTTCTACAATGACAGGAAACCGTCCGATTGTAGAATATATGACATTTAACTTTTCTTTGGTTGGAATTGATCAGATTATAAATAATGCGGCTAAGATTAGACAAATGTCTGGTGGGCAGTTCAAGTGTCCAATCGTATTTAGAGGACCAACAGCTTCGGCTGGTCAGCTAGCTGCAACGCACTCTCAAGCTTTTGAAAGCTGGTTTGCAAATACTCCAGGATTAAAAGTTGTTGTGCCATCTAATCCTTATGATGCTAAAGGGCTTTTAAAATCTGCAATCCGTGATGACGATCCAGTAATTTTTATGGAGTCTGAGCAAATGTATGGTGATAAAGGTGAGGTGCCAGAAGGAGAATATACTATTCCATTAGGTGTCGCTGACATTAAAAGAGAAGGTACAGATGTTACTGTAGTTTCTTTTGGTAAAATCATTAAGGAAGCATACAAAGCTGCAGAAGAATTAGAGAAAGAAGGTATTTCAATTGAAATTATAGATTTACGTACTGTACGACCAATGGATAGAAAAGCTATCTTAGAATCTGTAAAGAAAACAAATAGATTGGTAGTTTTAGAAGAAGCTTGGCCTTTTGGAAACGTTGCTACTGAGATTACATATTTGGTACAATCTGAAGCTTTTGATTACTTGGATGCTCCTGTAGTAAAAATAAATACAGCAGATACGCCTGCGCCATATTCACCAGTTCTTCTTGAAGAGTGGTTGCCTAATAGCAATGATGTGGTAAAAGCAGTTAAAAAAGTAATGTACAAATAAATAAATCGCGGTTTTCTGCGTTTAATAAACTTCATTAGTGACCCTCATGCTAAAGTTTGCACGGTTGTTGATGAAGTTTTTTATTTTAATATGAAGATAAAACTACTTATCACTCTTTTAGGCCTCAGTTTTTTTTCTGTTATAGCACAGACTAAAGTCAGCGGTTATGTTTTTGATGAAAGCAATCAGCCTATTGCTTTTGCAAATGTACTTTTCAAAGGTTCTACAACAGGTACAATCACAAATGAAGAAGGTAGGTTTTATCTAGAATCTGATGAAAATTGGGAAACACTTATTGTATCTTTTCTAGGTTTCGAAATGCAAGAATATCCTTTAACTAAACGCGTTAATTACGATCTTAAGTTTACGCTAAAAGAAGAAGCCTCTTCTTTAAATGAAGTTGTAATTGTTACAGGAAAGCAGTCAAAAAAGGCTTCAGAAAACCCAGCGATTAGAATTCTCAAAAAAATTTGGGAACGTAAGCGACAAAATGGTCTTAGCCAATTTAAGCAATACCAATACGACCAGTACGAAAAAGTAGAATTTGATCTCAATACCATTGACAGTGCTTTAATTAAAAGTAAACTTTTTAAAGGCATGGAGTTTGTTTTTGAGGAGGTAGATACTTCAAACGTTACAGGAAAAACCTACTTGCCTATTTTCTTAAATGAATCTGTAAAGAAAGTTTATGGAGACAATATTATCAACAAAAAGCGTGAAGATCTTGTAGGTAATAAAAATTCAGGATTTAGTAATAATCAAATCATTATTGATTTTATTGAAGATTTATATTCAGATTTTAATGTTTACGATAACTACTTAAAGTTTTTCGATAAGAGTTTTGTAAGTCCTTTGAGCCGTACAGGAATTCAAACCTACAATTATGTGCTATCCGATAGCGCTTATATTGATAACAAATGGTGCTACAATATTATCTATTATCCAAGACGAAAAAATGAACTCACTTTTAAAGGTGATTTTTGGGTTAATGATTCTACTTATGCCATAAAAGAAATTAACCTACAAGCTTCAAAAAGTGCCAATATAAACTGGGTTAAAGAAATTTATATAGAGCAAGAATTTGAAGTGCTCAATGATTCTTTATTTCTGATAAAACGCGATTACTTCTTGTCTGATTTTGCTCTGAATAAAAAGGAAAAATCAAGAGGTGTTTACGGAAAGCGAACTACGTTGTACGATAATTATAAATTCAATGAGTCAAAGGATAGAGACTTTTATGACAAAGAGGTTTATAATTATGATGAAGACGTTTATAACAGAGAAGATGATTTTTGGGAAGAGAATAGGTTAGAGGCTTTAAATAAAGATGAAAAAGGTGTGTATAAAATGTTGGACACACTTAAAACAGTTAAAAAATTTAAGCGTCTCTATAATTTAGGAAGCATTTTAGCTTCTGGCTACATAGAATTTCCGAGTATAAATTTCGATTATGGGCCAATCTTTTCAACTTTTGGTTATAATGAAGTTGAAGGTTTACGACTTAGAACAGGAGGAAGAACTTATTTTGGACCAAATGATTTATGGAGATTAGAAGGCTTTTTGGCTTATGGCTTTAGAGATGATAAATTTAAATACGGTATTTCAGGAAAGTGGTTGTTAGATAAAAAGAGTCGTTTAACCATTTTTGGTGGTAATCGTAGAGATATTGAACAAATAGGGGCAAGTCTTACCAGCTCTACAGATGTTTTAGGTAGAAGTTTGGCATCCTCATCGGTTATAACAACGGGAACCAATGATAAGCTTACCAACATTAATCTAGTCAATTTAGGGCTGTCTATTGAGCCACTCAGAAATTTTGAAATGCGACTCGATGGTAGTTTTAGAACTTTGAGTTCGGCATCTCCAACTTTTAGTTTAGATTATAACGATCCTGAGTCACCAACAGGAGTTTCTTCAGAAGTTGAGCAGTTTGAAACACGTTTTTCTTTAGCCTATTTCCCTAAGCGACAAATGACAGGTTATGGAGTGGAGCGTAAAGAGCGAAACGATGATTACGCTAGACTGTTTGCTCAGATCAGTCGAGGTGATAGAGATTGGTTAAGTAGTGATTTTGACTATACAAAGCTTCAGTTTTCTTATATACAACCATGGCAAGTAGGTGGCTTTGGTAGATTAACAACATCTATTGAAGCAGGAAAAACTTTTGGTGAAGTGCCTTTATCGTTACTAAATGTGGTACCTGGTAACCAAACCTATTTTTCTATATATAATACGTTTTCTCAGTTAGATTTTTACGAGTTTGTAACAGATACTTATACCTCAATGCATATAGAACATAATTTCAACGGACGTATTTTTTCAAGAATACCTTTTTTGAAGAAATACAACTTGAGAGCTATTATGAGCTTGCGCGGTGTTTGGGGTGAATTATCAGATGAAAATATAGCTTTGAACACTACAGGAAATCCAGTTGAAATTCCTTTAATGGCACCAGATAAGGATATTTATTATGAGTACAGTTTTGGTGTGGCAAACATTTTTAAAATCCTTCGAATAGATTTTAATTTTAGAGGAAATTATCTTGATAATCCCGACGCCAGAAGATTTGGTGTTACCGGTAGTTTTGGTTTCTACTTTTAAGATAAATCCATCAATATTCTGTTTTGTCTTCTTTTTTTGCCCATTCTTTAAATGGTTGGATAGCTATATCTCTTGCTAGTTGAATAAATGGAATACTTCTTTTTTCGTAAGGAAGAGGAATTTCTTTGTAAATAAACGCGTCATCAAAACCAATATTGGCAGCATCTACCTGATTACTTCCGTAATAAACCTTGTCTGGTCTGGCCCAATAAATAGCGCCTAAACACATTGGGCAAGGTTCACACGATGTATAAATTTCGCAACCTTCAAGCTGAAAAGAATCAAGATTTTTACAAGCATCTCTTATTGCGGTAACTTCAGCATGAGCAGTTGGGTCATTAGTTGAGGTAACTTTGTTGTTGCCGCGACCTACAATTTTCCCGTCTTTAACAATAACGCAACCAAAAGGGCCGCCTTCATTATTATTCATACCTTTTAAAGCAGTGTTAACTGCTTCTTGCATAAAATATGCTTTCTTATCCATATACTTATTTATTTAAGACAAAAGTATAATAAGCAGTTAGAAATCGCTACAATAAGTAAAACATTAGTTAGGTGAAATGTGCTTAAGCCACAAATTGTCTTAATGTATTGCTGATGGTGTTTACTTTAGGTTTGAAAATTGGTTTTAAAAAACGCGAAAGTTGGTCAAATTCAATTAAAAAAGCATCATGCCCATGAATAGATTTAATTTCACTGATATAAACATTATCCTTAATGCTTTTTAATTCCACGTAGGAATTCCAATTTTCCTCAGGTTTAAAAAATAAATCAGAATTTATGGTAACAATATGTATGTTGGACGAAATTTTTGAAGCAACATCTAAAAAGTTATCTCTTCCTTCTGTAATATCAATAGTTTTCAATATTTGGTTCATCATCTTGTAAGCAGAAAGGTGAAAGCGATTATTTAAATTATCACCATGGTAGTTGAGCCAAGATTCTATATTGTATAAACCAGATTCAGTTTTTGTTCTGTTGAATTTATCCTTCAAGGAATCAGGTGTACGATACAGTGTCATAGCATGCATCCTAGCATCTGATAGCGGTTGACTAGAATGATTGAGAATAGCATCTTGAATATGGCAATTAGCAATAAGCCAATCTGTAGATTTCCAATCTGTAGCAATAGGAATAATGTTTTCTGCTAAATTTGGTTTTAACGCAGCTAACTCCCAAGCAATGCCACCTCCTACGGAGCCTCCAATGATAGCAAAAAGCTTGTCGATACCTAATTTTTGTAATCCAATTGCAAATAACTGAGCAATATCTCTAGCTGTAAAGTCTTTGTAGTTATCTAAAAGATGTTCTCCTATGTTCTCAAACCCATTACCTGGAATATTAAAGGCTAATATGCAATAGGTGTCTGTGTCTATACACTTGTTTTTTCCAATTAAATCATTCCACCAACCTTTCTCTCCAATAACATTTGAATTTCCAGTAAGTGCATGGTTAATCATTATGATTGGTGCTTCATTTAAGTTTTTTCCAAAGGTTTGGTAAGACAAATTAATACTCGTGGTTTTACCTGTAGATGTGGTGTATTTAGGAATGTTTATGTAATGTAAATTTTCCATTTCTATTTTTAATAGGTTAAACAGATGTCTTGCTAAGACAAGACATCTGTTTTCTAATAAACAACACTAATTAAAGACTAATTTTGAAGCGACTTTTTCTTAATAACAACAGAAAAAGCTTCTTTTAAATCGGCTTTTAAATCATCAATGTTTTCTAAACCAACAGATAGTCGTATTAAGTCTTTAGTAACTCCTGTAGCTTCTTGAGCTTTGTCACTCAGTTGTTGATGAGTTGTACTTGCAGGGTGTATAATTAAAGATTTTGTATCACCAATGTTGGCAAGTAAGGAGAATAGTTTTGTGGTGTCTGCAATAGTTTTTGCAGATTCGTAGCCTCCATCTACACCAAAGGTTACAATACCGCTTTGTCCTTTTGGTAGATATTTATCAGCAAGTTTTTTGTATTTGCTTGTTGCTAATCCAGGATAATTCACCCAATTTACTTCAGGTTGTTCTTGTAGCCATTTCGCTAATTCCAAAGCATTTTGACTGTGCTTTTTTATACGCAATTCTAAGGTTTCTAGTCCTTGAATAATTTGAAAAGCATTAAAAGGGCTTAATGTTCCACCATAATCTCTTAGGCCTTCTACTCTAATTTTGGCAATAAATGCAGCAGCTCCTAGAGCTTCGCTATATACCAAACCATGATATCCTGGTGACGGTTCTGTAAATTCAGGAAATTTACCGTTTGTCCAATCAAAAGTACCAGCATCAATAATAATTCCACCAAGAGATGTACCATTACCATTGATGTACTTTGTTAGAGAGTGAATAACAATATTGGCACCATATTCAATAGGGTTCAGTAAATAAGGAGTGGCCACTGTATTGTCAACAATCAAAGGAACCTTATGAGCTTTAGCTTCTTTAGAAATCGCTTCAAGATCTAAAACATCGAGCTTAGGGTTTCCTAAAGACTCAATAAAGAATGCTCTTGTATTTTCTTGCGCTGCTTTTTGAAAGTTTTCAGGGTCAGAAGGATCTACAAAAGTTGTTGTAATTCCATGTCTTGGAAGGGTTACACTCAATAAATTATAAGTGCCACCATATAAACTACTCGATGCAACAATATGGTCTCCTGCTCTTAATAAGGTTAGTAACGTTGTTGAAATTGCAGCTGTACCAGATGCTGTTGCTACAGCGCCAATACCACCTTCAAGGTCTGCTAGACGTTGCTCTAAGATGTCGTTTGTAGGGTTGTTTAATCTTGTGTAGATAAATCCTGGGACAGAAAGGTTGAAACGCCCTGCAGCATCATCGGCATCATTAAATACGTATGATGTGGTTTGGTAAATAGGAACTGCTCTGGTTCCGCCATTTTTACTAACATCGTGTCCTGTGTGCAACGCTTTTGTTGCGAATTTTTGTGTACTCATTTTTCTAAGTTTTTGAGTTAATAAATAAATTAAACCAAAAGCCAAATAAGCTTCGATTGAAGCGTACTTAATAGAAAAATGTTAAAAAGAAAATGCTAATTACAGATGAGTGATTAGTCTTGAGTTATCTATCTAAATTGTTCGATAAATGAATCGAAAATAAAGTAGAATTTAGCACCTTCTCAGTAAGTCTAAGGGTTGCTAAGGTTTCAACGGGTCTATTCCCTCCACCTTTCTTGATAACATTTCAGTAAGTTTTGAACTTTGTGAGTACAAATATTGCAATACAAAAAATTAAAATCCAAATATTTTAGTGATTTTATATATTTTTTATGAGAATTTTAAGCTCAAGGCGCGTATCTAGTCAAGTATTTTTGGTTTATAATGTCGCTAACAGGTTTGTTTTCAATTTTACTTTCAAGCCAAGAAATAATGTCTAAATACAGAAATGCTCGTCTCTCGTAAGGATGATCTTCGTAAGTTTTTAGAGTGATTAATAATTCTTTGAAAGCATCCTTTAAATCATGAGGATAAATGTGTTGTAAATTCTTGATGAACTTTATCATTTCCTTTTGTACCTCGTGCAAATCATTCATTTTTATTAAGAATTTATAGGTGCTTCTTAATAGAGTTTCTAAGTGATAATCAAGTCCAGCCTCATAATGTGCCACCAAGTTTAAAACTCTTGAGAAACAAAGTAAATCCTCTCTCATAGAAAGTGATTTATTCGAAATGATTTTATCTAAATATCTAATACATTCTTTGTTGTTTCCTGCTCCAAAATGTAAACTAGCAAACTTGTAGTAGAAAATCATTTTATGATGTGCATCTATTTTATCTTTAAAGGTTTCTAGTTCTTTTTCTATCTTAGGAATTAGCTCTAAACCTTCTTCAAAACTACCATCAATAAAATGAGCATTTATGTTATGAAAGTTGGTGTAAAGAAAAACTAGTGATGCTACATTTTCATCCTTAGGAAATTTAGGGTGATTTACTGTGGTTTTAAATTCTTCTAACTTCTGAAGGAATTTAGGCTTATTTCTAATGTAGAATATAGCTTCTAAAAGATAATTATTACCCTTTAAAAAGAAAACTGGATTCAGGTGAATCATGCCTGTATTTTGATAAAATAAGTCCACCCATTTCGAAGCATATTTGTAACAACTCAAAAAGTCTTGCATTAAAAAACTATACCATAATTGCGCTTTGTAATACCACAATTTTTCTCTAAAGCCTACTTTATTGAAATTAAATTTAGGAAGCCTGTCATTAAAATATTTAGTTACTTTTTGGCTTTCTTCTTCATTCTTAACGTAACCAGTTTTTAGTATAGTACTGTAAAGTTGAAGTGATAAATTAGATAGTTTGCTGGCAATAACATTCTGGGCACTTAGGCTTTTGGCTTGCAATGCAAGTTCATCTGCTCTGTTACTAATGCTGCGTGTGATGTATTGTGACTCAATTATTTTTTCGAGCTCAACAATTTCAAAAGCAAGATTCTTTTCTTCATTAGTAATAGCAAGCTCTTTAGCTTTATCTAAAATTTTTAAACTTTGTTTGTATAAGCCTTTGTGGTATAAAATTGATGCAAAATCTAGCTGTTCTCTAATTTGCGAACGTATGTTTTGATGCGATGGGCTCAATTTTAAGCTGATTAAAATCTGTTTGTATAAATGCGCCTTTACATTGGCAAGTTGCTGCTTTTTTACAATGCCGCTTTTTACTATTGCAGCTTCATTATAACTAGAAGCTTTATCCAAAAAATTAAAAAGATTTAAAAATTTAGAATCCGAGTTTACGTCAAGTCTACCAACGTATAGCTTAAACTGACGTTTTTCTGATTTGGTGAGTGACTTCACAAGAGCGAATAAATTGTCTTTTTGGTCTTTAGTTATCAATTAAAAATCGAGTTATTAAATTGTAAATCAGTTAATTAATATTCGTTTTGGACTTTGGGCATCGTAAACTAGAGCGAAGACTTAGAGCCAAACTATTTTCAAAGTATAAATTCGTAAGACAATACTAAAATATATTTTAATAAATGTCAAATAACCATATTCAAATATTTGATACAACTTTGAGGGATGGTGAGCAGGTTCCTGGCTGTAAATTAAACACAGAACAGAAAGTTGTTATTGCAGAACAACTAGACCTTCTTGGAGTAGATGTTATTGAAGCAGGTTTCCCAGTGTCTAGTCCAGGCGACTTTAAATCTGTGGAAGCAATTTCGCAAATTGTAAAAAATGCAACAGTATGCGGATTAACTAGGTCTGTAGAAAATGATATAAAAGTAGCGGCAGAAGCGTTGAAATATGCTGTGAAACCTAGGATACATACAGGAATTGGAACTTCAGATTCTCATATCATTCACAAATTTAAATCTAATAAAGAAGATATAATTGAGAGAGCTTACAAAGCTGTAAAGTATGCAAAGTCTTTTGTTGAAGATGTAGAGTTTTATGCTGAAGATGCTGGTAGAACAGATAACGAATACTTAGCTAGAGTGTGCGAAGCAGCTATAAAGGCTGGTGCTACAGTCTTGAATATTCCTGATACAACAGGATATTGTTTGCCAAGCGAGTACGGAGCGAAAATCAAATACTTAAAAGAAAACGTAAAAGGAATAGAAAATGCTATACTGTCTTGTCATTGTCATAATGATTTAGGGTTGGCTACAGCAAATTCTATAGAAGGTGTAATTAATGGTGCTAGACAAATAGAATGTACTATTAATGGTATTGGTGAGCGTGCAGGAAATACTGCTTTAGAAGAAGTGGTGATGGTACTGAAGCAACATCCATACTTAAATTTAGATACTAATATCAACACATCAATGCTGTATGGTATGAGTCAATTAGTGAGTGATAGTATGGGTATTTATACACAGCCAAACAAGGCTATTGTTGGTGCTAATGCGTTTGCTCATAGTTCAGGAATCCACCAAGATGGTGTTATAAAAAACAGAGAAACTTACGAAATTATAGATCCAAAAGATGTTGGTGTTACCGAATCTGCAATTGTGTTAACAGCAAGAAGCGGTAGAGCAGCATTAGCTTACAGAGCTAAGAATGTAGGTTATGAATTAACCAAGCTTCAGTTAGATGAAGTGTATGCTAATTTCTTGGATTTTGCAGATAAAAAGAAAGAGATTGATGATAATGATATCCATCAAATTATTGAAACGAGTTCAGTCTATAAACAAATAATTTCAGCTTAAATGTCAAAAAAAACATTATTCGATAAAGTCTGGGATGCGCATGTGGTCAGTAGTGTAGAAAACGGTCCACAAATATTGTATATAGACAAACACTTAATTCACGAAGTTACAAGTCCGCAAGCTTTCAAAGAACTGGAAGATCGCGGAATTCCTATTTTTAGACCAGATCAAATTGTAGCTACGGCAGATCATAACACGCCTACCTTAAATCAAGATAAACCAGTAAAAGATGCGTTATCTAGACAACAGTTAGAGCAACTTTCAGAGAATTGTAAGAAAAACGATATTACCTTATACGAGTTAGGACACAAGTATAATGGCATTGTTCATGTAATGGCTCCAGAGTTAGGAATCACACAACCAGGTATGACTATGGTCTGTGGCGATAGCCATACATCAACACATGGTGCATTCGGAGCCATTGCTTTTGGAATTGGTACAAGTCAGGTAGCCCAAGTTTTTGCAAGTCAATGTTTGTTATTGACTAAGCCAAAAAGTCTTAGGGTTAGTGTAAATGGAAAACTAAAAAAAGGCGTTTTACCTAAAGATGTTATCCTGTATATCATTTCAAAATTAGGTACAAATTCTGGTACAGGATATTTCTGTGAATACGCGGGAAATGTCTTTGAAGAAATGAGTATGGAAGGTCGAATGACCGTTTGTAACATGAGTATAGAAATGGGTGCGCGTGGTGGAATGATTGCTCCTGACGAAACAACTTTTGAATATATAAAAGGACGAGAATTTGCTCCTAAGGGTGAAGATTTTGAAAAGCAAGTAGCGTATTGGAAATCTTTACCAACCGATGAAGGAGCGACGTTCGATAAAGAATATTCTTTTGATGCTGAGGACATAGAGCCAATGATTACTTATGGAACTAATCCAGGCATGGGTATAAAGATTACTTCTAATATTCCTAAAGAAGAAAATGCCTCGTTTAAAAAATCTTTGGCATATATGGATTTTGAAGCTGGTGAAAGTCTAATCAATAAACCAATTAACTACGTGTTTATAGGTAGTTGTACCAATTCAAGAATTGAGGATTTTAGAGTGGCTGCTTCTTTCATTAAAGGAAAACAAAAAGCGGATAATGTTACGGCTTGGTTAGTGCCAGGAAGTAAACAAGTAGAAGCTCAAATTATTGAAGAAGGATTAAAAACTATTTTTGAAGATGCAGGTTTTGAACTTCGTCAGCCAGGTTGTTCAGCTTGTTTAGCGATGAATGAAGATAAAATTCCACAAGGAGAATATTGTGTGTCAACATCCAATAGAAATTTTGAAGGACGACAAGGACAGGGTTCTAGAACTATTCTAGCTAGTCCATTGGTTGCTGCGGCAACTGCTGTTGCTGGAAAAATAGTGGATGTCACACAAGAAATAGAGGAAATGGAAGCTGTAGGTATTTAACTTACGGCTTTTAAGTTTAAGACCCTTTTCATTACACATTATAAAATTTAAAATAGTCCTAATCTTAGGAAATAAATATGGAAAAGTTTACAACATTAAAATCATCTGCCATTCCTCTAAATATTGAGAATGTAGATACAGATCAAATCATACCTGCGCGTTTTTTAAAAGCCACGGACAGAGAAGGTTTTGGTGATAATGTATTTAGGGATTGGAGATATAACAAAGATGGTTCTTTAAATGAAGACTTCGTTTTAAATGATTCAAAATACTCAGGAAGTATTCTGGTAGCTGGAGATAATTTTGGTTGTGGTTCTAGTAGAGAGCACGCAGCTTGGGCAATAACAAACTATGGATTTAAAGTCGTGGTTTCAAGTTTTTTTGCTGATATATTCAAAGGAAATGCTCTTAATAATGGCTTGTTGCCAGTTCAGGTTTCTGAAGAATTTTTAAATCAATTATTCAGTCAGATTGAAAAAGAACCAACAACAACTATAGAAGTTAATCTAGAAGATCAAACCATTTCTGTGTTAGGTTCTGATTTGTCAGAAACATTTGAGATTGATGCTTACAAGAAAACATGTTTAATAAACGGGTACGACGATATCGATTACCTTGTTAATAGTAAAGAATTAATAGAAGCTTTTGAAGCACAAAAAACATACTAATTACACTAATGAATTTAAATATAGCAGTTTTACCAGGTGACGGAATTGGTCCAGAGGTTACAAGTCAGGCAATTAAAGTTTTAAAAGCAATTGCGACAGAGTTCGATCATAATTTTAAGTTTACTAATGCAGATGTTGGTGCTATTGCCATTGATAAGTATAATGATCCTCTTCCAGAGGAAACGCTAGATGTTTGTATGTCTACTGATGCTATTTTGTTCGGTGCTATTGGTGATCCTAAATACGATAATGATCCAACTGCAAAAGTACGTCCAGAACAAGGCTTGTTGAAATTGAGAAAAGAATTGGGCTTGTTCGCAAATATTAGACCTGTAAAAGCATATGAAACCTTACTGGAAAAATCTCCTCTAAAAAGAAATATCATTGAAGGAACCGATATTAGCATTTATAGAGAACTTACAGGAGGTATTTATTTTGGTGAAAAACATTTGAGTGAAGACGGTAATGTAGCTTCAGATTTATGTGAATATTCACGAGAAGAAATAGAGCGTATAGCACATTTAGCATTTAAAGCAGCTCAATCTAGAAATTATAAAGTCACCTTAGTAGATAAAGCTAATGTTTTAGAAAGTTCAAGGCTGTGGCGAAAAGTTGTGGGCGAAGTAGCTGAACAGTATAAAGACGTGACTTTAGATTTTTTATTTGTAGATAATGCTGCGATGCAAATGATCCTAAACCCAAAACAGTTTGATGTTGTTTTAACGGAAAATATGTTTGGAGATATTATTAGTGATGAAGCTAGTGTTATTGGTGGATCTATTGGGTTATTGGCATCAGCTTCTGTTGGAGAAAAGTATGCAATGTTCGAGCCAATTCATGGTTCTTTTCCTCAGGCAAAAGGTAGAGGAATAGCAAATCCTATAGCGTCAATTTTATCGGCTGCAATGCTTTTAGAGCATTTTAATTTGCATAATGAAGCAGAATTGGTGAACTTAGCAGTAGAAAAATCGCTGAAATTACATATCAGTACTCCTGATGTCAACGAAAAGCACGACAATATCACCACAAATAAAGTTGGTGATTTCATACAGGATTTTATTCATAATCCTAATGACACGAATTTAAATTTTACAAATATCCATTTAGGACAATCTACAATCATATAAATTAGATGCCCACACAACCAAAACTTACTCGATTTAATCAAAATGTATTAGCCAAATATCAGATATATAACAGTATCTTTATGACGTTGCCCTTTGATAGTGTAACTAAAACAGGGGCTTTATTGCCTTTGTTTCATGAAACTTGTCATAAGGGATTTGCCAATCAGGAAGATCCAACTACGATAGTCAATACATTCTTCAAAAAATATCAGGCAAGGAGGTCAGAGGAAAGTCAAATCAATTTATTATTTCGTTTTATTCAATACATTGAAAGACAAGTAGTGCTTTTCGATGCTATTGAAGATGCTGCATTTCCGGTAGTGAACAATATGGATGGTATTGGTACGCTTAGGAGTTTGAAAGAATCTGTTATAGCGAATGATAAATTAGGAACGCTTCAAAAATATCTGGAAGAATTTAAAGTTAGAATTGTGCTTACTGCACATCCAACTCAATTTTATCCAGGTGCTGTTTTGGGTATTATTACCGATTTAACTGAAGCTATCCGAGAAAATGATTTGTTAAGAATTAATGATTTGTTGGCTCAGTTGGGTAAAACACCATTTTTTAAACATAAAAAACCAACACCTTATGATGAGGCTGTAAGTTTAATTTGGTATTTAGAAAATGTGTTCTATAAGTCCTTTGGAACGATTTACGATTACATTCAGCAGAATATTTTCGATGGAAAACAGATTGATAATGATATTATAAATATTGGCTTTTGGCCAGGTGGTGACAGAGATGGAAATCCTTTTGTAACTCCTGAGATTACTTTGAATGTAGCAATGAGACTTCGAGAAACGGTAATCAAAAATTATTACCGTGATGTACGTCGTCTGAAACGTAAACTTACATTTTCTGGTGTCGAAGATAAGATTGGATATTTAGAAAATGAGCTCTATAAATTATTTACCAGAAATGAATCTAGCTTAACGCTAAATGAGTTTAGGGAAATAATGGAGGGAGTACGAGATACGGTTAAAGAAAAGCACCAGTCGCTTTACTTAGCAGAGGTGAATAGTTTGTTGAATAAGATTCATCTTTTTGGATTTCATTTTGCCAATTTAGATATCCGTCAAGATAGTCGTAAGCATCACCAGTTTTTTACAGATATGGTAGATGCCTTAATTGATAGTGGAAGTAATATTTTTCCAAAAAATTATCATGACTTATCTGAAAAAGAACAAGTCGCTATTTTATCAAAAGTACAAGGTGAGGTGGATTTGTCGTTAATTAATGATGAAGAAACCCTAAAAGCTTTGGAAACCATGAAGGTTATCAAAACCATTCAAGACGAGAATGGTGAAAAAGCGGCTAATCGCTATATTATTAGTAACAACCAAACAACGCTAAATGTTATGCAGTTGTTTGCAATGTTGAAGTTGGTTGCCTTTCAAGATGAGCTTACGGTAGATATAGGACCTTTGTTTGAAACAATAACCGATTTGGAAAATGCTCCTAAAGTGATGGAGGAGTTGTATACAAATCCAGAATATGCAAAGCATTTAAAATCTAGAGGAAATAAGCAGACTATTATGCTTGGTTTTAGTGATGGAACCAAAGATGGTGGTTATTTAATGGCTAATTGGGCTATCTATAAAGCCAAGGAGGCTTTAACTGCTGTTTCTAGAAAATACGATATTAAGGTAATTTTCTTTGATGGTAGAGGTGGTCCGCCAGCAAGAGGAGGTGGAAAAACACACAACTTCTATGCGTCTTTAGGGCCAACGATAGAAGATGAAGAGGTGCAGTTAACTATACAAGGTCAGACAATTAGTTCTAATTTTGGAACATTAGAGTCGTCTCAATACAATCTTGAACAGCTTATAAGTTCTGGTATTTATAATAGTATCAGTGATAAAGATTTGAGTATGACTCAAGAAAACAGAGATGTAATGACAGATCTGGCAGAAAGAAGTTATAAGGTGTATTCAGATTTTAAAGCGCATCCTAAGTTTATTCCTTATTTGGAATTTATGAGTACGCTAAAATATTATGCTAAAACTAACATTGGAAGTCGTCCTTCAAAAAGAGGGAAATCTGAAGGTTTAGTGTTCGAAGATTTGAGAGCTATACCTTTTGTGGGATCTTGGAGTCAGTTAAAACAAAATGTGCCAGGTTTCTTTGGTGTAGGAACAGCATTAAAGCATTATGAAGATTCTGGTGAGTTTGATAAGGTTAAAACCCTGTATAAGACTTCTGATTTCTTTAAAACTCTTATTGAAAACAGTATGATGTCCTTGTCAAAATCGTTCTTTGATTTAACAAGATATATGTCTGAAGATCCTCAGTATGGTGAGTTTTGGAATATCATTTACAACGAATACGAAACTACAAAACGACTAATACTTAAACTTACTGGTTACAAAGAATTAATGCAGGAAGAGCCATCGGGTAAAGCTTCGATAGCGGTAAGAGAATCCATTGTGTTGCCTTTGTTGACAATTCAACAATATGCATTGAAAAAAATTCAGGAGTTAGAAAAAGCTGAGGTTAAGGATGAAGAACGATTAAAGATTTTTGAAAAAATGGTAACTAGATCATTGTTTGGAAATATTAATGCTAGTCGTAATTCAGCATAAAAAAAACTAAATCGAATTTTGATATAATAAAAAAACCTCTGAATATTTTCAGAGGTTTTTTTGGTAATTAAATTTATGAAACAATACAAAACATTCTCATTTAGTGATCATTTAATCTGAAATCAGGATAGGCATCCATACCGTGTTCGTGGGCATCAAGCCCTTCTAGTTCTTCTAGTTCAGAAACTCTGATACCAACTGTTTTCTTTAAAATGAATATTATGATGAAGGAAGATAAGAGGCATATTAAGGCGTAAGCTAGTACACCATATAATTGTGGTAAAAATGCTAATTGGTTAGCGGCTTCAGAAATAGTGGCAACAACATCACCGTTACTATTAATGAATTCACCACCGTCATTGGTTGCGGCTTTAAATCCAAGTAGGCCTACGGCTAAAGTACCCCAAATACCACATATTAAATGAACGGCTATTGCACCAACAGGATCGTCTAATTTTAACTTATCAATAAAACTTACGGCAAACACAATTAAAGCTCCAGATACTATTCCGATGATTATTGAGTCTGTTGGGCTCATAACGTCAGCTCCCGCAGTAATACCTACTAAACCACCTAGTATACCATTCAAGAACATAGTAAGATCTAGATTTTTATAAGCTATGGTTGATATGATAGCGGATGATACACCACCAGCTGCAGCGGCTAAACATGTTGTTACTAATGTTAAAGAGGTTAGTTCTGGATCAGCTGATAAAACAGAGCCTCCATTAAAACCAAACCATCCAAGCCATAAAATCAATACACCAGCAGTAGCAATAGGTATATTGTGTCCAGGAATAGCTTGTGACTTACCGTTTTTAAATTTACCAATTCTTGGCCCTAATAAGCAAACTGCAACTAATGCAGCCCAACCACCTACGGAATGAACTAATGTTGAGCCCGCAAAATCATAGAAGCCTAATTGATCTAAAAAGCCACCTCCCCATTTCCATGAACCTGCTATAGGATAAACTAATCCTACGTAAAAAAGGGTGAATATCATAAATGGTCCAATTTTAATACGCTCTGCTACAGCGCCAGAAACTATAGTGGCTGCGGTAGCTGCAAACATTCCTTGGAATAAAAAATCAGTCCAATAAGTATAGCCTCCGTTGTAAGCTAAGTCTAATGTTTCTGATGTTGTGAGTGGAGCATCTAAGCCAAAACCAGCAAAGCCTAAATAACCATTGAATTCTCCAGGATACATTAAATTAAAGCCTACTAAGCAATAGAGAAGTAAACCTATTGTAATGATGAAAATATTTTTAAAAAGTATGTTTAACGTGTTTTTTTGACGTGTAAGACCGATCTCTAAAAAAGCAAAGCCTAAGTGCATAAAGAAAACCAGTGCAGTACAGATCATCATCCATACGTTGTTGATTGTAAGTGATTCCATTGTGGTTATTTTAAAGTATTACCGCCTTTTTCGCCAGTTCTTATTCTGTAAACTTCTTCGATAGTGGAAACAAAGATTTTTCCGTCTCCAACTTGCCCAGTGGCACCGGATTTTAAAATAGCATTTATTGTAACCTCTTCGAAGTCGTCGTTAACTACAATAGATAAGTAACGTCTCTGGATATCGCTAGTGCTGTATGAAACACCTCGATATACATGGCCTTCTTTTTCATTTCCAAGGCCTGTTACGTCCCAATAAGAGAAAAAATTCACACCAACGTCGTGAAGAGCGTCCTTCACAGCGGAGAATTTAGATTTTCTAATAATAGCTTCAATTTTTTTCATGATTTTGGTGATGATTGTAATTTTTTTTGTCTGGCTAGGTTGATAAAATAGAGTTTGTATTATAATTAAAGTTCAAATTTATATATTTTATTTTTAGCCCTAAAAAAAATGGGGTTAATATGTGTATTTTTATTAAATTTTGAATTTAAACCCTGTAAAATTCTAGGGTGATTTGTTTTTAAGTTGTTTTTTTTGAATAATCAACACGGTTTTGTGTTTGTTATATTTTTTTAACACAAAAAATACATTATTTATATCATTTAAGTGTATTTATTTTAAAATTAATAGATTTTTGAGTTAAGCTTTGTGTGTCTTGTCGTTGTGATTTCTGCATTATTTCCTGTAATTATTAGCAATTTTTTATTGCTAAGGCATCTTATTAGATATTTTATGAAAAGTGAATTGACTTTTTTCAAAATCAAAAATTAGCACCTATCTTAGTTAATCACTCAGGTTTAATTTAGAGCAAAAAATAGATGATGATGCTAAAGAAACAAGGACTTTATCTGCCAGAATTTGAGCACGATAATTGTGGCGCAGGATTTATATGTAGTTTAACGGGAAAACGTTCTAATGATATTATACATAAAGCATTAGAAATTCTTGAAAAGTTGGAACATCGTGGTGCGGTAAGCGCAGATGGTGTAACGGGAGATGGAGCGGGAATTTTAATTGATATTCCTCATAAGTTTTTTGAAAAGTCTTGTGATTTTAAATTGCCAGAGCCAGGTGATTATGCCGTTAGTAATGTCTTTCTGCCAAGGAAGAGTAATCAAAGGGAGTTTTGTATCAATGTTTTTGAATCTGAAATTGAAAAGCAAGGTTTAAAACTTTTAGGTTGGAGAGATGTTCCTGTAAATAGTGAGGTGTTAGGTAGGATTGCAAAAACTACAGAGCCATTTGTCAAGCAAATTTTTATTGGAAAATCTGATGATAATCAAACTGATTTTGATTTCAAGCTAAAACTATATGCTGCTAGAAAAATAGCTGAGCATACTATATATGATTCTAAATTATCTGAATCACAATTTTTTTATGTACCGAGTCTATCTACTAAAATTATCATCTTCAAAGGTTTACTAAAGCCAGAACACATTAATGAATATTATTTAGATTTATTTGATACGGATTTAGATACCAGACTAGCGCTCGTGCATCAGCGTTTTTCTACTAATACATTCCCAACTTGGGATTTGGCGCAACCTTTTAGATACATCTGTCATAATGGTGAAATAAATACCTTGAGAGGAAATGTGTCGCGTATGTTTTCTCGTGAAGAGATAATGGAGAGTCCACTTTTTGGGGATGATATTAAAAAGATTATTCCGACAATTTTAAAAGGAAAATCGGATTCGGCAACCTTAGATATGGTAGTAGAGTTGTTGCTTATGACAGGTCGCTCATTACCAGAAGTTATGATGATGTTAGTGCCAGAAGCATGGGAGAAAAACCCTGATATGTCTGATGCAAAAAAAGCATTTTACGAATATAATTCTTGTCTGATGGAACCGTGGGATGGGCCAGCTTCAATTCCTTTTACAGATGGAAATTACATTGGAGCAGTGCTAGACAGAAATGGTTTACGACCTTCGAGATATACGGTTACCAAAAACGGAAATGTGGTGATGTCTTCAGAAACAGGTGTTGTAGATATCAAGCCTGAAAATGTAAGCTTTCATGGGCGTTTAGAGCCAGGTAAAATGTTTTTGGTTAATATGAATGAAGGACGAATCGTTAATGATGAAGAGATTAAAGAAGAAATTGCAGCAAAACATCCTTACAGAAAATGGCTAAACGATAATTTAGTACATCTAAAAAGTATTTCTGCTAAACGTGGTCCAATTAAGTACGATGAAATTGAGCTAAAAAAACGAAAAATAGTTTTTGGTTATACAAGAGAAGATTTAAATACCATTATAAAACCAATGGCTCAAAATGGTAAGGAGCCGATTGGTTCTATGGGAAGTGATACTCCAATAGCTGTATTGTCAGAGCGTCCGCAGTTGGTATATAACTATTTCAAGCAAATATTTGCTCAAGTTACCAATCCACCTTTAGATGGTATTCGTGAGGAGTTGATTACTGATATCAGCTTAACGTTAGGTAGTGATGTTAACCTTTTTGATATTAGTCCTGAGCATTGTAGAAAACTTAAGATTCAAAATCCTGTAATTTCTAAACACGATTTAGATAAAATCAGAAATTATGATACAAATCCTAACTTTAAAGTTGAATCGATTTCAATACTATACGAAGTTAATAGAGGATTAAATGAACTTGAAGTAGCTCTAGAAAATCTTATGTCTAAAGCATCAAAAGCTATTGATAATGGTGCAAATATTATTATTCTTTCAGACCGCTATGTTGATGAAAACCATGCTCCAATTCCAGCACTTTTAGCTTGTTCTTATGTGAATCATGCGTTACACAAACTAAAAAAACGCTCGAAAATCAGTTTAATTATTGAATCTGCCGAACCACGTGAAGTGCATCATTTTGCACTATTATTTGGTTTTGGAGCAAGTGCTGTAAATCCTTATATCGTTAACGAAATTGTTCAAGAGCAAGTTGATGCAGGTGAAATTTCTGAGTTGGAATATTTAGAAGCTATTAAAAATTATAACAAAGCTATAGGTAAGGGTATTCTTAAGGTGATGAATAAGATTGGAATTTCTACCTTAAACTCATATCGTGGGTCGCAATTGTTTGAATGTATTGGTATCAATACACAGACTGTGGACAAATATTTTCCAAATACTCCAACCCGAATTCAAGGTATTGGATTAAGAGAGATAGAACAGGAAATTGTAAAACGTCACAGAAAAGCTTTTCAGCCTAATGATGACCAAGCTGACATTGAAATTGGTGGAGATTACAGATGGAGAAGAGGACAAGAAAAGCACATGTTTAATCCTTTAACCGTTGCTAAACTTCAGGAAGCTGTAAGAACAAATAAGGCTACAACTTATAAAGAATATTCTGAGTTGGTGAATAACCAATCTAAAAGTTTGATGACTATTAGAGGCCTTTTTGAATTTGATCAATATGACCCGATTCCTCTAGATGAAGTAGAGCCTTGGACAGAAATCGTGAAGCGTTTCAAAACAGGAGCGATGTCATATGGTTCAATTAGTAAAGAAGCGCATGAAAACTTAGCCGTTGCCATGAATAGAATTGCTGGGAAGAGTAATTCTGGAGAAGGAGGCGAAGATCAAGAGCGTTTTTATAAAAGTTCACAAGGTGATTGGAAAAATTCAGCGATCAAGCAAATCGCGTCAGGTCGTTTTGGTGTGACTTCAAATTATTTGACTAATGCGAGCGAGATTCAAATTAAAATAGCTCAAGGTGCGAAGCCTGGTGAAGGAGGTCAGTTACCAGGTCCTAAAGTAAATCGCGAAATTGCTAAAACAAGAAATTCTACACCTTATGTTGGACTTATTTCTCCACCTCCACATCACGATATTTATTCCATTGAAGATTTATCACAATTAATTTACGATGCAAAATCAGCAAACAGAGATGCAAGGATTAATGTGAAATTAGTTTCGGAAGTTGGTGTTGGGACCGTTGCTGCAGGTGTTGCTAAGGCAAAAGCTGATGTTGTTTTAATTTCAGGTTTTGATGGTGGTACAGGTGCCTCGCCTCTAACATCGTTGAAACACGCAGGTCTACCTTGGGAATTAGGTATTGCTGAAGCGCAACAAACTTTGGTGATGAATGACTTAAGAAACCGTATTGTTTTGGAATGCGATGGGCAATTAAAAACGGGTAGAGATGTCGCTATTGCATGTTTGCTTGGAGCTGAAGAATTTGGTTTTGCAACAGCACCATTGGTGGCTTCAGGATGTATTATGATGCGAGTTTGCCATTTAAATACTTGTCCTGTTGGTATTGCGACTCAAAATCCTGAACTGCGCAAAAAATTCAAAGGTAAGCCAGAGCATGTGGTGAATTATATGTATTTCGTGGCACAAGAATTACGAGAAATCATGGCCTCTTTAGGATTTAAAACGGTTAATGAAATGGTAGGTCAGGTTCATAAGCTTAATAGAAATAAAGCGATTGAACATTACAAGGCTTCTGGGGTTGACTTAACTCCGATTTTACATAAAATCGATGTGCCTGAAGGAACAAAACTCTATAATACAACGACGCAGGATCATCATTTAGAAAGCCATCTAGATTTTCAGATTATAAAACAAGCCCATCAAGCTTTGTTCAGAAAACAAAAAACAGCTTTAGAAATGCCTATCACTAATATTGATAGGGCTGTAGGTGCTATTGTTAGTAATGAAATTTCAAAAATTTATGGTGCAGATGGCCTTCCAAATGATACGATAAATATTGACTTCTATGGTTCGGCAGGTCAGAGTTTTGGCGCATTCGCTACTAAAGGTTTACGATTTACGGTTCATGGAAATACCAATGATTATTTGGGTAAAGGACTTTCGGGTGGAAAGCTGATTATTAGAGTTCCAGAGCAAAGTACAATTGTTCCAGAAGATAATATCATCACAGGAAACGTAACGCTTTATGGTGCTACTTCAGGTGAAGTTTACATCAACGGAAAAGCAGGTGAGCGTTTCTGTGTGAGAAATTCAGGAGCCAAAGCTGTGGTTGAAGGTATTGGAGACCATGGTTGCGAGTATATGACAGGTGGAGTTGCAGTCATTCTAGGTGAAGTAGGACGGAATTTCGGAGCAGGTATGAGTGGTGGAATTGCTTATGTTTTAGATGAAAATAACACCTTCAAACAAAACTGTAATGGTGAAGATTTAAATATAGATTACATCATTTTAAAAGGTGATGATAGTGAACAATTACAAGGCTTAATTCAAAATCATTTTGAAGCTACAAACAGTCCTTTGGCAAAACGAATTCTTGAAAATTGGGAAACCTATCTGCCAAAATTCAAAAAAGTACTTCCGGAGGAATACAGACAGGCTTTAATACGATTAGAAAACGAAAAATTACAAATAGCGTAAGACATGGGAAAGATTACAGGATTTTTAGAATACGAGCGTCAGAATGAAACTTACGAAGCGCCAAAAAAGCGTATAAAAAACTATAAAGAGTTCACCATTCCATTAGAGGAATCAGAGCTTAAACACCAAGGTGCACGATGCATGGATTGTGGTATTCCTTTTTGTCACAGTGGTTGTCCGTTGGGTAATTTAATTCCCGATTTTAATGATAATGTTTACAAAGGCAATTGGAAAGAAGCAGCGAAGATATTACACAAAACAAACAATTTTCCGGAATTTACTGGAAGGTTGTGTCCAGCTCCATGCGAAGAAGCGTGTGTTTTGGGTATTAATGAAGACCCAGTAACTATAGAAAATATTGAAAAAAATATTGTTGAAACGGCTTTCAAAGAAGGGTGGATTACGGCACAACCTCCTAAAGTAAGAACCAAGAAAACGGTTGCTGTTATAGGTTCTGGACCTGCTGGTTTGGCTGCTGCACAACAATTGAATAGAGCGGGACATTATGTTGTGGTTTATGAGCGCGATAATAAAGTCGGTGGCTTGTTACGTTATGGAATTCCAGATTTTAAAATGGAAAAACATATAATAGACAGACGCGTCAAAGTTTTAGAAGAGGAAGGTATCATTTTTAAAACTAATGCACATGTAGGCATAGATATCGACGCTTCAAAATTGAAAGAAGAATTCGACGCTATCTTACTCTGTGGAGGAGCGACTGTGAGACGCCATATCCCGATTCCAGGTGCAGATTTAAAAGGTGTGCATCAGGCGATGGAATTTCTAAAACTCAACAATGAATATGTTGACGGAGTCGTGGATTTTGAAAATATTATTTCAGCTGAAGGTAAAAATGTTATTGTTATTGGAGGTGGTGATACAGGAAGCGATTGTATAGGTACATCTAATCGTCATGGAGCAAAATCAGTTACCAATTTCGAAATTTTGAGTAAACCACCAGAAGGTCGTCCAGCGCATCAACCATGGCCATATTGGCCAATGAAGTTAAAGACGACTTCTTCGCATCAAGAAGGTGTAGAACGGTTTTTTAGTATTTCAACCAAAGAATTTATCGGTGATAAAAAAGGCAATCTGAAAGGCTTAAAAACTGTTGAGGTGGAGTGGCTGTTTAAAGAAGGTGAGCGACCGCAATTAAAAGAAATACCAGGTACTGAAAAAACTTGGGATTGTGAATTAGCTTTATTGGCACTTGGTTTTACAGGTTCTGAGAAGACATTAGCTGAACAATTTGGGTTAAAAATGGACTTTAGAACAAATATTGAAGCTTCGACTAAAGATTACGCGACAAATGTTTCAGGAATTTTTGCTGCTGGTGATATGCGTAGAGGGCAATCCTTGATTGTTTGGGCAATTTCTGAAGGACGCCAAGCGGCACATCATGTTGATACTTATTTAATGGGAGAATCTAATTTGCCTTTAAAAGATGGATTAGATTTGCCTAGAGTGTAACGATACAAAGCATTATGTTGAAATAGGATTGGCTATTCATTATATTCATAAAACATATAATCAACGATTACAATTCCTTTGTTTTTGAGATTTAGGATTAATGATTTCCAGTGTTTATTTTTTAATGAAGCGCCTTGAAATGATTTAATGTTATAGTTTTCATCTATAATTCTAATTGAAGGTTCTTTTTTGAGCTTTTGCTCAAAGTATATCACCTTCACTTTTTCAAGATTAATTCTTTTTTTAAGGTTAAGAAAAATATTGTTTTTAACAATTAGGTAGTTTTGGTTTAGTTGGAAATAATAAGATTTTAATCCAAGGATAAATAGTATAAATACAGGGAAACCCCAAAAAAATAAAAAACCTATAGTTGTTATAGACTCCCATTTTATTAATAAAGCAATTCCGAATATAGAAATTATAAATAAAGCAAATATGCCATCAAATGATAAAATAAAAATGCCTTTAAATGTCTTTTTATTAAAGTGAATTTTATTAGTTCTGGCCCTTAGTTCATTATATGAGTTAATGATGTTTAATTGATTTTTAGAATTGAGTAACTGTCTGATTTTAGGCATGTTTGAATAATACTTTGAATAAAGTGTTAAGGTCGTTCCATTTTTTAACCTAATACACAAAGCATCTTCTTGTAAATATTGCCACAAGATTTTTTCAAACTCAGTTTCAATTATAGAAATTTCTTGAACAGATTGCCAAGAATAAAATTTTTTTCCAAAAATATTTTTTACTTCTAGTCCTTTGTCAAAGAATATATATTGTTTAAATGTCTTTAAATAATATCTAAATGACCAAAATAAAAGTAATAGAAAAATAACTATCGTCCATATTGGTGTCATCAATATAGATGTTTTTTCATCTACCATATTTATAGAAGCAAAGGTGATGACTGTAGATAAAAAGCATACAAGTAGAATAATTATTGTTGGTTCAATAATAACATGTCTAATAGAGAATTTGCTATGAAGTTTAGTGGTCAAATTTTATGGTAATGTCTTAAAATATAAGTCAAATGAAATATAAAATTGTTACATTCTATTTCGGAAACTTCTCTTTTATCTTGTTCAGACACAAATTACCAATACTCCCAATATGCGTATGCTGTTTTGAGGTGTCTGGTTTATAGGTTCCATTTTGTACATCACTACCAATTTTTTGATAAGCTTCTCTAAAACTCATGCCACTTTCAACCAATCTGTTAATGTTATCTACGGTAAATAAATATTGATATTTCTCATCATTTAAGTCGATAGATTTTACCTCTACTTGTTTAATAGAATAGTTGAAAATTTCGAGAATATCCTGCATATCCATAATGGCTGAAATCATATTTTCTTTTAATAATTGATAATCTCTGTGATAACCACTAGGTAGGTTATTGGTAATCAATACCATTTCGTGCTGCAAGGCTTGAATTTTATTGCTCTTTCCTCTAATCAACTCGAAAACATCAGGATTTTTTTTGTGAGGCATAATGCTACTTCCTGTAGTTAACTCATCCGGAAAACTTATAAAGCCAAAATTCTGACTCATATACAGGCAAATATCCATAGCAAATCGCGCCAATGTATTAGCTAAACTACCTAATGCTAATGCAATAGTACGTTCACTTTTTCCTCTACTCATTTGTGCAGCAACGACGTTGTATTTCAAAGTTGAAAACTCTAAAAGTTCTGTAGTTAATTGTCTGTCAATTGCGAATGAACTTCCATAGCCAGCTGCAGAACCAAGCGGATTTTGATCAACGGTTTTTAACGCTGCATCTAACAAATACACATCGTCAATTAAGACTTCTGCATAGGCTGAAAACCACAACCCAAAAGATGATGGCATGGCGACTTGTAAATGTGTGTAACCTGGAATTAATACTTTTTTATGTATTTCAGCTAACTCTAAAAGCGTTTCAAAAAAAACTCTTGTTTTAGATTTTATGTTGATTAACTCGGCTTTGTAAAATAGTTGTAAGGCCACCAAAACCTGATCATTTCTTGATCGCGCTGTATGGATTTTTTTCCCAACATCACCATAGGTTTTAGTGAGTTCAAATTCAATTTTTGAATGTACATCTTCAAATTGATTGTCTATGGTAAATGTTCCGTTTTCAATTTGTGATGCTAAATCTTGAAGTCCTTTTTCTAATTGTTGTAATTCTTCAGTCGTTAAAATGCCTATCGTTTGCAACATTTTAGCATGTGCTAATGAGGCTTGAACATCGTACTTTGCGATATGCAAATCAATTTCACGATCATTTCCAACCGTAAATTGTTCTATTTTTTTGTCTATGCTTATGCCTTTATCCCAGAGTTTCATAATTTATTCCTGCGAAAGCAGGAATCTCTGCTTTCTTTTTAATTAAACTTTTGTCTCCTCGAGCGTAGTCGAGAGGTTGATTAGGTCTCGACTGCGCTCGACCAGACATTATAATACTTTCTCTAACAATTCAATATAAATCTTTATGCCTTCTTCAATCTCATTGATGTAAATAAACTCGTCTGCACTGTGTGATCGTGTACTATCTCCAGGTCCTAATTTTAACGACGGACAACTTAACACTGCTTGGTCTGATAAGGTTGGAGAACCGTAAGTGTTTCTTCCTATTTCAATACCAGCTTTTACCAAAGGATGATCGATTGGAATGGACGACGAATTCAGTTTTGTGCTTCGCGGAATGATACTATCGCAAGGCGCTTCTTTTTGTAAAATATCTACAATATCTTGATTGGAATATTTATCGTTCACACGAACATCTACTACCAAATCAACATTTGCAGGAACAGCATTGTGCTGTTTACCTGCATTGATTTGCGTTACTGTCATTTTCACCTCACCTAAAGTTTTGGATGTTTTTGTAAACTCATAATTTTTGAACCATTCCAATACTGAAATCGTATTGTAAATTGCATTGTTGTCATTAGGATGTGCTGCATGACTTGGTGTGCCTTTTACTACAGCATCAAACACTACCAAACCTTTTTCGGCTACTGCCAAATGCATCAAGGTTGGTTCGCCAACAATAGCCACATCAATTTTTGGAATTATATTAAGCATGCTATTCAAACCATTGTCACCACTGCTTTCTTCTTCAGCAGAAGCAACCATAACCAGATTATAATTTAGGTTGTCTTTATCATAAAAATAGGCGAAAGTTGATAGTAAACTCACTAGACAACCACCAGCATCGTTACTTCCCAAACCATACAATTTTCCATCTTCAACAATCGCTTTAAACGGATCTTTAGTGTAACCATTATTTGGTTTTACCGTATCGTGATGCGAATTTAAAAGCAACGTTGGTTTGGTCTCATCAAAATGTTTATTGATAGCCCAAACGTTATTCATTGTGCGTTTATATGGTATATTTTGAAGCTGAAACCATTGCTCAATATGTTGTGCGGTTTGGTCTTCTTCGGATGAAAACGATGATGTTTCTATCAGTTGTTTTAACAACGAAATGGCTTGTTCTGTTAACGTTGATATCATTTTGAAATGGTTGTGTAGATTGATTTTTTATCGAAAAGCATTTCTGGTTTACCTATACATACTTTTTGGACATTACTATTGACCGCACGCATGCAATTATTAATTTTAGGTAGCATACCTTCTGATATAATTTGATTATCTATCAATTGCTGAACGTTTTCTGAAGTTATTGATTCAATCACTGAATGATCATCATTAACATCTTTTAAAACACCGTTTTTTTCAAAGCAGTAATACAATTCTGTTTTGAAAATTTGAGATAATGCTATAGCCAATTCCGAAGCAATTGTATCTGCGTTGGTGTTTAACAATTGTCCGTTTTTATCATGTGTAATAGCACAAAATACAGGCGTGATACTATTATTTAAGAGTAATTCTAAACTTTTTATATTTACTTGTTTTACATCACCAACAAAACCGTAATCAATATTTTTTACAGGTCTTTTGTCTGATACAATTGTATTGCCATCTGCACCAGAAAACCCAATAGCATCACAGTTATTAGCTTGAAGGTTTGCCACAATATGCTTATTAATTTTACCAGCATAAACCATAGTTATAATGTCTAAAGTTTCAGCATCTGTGATGCGTCTACCATCAATCATTTTAACCTTAACTTGCATTTGATTCGCAAGTTTTGTTGCCAATTTTCCTCCACCGTGCACCAATAGTTTAGGTTCTTCAATCGTAGAAAAATCTTTTAAAAACGATTGTAGAGCAACTTCATCATCAATAATATTTCCGCCTATTTTTATGATTTTTAGTGCTTTCATTTTAATCCTTCTAAAATCTGCTTCAACACAATTTGAGCTGCATAAGTTCTATTGTTAGCCTGTTTTATCACAGCTGAATTTTCACCATCCAAAACAGCTTCTTCTACAACAACATTTCGTCTTACTGGTAAGCAATGCATAAATTTGGCGTTGCCTAACTTGTCTTTTGTCATCATCCAATTTTCATCTTGATTTAAGACTTTTCCGTAGTCATTAAAATTGCTCCAGTTTTTCACATACACAAAATCAGCATCTTTTAAAGCCTCTTTTTGGTTGTAATTTATTGGTGTTTCTTTAGTGATATTTTTATCTAACTCGTAACCTTCAGGATGAGTTATTGTAAAATCAACCTCTAAATTTTGCATCATTTCTACAAACGAATTTGCCACTGCTTGCGGTAATGCTCTAGGATGTGGCGCCCAAGACAACACGACTTTTGGCTTTGGTTTTTCTACCAATTCGGCAATGGTAATCGCATCTGCCAACGCCTGCAATGGATGCGCTGTCGCACTTTCCATATTAACGATTGGTACTGTAGCATATTTTTCAAAGCTTTTTAAAATATATTCGCTTTGGTCTTTGGCTTTATCCGTTAAGGTTGGAAAGGCTCTAACCGCAATAATGTCTGCGTACTGCGAAATGACTTGAGCTGCTTCTTTAACGTGTTCTGATGTATTGGTATTCATAACGGTTCCGTCTTCAAACTCTAACTGCCAAGCGTCATTAACGTTTAAAACCATCACATCCATTCCTAAATTCTTTGCTGCTTTTTCGGTACTTAATCTAGTACGTAAACTGGCATTGAAAAACAACATCACCAAGGTTTTATGTCTTCCTAAATCTTGAAATTCAAAAGGATTCATTTTTAATAAAATAGCTTCCTTTATAGTTTCGTTTAGGTTAGAAATGTCTTTTATTTCGGTGTATTTATTCATTATTTTAATTCATTTTTCAATGCCTCAAAAAAAACATCAATATGTTTTTTCTGAATGGTTAAAGGCGGTAAAATTCTGATTAAATTAGGATTGTTAGCACTTCCTGTAAACATATGATGTTTATGTATGAGTTGTTTTCTTAATTCTGAAACAGGAAAATCAAATTCTAATCCTAACATTAATCCACGACCTTTAATACTTTTCAAACTTGGTAATTCTTTAGTTTTCTGAATAAAATATTCTGAAACTTGTTTAGCATTTTCAAGTAGTTTTTCTTCCTCTAAAACTTCTAAAACTGATAATGAAGCTGCACAAGCCAAATGATTACCTCCAAAGGTTGTACCTAACAAACCAAAGCTAGGTTTGATGTTTGGATGAATTAAAATACCACCAATAGGAAAACCGTTACCCATACCTTTTGCGATAGAAATAATATCTGGCGTAATATTGTGTTTTTGAAAAGCAAAAAAATCGCCAGTTCTACCAAAACCAGATTGTACTTCGTCCGCTATTAAAATTGTGTTGTATTGTTTGCATAATCTTTCTAAACCTTGATAAAATTCGGTAGTACTTTCGTCCAATCCGCCAACACCTTGAATACACTCGATAATTGCTGCGCAAGTTTGATTTGACTTTAGAATGTTTTCAACTGAAATTAAATCGCCTAACTCTACAAAATCAACCTCTTGTTGTGCATTTATTGGCGCCACAATTTTAGGATTATCAGTTGCTGCAACTGCTGCAGATGTACGACCATGAAATGAATTTTTAAAAGCTAAAACTTTACTTTTTCCGTTGTGAAATGACGCCAATTTTAAGGCATTTTCATTCGCCTCTGCACCAGAATTACACAAAAACAATTGATAATCTTTGCAGCCTGAAAGGTTTTCTAATTTATCTGCTAAAGCGACTTGCAAAGGGTTTTGAATGGCATTACTATAGAAGCCTAATTTTGAAACTTGATTAGAAATTGCTGACACATATTTTGGATGCGAATGCCCAATAGAAATCACAGCATGTCCGCCATATAAGTCTAGATATTCCACATTATTTTCGTCGTAAACATAGACGTCTTTTGCCTTTATAGGTGTAATATCAAAAAGTGGATAAACGTTGAAAAGACTCATATTTGTTCTTTTTTAATATTGTTAATTTTATTGAACGATGCGACCATACCTTGAATTAAAGATGAGCTCAACCCTTTGTGTTCCATCTCATTTAAGCCTTCAATGGTGCACCCTTTTGGTGTAGTAACACGATCAATTTCTTCTTCTGGATGATCACCATTTGTGATAAGCAAATTAGCTGCTCCTTCACAAGTGTACATTGCTAATTCTTGGGCTTCTTTTGAGTCAAATCCCAATTGAATTGCCGCTTGTGTTGTTGCTCTAATCAAACGCATCCAAAAGGCAATTCCGCTAGCGCAAACTACTGTTGCGGCTTGCATTTGTGTTTCTGGAATCACTAACGAATGTCCTAAACGATTAAAAATAGCTTGTGCAATTTTAATACGTTTTTCGCCGTGTGAATTGCTACACAAACAGGTCATAGATTTACCAACAGCAATCGCAGTATTTGGCATAGCACGAATAATGAATTGGTCTGTGCCAACTTGAGCTTCAATCTTTGGAATCGTAAAGCCTGTTATAGTTGAAATGATGACATGCTTTTCCGTTAAATATGTTTTTACATCGCTTAAAATTGCTTCGAAGTGTGATGGTTGCACTGCAAAAATTAGAATATCTGATTGTTGTACAGCCAAAACGTTATCATCTGTAATGGTCACATTTTTATAACCATCAAATTCAGATACACTATCCACATTTCGTTTCGTTAAATACAAGGTGGTAATCGCATTGTTGGTGATTAAACCTTTTGCGATGGACTTTCCTAAGTTCCCTGTTCCTATGATTGCTATTTTCATTTGTTTAGTAATTAGTGTTTAGTTGGTGGTGTATAGTACTCACTCATACTTTTTAAAAATAACTCGCTTTTAATTTTAAACTTGCAGTTTCTTCAAACCCAAACATTAAATTCATGTTTTGTACGGCTTGTCCTGATGCGCCTTTTAGTAAATTATCAATAATGCTCGTCACCAATAATTTATCTTCGTGTTTATGTAAATGAAGTATGCAATTATTGGTATTAACTACTTGTTTTAAATGAATGTTTTCATCTGAAATCAATGTGAATTTTGCGTCTTTATAATAGTCACTAAACAATTGTTTGGCATTTTCTAAACTACCATCAAATTTGGTGTAAAGCGTTGCGAAAATTCCACGAGAAAAATCACCACGATTTGGCATAAAATTAATTTGCGAATTGAAATTATCTTGTAACAGTTTTACCGACTGATTGATTTCACCCAAATGCTGATGTGTGAAAGGTTTGTAATATGAAAAATTGTTATCACGCCATGTAAAGTGTGTTGTTGCAGAAAGCGATGTACCTGCGCCAGTAGCACCTGTAACTGCATTAACATGCACATCTTCAAGCAATAATTTTGCGTTTGCTAGTGGCAATAATGCCAATTGAATAGCTGTTGCAAAACAACCAGGATTAGCAATATAATCCGCTTGTTTTATGTCTGATTTATTTAATTCAGGTAAACCGTAAACGAATGTTTTTCCATTGAAAATTTTATCGTTTTCAAGTCTAAAATCGTTGCTTAGATCGATTATTTTGGTTTTGGTTGAAAAATCGTTTTCACTTAAGATTGCTTTTGAATTTCCGTGACCTAAACACAAAAATAGCACATCAACTTCAGGGTTGATTTTATTAGAAAATTCTAAATCTTCACCAATTAAATCTTGATGTACTTTACCAATAGTGTTACCTGTATTGGATGTGCTGTATACAAAATCTATATTCACTTCAGGATGATTGATAAAAATTCTAATCAATTCGCCAGCCGTGTATCCTGCACCACCAATTATTCCTGCTTTAATCATGAATCTTGATTTACTTGTTGATAGATTTTATTTTGATTACCAAAGATTTTGATAAACCCTTTAGCCTCTTCAGCAGTCCAACCTTTGTTTTCTTCACCGTAACTTCCAAACTTCGCACTCATTAAATCATGTTTTGAAGAAATGCCGTCTAATGTGAAATGGTATGGTTTTAAAGTGACTACAACATCACCAGAAACTTTATCTTGACTACTTTCTAAGAAGGCTTCCATGTTTCGCATTACAGGATCTAAATATTGTCCTTCGTGCAAATGCATTCCATAGAAATTCGACAAATAATCTTTATGCTGTAATTGCCATTTGGTTAACACATGTTTTTCTAATAAATGGTGTGCTTTTATGATGATTAAGGCAGCAGCAGCTTCAAAACCAACACGACCTTTTATCCCAACAATAGTATCGCCAACATGAATATCGCGTCCAATAGCATAGGCTGATGCTAAAGTGTTTAAGACTTCAATATTGACTTCTGGACTGTTTTCGATTCCGTTTACAGCAATCAATTCACCTTTTAAAAAGGTTAACGAGACTTTTTCTGGGTCTGAATGTTTTAATTGTGAAGGATAGGCTTCGCTTGGTAAAGGTTTGTCGGAAGTTAAGGTTTCTGATCCGCCAACGCTTGTTCCCCAAAGTCCTTTGTTAACTGAGTATTTTGCTTTTTCCCAAGACATATCAATATCATTTTCTTTGAGATAATCGATTTCTTCCTGTCTGGTTAATTTTTGATCTCTAATTGGTGTGATAATTTCGATTTCTGGTGCTAAAGTTTGAAAAATCATATCAAAACGCACTTGGTCATTACCTGCGCCAGTACTACCGTGAGCGATGTATTTAGCATCTATACTTTTGGCGTATTCAATAATTTCGATTGCTTGAATAATACGCTCTGCACTTACAGATAAAGGATAAGTGTTGTTTTTTAGGACATTACCAAAAATTAAATACTTAATCACTTTACTATAATACGAAGCAACAGCATCTATATTTTTATAAGTTGAAACACCCATTTTATAGGCGTTAGATTCTATTTTACTGATTTCCTCTTTTGTAAATCCACCAGTATTCACACTAACGGCATGTACATCATGTCCAGCTTTTGAAAGACTTACAGCGCAATATGAAGTATCTAGTCCGCCACTATAAGCAATAACTAATTTGCCTTTATTTTTCATTTTTCTCTTTTTTTAGAAATCTAGTTTGTTTGATGTTTTTTAGTCGTGTCCACACTTTTTTGTCAAATTTATGCTCGTGACCTTTTTTCTCTTCCTTTGAAGGGTCGTACAGCATACCTGTACAAAGACACATTTTTTGTTCAGTGCGTTGTAAAACATCATAGTTTTTACAGGTTTGACAGCCATCCCAAAAGGTTTGATCGTCTGTTAACTCAGAAAATGTTACGGGTTTGTAGCCTAGTTCGCTATTCATTTTCATTACCGCTAAACCTGTGGTAATACTAAATACTTTTGCATCTGGGAACTTAGTGCGAGAATGTTCAAAAATCTTAAGCTTAATTTGTTTAGCTAATCCTATATTTCTGTAGTCAGGATGTACGATTAATCCAGAATTGGCTACAAATTTTCCATGACTCCATTTTTCGATATAACAAAAACCCGCAAATTTATCACCATCTAAAGCAATGACAGCATTACCATTTTCCATTTTGGTAATGATATATTCTGGCTTTCGTTTTGCAATACCTGTACCTCTAACTTTTGCAGCTTCGGCAATAGTTTCACAAATAGTTTCTGCATAAACACTATGCGATTTATTAGCAATAACAATATTCATTGTTGTGTTTTTAAATTTTTAATTGAAAATAATATGGTTGAAAGTGGAAATGGACGCACCTAATTCCTGAAATAAAAGAACATACCCTTACGGGCGACGGTTAAAGCGTCGGCGTACAAAAACAAGGTTATTAAAACTAATAACTGAATGTTTAAAAAATAATATGTGTAAAGGGTTCTTCAATTTATAAAAAATAAAAATAATGTTGCTTATTAACTTGATTAAAAAAGTATTAGCAACGTCGCTCACGAAGTATTGAGCGTGTGGGTGTGAATTCCCTATTTTTATTTTTAAAAGTTTTCATAGTGCTAAACTATAAATTAAATAAATATGAAGGTTTAAAAAGTTTTGTTTTTGGCTAAAATTTATGAATTATTCAAAATATTTTATTCTAACTATTTAAAATTCAAAAATTATACTAAAAACTGAAACAAGTCTGGTTTGTTATTCAGATAATCACCATAAAAATTATGAAGCTTCATTTTTGTGATCAAGGGCTCTAAATCATCAGGTGATTTCAACTCGATGCCGACAACTGCCGAACCTGTATCTCTGTTAGATTTTTTAGTGTATTCAAAATGAGCGATATCATCGTTAGGGCCTAAAATTTCAACTACAAATTCTTTTAAAGCTCCAGCACGCTGTGGAAACTTTACAATAAAATAATGTTTTAGGTTAGAGTAGAGTAGTGCACGTTCTTTTATTTCTGCGGTACGCGTGATATCATTATTGCTTCCACTAATTACGCAAACTACATTTTTATCTTTGATTTCATTCGCATAAATATCCAAAGCAGCGATACTCAACGCTCCAGCAGGTTCTACAACAATGGCTTCTTTGTTATATAATTCTAATATAGTTTGGCAAATTTTACCTTCATCAACAGTAATAACATCATGAAGCGTTTCTTTACAGATTTCAAAAGTTAAATCGCCAACACGTTTTACGGCAGCACCATCAACAAAATTTTCTATGTGATTAAGTTCTGTATTTCTGTTGTTTTTTATTGAAGTAGACATTGAAGGTGCTCCTTTTGGTTCTACACCAATAATTTTAGTTTGAGGAGAAAGTTCTTTGAAAACTGAAGATAATCCAGCGGAAAGTCCACCACCACCAATTGGGACAAATACATAATGAATAGGGTGTTCTTTTGCTTGGTCAATAATTTCTAACCCAACAGTAGCTTGCCCTTCTATAACTTTTTCGTCATTAAATGGATGAATAAATGTTTTGCTCAATTCCTCACATTGCTTCATGGCGGCATGGTAAGCATCGTCAAAACTATCGCCAACTAAAATGACATCTATATAGTCCTCACCAAACATTTTTACCTGTTCTATTTTTTGGTTAGGTGTTGGTGAGGGCATAAATATAGTGCCTTTAATTTTCAAAAGTTTACATGATAAGGCGACACCTTGAGCATGGTTACCAGCACTGGCACATACAATGCCATTTTCAATTTCTGTATCTGTCAAAGAAGCTATTTTATTATAGGCTCCTCTGATTTTGTATGATCTTACTTGCTGTAAATCCTCTCTTTTAAACATGATGTTACAATCAAATTGCTTTGAATGTTGCATGTTATTAATGAGCGGTGTTACAGAAGCAATACCTTCAAGTCGTTTTGCTGCTTGTTCTACAGATTTTAAAGATGGTTTGTATGTGGTGTGTGTTTCCATTAGGCTAGGACAGAATCTTGGGTTTTAGCTTCTTCGGTTTTTATCACTTTCATTGCGGTCATTGCAGCACGAAGACGTTTACCTACGGTTTCAATTGGATGATTTCTAATAGCGTCATTCACTTTTATTAATTCGATATTATCGACACCTGTTTTTGTTGAAAATGACTTTCCTATTACTGAAGTATCTACCGTTTTCATAAAATCTGCTAATAACGGTTTGCATGCGTGATCAAATAAATAGCAACCATATTCTGCAGTATCAGAAATGACGCGATTCATTTCAAATAACTTTTTACGCGCAATGGTATTTGCTATTAATGGCAGCTCGTGTAACGATTCATAGTAAGCAGAATCTTCGATTATTCCTGCGCTTACCATAGTTTCAAAAGCAAGTTCTACACCAGATTTTACAAACGCGACTAACAACACACCATGATCAAAATACTCTTGTTCTGTGATGTGATCTGAAGTTAATTCGGTTTTTTCAAAAGCAGTTTCGCCAGTTGCTGCTCGCCATTTTAATAGATTTACATCATCATTTGCCCAATCTTCCATCATAGTTTTTGAGAAATGACCAGAAATGATATCGTCCATATGTTTTTCGAATAACGGACGCATGATGGTTTTTAATTCTTCAGACAATTCAAATGCTTTAATTTTTGAAGGATTAGACAATCTATCCATCATATTTGTAATTCCGCCATGTTTTAAAGCTTCAGTAATAGTTTCCCAGCCAAACTGAATTAATTTTGCAGCATAACCAGCATCAATTCCTTCGGCAACCATTTTGTCAAAAGACAAGATTGCACCAGTTTGCAACAAGCCACATAAAATGGTTTGTTCTCCCATTAAATCAGATTTTACCTCAGCCACAAAAGACGATTCTAAAACGCCTGCTCTATCACCACCGGTTGCAACTGCGTAAGCTTTTGCTTGAGCCCAACCTTTATTTTCTGAATCGTTTTCTGGATGCACAGCAATTAATGTTGGGACACCAAAACCGCGTTTGTATTCTTCACGCACTTCGGTTCCTGGACATTTTGGTGCGACCATAATTACCGTAATATCTTTACGGATTTGCGTACCTTCTTCAACAATATTAAAGCCATGTGAGTAGCTTAACGTTGCCCCTTTTTTCATTAAAGGCATCACTTGGTTAACAACATCTGTATGTTGCTTGTCTGGTGTTAAGTTTAACACCAAATCTGCTGTTGGGATTAAGTCTTCGTAAGTCCCAACATTAAAACCGTTATCGGTTGCATTTTTGTATGACGCACGTTTTTCATCAATTGCTTGCTGACGTAGAGCATAAGAAATATCTAAACCAGAATCTCTCATGTTTAATCCTTGGTTTAATCCTTGTGCGCCACAACCTACGATGACTATTTTTTTATCTTTTAATGCAGCTACACCATCTTCAAATTCTGAAGCTTCCATAAATCTGCATTTCCCTAATTGTTCTAATTGTTTTCTTAATGGTAATGTGTTAAAATAATTTGCCATTTTTTTTGATTTAGAAAATAGAACATAGACGAAAGAGAATTGACTAAATAAAGCCTAAAAATTCTTCTTAAATCATTTAGTTCCTATTTTAATTTATTTGTTTTTTAGTAATTAAATGCCTCTAGCATTTTAGTTATTTCCATTGGTGTTTTGGTAACTGCAATTCGCCCAGAACGGGTAAATTGTAAAATTCCAAAAGCACTTAATTCTCTGTGTAATAATTCTATTTCGCTACGTCTTCCTGATTTTTCAAGCACAAAAAACTCTTTATTTACAGTGACGATTCTTGCGTTACTTTCTTTAATAATATTTTGAATTTGTCGCTCTTCAAACAGTAAATCTGATTTGATTTTGAATAGACAAGACTCTTGATAAATGGTTTCTTCTTCAGTGTGATAATAGGCTTTAATCACCTCAACTTGTTTTTCAATTTGACCAATGATTTTTTTCATTTGGTCTTCGGTTAACTTCACCACAATGGTCCATTTAGACACATTTTCAATTTCTGAAACTGAAGAATTTATACTTTCAATATTGATGTGTCTACGTTGAAATATTGCCGAAATACGGTTTAATAATCCTATATTATTTTCGGTATAAATAGAAACGGTATATAATTTATTTTCACTCATAATTACTCTAATCTTACGTCTGAAACACTTGCGCCTGTTGGTATCATCGGGAATACATTATCCTCTTTTTCAACCATAACTTCTAAGAAATATGCACCTTCAGTTTCCATCATTTCTTTTACTGCATTAGCTAAATCTTCTCTTTTAGACACGCTTTTAGCATTAATATGATAGCCTTTTGCAATTGCTACAAAATCTGGATTTTCCATTTCTGTAGACGCATAACGCTTATCAAAAAACAGCTGTTGCCACTGTCTTACCATACCTAAAAAATTGTTGTTAAGCACGACAATTTTTACTGGTACTTTGGTTTGAAAAATGGTTCCAAGTTCTTGGATGGTCATTTGATAACCACCATCACCTGCAATCATCACCACATCACGTTCTGGTGCGCCCATTTTTGCACCAATTGCAGCTGGTAAGGCAAATCCCATAGTGCCTAATCCGCCAGAAGTAATGTTACTTTTAGACACATTAAAATCGACATAACGACAGGCGATCATTTGGTGCTGACCAACATCGCTAACAATTGCTGCTACACCTTTGGTCTGTGCATTAATCTCTTTAAGCACTTCGCCCATGGTTAAACCTTCTTTGGTTGGATGTAAATCGTTTTTTATGACTTTATCATATTCAACTTGGTATAAATCTTTAAATTTTTGATGCCATTCTTTATGTGAATTTTCTTTTAAAAGCGGAAGAATTGCTGCCAAAGTCTCTTTTGAATTCCCTAAAACAGCAACATCTGTTTTTACATTTTTATTAACTTCTGCTGGATCAATTTCAAAATGAATCACTTTAGCTTGTTTAGCGTAAGTTGCTAAATTTCCTGTGACGCGATCATCAAAACGCATTCCGATTGCGATTAAAACATCACATTCGTTTGTTAACACATTTGGTGCATAATTACCGTGCATACCAACCATGCCGACATTTAATGAATGTGTTGAAGGAATTGCCGAAGCACCTAAAATGGTCCAAGCCGATGGTAAGTCAGCTTTTTCGATAACAGCTTTAAATTCAGCTTCAGCTTCACCTAAAATCACACCTTGTCCCCAAACGACTAAAGGTTTTTTTGCATTATTAATTAAGTCTGCAGCAGCTTGTAAATCGGCTGGATTAGTTTCAGGAATTGGCTTATAACTTCTAATTCCTGTACATTTTTCATATTTAAAATCGAATTCTTCAAATTGTGCATCCTTAGTAATGTCTATTAAAACTGGACCAGGACGACCACTTTTTGCGATGTAAAATGCTTTTGCAATGACTTTAGGAATTTCTGAAGCTTTTGTGACTTGATGATTCCATTTAGTAACAGGTGTAGAAATACCAACAATATCGGTTTCTTGAAAGGCATCACTACCTAATAAATGCGAGCCAACTTGACCCGTAATACATACCATTGGCGTACTATCTATTTGCGCATCGGCAATACCCGTGATTAGGTTAGTTGCGCCAGGACCAGAAGTTGCCATAGCAACACCAACTTTACCAGAAATACGCGCGTAACCTTGCGCGGCATGAGTTGCACCTTGCTCATGACGTGTTAAGACGTGATGAATTTCATTTTGAAATTTATACAACTCGTCATAAACTGGCATAATTGCGCCACCAGGATAACCGTAAAGCACATCTACGCCTTCTGCTATTAAGCTTCGAACAACCGCTTCGCTACCCGAAATACGAATAGTTTTTGAAGTAGATTGCTCGTTGTTTTTTATCGTTTTTGTTTCCATAAATTAGTATGGCATTAATTAGTTTCTATTCTAAAACTCGTCGGTAACACAACCTTTGGATGCAGACGACACCGTTTTAGCATATTTGTAAAGGACACCACGATTAAATTTTAATTCTGGTGCTTTCCATGATTGTTTTCTTTGTGATAATTCTTCTTCTGAAACTTCAAGTTGAATAGTATTGGTTTCAGCATCTATTGTGATAAAATCGCCATCTTTGACTAATGCGATTGTACCACCATCTTGAGCTTCTGGTGTGATGTGACCAACCACAAAACCGTGTGTTCCACCAGAGAAACGTCCGTCTGTAATTAATGCTACGTCTTTACCTAAACCTGCACCCATAATGGCAGCAGTTGGTTTAAGCATTTCTGGCATTCCTGGTCCACCTTTTGGTCCTTCGTATCTAATGACAACTACATCACCTTTTTCTACTTTACCATCTCTGATACCATCGTTTGCTGCGTATTCACCTTCAAATACTTTTGCTTTTCCGCGAAAGCGTAATCCTTCTTTTCCTGTGATTTTTGCAACACTTCCATCTTCAGCTAAATTACCATAAAGCATGCGCAAGTGACCTGAGATTTTTATAGGCTCTTCGATTGGTTTTATCACATCTTGACCTTCGGTTAAATCATTAACATCTAATAAATTTTCAGCTAGTGTTTTTCCGGTAACGGTTAAACAATCACCATGGATTAAGCCTTTTTTCAATAGATATTTTAAAACTGCTGGAATACCACCAACTGCGTGTACGTCTTCCATTAAGTATTTTCCGCTAGGTTTTAAATCGGCTAAAAATGGTGTGTTATCACTGATATTTTGAAAATCTTTTAAAGTGAAATCTATATTCGCCGCACGAGCAATTGCTAAAAAATGAAGCACTGCATTGGTCGATCCTCCTAAAATAGTCACCAAACGAATAGCGTTTTCTAAAGATTTGCGAGTAATGATATCACTTGGTTTAATATCTTTTTCGATTAACAATCTCATCGCTTCGCCAGCTTTTATGGCTTCTTGTTTTTTCTCTTCGCCAGTTGCTGGATTTGATGAGTTAAAGGGCAAGGTCATTCCTAAAGCTTCAATTGCTGACGCCATAGTATTTGCTGTGTACATTCCGCCACAAGCACCAGCGCCAGGACAAGCTTTTTCAACTATATTTTGATATTCGCTTTCATTCATAGTACCAGCGACTTTGCTTCCCCAAGCTTCGAAAGCAGAAACGACATCTAGTTTTTTTCCGTTATGGCAACCAGAATCAATAGTTCCGCCATAGACCAAAATACTTGGTCTATCTAAACGTATCATTGCCATTAATGCGCCTGGCATATTTTTGTCACAACCAACAACGGTTATTAGTCCGTCGTAGCTCATAGCTTGCACAACGGTTTCCATAGAGTCGGCAATAATATCTCGTGATGGTAAGGAATACCGCATACCTGGTGTACCCATAGAAATTCCGTCACTTACACCAATGGTATTAAAAATTAAGCCTACAACATCTTGATTTTTTGTGCCTTGCTTAGCGAGTTTTGCTAAGTCATTTAAATGCATGTTACATGGATTACCTTCGTAACCTGTACTTGCAATACCTATAATGGGTTTATAAAAATCTTCTTTGGTTAATCCTATAGCGTGCAACATTGCTTGTGCTGCTGGTTGCGTTGGATCTTGTGTTACTGTTTTACTATATTTATTTAATTGACTCATTATGATTATAGACATTCTTTTAGAAGTTCTAAATTAGTTATTAGCTAAGCCTTTTTTAAGGATATGATTCTTTTAATCTAAACCCAATACTGTTTTGTTTTATTTAAAATGCTGAATATCAATATTTTGAATTTTATTTTATATGATGTTCAGATTCTAGATAATTTTCCTATGTTGTCTTTTTTATGAGATTGGTACAGTATTGTTTTTATAATATTTAAGACTTGAACTGTGAGTAGAGTTAAATTGTTACTTTTAAGCTAAAATTCGTATTGTTAATATATGAGACATTTAATTCTAATTTTCTTCCTAATACTTTTCAACCTGCAATTAGTTTTTGGTCAATTTTCTCCTAGTATACATAACTATAGTATTGCGGAATATAAAGCAGGAAATCAGAACTGGGATATTGCTAGAGCAGACAACGGGAAGGTCTATGTCGCTAACAATAGTGGGTTGTTGGAATATGATGGCCTTATTTGGCAGTTTTATCAATTACCAAACAAAACAGTGGTTAGGTCAGTGTTAACAGTAGGTGATATTGTCTACACAGGATCTTACGAGGAATTTGGTTATTGGGAGAAAGATGAATATGGAGCCTTGGTCTATAATTCTCTTAGTGATGAAGTTTCTGGCGAAATTTCTCCTAATGAAGAGATTTGGCAAATAGTTAAGTTTAGAGACAAAATAATCTTCCGTTCGTTTAGTAATGTTTATGTCTACGATAGTAATAGTGTTACCAGGCTAAGGCCAAATTCTACTGTGATATCCTGTAGTGTTGTGGATGGTGAGCTATACATAAGTACATTAAAACAAGGAGTTTATTTGCTGAAAGAAAATGAACTTCAGCAGTTTTATAATAATGACTTACTTCTAGATGCTAAAATCATATCTATCGATAAGTATAAAAATAAGTTATTGTTGACGACTTCATTGAAAGGATGCTTTTTTTTAGAAAATGGTAAACTTAGCAGAACTAGTTTTGAAGTTAACGAGCAAATTAAATTACACCAGCTTAATAACTTTTCCATATTAGATTCTGGAGAAATGATTTTTGGTACAATAAAAGATGGCGTTTTTGTAACAGATATCAATGGGAATATTAAGTTTCATATTAACAAGGAAAATGGACTTTTAAATAATACTGTTTTAGGACAGGCTTTAGATGAAGACAATAATCTTTGGTTTGGGCTAGATAATGGTGTTGCTAATATTGAGCTTAATAGTAGTAATTATTTTTATAATGATGTTTCTGGGAGGTTAGGTGCTGTTTATGATATAATTGAATTTAAAGATGTTATATATATAGGAACAAATACAGGATTGTTTAAACTTGATGAAAATGATCAATTAGACTTTGTAGAAGGTTCACAAGGTCAGGTTTGGGATTTAAAAATTATTGAAGGTGAATTGTTTTGTGGTCATAATGAAGGTACTTTTCTGGTTGATGGTGATGATTTTAAAATGATATCTTCTCATACAGGTGGTTGGACTATTAAAAAAGTACCAGAAACAGAGTCAACATATATTCAAGGAACTTATTCTGGCTTGGTGAGGTTTAGAAAACATTCTGGTAGTTGGGAGGTTAAGCACTTAGGGAAAACTACTATTCCTTCAAGATTTTTAGTTTTTGAAAACTCTAAAACCGCATGGGTGGCTCATGCAACAAAAGGTGTTTTTCGTGTGAATTTTGATGAAAATCATGATACAATAACTTCAATTTCCGATTATCAAAATAAAGGGATTACTTCCGATTACAATGTAAGGTTGTATAATATCATGAATAACATTTGTTTTAAAGCAAATGAAGGATGGCAAAAATATGAACCTATATTAGATTCAATTATACCTTTCAAACTGCTGAATGAAAAGTTGGGAAAAGATAATTATGTTATATCTGAAGAGGATGTTCAGCCTTTTGCTTTAAAGAATAGTAGTGGGTTTATAAGTTTTAAATCTTTTACAGATGATAATGGTGGCCTGGTTCTGAATGATAAGTTTTTGAAAGATAGATATATAATAGGTTATGAGAACATCTCAAAGCTAGAAGATTCTTCCTATGCACTCAATCTGGATAATGGTTTTATGATTATCAATAGTACATCAAAAAATAATATTGAATTATTCAAACCAGATGTCGAAAAAATTCTTGTGAATGGTAATCTTATATCTGCTGAAAAATCTTCAGATGAGGCTATTGCTTTTAATTATAATAAATCTATTGTAGTAGAGCTTTCTTCGGCTAAATCTATAAATCATTTTTTTGAATACAAGATACCAAGTTTAAATGAAGGTTGGACTAAAGTTGAGGGAAATAGAGCGACTTTTAATAATCTAAAAGATGGTGTTTATGATATTTCTTTTAGGGCAAGAGATACTTCTGGTAATATTTCTGAAGCTCATTCTATTAAAATTGATGTGTTGCCACCATGGTACCGAGATAAGTTAGGTCTGTTGTTGTATTTTGTAATTCTTGCATTGATTTTAGCTTCGTTTTACATAATGCACAATAGAAAAGTAGCTAAAGAGCAAAGAGTGATTAAGATTAAATATCAGAAGGAGCAACAAAAATTATTACGTGAAAAAACCTTAGAGAACGAAAAACGCATTGTGCAATTAAAGAATGAATCACTTCATAATGAAATAAAGCTTAAGAGTAAGCAGTTAGCCAATAATGCAATGGCATTGGTGAAGAAAAATGAGACACTTCAAGAAATCAAAAAAGAGCTAATGTTAAACAAAGATGGGTTTAGTAATTACTACGCATTTAAAAAGCTGGTTAAAAAGCTAGATAATTCAATAGTTCTTAAAGATGAATGGGAAGTTTTTGAAGAAAATTTTACTCAAGTTCATGATGAATTTTTTGAAATACTTAAATCTAGACATTCTAAACTTACGCCAAAAGATTTAAAGATCTGCGCATACATCAAAATGAATCTTTCATCAAAAGAGATAGCTCCTTTAATGAATATCTCTGTGAGAGGTGTTGAAACTCATCGTTACCGTCTAAAAAAGAAGTTAGATTTAGAAAATGACATTTCTGTCGTTGATTATTTGTTGAATATTAAAAAATAGACGTATTATTTTATTCAATACTCAAATTTAACTACGTCATTAGTACGTCAATTACCCGTTTTGTTTTTAACTACAACGTTTTTTTAATAGTTTTAAGCTACGTCAACAGTAAGTTTTTTTAATAAAAACGCAAATACTCCATAAATGTGGCGTAATTAAAATGTAAACCGATGTTAACACTATTTAACATTAGATTATAATTTAGACACTGGAATAAAAACTAACTATCTAATCTAATATTAATTAATTTTATGAAAACAAAAATTAGTCTATTGTTAATGCTATTTTTTTCATTTAGTGCCTTTGCACAACAGATGGATATAAATGGTGTTGTAACAAGTAAAAGTGATGGTTTGCCTTTGCCCGGCGTAAGTATTATTGTTAAGGGTACTACAAGAGGTACAACATCAGACTTTGATGGTAAGTATTCGATATCGGTCAGTAGTGGTGATCAATTAGAATATAGCTATCTAGGTTTTAAAACAATGGTTATTACTGTTGAAAACCAAACAACTATCGATGTTTCATTAGAAGATGATGTAGAATCTCTTAATGAAGTTGTTGTTGTGGGTTATGGTACACAGAAAAAGGCAGATTTAACAGGAGCTATATCAACTGTGAAGTCAGAGGATATTGCACGTACTCCAAATAGTAACGTTGCTCAATCTTTACAGGGTAAAGTTGCTGGTGTACAAATTACTAGTAATGGTTCTCCTGGGGATTCGCCTACGGTAAGAATTCGTGGTGTGGGATCTTACGACGCAGGAAGTGAACCTCTATATGTTGTCGATGGTATGTTTTATAGCAATATAGACTTCTTAGACAGTAGTCAGATTGAAAGTTTTTCTGTTTTGAAAGATGCGTCTTCTGTATCTATTTTTGGTCAAAAAGGGGTTAATGGTGTTATCATTATAGAAACTAAAAGAGGAAAAACTGAGCAAAAGCCAGTTTTTACATATAATGGCTACACGGGTTTTCAAACTGCGCAAAATGTCGTTAAGATGGCTAATGCAGAACAGTTTGTGACTATGGCTTACGAGTCTGGTTCTGCTGCAGATATTCAATTTGTTGAAAATGCAATCCAACGCTACGGAAGAAGTCGAGTAAACCCAAACATTCCTAATGTTAATACAGATTGGTATGATGAAATATTAAGGTTAGCTCCTATTTCAAGTCATAGTATAGGTGTTACAGGTGGAAGTGAAAATGCTACTTACAGTTTTAACTCTAGTTACTTCTCTCAAGAAGGTATCATGGATATGAAGAATGAATATGAGCGTTTTAATATTCAGTCTAGTGTCGATATTAAGGTTTCTGAAGGATTAAAAGTTGGAGCTAATATGGTTTTTAGTAACGCAACTAAATATAATCCTGAAAATAGTGCTTGGTTTCAAGCTTATTTTGCTGTTCCAATATTACCAGTTTATGATGAGCTAAATACAGAAGCTACTCCTATACCATTTTCTGATGCAAGAGTGTTAGGGTATCGTAGTTCTCAAAATCCGTTCCCTGTTATGACATTTAATAATAACAGATTAAAAATTAAAAAAATATTAGCGAGTGCTTATGTTGAGTATCAGTTGATTCCTGATAAGTTAAAGTTTAGATCAGCGTATAGTCATGATTTTTCTACGATTTCTGAAAGAAATGTGAGGTTGCCATATTTTGTATCTCAGAATTCTCAGAGAGAAGTGTCTTCTTTAAGAAGAGCTAATCAGGAGTATTCTAATCAAATATGGGATAATACATTAACCTATACAGATAGTTTTGGAAATCATAACCTAACTGTTCTTGCAGGATCCTCTTTTAGAGATGAACAAGATAACTTATTCCATGCTACAGGAGATGATATTAGAGCAGCTCAATTAGAGAGTTCTTGGTATTTGAATTTTACAGACCCAACTTCTTTTGGAAATGATAGAGTCTATGAATTAGGTGATCGACTTTATTCTCTTTCTTATTTCGGTAGAGTTGAGTACAGTTATAATAGTAAATATTTATTGAATGCTACTGTTAGAGCAGAAGGAGATTCAAGATTTCCACGTGAAATATGGGTAACTACACCAGCTTTTGGTTTAGGTTGGGTAGTCTCTGAAGAGAGTTTTATGGAAGATAATGGTGTTTTCGATTTTCTTAAATTGAGAGGTAGTTGGGGACAATTAGCTAATGGTGCCCTAGGTGATAGTTCAGGTAGAAGAACTATCGATAATTTAACTACTGCGATAGATGATATTCCTACAGATGGATTTATAAGCTCAAGTAATTTTCAAAATTTAGAAAGAGAAATACTAGAAGAAACTAACCTAGGAATAAGTGCAAGACTTTTTGATAGTAAATTGTCTTTAGAAGCTGATTACTATATCAGAGATACAAAAAAATTAGTAATTCCTGTGGATCAGCCAATTATAAGTAATACAATTATGGAGAATGTTGGTGAGATGAGAACTCAAGGTATAGAAATCGCAGCAAATTGGTCTCAAAGGTTAAATGATAACTGGAGTTTTTCTGTAGCTGGTAATATTGCTACACTAAATAATGAGGTTACTAAAGTAAATAGTGCAGCAGGTTATTTTGATACGGGTCAAGCGGAATTTCGTCAAAGATCCATGGTTGGAGAACCTATAGAAGCATTTTTTGGTTGGGAAGTAGTAGGTGTATATCAAAATGATGATGAAATACAAAATGATCCTATAGCTGTAGCAAATGGTTTAGTGCCAGGTGATTTTAAATATAGAGATAGAAACGGCGATGGAGAAATAAATGCAGATGATAGAACAGTAATTGGTTCTTATCTACCGTCTTTTGTGTATGGTGGTAATCTACAGGTATCTTACAAGCAATTTGATCTTTCAGTTGCTATTGCAGGACAAACAGGTAACGATATCCTTAATAGAAGAAGAGGAGAGGTTTTATTTACTAATGATACTAATATGGATGCTGAATTTGCTATAAATAGATGGCATGGTGAAGGTACTTCGAATTCTTATCCATCATCAGAAGGTAGAAGAAAAGCGTGGAACCAGAGAATGAGTACATTTTTTGTAGAAGATGGTTCGTTTTTTAGAATACAAAATATCCAATTAGCGTACACAATACCATCAAGTACTATCAAAGGTGTTAAAATGCCAGAGGTGAAGTTAACTTTCACTGCAGATCGTCCATTAACACTGTTTAACTACAATGGATTTACTCCAGAAGTAGCTAACGGAATTGATAGAGAGCCTTACCCAATACCAGCAGTTTATACTTTTGGTGTTAATATTAAATTATAAAAAAAAGCACGATATGAAAAAAATTAAACAATTAAAGTGGTTAACATTCTTGTTGGCTATTTGTACAGTATTTTATAGTTGCTCTGATAAATTAGAAGAGAATGATGGGCAAGTTGCAGCTGATGATTTAGACTTTACTCAAACAGGAGATATGGTATTGCCTTTAATTGGGGCTTATGCAGAAGTTTACTCAAGAGGTTGGGAAGATCCAATATTAGTTGGTGTAAGAGGTGATGATGTAAATGCAGGAGGTGTTGGTGATGCCCAAGGAGGTCTAACAAATGCAGATTTATATAATTATGACAATAACTATTGGATGTTTAATCAAGTTTGGAGTAATCTCTATGGTGACTTGGTGGATATTGTTAATTCAGGTGAAACAATTCAGAGGTATAAAGAGTTTGCTACAGGAAGTGATATAGCCTTAGCGGATCAGTACATAGCTGAAACAAAAGTGTTGAGTGGTTTTCAACACCTGCAAATGTCTCGTCTTTGGAGCGATATATTCATTATAACTACATCTAATGTTTCTGAAGATATAGATAATGGTGTTGATACAAAAGAAGAGGTGATGCAGTATGTATCGGATCTTATGGATGAAGCAATTCCCTTTTTGCCAGATTTAAGACCTAATGAAAGAACAGACGTTAGAGGAGGTGTAACAAAATATACAGCTCTGGCAATAAAAGCGATGGCGAACCTTGAGCTTGAGAATTATCAAGGTGTGGCAGATGCCACGGCTGAAATTATAGAGTCAGATAAATTTATGTTATATGATGACTATTATGAACTTTTTAAAGAAGATGGTCAGTTAAGTAACGAAAACTTATTTGAATTACAATTTTCGGATTATGGTCAAGCAACAGGCGATGTAAACAATCATTTATTTGCACCATTTGGTCCTCCAAATTGGACACCAGTGGTATCTACAGCTTCTTCCGGATGGGGATTCTATGAGCCAAGTTTAAAATACATAAAGTTTATGATAGATAGAGGCGACGAAACTCGTTTAGTTACAAGTGTTTGTTTTACTCCTAGAGGTATGGATGAGTTAATGTTAGATCCTAATTACGCAACTTTACCGAGCTATATATCTAACACGACTTTAGATGGTGATATTTTTAATGATACTACTAGATTTATGTTTGCTAGTGGGAAGCACTATTGGCCATCGAATCAATTAACACCAGGAAGAAATAGTTATGGTTCTGGTAAGAACTTTTTGGTTATTCGTTATGCTGAAATCTTATTAATGTATGCTGAGGCATTGACGCATGGAGCATCTGGAAGTGTTCTTACAGCAGATCAAGCGGTTAATTTAGTTAGAGAAAGAGCAGATATGACGCCTATTTCAGGAGTTACAACAGATGATGTTATAGATGAGAAGTTTGCCGAATTAGGTATGGAGTGGGGAATTCGTTATTTTGATATGATAAGATTGAATAGATACGACGAGTTAAGTTACGACGGACGTACTTTCACTGCAGATGCAGAGTATTTGCCTTATCCTCAAGATCAGCTAGACCTACTACCTCTAGAGAACAATTAAAATAATAACTAATATGAAAACAATAAATAAATTTATATATCTGTTTAGTTTAATACTTGTAACGTCTTGTTATGATGGTATAGACCCAATAACAGAAGTAGATCCAGGACCAGATGCTGGTGCGCCTATAGTAGATATTTTATACCCATCTGAAGGTGATGAAATTAATACTATTGAATTGGTAGTGCCAATAGATATTTCTTTTAGAGTAGAGGATGATATAGAGGTAGCATCAATAACTGTAAGTTATGATGGTGATCAAATAGCATCTTACAATGGAAGTAATGATACATTTTTAGATTATAGAATTGTAGAAAGAGAGCTTACTTATGATAATGTAACAACAGGTGAGCATACAGTGTCTGTAACAGCTACAGATATAGCTGGTAACTCTACGACTTCTTCAGTTACATTTGAAAAAGCACCACCTTACGAACCAATTTTCCCAGGTGAAGTTTTTTACATGTCATTTAATGGTATTTTTACCGAATTAGTATCCTTGGATGATCCAGTTCAGGTTGGGACTCCTGAATTTGCAGGTGAAGCATTTGATGGTTCAAATTCTTTTAGAGCTTCTGAAGATTCGTATTTGACCTTTCCAATCGATGATTTAATGTTCGGTTCTAATATGAGCGGTGCCTTCTGGTATAAAGTGAATGCTGAACCAAACAGATCAGGAATATTGACAGTAGGTGATGATGCTGATGATAGAAATCAAGGATTTAGATTATTTAGAGAAGGTTCTGCTACAGAGCAAAGAATAAAACTGAATGTAGGAACTGGTACAGCTGAAAGTTGGAATGATGGTGGAGTAATAGATGTTGCTGCTGGAGAATGGGTACATGTTGCTTTTACAATATCTCCAACAGAAACCGTAATATACTTAGACGGTGTGCCAGTAAATACAGGATCACCAACAGCTCCTATAGATTGGACAGGTTGTACTGATATCACAATAGGTGCAGGTGGTGAAACATTTAGCTATTGGAATCATTTATCTGATAATAGTTCTATGGATGAGTTAAGATTATTCAACACAACACTTACTCAGGCTGAGGTTCAAACTATGATTAATGCTTCAGATCCTTACGAGCCTTTATATAATGGTGAAACATTCTATATGCCTTTTGATGGTTCTTATACAAACTTAATGACTTACGCATCGGCAACAGAAGTTGGAACACCTAGTTTTGCTGGAGTAAGTTATGAAGGTTCTGATGCCTATATGGGAGCCACAGATTCATATTTAACATACCCTATAGAAGGTGTATTTGGTGATGACGCATTTAGTGTTACATTTTGGTACAACGTTAACTCAACACCTGATAGATCGGGTATTATAACGGTTGGTGATGATGCTGATGATCGAAATCAAGGGTTTAGACTTTTTAGAGAAGGAAGTGCAACAGAACAACGAATTAAAGCGAATGTAGGTATTGGAAGTGGCGAGAGCTGGAATGATGGTGGACTTTTAGATGCTACTACAGGAGATTGGGTACATGTTGCGCTTACAGTATCTGCTACAGAAAGTAAAATTTATTTTAATGGAGTAGAGCAATTATCTTCTACTTTGTCTTCAAGTGTAGATTGGACAGGTTGTACAGAAATTACAATAGGTGCAGGTGGTGAGACATTTAGCTACTGGAATCACTTGTCTGATTTAAGTGCTTTAGATGAGCTCAGATTTTACAACATTGCTTTGTCTGAGACAGAAATACAGGATATGCTATAAAATTTCATATTTCAATTGGTTTAAGTCTAAATAATTTTTTGAATTATCCTTATTTAATTTTAGCGGCATTTTTTCATTAAAGTGTCGCTAAATTCTTACTAATAATTTTAAATGAAAACATTCTATAAAATATCGCTCAGTTTTATACTGTTATGCTTTGTTATTCTTGGTTGTAAAAACCAAAATAAATCTGAAAAACAGCAAGTAACAGAAAAAACGAAACCAGAAGGGAAGTATAGTCACTTATCTAATGAAGAGTTGTTGGATACCGTTCAGTACCAAACATTCAATTATTTTTGGGGTGGCGCTGAACCTAATTCTGGTTTAGCAAGAGAGCGTTTTCATATGGATGATGTATACCCAACATCTCCAAAAAATACAGTAACTACAGGCGGAAGTGGTTTTGGGCTCATGGCAATTTTAGTTGGCATAGAAAGAGGGTTTGTGCCAAAAGAGGAAGCCTTAGATAGATATATCAAAATTGTAGATTTTCTTGAGAAAGCAGATCGTTTTCATGGTGCTTGGCCACATTGGATAAATGGTGAGACGGGAAAAGTTGTGCCTTTTGGAAAAAAAGATAATGGAGGAGATTTAGTTGAAACGGCTTTTTTAATCCAAGGATTGCTGACAGTTTCCGAATATTTTCAAGAAGATAACATTAAGGAAAATGAACTTCGTGAGAAAATAGACAAATTATGGCGCGAAGTAGAGTGGGATTGGTACACCAAGAATGGTGAAGATGTATTGTACTGGCATTGGTCACCTGAGTATAATTGGGAAATGAACTTTCCAGTTGGTGGTTATAATGAATGTCTAATTATGTATGTTCTTGCGGCATCTTCTCCTACACATTCAGTCAATAAGTCTGTTTATGAAAAAGGTTGGGCTAGAGGTGGAGATATAGTTTCAGAAGATAAATATTATGATGAAGAGTTAGTGTTGGATTATTTTGAACATAGTGATGATCCTATCGGACCATTATTCTGGGCGCATTATTCATATCTAGGTTTAAACCCACAAGGATTGTCAGATCAGTATGCCGATTATTGGAAATTAACTCAAAATCATGCTAAAATCCATCATAAGTATGCCATCAATAATCCGAAAAATTACAAAGGATATGGAGATAGCCTTTGGGGTTTAACCTCTAGTTATTCTATAAAAGGCTATGCTGGTCACAGACCAGGTGAAGATTTGGGTGTAGTATCACCAACAGCAGCCCTATCTTCTTTTCCTTACACACCAAAAGCCAGTATGAATGTTTTAGAAAATATATACAAAAATCATGATAGTCTAGTAGGTAAGTACGGGCCTTATGACGCGTTTAGTCTAGAGGATAATTGGTACTTACCACGATATTTGGCTATCGATCAAGGTCCTATTCCTGTAATGATAGAAAATTATAGAACAGGTTTATTGTGGAACTTGTTCATGAAAAATAAAGATGTGCAAGCAGGTTTAAAAAAGCTTGATTTTAAAATAGAAAGAGATAAATAAAATGAGATTATACAAAGTGCTTTTTATAGCAATATTATTTTTTAGTTGTGGTAATGACGATGGTCCAGGTTATCAGGAACCTTATAATCCAAATGATGATGACCCAGTTGTGGTAGATCCATTGACAGATGAAGAAATTATGGATTTGACTCAAGAAACAACTTTTAGATATTTCTGGGACTACGCAGAATCTAATTCTGGTGCTGCAAAAGAGCGTTATCACCCTAATGATCCATCTAACAGTCAGAACGTAGTAACTACTGGTGGGAGTGGATTTGGACTAATGGCTATAATAGTTGGAATTGAAAGAGGATATATTTCAAGAGCAGAAGGTGTTGCTAGACTTAGTCAGATAGTAGATTTCTTCGAAGGAGCTGATCGTTTCCATGGTGCATGGTCACATTGGATAGATGGTGGATCTGGTAATGCTATACCTTTTAGTGCTTTAGATAATGGTGGTGATATAGTGGAGACTGCATTTTTGGCGCAAGGCTTAATTTGTGTTAAAGAGTATCTAGAAGCAGATGGAGCTACGCCAGAAGAAGAAGCGCTTGCAGCTCAAGCAGACATGTTATGGAAAGATGTAGAATGGGATTGGTATACACAAGGCCAAAATGCATTGTATTGGCACTGGAGTCCTAGTGATGGTTTTGCAATTAATTTAGAACTACAAGGTTATAATGAAACTTTGATTGCCTTTATTTTAGGTGCTGCTTCACCAGATTATTCAATTGAAGCTGAGGTTTATCATCAAGGTTGGGCTAATAATGGTGCTATTGTTTCAGGTGGAAGCCAATATAATATTCCTTTGATACTAGATCACGCTGGCTCTGGTACAGGTCCATTGTTTTGGGCTCATTATTCTTACTTAGGGTTAGACCCTAGAAATCTAACAGATCAATATGCAAATTATTGGGATTTAAATGTAAACCATACCAATATTAACTATCAGCATTGCGTAAATAATCCTAATAATTATGTCGATTATGGTGTTGATTGTTGGGGATTAACAGCTAGTTATACAAGAAATGGTGATGGCTCAGTTGGTTACACAGCTCACAGTCCAGGAAATGATACAGGTGTTATTTCGCCAACAGCAGCAATAAGTTCAATTCCGTACACACCAGAAAAATCATTGGCTGCGATGCATTACTTCTACAGTAAAAATGATATTCTACTCGGTCCAGCAGGATTTTACGATGCCTTTAGCCCTCATTATAATGATTGGGTAACCGAACGTTATTTGGCTATTGATCAGGGTCCAGAAATTATTATGATAGAAAATTATAGAACACAATTATTTTGGAATCTGTTCATGCAAAATGAAGATGTTCAAAATGGTTTAAATGCTTTAGGCTTTAGCTATTAAATATAAATTATAAATATGCGACAATTTTTCATTCTTATACTGCTTTGTAGTCTTGTCTTTAGTTCTTGTGCAACTAAAAAAGCTCAAATATTACCTAAAGAAACGTTTTCGTATGAAGCTCATATTGTAGGTAGTGATACACTGCAATACAGAATGTTGTTGCCTGAAAATTTTTCAACAGATAAAGAATATCCTGTTTTATTGTTTTTACATGGAGCAGGTGAAAGAGGAAGTGACAATGAAAAACAGCTAGTGCATGGTAGTAGTTTGTTTTTAAATACCAAAACAAGAGACTCATTTCCAGCAATAATAATAGCACCTCAATGTCCGAAAAAGGATTATTGGGCAAAAGTAGATGTGGATAGATCTACAAATCCTATTGGCTTGAACTTTAATTACGAAACTGGTCCAACAACAGCGATGAGTTTAGTTATGGATTTGATGGATAAAACCCTATCAAAACCTTATGTCAAAAAAGATCAGGTTTATGTTATGGGCTTGTCCATGGGTGGTATGGGTACTTTTGAAATCATTCATAGAAAACCAGAAATGTTTGCCGCAGCAATTCCTATTTGCGGAGGTGGAAATCCAAATTCGGTAGATAGCTATGCGAAAACTTTACCGCTTTGGGTTTTTCATGGTGCAAAGGATAATGTGGTAGATCCACAACGTTCTATTGATATGGTTTCAGCATTTTTAAATGCTGGAGGTTATCCAAAATTTACATTATACGATTTTGCTAATCATAACAGTTGGGATCCAACATTCGCAGAACCAGAATTATTAAAATGGCTTTTCTCTAAATCAAAAAAATAAAAATGACAAAACTTAGACTAACTAAAAACATAAAATCCTTAGCAGTTACACTTGGTGTTATTACCATTTTTTCTTGTAATACCAATACAGAAAGTAAATCTGTTTCAGGTTCTAAAAGTGAAAACCCTTATCAAGAAAAAGTCGATTCAATTATTGACTTAATGACTTTAGATGAAAAATTAGGTCAGTTAAATCTTCCTGCAACAGGTCCAATTACAACTGGCGCTTCTAAAAGTACAGACGTTGTTAAGAAAATTGAAGACGGTTTAATTGGAGGACTTTTCAATATAAAAGATCACAAAAACATATACGAAGTTCAAAAAATAGCAGTAGAAAAAAGCCGATTAGGTATTCCTTTAATTTTCGGTATGGATGTGATTCATGGTTTTAAAACTACGTTTCCTATTCCGCTAGGCTTATCTTCTTCTTGGGATATGGAAATGATTGAAAAAACCGCTCAAGTTGCAGCTACCGAAGCTAGTGCCAACGGTATTAACTGGACGTTCTCACCTATGGTAGACGTATCTCGTGATCCGCGTTGGGGAAGAATTTCTGAAGGTAACGGTGAAGATCCTTATTTAGGAAGTCAAATCGCTCGCGCAATGGTTAACGGCTATCAACAAAACGATTTAGCTGCAAATAACACCATAATGTCTTGTGTTAAGCACTTTGCATTATACGGTGCACCAGAAGCTGGTAGAGATTATAATACCGTAGATATGAGCCGTATAAGAATGTATAATGAATATTTACCACCTTATAAAGCTGCTGTAGAAGAAGGCGTTGGTTCTGTAATGGCGTCTTTTAACGAAATTGATGGTGTTCCTGCAACAGGAAACAAATGGTTATTAACCGATTTATTACGTGATAATTGGGGATTTGATGGCTTTGTAGTTTCAGATTATACTGGTATTTACGAAATGAGAGCTCACGGTATGGGAGATGGTGTTGACGTAACTTCTCTAGCTTTAAAAGCTGGTTTAGATATGGATATGGCAGGTGATGCACCTGGTATTGACGCTGCTTTTATAAAAAACCTAAAAACAGCTTTAGACGAAGGTAAAATTAGCATAACAGATATTGATACAGCTGTAAAACGAATTTTAACAGCTAAATATCAATTAGGGCTTTTTGATGATCCTTACAAATATTGTGATGAGAACAGAGCAAATACTGAAGTTGCTACTAAAGAAAATAAAGATTTTGCACGTAAAGTTGCTGCAGAATCTATGGTTTTATTAAAAAATGAAAACCAAACATTACCTATAAAAAAATCTAGCACCATTGCTTTAGTTGGACCATTAGCCAATACCGCTGTAAATATGGCTGGTACGTGGAGTGTATCTACAGACCAAGAAAAATCAAATACGGTTTTAGATGGTTTAAAAACAGTTGTTGGAGATAAAGGCACTGTATTATATGCAAAAGGAAGTAATGTAGATTATGACCTTGAATTAGAAAAAAGAGGAACCATGTTTGGTAAAGATATACCACGTGATGGAAGATCTGACCAAGAATTGTTAGACGAAGCTTTATCTATTGCTAACAAATCTGATGTTATTGTTGCTGCTATTGGTGAAGCTGCAGAATATAGCGGAGAAAGTAGTAGTAGAACCAACTTAGAAATACCACAAGTACAAAAAGATTTATTAAATGCTTTACTAAAAACAGGAAAACCTGTTGTTTTAGTATTATTTACAGGAAGACCGTTAGTTTTAGTTGAAGAAAATAATAATGTTCCTGCAATACTAAACGTATGGTTTCCTGGTAGTGAAGCAGGTTTAGCCATCTCAGATGTATTATTTGGAGATGTAAACCCTTCAGGAAAATTAACCTCAACATTTCCTATGAATGTTGGTCAAGTTCCTATTTTTTACAATCACAAAAATACAGGTCGTCCATTAGGTAATGATCAAGGTAATTTTGAGAAATTTAAAAGCAACTATTTAGATGTTCGTAATGAGCCTTTATACCCATTTGGCTATGGATTAAGCTACACAACGTTTGATTATTCAAATCTAAAATTAGATAAAAAATCAATTAATTTGGACGGTGAGATCTCGGTTTCTGTAGATGTAACTAATTCTGGTAATTATGACGGTAAAGAAGTAGTACAGCTTTATATAAGAGATTTAGTTGGTACGGTAACAAGACCAGTTAAAGAACTAAAAGGTTTCCAAAAAGTTGAAATTAAAAAAGGTGAAACCAAAACTGTAACATTCAATATCTCTGTTGAAGATTTAAAATTCTATAACTATGACTTAGATTTTGTTGCCGAACCAGGAACTTTTCAAGTTTTTGTAGGTACAGATTCTAATACTAAAATGATATCAGAGTTTGAACTAACTGAAAAGTAGGATTAATAATGATCTATGAACTTAAGCAAGCTGATATATTTAAAATTATGAATAAGGTGAAATTCTTCTTTATTTTTATAATATTAGCGACTTATGTTGATTTGTCAGCACAGTCAAATGGTAAAACTGAGTGGTTCGATCCTGATAAACCAGCAACTACGTATTGTAATCCTATAAATATTGGATACAATTATGTTACCAAAAACCATAATAATATTCCTGTGTCTCGTCGTTCAAGTGCAGATCCTGTAATTATTACCTACAAAAGCGAATATTATTTGTTTGCTACTAACCAAGCAGGTTTTTTCTGGAGTAAAGATATGTCTGACTGGAATTTTGTTTACGGAAGTTTTCAGAGAGATCCAGATGAAAACGACCAATGTGCGCCAGCGGCTTGGGTGGTAAACGATACTTTGTTTTATGCTGGTTCAACTTGGAAAAAAGATCATCCTATTTGGAAAACTGCTCATCCAAAATCTGGAAGATGGACAAGACACGTCAATACAGCAATGTTACCAACTTGGGATCCTGCAATTTTTCAAGATGATGATGGAAAAGTATACATGTACTATGGCTCTAGTGGGAAATTACCTCTTGTAGGAGTAGAAGTAGACTATGATACATGGTTGCCAAAAGGAGATCAAGCCGATTATGAAAAGCTTTATCAAGCAACCGAAGTAGAGGATATTCAAAAGCCATATGGAGAAATCAAAAATGTTGTAGGTCTGGACCCTTCAGAACATGGTTGGGAACGTTTTGGACCAAACAATGATATGGAACCAGCACCTTGGGGAAATTTTATTGAAGGAGCTTGGATGACTAAGCATAATGGTAAATACTATATGCAATATGGTGCGCCAGGAACCGAATTTAAAGGCTATGCAAATGGTGTTCACGTAGGCAACCATCCATTGGGTCCGTTTGAGTATCAAAAGCACAACCCAATGTCATACAAGCCTGGAGGTTTTGTAGTTGGCGCAGGTCATGGTAATACGTTTGCTGATAACTATGGGAATTATTGGAACACAGGAACCTGTAAGATTTCTGTAAAAGACCGTTTTGAACGTAGAATTGATATGTTTCCAGCGGGTTTTGATAAAGATGATATCATGTATTCTATAACTGCTTATGGTGATTTTCCAATTATGCTTCCTACGGAAAGTAGAGATCATACAAAAGGGGCTTCTACGGGTTGGATGTTATTGTCTTACAAAAAACCAGTGACAGTTTCTTCTTTTGAAAAATGCCAAGATGTCGAAACTAATAGAATGGATCATGGTGGTAAAAAGGTATTTGAAAAAATCTGTTATGATGCTTCAAACCTAACGGATGAGAATATTCAAACCTATTGGTCAGCATCGACCAGAGATAAGGGCGAATGGCTTCAAGTAGATTTAGGTAAAAAAATGCAAGTAAATGCATTGCAAATCAATTATGCAGATCATAAAGCAACTCAGTTCAATAAAGCAATGGATATCTATTACCAGTATAAAGTATTTATGTCTGATGATGCTGAGAATTGGACTTTAGTAGTTGATAAATCTAAGAATGATAAGGATGTACCACATGATTATGTAGAACTAACAAAACCAATCCAGGCACGCTACATTAAAATGGTGAATATCCATAATGCCTCAGGATTATTTGCTGTTTCAGACTTTAGGGTTTTTGGAAATGGGCTGTCAGAAAAACCAAAATCGATTACGGGTTTTAAGGTGGATAGAAGTCAGCAAGATTCTAGAAATGCTATGATTTCATGGGAAAAGAAAGCTGATGCAATAGGTTATAATATCTATTATGGAATTGCACCAGATAAACTATACAATAGTATTATGGTTTATGAAAATGATGTTTACGATTTCAGAGGTATGGATAAAAACACCGAATATTATTTTGCAATTGAGGCTTTTAACGAAAGTGGAGTGTCAGAGCGTACAAAAGTAATAAATATAAAATAGCAAATAAACTTTTTAGATTAATAGCTAATTATGCCACATACGACAAACAAAATAACAATTATGTACTTGTTTTTCTATGTGGCTTTCCCCTTTTTGTGTTTTTCTCAATCAAAAACAATTAATTATGGTTGGCAATATTCTGAAAATAAAACCCATTGGCAAACGGTCAATATTCCGCATACTTGGAATGCTAAAGATGCATTTGATGACGAGGCTGGTTACCGTAGAGGATTAGGCTTTTATGAAAAGCAAATCTTTGTGTCTTCAAAAGAAAAAGAACAGATTTTCTACTTAAAATTTAATGCTGTCAATCAAGAAGCTACCGTTTATGTAAACGGAAAAAAAATAACCAATCACAAAGGCGGTTACACTGCCTTTAATGTTGAAATCACTTCATTTCTAAAATTTGATGCGTACAATTTAATTGAAGTTGAAGTCGATAATTCGCACAACGATAATATTCCACCATTAGATGCAGATTTCACCTTTTATGGTGGTATTTATCGTGATGTCGAATTGATAAAAGTCCCAAAGCAGCATTTTAGTTTAAAGGATTTTGCGTCCGATGGTTTTTATGTCAATTACTACAATGTTTCCAACGAAAAAGCAGGTGTTAAGGTCAAGGTCTTAATTGATAATTTTGAAGACAAAACCAATACGTATTTAGAGCTTAAAATTTTTGATGCTGATGGAAACCTAATTCGTGAAGAACATCAAGGTTTAAAGTTGAAGGGTCACGAAACTAAAACAGTTGAGGTCACATTTCCTGAAATTAAAAATCCCAAATTATGGTCGCCAGACAATCCGTGTTTATACAAATTACAGCTAACCTTAAGTGATAAAAATGGGACCGTTTTAGACCAAAAACTATCTAATTTAGGTTTTCGTTGGACAACAGTTGATGCAGAAAAAGGTTTTTTCCTAAACGGAAAACCAATAAAATTAATTGGCGTAAATCGTCATCAAGATTATAAAAACTACGGAAATGCAGTGCCAATCGAGCTGCAAAAAAGAGATATTCATCTCATCAAAAATATGGGTACCAACGTCATTCGTTTTGCACATTATCCGCATGCAAGAGAGTTATATGAACTTTGTGATAAGCTTGGGATTTTAGTTTGGACAGAAATACCAATTGTGAATAAAGTCACAGATTCTGAAACCTTTTTTGAGGTTTCAAATACAATGCAAAACGAACACATAAAACAATATTACAACTATCCAAGTGTAGTGATGTTAGGGTATATGAATGAGATTTTTCTGCGCTTAGCATTCGATAGAAAATCTACTGAAGAGGAAAAGAAAGCATTAAAAACAACAACTTTAAAACTCGCCAAGCAGCTAGAGAATTTAACCAGAAGTCTAGCTCCAAACCATATTACGGTTATGGCTTGTCATCTCAATGAAGTTTATAACGAGACGGGAATAGCAAATTTGCCAATGCTTTTAGGCTGGAACCTGTATTTTGGTTGGTATGATGCACAAATTGAAGATTTAGGAAAGTTTTTAGATGACCAACATCAACGTTATCCAAAGCGCTCATTATTGTTGTCGGAATATGGTCCTGGTGCAGACGTTAGAATTTTCACCAAAACCCCAAAAAAGTTTGATTTCTCTACCAATTATCAAGCAAAACTGCATCAATCCTATTACAAACAAATTACAAATAGGCTGTTTATGACTGGAATGACGGCATGGAATTTTGCAGATTTTGGTTCCGAATTTCGTGGTGATGCCATTCCGCACGTTAACCAAAAAGGATTAGTGCAATACGACAGAACACCAAAGGATATTTATTATTGGTACAAATCGGTTTTAGATGAAGGTGTACCATTTATTTATATCGTAACAGATAATTTAAAAGGATTGACTGTGTTTGAAGAGGAAGCTTTTCCTGTTCAAATCTATTCCAATCAAAATGAAGTCAATGTCAGTTTGAATGGTAACAATTTAGGTGATTTTAAAGTTGATAATGGTGTTGTTTCTATTGATATGCCTTTCACAAATGGTAATAATTCTATTGCAGTTTCAACAGAAAGCATTTCCGAAGAAAAAACAATAAAAGTCAATAGAATTGAAGCTTTTGATTTTAAAAATTTCAAACGTTTCGGTATCAATTTAGGTGCACATTTCAACTTTTATGATGAAGCACAAAACATCATATTTGTACCAGACCAAGAATATAAAAAAGAATGGTTTGGATATAAAAATGGTTCAGCTTTAGGAATGACCAAAGATAAAAATCAAGGTCTGCCACATAATATAAAAAACACTGATGCAGAGCCGTTATTTCAAACCTTGTTAGAAGGTTGTACAGAATATCAACTAGACGTTCCTGAAGGCAATTATAATGTGAAATTATACTTCGTAGAGCCACAAATTAAGTCAACCGAAAATATTTATAACCTTTCAGAACAATCTTCAGAAAGTAATAAAATACAACGCATTTTTGATGTGTACATTAACGATGGATTAATCGAAAAACAATTGAATTTAGCCCAAGCCTATCCCGAAAAGTATGGTGTAACGCTTCAGGCAATTATTCAAACAAAAAAAGGACTAACTTTAAAACTCAACGCTATTGAAGGTTTGCCAGTTATTAGCGGTATTTTAATAGAAAAAATAGACTAAATGAAATTTATAATAAAAGTATTTGTATTCTTTTTTGTGTTATCACTTTCAGCACAAAACAAAGCTACATACACTTATTCCATAAAAGGAAAAGATACCTTAAAATTGGATGTTTATACGCCTGAAAATATTAAAATAACAGATACGTTACCTGTGTTACTTTGGATGCATGGTGGTGGATTTGCAGTCGGCCACAGAGATTATATAGATGATGAAAATTTAGTAAAATACGCTGCAAAAGAGCAAAATTATATTGGGATTTCAATTTCTTACAGATTACTAAGAAAGGGGACAACAACAGGTTTTGGGTGTGATTGTACTAAAGACGAAAAACTTGAAACCTTTAAACAAGCTGCTATCGATTATATGGATGCTGCAAAATATGTGGTTGAACACGCTAATGAGTTTCAAATCGATACTACAAAAATTATAGCAGGCGGCAGTAGTGCTGGTGCTGAGGGTATTCTTAACGCAGTTTTTATGCGTGAGTATTTTGTAGATAATGCTGAAGAGTATAGTAATGTAAAATTTGCTGGTGCTTTTTCGTGTGCTGGTGCTATTGTTGATGCAAGTTATATGTCGCCAGAAAATGCTGTGCCAACTGTTTTATATCACGGCACAAAAGACCAACTGGTACCTTACGGGAATGCGCCACATCATTATTGTGCACCAACAAAAGATGGTTATATAATGCTAGATGGTTCTAAAATTATTGCTGATAAATTAGAGCAATTTGAAACGTCTTTCTATTTCAATATTGTCAAAGAGGCACGTCATGAAATTTCTCGAATACCCTATGAAGAATTAGATATTGTATTCAACTTTTTTGAACGTACAGTCCTTAATGATGAAGTCATTCAAACAAAAATCATAAAAACTAAAGAGTAATGCGATATATTTCTTTCATATTATTAGTGCTTTTGGCATTTCAGTCTTGTAAAGAAAACAGCAAAGAACAAGAAATACCAAAGGAAACCAAGCGACCAAACATCATCTACATTATGGCAGATGACCACGCAGAACAAGCCATTAGCGCGTATGGTCATCCCATTAGTCAATTAGCACCAACACCAAATATTGATAGAATTGCAAAAGAAGGTGCGCTATTCAAAAATAACTTTTGTACTAATTCTATTTGCGGACCAAGTCGTGCTGTTGTTTTAACAGGAAAATTTAGCCACATCAATGGTTTTAAAATGAATGGAAACCGCTTTGACGGAAGCCAACAAACCTTTCCTAAATTACTACAAAAAGCAGGATATAATACAGCAGTTATAGGAAAATGGCATTTACATGGAAATCCTGAAGGCTTTGATTATTGGCACATTTTAAAAGATCAAGGCAATTATTATAATCCTGATTTTATTAGTTTAAATCCGAAAACAAAACAAGCCGATACTACTCAAATTGAAGGTTACGCTACAGATATTATTACCGAAGATGGTTTAGCTTATTTAAATCGTGTTAAAGATTCAGACAAACCATTTATGTTAATGTTACAGCACAAAGCACCACATAGAAATTGGATGCCTGCTTTGCGTCACGTTAATAAATACGATTCTATAAAATTTCCGTTACCAGACACTTATTTTACAGCTCACGAAGGTTCCTTAGGTTCAAAAGACCAATTGCAAACCATTTACAAGGATATGTATGAAGGTCATGATTTAAAAATGACTAAGAAAAAAGGCAGTCCAGAGTTAGCTTGGAATCCTTGGACAACCGATTTTGAGCGTATGACACCAGAACAACGCGCTACTTGGGATAAAGCTTATCAACCAAAAAATGATGCGTTTCACGATGCCAATTTATCAGGAAAAGCATTAGCTGAGTGGAAAGGACAACGCTATCTTCAAGACTATTTAGCAACCATTGCATCGGTAGATGAAGGTGTTGGAAAAGTGCTGAATTATTTAGAAGAAAACGGTTTAGCCGAAAACACCATCGTAATTTACACTACCGATCAAGGTTTTTATTTAGGGGAAAAAGGCTGGTTTGATAAGCGTTATATGTACGAAGAATCTTTAGCAATGCCTTTATTAGTGAAATATCCTAAAGCCATAAAACCAGGAACTGTTATTGAAGATTTAACCCAAAACTTAGACTTCGCTGAAACGTTTTTAGATTACGCAGAAGCTGAAATACCAAACGATATGCAAGGTAAATCGTTGCGTCCGTTGTTAGAAAAAACACATAACCAAAGTGAAGGTTTTAGAGACGCAGTTTACTATCATTACTATGATTACCCAGCGTTTCACATGGTAAAAAAACACTACGGAATTAGAACAAAGCGTTACAAACTCATGCATTTTTATGATGATATTGATACTTGGGAATTATATGATTTAGAAGAAGATCCAAAAGAAATTCATAATCAAATTGACAATCCTAAATATGACGATATTGAAGATAAGCTACGCTTAGAATTAGCAAAACTTCAAGAACAATATAAGGTTACGGATGAAGAATTTAAGCAAGCACCAAAAACACAAGTTGAACGTGCTTACAAACAATTTGAAAAATTAAGAGGTAACACTGGTACATCTTACGACCCAATGACCGACACAGACAAAAAACTTTAATAATGAAAAAAATACTTTTTTTCTTCGCTATAGCATCTGTTTTTTCTTGTAAAGAAGACGTCAAAAATCAAGAAGAAAGCACTTCAATTTCAACAAAAAAAGAAGTCATAGAAAAATATTCAGAAACCTACATCAATCCACTAGATATCGACTACACCTATATGGTTTATAATTCTGCCAGAAACCAATCCTATCGTTCTGGTGCAGATCCTGCGGTAATTGAGTTTAAAGGCGAATATTATATGTTCGTCACGCGTTCGTTTGGGTATTGGCATTCCAAAGATTTGGTCAACTGGAAATTCATTAAACCGCAACAATGGTTTTTTGAAGGAAGCAACGCACCAACAGCATTCAACTACAAAGATTCTTTAGTTTATTTTGCTGGTGATCCTGCTGGTTACGGAAGTATTTTATATACCGACGATCCTAAAAAAGGATTATGGACACCAACCGCTTCCATTTCAAATAACATTCAAGATTCAGAATTATTTATTGACGATGATGGCAAGTCGTATCTCTATTGGGGAAGTTCTAACGTGCATCCTATTCGTGTAAAAATGTTGAATAAAGACGACCGCTTTTTAGAAACTGGCGTTAGAGAAGAATTGATAAATTTAGATGAAGAAAAGCACGGTTGGGAACGTTTTGGCGAAAACAACTTTCATCCAACCTTAAAAGAAGGTTATATGGAAGGTGCATCGATGACCAAACACAACGGAAAATATTATTTACAATATGCAGCGCCAGGTACGCAGTTTAACGTGTATGCAGATGGCGTTTACATTGGCGATTCGCCACTTGGACCTTTCACCTACATGAAAAATAATCCGATGAGTTTTAAACCAGGTGGATTTACCAATGGTGCAGGACACGGTATTACAGTAAAGCAAACCAATGGTCAATACTGGCATTTTGCGACAATGGCGTTGGCATCTAATGCACAATGGGAACGTCGTTTGTGCATGTTTCCTACCTATTTTGACGACGATGGATTAATGTACAGCAACACCTCTTACGGCGATTATCCACGTTTTGGACCAAATCATCCAACAAAAGCTGGACAGCATAACGGTTGGATGCTGCTATCCTATAAAGGAAATGTAACGGTATCGTCATCGCTTCAACAAATCATGAAATTTACCTCTAATGATGATGAAGTTGAAGTAAAAGAAATCCCAACAGAAACGAATGCTGAAGGACAAATAATAGCAAACGTTTTAACTGACGAAAACCCAAAAACATTTTGGGTTGCCGAAGCTAATGACGATAAACAATGGATTACAATCGAATTGTTAAATGAAGGAACCGTAAACGCCATTCAACTAAATTATCACGATCACAACTCTGGAATTTATACACGTGTTGAAGGTTTGAAACATCAATTTACTATAGAAACTTCAGAAGATGGTAAAAACTGGAAAACGGTTGTAGACAGAAGTAAAACTGATATTGACGCGCCAAATGCTTACCTAGTTTTAGACGAACCTGTAAGAGCAAAATACGTTAGATATAACAATGTAAAAGTTCCAGGGAACAACTTTGCAATGTCAGAAGTTAGAGTTTTCGGATTAGGTTTAGGGGAAGCACCAAACAAAGTCTCTAACTTTAAAATCAACCGCGAAAAAGATCGTAGAGATATTTCATTTTCTTGGGATAAAGTTGATGGCGCACAAGGGTATAACATACGTTGGGGAATAGCACCAGACAAACTGTACCAATCTTGGCAAGTTTACGATACTAATTCTCATTTTATGCGCTGCTTAGATAGAGATACACCGTATTATTTTACCATTGAAGCTTTTAATGAAAACGGAATTTCGGAACTTAGTAAAACACAACATATCGAGTAACGACTAGTAAAAATACTGCAAAAAACCAAAAAGCCGATTCAAACGAATCGGCTTTTTGATGGTGAGATATTTATTGGTTAATGGTTTGGAAGAACTTATATAAGATTTATAAAGAAGTCTAATGAACCTAAATTTTAAATTAATAGTCTTATCTAAACTTCTGTTAATTAAATCAGTATTTGTTAAAATTTCGTAACTTCGCATAACGTATGAAAAAAGTTTTCCATAAAATAGTATCATTAGCTATGGCATTTGTAGTGTTGTTTTCTACAATGTCATTTACGGTTAATATGCATTATTGTGGAGACACTTTAGTGGAAACCGCATTTTTTCATAAAGCAAAAGGTTGTGGTATGGAAATGGAAAAACCTTCAACCAAAAGCTGCTCAATTACAAAAAAAAGTTGTTGTGATGATAAGCAATTATCAGTAGAAGGACAAGACGAGTTACAATTGACCGTTGATAAAATTTCTTTTGAGCAACAAATATTTATCGCTTCCTTTGTTTATACTTATATCAATCTTTTTGAAAATATTGATAAAAATGTTTCTTCTTTTGAAGCATACAAACCGCCACTCGTCGTCAGGCAAATCTTCAAGATTGACGAGACTTATTTAATTTGATTTTTAAACTTTTAGAGGTTGTTATCCTATCCTATGGCTTTGCTATGTGGATAATTTGCTGTATTCGGTATTGTTCTAATACCAATGTCTAACTGTTTAATTATCAAAATCAATGCTAAACAAAAGCATCAAATTCTTAATAGAAAATAAACTCGTAGCAGTATTATTACTTGTTCTTTTTGTAGGTTGGGGAACTGTAAATGCACCTTTTAATTGGGATACAGGTTTTTTGCCAAGCAATCCTGTAGCAGTAGATGCTATTCCAGATATAGGTGAAAACCAACAAATTGTTTTTACCAAATGGGATGGTCGTTCGCCTCAAGATATTGAAGACCAAATTACTTACCCATTAACTACATCATTATTAGGTATTCCAGGGGTAAAAACCATCCGAAGCTCTTCCATGTTTGGTTTTTCAAGTATCTATATCATTTTTGAGGAAGATGTTGAATTTTATTGGAGCAGAAGTCGTATTCTCGAAAAACTCAATTCCTTACCAAGTGGATTATTGCCAGAAGGCGTAAATCCTGCATTGGGTCCTGATGCTACAGGTTTAGGTCAAATATTTTGGTACACACTTGAAGGTCGTGACGAAAACGGAAACGTTACTGGCGGATGGGATTTACACGAATTACGTAGTATTCAAGATTACTATGTAAAATATGCGCTATCCTCAGCAAGTGGTGTTTCTGAAGTTTCATCCATTGGTGGGTATGTTCAGGAATATCAAGTAGATGTTAACCCAGAATTAATGCGTCAATACAATATTGGTTTAAACCAAATTGTGAAAGCGGTTAAAGAAAGTAATAAAGATATTGGTGCGCAGACCTTAGAAATTAATCAAGCCGAATATTTAGTACGTGGTTTAGGTTATGTGAAATCAATAGCAGATATTGAAAATGCAGTAGTAACCTCAGAAGATTACACGTCTATCAAAATAAAAGATGTTGCCAAAGTCTCTTTGGGTCCTGCAACAAGACGAGGTATATTAGACAAAGAAGGAGCAGAAGTGGTTGGTGGCGTTGTGGTAGCGCGTTATGGTGCTAACCCAATGGAAGTCATTAACAATGTTAAAGCTAAAATAAACGAATTAAGCGCTGGTTTACCTACAAAAACATTATCAGATGGTAGAACATCACAAGTCACCATCGTGCCATTTTACGATCGTACGGAACTTATTCAAGAAACGTTAGGCACACTAAATGAAGCCTTAACTTTAGAAATTCTTATTACCATTTTGGTTATTGTCATTATGGTATTTAACCTTCGTGCTTCTGTATTGATTTCAGGTTTATTACCTGTTGCGGTATTAATGGTGTTTATTGCCATGAAACTCTTTGATGTCGATGCTAATATTGTTGCACTATCCGGAATAGCCATTGCTATTGGAACTATGGTAGATGTTGGTGTCATTCTCTCAGAAAACATCATCAGGCATTTAGATGAAAACGAAAACAATCAACCAATAAACACAGTGGTTTATAATGCTACAGCTGAAGTTTCAGGCGCAATCGTAACTGCAGTGATGACAACAATTATCAGTTTTATTCCTGTGTTTACAATGATTGGTGCCGAAGGAAAATTATTCCGTCCATTGGCGTTTACCAAAACCTTTGCATTAACAGCTTCCATAATAGTTGCGTTGTTTATAATTCCGCCTTTTGCAGCCTTTTTATTCCGAAAAAAGAACATTCAAAAACATTTTAAATATGCTTTAAATGGTGTATTGATAGTATTAGGAATAGCTGCGATAATTTATGGGTATTGGTTAGGAATCATACTCATCGCTTTTGGTGTAATAGTCTTACTAAATCTTCAAAATAAGATTTCAGATAAACAAGCGAATCTTACTAATATCATTATCTCAGCTTCAGCTATAGTATTCTTGTTAGCAGAATATTGGCGACCTTTAGGTGTTACCGAAAGCTTCTTTTTAAACCTCATTTTTGTAGCTATTATTTGCTTTGGTTTATTAGGCATATTCTCATTATTTATAAAATATTACACACGCATTTTAAGATGGTGTTTAGATAATAAATTACTGTTTCTGTCTATCCCGACAGCTATCGTTATTGCAGGATTTTTCATAATGAAAAACACTGGGAAAGAGTTTATGCCATCATTAAACGAAGGTTCTTTTCTGTTGATGCCAACCTCAATGCCGCATTCTGGTATAGAAGAAAATAAGCGTGTTTTACAGCAATTGGATATGGCTGTAGCTAGTATTCCTGAGATAAAAACTGTTGTGGGTAAAGCTGGTAGAACAGAATCGGCTTTAGATCCTGCGCCATTATCGATGTATGAAAATATCATTCAATATAAACCAGAATACATGTTGAATGATAAAGGAGAACGTCAGCGTTTCAAAGTCAATGAAGACGGTGAATACATATTAAAAAACGGTATGTCATTGCGAGCGGAACAGCGTGAAGCGTGGCAATCTCTTAATGCAGAAGAACAGTTAATCCCAGACGATGATGGTGAATTCTACCGCAATTGGCGACCAGAAATTCAATCACCTGACGATATTTGGAATGAAATAGTAAAAGTTACCAAATTACCTGGTGTCACATCAGCACCCAAACTACAACCTATTGAAACCCGATTGGTGATGTTACAAACAGGAATGAGAGCACCAATGGGTATCAAAATAAAAGGGCAAGATTTAAAAGAAATTGAAGCATTTGGTATGCAATTAGAAACCATTTTGAAAGAAGCTGATGGTGTAAAGGATGAAGCCGTTTTTGCAGACCGTATTGTGGGTAAACCGTATTTGCTAATCGATATTGATAGAGAAAAAATTGCACGTTATGGTGTAAGCATTGAAGAAGTGCAAAACGTTTTAAAAGTAGCTGTTGGTGGTATGTCATTAACCCAAACCGTGGAAGGTCGTGAGCGTTATGGTGTACGTGTGCGTTACCCAAGAGAATTAAGAGCTAACCCAACCGATTTACAGCAAATTTACGTTCCTGTTAAAAAAGGAAGTCCTGTACCTTTAAGCGAATTGGCAACTATTCGTTACGAACAAGGGCCACAAGTGATTAAAAGTGAAGATACCTTTTTAGTAGGCTATGTATTGTTTGATAAAGTAGATGGTTATGCAGAAGTAAATGTAGTAGAAAATGCTCAGGCAATGATTCAAAGCAAAATTGATGCAGGTGAATTAATTGTACCAAAAGGCATTAACTATCAATTTACAGGAACTTACGAAAACCAATTGCGTGCCGAAAAAACCTTATCGGTAGTTGTACCATTAGCATTGACGATCATCTTTTTAATTCTGTATTTCCAATTCCGTTCAGTAGGTACATCCTTAATGGTATTTACAGGTATTGCAGTAGCGTTTGCAGGTGGCTTTTTAATGATATGGCTCTATGGTCAAGGTTGGTTTTTAAACTTCAGTGTCTTTGGGGAAAACCTACGCGATTTATTCCAAATGCACACCATTAATTTAAGTGTCGCCGTTTGGGTTGGGTTCATTGCACTATTTGGTATCGCAACAGATGATGGTGTAGTAATGGCAACCTATTTAACACAAACATTCGACAGAAATTCACCGGAAACAAAAAAGGAGATTAGAGCATCTATTGTAGAAGCAGGTGAAAAACGTATTAGACCGTGTTTAATGACTACAGCAACCACCATTTTAGCATTGTTACCTGTTTTAACATCAACAGGACGTGGTAGCGATATTATGATACCTATGGCAATACCAAGTTTCGGTGGAATGTTAATCGCTTTAATAACCCTATTTGTAGTGCCAGTTTTATATAGCTGGAAAGCTGAGTCTAAAATTAAAAGAGCATCAAAATGAAATATAAATCAATACATATAAAACTCGTCTTGGCTCTTGGTTCTTGTTTCATGAGTCTTTTTGCAAATGCACAACAATTAGAAACATTAATTAACGAAGCATTAGAGAATAATCCTGAAATTCAAAAATTTGAGTTGCAATACAAAAGAGCTTCAGAAAAAGTAAACGAGGTCAATACCATTCCAAATACCGAATTTGGCGTTGGCTACTTTGTAAGTGAACCTGAAACAAGGACAGGCGCACAACGGTTTAAAGTGTCTGTAAAACAAATGCTACCGTGGTTTGGCACCATTACTTCTCGTGAAGGTTATGTAACCGCTTTGGCAGATGCTAAATATGAAGACATTGTGATTGCTAAGCGTAAATTGATGGCTTCGGTGTCACAATCGTATTACAATCTGTACGCAAATCAAACCACGCAGCAAGTAATAAGCGAGAATATCAAACTTTTGGAAACCTACGAAACTATGGCGTTAACGTCTGTTGAGGTTGGTAAAGCATCTGCAGTTGATGTATTGCGTCTTCAAATGAGACAAAACGATTTACAACAACTAAAAGATGTATTGCAACAACAGTTTTTAGCAGAACAAACTAATTTCAATAATCTTTTAAATAGAGACAATAAAACGAAAATTTCAATTGTAGATAGTTTAACTATTCCTTTGGAAGATTTTGAAATCACTTCAGAGAATTTATCGGTTCATCCTGAATTAGTAAAGTTTGATAAGTTATATCAATCCATAGAAAAATCAGAATTACTCAACCAAAAAGAAAGCAGTCCCATGGTTGGTTTTGGGTTAGATTACATCAATGTGCAAGAAAGACCAGGTATGAGTTTTTCAGATAATGGTAAAGATATTATCATGCCAATGGTATCGGTGTCAATTCCCATTTTTAATAAAAAATACAAGTCGGTTTCAAAGCAAAACGAATTACAACAACAAGAAATCAATTACCAAAAACAAGAACGATTAAACAGTTTAAAAACGCTGTTAGATAAAGCTGTAAACGACCGAATTTCAGCAAGAATAAGTCATAAAACAGCAACAAAAAACCTGAAACAAGCTAAAGATGCTGAGCAAATTCTTATTAAAAGCTACGAAACAGGAACTATAGATTTTAATGATGTTTTAGATATTCAGGAATTGCAATTAAAGTTTCAAATCAATCAAATTGAAGCGGTTAAAAAATATTACATACAAAGTACAATTATCAATTATTTAATTCAATAAAAATGACACATACATATAATATAACAGGCATGACTTGCAACGGTTGCAAGGCTTCAGTAGAAAAAAGTTTAAACGCTTTAGATGCTGTAAATGAGGTAAAAGTAAACTTAGAAAAAGGTGAAGCAGAAATAACAATGTCATCTCATATTTCAACAGAAAAACTACAAAATGCTTTATCAGATAAATATACGATTACAGAAAAGCAAGAGAAAAATGTCTTTGCTTCATCTGATATGAGTAGCATGCCAATGGAAGAGAATAAAAGTAAGTTGCAACAGTTAAAACCGTTGTTGCTTATTATATTTTACATTGCTTCAGCTAGTACTTTATTACATTATAAAGATTGGGCTTGGTCGGCATTTATGCTAGACTTTATGGGCTTATTTTACATTGTGTTTAGCTTCTTCAAAATGTTAGATTTAAAAGGTTTTCCAGAATCTTTTAGCATGTACGATCCTTTAGCAAAACGTGTACCTGCTTATGGTTGGATTTATCCATTTATAGAAACTGCTTTAGGATTAATGTTTTTAATGCGTTTTGAAGTCGAAATTGCTTTAATCATTACCCTTGTCATTTTAGGCATTACAACTATTGGTGTTACAAAAACCTTGTTGGATAAAAAATCAATACGTTGTGCCTGTTTAGGTACAGCGCTTAAATTACCAATGACAGAAGCTACATTTATCGAAAATGCCATTATGATTATTATGGCAATATTAATGTTAACTATTTAAAAATTAAAACTATGGAAAATTCAAATACACATTCAAAAAAGGGAAACTACAAAACATTTTTTATAATGTTAGGCTGTTCATTTATTACAATGTACATCACAATGTATTTAAACACCTATGCGATAGACCACGTATATTTTAGCCTCACACGTTTTTATATGACCTGTTTAGGAATTTCAACTATGGCTGTAGTCATGTGGTTTTTTATGCGAAAAATGTATCAAGACAAAAAGAAAAATATAGCAATTTTAATAGGAAGCTTAGTATTGTTTGTTAGTGCTTTATCTTTAGTAAGAATGCAAAAACCAATTATTGGCGATATTTTATGGATGAAAGCCATGATACCACACCATTCGATTGCTATTTTAACTAGTGAAAGAGCAGATATTAAAGATCCAGAAGTAAAACAATTGGCAGAAGATATTATTACAGCTCAAAAGAAAGAAATTGAAGAAATGAAAGCCATGATAAAACGATTAGAAAATGAAAAATAATAAAATAATCATTTATGTAGGATTGCTTTTGTCTGGAGTATTGGTTGGTTGGTTGTTGTTTGGTGGTAGTTCCAATGAAGAAGCAAATCATAATCATGATGAGGCTTCGCAAACCAATCAAATGTGGACGTGCTCAATGCATCCACAAATTATGCAGCCAGAACCAGGTGATTGCCCAATCTGTGGTATGGATTTAATTCCTGCTGAAGCTGGCGCAGATGGTTTAACAGCAGACCAATTCAAATTGACACCAAATGCTATGGCATTGGCAAATATACAGACTACGGTAGTTGGTAATGGTTCAATTGAAAATGGCATTATAAAACTATCTGGTAAAATTGCTGAAAACGAAGAAGCAAACGCTGTGCAAGTCAGTTATTTTTCAGGTAGAATTGAGCGTTTAAATATCAGTTTTACAGGAGAAGAAGTGCGTAAAGGACAACTGTTGGCTACTATTTATTCACCAGAATTATACGCTGCACAACAAGAATTAATCACAGCATCTTCCTTGAAAGAATCTCAACCTGCTTTATACAAAGCGGTACGAAATAAATTAAAGCTTTGGAAACTTTCTGAAAACCAAATAAATCAAATTGAGGCATCAGGAAAAGTGATTGAAAACTTTCCGGTATATGCTACCGTTTCTGGTACAGTTACTGAAAAGCTTGTAGAACAAGGAGATTATATCAAACAAGGACAACCATTGCTTAAAATTGCAAACTTAAATACGGTTTGGGCAAATTTTGATGTATATGAAAATCAGATTGAACAATTCAAAAAAGGTCAAGAGGTTAAGGTAATTACTAATGCATATCCTAATAAAACATTTAAAGGAACGGTAGATTTTATAGATCCAGTTTTAAATACCAAAACACGTACTGTAGATTTACGCGTGGTTTTAAACAATAAAGAAGCCATTTTCAAACCAGGAATGTTTGTGTCTGCAGAAATTGAAAGCGATAAAATCAATTCAAATGAAGTGATAACCGTTCCGTCTTCTGCAGTACTTTGGACTGGCGAACGTTCTGTAGTCTATATCAAATCAAATCCTAACGAGCCTGTTTTTGAACTCAAAGAAGTCACTTTAGGTAATAAAATAGGCGATAATTACGAAGTGTTGGACGGATTATCCTCAGGAAACGAAATTGTCACCAACGGAACATTTACAGTAGATGCAGCAGCACAATTACAAGGCAAAAAAAGTATGATGAATCAGCCAGTTGCTAAAGAAATGACTGTAAATGAGGACTATTTAAAAATCATTCGATTAGAATCACCAAAAGCATTTCAACAGCAATTAAAACAAGTGTATGACAACTACATAAATTTAAAAGATGCTTTGGTGGAAGATAATTCAGAACAAGCAACTAGTGATGCCAAAAAATTAATATCAAGCTTTCGCAAGATAAATATGGAATTATTAACAGGCGAGGCGCACAAACAATGGATGACTTTAGAAGGTCATATTCAGTCATCTGCTAATTCAATTTCTAAATCCTCTGAAATTAAAACTCAAAGAGATTATTTCAAACAATTATCTACTCATCTAATAAAGGTAGTTCAATTATTTGGTGTCAATGAAAAAGTATATGTGGAGTTTTGTCCTATGGCAGATAACAATAATGGCGCATATTGGTTGAGTAAAGAAGAGCAAATCTTAAATCCTTATTTTGGCGATGCTATGCTTAAATGTGGTGAAGTAAAACAAACAATAGAATAAATAATATAAACAATAATTAAATTTTAAAACGATGAAGAAAGTAATTTTAAGTATAGCTGTAATCGTAGCTATGGGTTTAACAAGTTGTAAAGAAGAAGCCAAAAAAACAGAAGAAACTGTTTCAACAGAAGTGTCAGAAGTATCAAAAGACATTGCAATGACAGATTTATCCTTTGGCGTAAGAGGAAACTGTGGTATGTGTAAAGACACTATCGAGAAAGCCGCAAATGGAGTAGAAGGTGTAGCAACTGCAAATTGGGATACAGACAAAAAGAAAATAGATGTGTCTTTTGATAGCTCTAAAACAGATGAAATGGCAATTCATAATGCAATTGCAGCATCAGGATACGATACAGAAAAAGTAGCAGGAGATGAAGAAGCTTACAAAAACCTACCAGGATGTTGCCAATACGATCATGACATGGCAATGAATCAATCAGGAGATGTTAAAAGTGAAGATCATTCTAATCATGGTCATTAAAATAATCAACTTTTTTGTCACCTAAAAAAAATAAAACCCTGTAAATGAAATATTTACAGGGTTTAAAGGTGGTGCCTCCAGGAATCGAACCAGGGACACAAGGATTTTCAGTCCTTTGCTCTACCAACTGAGCTAAGGCACCAGTTGCTTAATTAAGCGGATGCAAATATATACTCCTTTTTATTATTCCCAAAAATAATTTTGTAAAATTTGATTTTATAAATTTGTGACTTATAAAAAGCTTATGAATCTTATTGTAGATGTGGGAAATACATTTGTGAAGTTTGCAGTTTTTAATAACGAAAAATTAATTCACAAAGCTAATTTTGAACTTTCAGAGTTCAAAAATCAGTACAAAAAGCTAAAAAAAGAGTTTCCGAACCTTAATCAAGCTATTATATCTTCTGTTGGAAAATTGTCCGAAAAGCAAATTCAAGTCATTAAAAAAGATATAAAAGTAGTTGAGTTAAGTTCAGAAACTATTTTACCATTCAAAAATGATTACGCAACACCTAATACTTTGGGAGTTGATAGAATAGCGTTAGTAGGTGCTTCAGTAAATAAATTTCCTGATAATAATGTTTTAATAATAGATGCAGGAACCTGTGTTACATACGATTTTATAACCGATAAAAATCATTATTTAGGTGGAGCCATTTCCCCAGGCATTAGGCTTAGATATAAAAGCTTAAATAATTTAACCGCCAATCTTCCGTTATTAGAAACAGCTATGCCAAAAACAATTACTGGTGATTCAACAGAATCTTCAATACATTCTGGTGTAATTATGGGAATTATTAAAGAAATTGATGGTGTTATTGATCAATATCGTGAGAAATACCCAGATTTAACAGTTATTTTAACAGGTGGTGATGCCAATTTTTTGTCAAACCAATTAAAAAATAGCATATTTGCGCATTCAAATTTTTTACTTGAAGGTTTGAATTTTATTCTAGATTATAATTCAAAATAATGATTAAACGACTCGTTGTAATTTGCATTACAATAATAAGTTATGGTGCTTATGCACAACAAGGCACTGCATCTCCATACTCTTTTTATGGAATAGGAAGCCTTAAATTCAAAGGTACTGTAGAAAACCGTAGTATGGGTGGTATAGGTGTTTACTTAGACAGTATTCATGTTAATCTTCGAAACCCTGCCTCTTACGTAGGTGATAATTTAAACGGTCCTTATTTCGATGGAGAAAGTAGACCAGTAAAGTTTACAGTTGCTGCTACTTCGAATAATTCTACACTTAAAAGTAATTCAGGAGAATCAGAAGCGAGTAGTTCAACTTTCGATTATTTGGCATTATCTGTGCCAGTAGGAAAATTTGGTTTTGGTTTTGGACTTTTACCATATACTTCTGTAGGTTATAAATTAGATGATATCAATGATAGTCAAGATTTAGAAAACCGTTATTTTGGTGAAGGTGGTGTTAATAGAGTTTTTGCTGGCTTAGGGTACAAAATTTCAGATAAGTTGAGCGTTGGTGTAGATTTTAATTACAACTTTGGAAATATCCAAAATACCGCAATAGCTGTTGAGTATACGCCAGAGGGTGAGTTAGTTCAGTACCAAACAAGAGAGTATAATAGGTCAGATTTAAGTGGTTTAAACCTGAATTTTGGGTTGGCTTACAGAACTATGATATCGGATAAACTAGAACTTTCTGCGACTTTAGCTTATGCGCCTGAAAGTAAATTGTCTTCTGAAAACCAGCGAAATATCTCTACAGTTGTATTAAATACTGATTACGAGGTTGTTGGTCTGGGAAATACAATTGAAGTTGATTTAGAGTCTCAAAATTTAAAAAATACTGATTTAACCATTCCTTCTCGATTAAGTTTTGGGGGAGGTATTGGAGCTCCAAGGTCTTGGTTTGTTGGTGCAGAATATACTCTACAAAATACGGCTGATTTTTCTAACCCAATATTTTCTAATCAAATTTCAAGCTTTGAAAATGCCTCTCAAATAGCACTTGGTGGTTTTTATATTCCTGATTATAATGCGTTTTCAGGTTATTTTAAACGAGTAGTTTACAGAGCTGGATTAAACTTTTCAAACACAGGCTTAGTTGTGAAAGATGAGTCCATCAGAGAGTTTGGCATGTCTTTTGGTTTAGGTTTACCAGTTGGGAATCGAAGTTTATTTTCAAATGCTAATTTAGGTGTAGAATTTGGGCGAAGAGGAACAACTAACGAAAATTTAATACAAGAGAATTTTATAAACCTCAATGTAAGTTTATCTTTAAACGCCAGATGGTTTAGACAAAAGAAGTATAACTAACGTAATATAATATAATTAAAAACAAGATGAAGACGAGAATTACAACAATGCTAATTGCACTTTTTGTGAGTTTCAATATAGGTTTTGCTCAGCAAGACGAAGAGTGTATGAATAACTTATCAATTTTTGATAGTTATTACAAAAGTAAAAAGTATGATGATGCTTATGGACCTTGGAAAACGGTAAGAGAAAAATGCCCTAAGTTCAATAGAGCTATTTATGCTTATGGTGATAATATTTTAGAGCATAAAATCGAAAATTCTACTGGTGCAGAGCAAGTAGCATTTATAAAAGATTTAATGTTATTATTTGACCAAAGTCATGAATACTTTTCATCTAAGTATTCTTTGGGTGAGATGTTAGTTAAGAAAGCGCAATTAGCTTATAAGTATAAAAACGAGCTGAATAAAACAGATCAACAAGTTTATGATATGTTTGATGAAGCTTATAAAAAAGATCCTAAGAACTTTGATAGTACGATAGGACTTTATACTTATTTTTCCATAGCTGTAGATATCTACGATGCAGGAGCGAAAACCCCAGATGATGCTCAAAAATTGTTCGACAAGTATGATGATGTAATGGAGCTTATTGAAAATGTAGAGGAAAACTATATTCAAAAATTAAATAAGTTAGTTGAAAAGGAAGAGGCAGGTACTGCACTCTCTAGTAAAGAACAAAAATATAAGGATAATTATGAAGCGAACTTAGAGGCTTTCGAAAAAGTAAAGTCTAGTATGGATAGTAAGCTTGGTGGTAGAGCTAATTGTGATGTATTAGTGCCTTTGTACGAAAAATACTTTGAAGAAAAGAAAAATGACGCAGAGTGGTTACAACGTGCAATGAATAAAATGGGAGAAAAGGAGTGTACTGATGATCCGCTTTTTGAAAAACTAGTTGAACAGAAGAATTCTCTTGAACCAGATGCTAAAACAGCTTATTATCTTGGTGTTTTGAAAGAAAAGCAAGGTAAAATGGCAGAAGCAGAAAAATATTATAATCAGGCTTTAGAACTAGAAACAGATCCACTACAAAAATGGAAGTTAGTAATGAGAGTTGCTGAGAAAAGTTACAAAAGAGGTAGTTTTGCTAAGGCTAGACAACAATATATGGAGGCTTTAAAATTAAATCCATCTAGTGGTGTACCTCACTTAAGAATAGCTGCTATGTATGCAAAGAGCGCAAATAGCTGTGGGGATACTAACTTTAACAAGAGAGCAGTATTTTGGTTAGCTGCAGATGAAGCTGAGAAAGCAGGTAGAGTAGATGGACGTTTAAAATCTACAGCTACAAAAACAGCGGCAAGTTACAGAGGTAGTGCACCATCTAAAGCAGATATCTTTACTGAAGGTAATGCTGGTCAGTCTTTAAAAATTGGATGTTGGATTGGAAGAACTATTACAGTTCCTAATATTTAATGATAAAACAAAATTTACATATCATAAAAAACTTAGTCACAGCAATTGCTGTGACTTTGTTTTTTTCATGTGAAAACGATTTTGATAAAGTGCAACAAGTTGGTGTGTTGCAAAATCAGCCCATTGGTGAAGCCGAAAATATAGATTTAAAATATACCGAATACGAAAACGACACTGTAAGATTAGTAGCAAACCTTCTTAGTCCAAAAATGCTAGATTACTCAAATAGAGGTTTCGCTTTCCAAGAATTTCCTGATGGTATTTTGCTAAAAGTTTATGATGATAATAGCAAACGAACAGACATTACTTCTAAATACGCTGTTTACTATGAGGAGACAGGTATTATAGATTTAAGAGGAGATGTTATTATCGCAACACATAGTAAAGATACACTTTTTACCGATCAACTTTACTACAATGAAAAGCTTGAATGGGTTTTTACAAATGAGCCTTTTTACTATAAGCAAACCGTAGGTTATACGAAAGGTAATGGTTTCGATTCTGATAAAAGTTTCAAGAATATTGAAATGTTAGAAATGGGTGGTGACTTTGAACTTGATAATTGATTACATTTGTATTGTAATTCAATTTTATTTTAATGAAACTATTAAAGTTTTTTCAATACGCTTATTTAATTTTTGCTGTAATATTTCTTTGGGACGCCATTCAAAATTGGTCAGAAGATAGAAATAGAACATATACTTCACTCTTTTTAGCAGCACTGTCGGTGTTTATGTATTTCTTTAGAAAACGCTTCAGAAAAAAAATTGAAGAACGAAATAAGAATAATAAGGATTAATCTATGACTGTAGATATAATCATTATTGTAACTACACTTATCCTTTCGGCCTTTTTTTCGGGTATGGAGATTGCTTATGTGTCTTCAAACAAAATTCACTTAGAACTAGAAAAAAAACAAGGAGATTTTTTAGGAAAGATTTTAGCTAGACTTACAGCAAAACCTTCAAAATATATTGCTACGATGCTTATTGGGAATAATATAGCATTAGTAATATATGGTTTAATTATGGGTGATGTGTTAGTAAGGTGGTTTCAATCAATGCTGCCAATCGATAATGCATTGTTGTCTTACTTATTTATAGACTTTCAGTTATTAACCCAAACCATAATATCTACTTTGGTAATTTTAATAACGGCAGAATTTCTACCAAAAGTATTTTTTCAGATATATGCTAACACTTTAATGAAGTTGTTAGCATTTCCGACGTATTTATTTTACATGCTGTTTTGGTTTATATCCGATTTTGTAATCTGGATATCAGATATCATTTTAAAATATGTTTTTAGGGCTGAAGGTGAAGATGTAGTTTTAGCGATGACAAAGGTAGAATTGGGAAATTATATCACGGAACAAATGGAGTCTGTTGAAGACCATGAAGATGTTGATAGCGAAATTCAAATTTTTCAAAACGCCTTAGAGTTTTCAGAAGTTAAAGCTCGAGAAGTTATGGTGCCTCGTACCGAAATTACAGCTGTAGATATTTCAGAAAGCATTGATAACTTAAGACAACTTTTTATAGATACAGGTAAAACCAAAATTGTAGTTTATAAAGATACTATAGATGATATTTTAGGTTATGTTCATGCTTTTGAATTATTCAAGAAACCAAAAAGTATAAAATCAATAATAATTCCGGTTGGTTTTGTTCCCGAAACTATTCTTATTAAGGATGTTTTGAATATTCTAACAAAAAAACGACGAAGTATGGCTGTCGTTATTGATGAATATGGTGGAACTTCAGGAATTATGACCGTCGAGGATATTATAGAAGAACTCTTTGGTGAAATTGAAGATGAACATGACACTGTAGAATTAATAGAAGAGCAACTTAGTGAAAACACCTATAGATTCTCGGCACGTTTAGAGGTTGATTATATCAACGAAACCTATAAATTAGACTTGCCAGAAGGAGAAAATTACGAAACTCTGGGAGGACTAATTGTTAATGCAACGGAAGAAATTCCGCAAGAAAACGACGATGTACTTATCGATAATTTTAAGTTTACCATACAAGAAGTTTCCTCAACAAAAATTGATGTGGTAGTGCTCAAAATTCTTGAAATAGACTAAGGATTTTAAGAGATTGTAAAAACTGAACTTCTCCTTTTATAATTTACTAGAAAATACTATTTTCGCACACTTATTTACACTAAATAAAACAAGACTATGGCAGTTTTAAATAAAATTAGACAACGTTCGCTTATATTGATATTAGTGATAGCTTTAGCGTTATTCTCTTTCGTTATTGGCGATTTGTTTAAAAATTCAGATGCATTGACGGGAGGTTCGCAAGATGTTGTTGCAACGGTTAATGGAACAGATATTGGAAGATTAGAGTTTCAACAAAAAGTAAAAGGTTACCAAGATAGAGTTGGTGGTAGAGTCACTTCTACACAAGCTATGAATACTATTTATAACCAAGAGCTTCGTAGAATTATTTTAAATTCTGAAACAGAAGCTTTAGGTCTTTCAGTTGAAAAAGATGAGATGCGTGATTTATTAAAAACTAGCTTTTCTTCTTACCCAGAATTTCAAGATCAAAATGGAAACTTTGATGTTAACCGTTTAAACGCTTTTATAGCTAACCTTAAAGATTTAAATGGTGAAGCTGCTCCATTAAGTAACTTCATGGTGACTTATGATAGCTGGACAAATAACGAGCAAAATATTGCAGCAAGTGCAATTCAGCAATCATATTACAATATGATTAAAGCTGGCGTAAGTGCGACGATTGCAGAAGCTAAAGATGAATATCTTGGTGATGCTAAAACTGTAGATGTAAAATATGTACAAATACCTTACACTACAATAGCAGATAGCTTGGTGCCTGTTTCTAAAAGCGAAATCAAATCTTATATGGAAAGCCATAAAGATAAATTTGAAGTTGACGCTAATAGAGAAGTAGTTTATGTAGAGTTTAAGGAAGAAGCTTCTAAAGCTGATGAGGATAAAATTAAAGCAGACTTGTTAGCATTAAAATCTGATAGACCAGAGTACAATGAAAGTAGTAAAAACACAGATACAATTTCTGGTTTTGATACGACTTCAGATGTTGAAGAGTTTATAAATACATACTCTGATATTAAATACAACGATGCTTACTTAAGAGCTAATCAGTTGCCAGCTGTTGCAAAAGATACATTACTAAAACTTAACGTTGGTGATTATTACGGACCTTATAAAGATGGGGAATTCTTTAAATTATCTAAGGTTGTTGCGGCAAAGCAAATGCCAGATTCTGTAAAAGTTCGTCATATCCTAATTCCTTATGTTGGTGGAACTAGAGCTGATGCTACAGTAACTAAAACTCCAGCGGAAGCAGAAAAAACTGCTGATAGTATTTTAACTGCAATTAAAGGAGGAACTAAATTCATGGACTTATTAGAATTATCTTCTGATAAGGTTAGTAATGAAAAAGATGGTGAAATAGAGTTTGATTACAACGCAGGTATGGCACCAGAGTTCAAAGCATTCTCATTTGAAAATGAAGTTGGTGATGTAGAAGTAGTTGGTACATCTTTTGGTTACCACGTTATTGAAATTTTAGAACAAAATAGTTTTAATAAAGCTATCAAAGTAGCAACTTTAGCTGATAAAATTGAACCATCTCAAGAAACTCTTGATGAAGTGTTCAACAAAATGTCAAAGTTTGAAATTGCAGCAAAAGATGGTGATTTTAGTGAGTTAGCTAAAGAACGTGACTTAACAGTGAAGCCAATTACATTTAATGAATTGGATGAAACTATTCCAGGTTTGGGAAGTCAAAGAGAAGTAGTGCGTTGGGCTTTTGATGAAGATACAGATGAAGGAGATTATAAAAACTTCTCAATATCAGGTTTCGGATTTATCGTTGCAAAACTTGTAGAGAAAAATGAGGAAGGCTTAATGAGTGTTGAAGATGCTTCAATCACGGCACTTCCAGAAATTAGAAAAGAGAAGAAAGCTAAAATGATTCGTGAAAAAATTACAACAACTTCTGTAGATGATATAGCTAAGAATAATGGTCAATCACCAAGAACAGCAGCGGCTGTAACTATTAAGAATACGACACTTTCTGGTGCAGGTGTTGAGCCAAAAGTTGTTGGTGCAGCATTTGGTTTAAAAGAAGGTGCAACTTCTAAACCAATTGATGGAGAAAAAGGTGTTTATGTTGTTGAGGTAACTAAAGTAAACGAAGCAACTGAATTAGAAAACTATGCTCCAGTAATGAATAGATTAAACTCTGAGCGTAGAAATACAGTTCAAACAAAAGTATATCAAGCTTTAGAAAAAGCTGCTGATATAGAAGATAACAGAGCTAAGACAGTTTATTAGTCTTCTAATCAATTTTAATAAAATAAAAAAGGGCTTTACGAAATGTAAAGCCCTTTTTTATTGATACGTTTTTATAGTTCTATTTTATTATTTCAGAATAAGGAATAATAGTATCAAGACCTTTAGACTTAAAGTAATCTGAAGGATTATTTTCCGAAGTAACTAATATAAAATCCCCTCCCCAAGCTCCAAGACTTTTTATAGAACCTTCGTAATCACTAAAGAATTTTGATTTGACTGGGTCTAGCTGAATAATATTAGAAATAATGGTTTCATGAGCATTGATTAAGTCTTCAAAATCGGGTAAGGACATACATGAAATCATGGTTTCTGTTATGCTGTTTACTTCATTAATTATAGAACTATTGATAACAGCATTCTTTTTGTAATTAGCAATACCGTCTCTGCTGTTTTGCTTTTTATTAAGATAAACAAAGAACAGTTGCTCTTTAAATGATGGGTTAAAATTAACCTCTTTTACAATTGGTGATCCATCAGTTATTTGATAAGTTATTGGCTTATCATTTTGAGCACAAGCTATATCATAACCACTTCCGCCAAAGGTCTTTTCTAAGAGCTTATAAGGATTTACATTAGCCCATTTTGCTAAATTATTAATAAGTGTAGATGATGTGCCTAATCCCCATTTTCTATTGAAGTCTAAGTGTGTAGAAACTTTATACCCTTTAGACTTTGACAAGAATTCAGGATTTAATTTAAGAGCAGTAGTTAGAATACTTTCAAGTCTATTTGTAATAGGATTGTCATCCTGAACTTGTTTCAGAATCTTACCATTTCCAAAAGTAAAAACACCTTCATACCAAAACTTTTCATCTTCATCAAAACTTTTCCAGCCGATAGTATCATCATCACTAGAATTAACCACTAAACTCTGACCATATTTTGTAGGAATCGCCAAGGCTTTAGCTCCATCTAAAACTAAATATTCTGATGTTAGTAATAATTTACCGTTGCTTCTAAAGGTTTTCAAGATTACTGTCTTAGTTTTTTTAGAGTATCAACCACAGCACTATGCGTTACAATATTGGTTTTAAAATGCTCAACGACTTTTTCCTTTTCTTCATTTGAAGCCTCAAATTGATTAAGGATATTCATCAAGTGCATTTTCATGTGTCCTTCTTGAATTCCGGTTGTAGTTAATGACTTTACAGCAGCAAAGTTTTGCGCCAAACCAGCAACAGCTACAATTTGCATCAGTTCTTTCGCATTTGGTTTTTCAAGCAGATCTAAAGCAAATTTCACCAATGGATGTAAACTAGTCAATCCGCCAACGGTTCCTAATGCTAATGGAACTTCAATCCAGAATCTAAAAGTGTCATCATCAATTTTACAGTGTGTTAAGCTAGAGTATTGACCACTTTTTGAAGCATAAGCATGAACACCAGCCTCAACCGCTCTAAAATCATTACCAGTAGCAAGTACAACAGCATCAATGCCATTCATAATGCCTTTGTTATGTGTAACTGCTCTGAAAGGCTCAACTTCAGCTATGTTAACTGCTTGCTTAAATTTTTGAGCAAATAATTGTGGATTGTTAATATCCTTACTTTTTAAGTCTTCAATTTTACAAGAAACTTCAGCCTTTACTAAGCAGTTAGGAACGTAATTAGATAAAATACTCATTACTATTTCTATATTGCCTTCAAGAATTTTTTCAGCTTCATCTTTAAATGTTGTTGCAAACTGCTCTAAACACGAATTAATGAAATTCGCTCCCATAGCATCTAGAGTTTCAAAAGTAGCGTGTAACTGATAGTAATTTTCTAAATCTTCAGTTTTATTTATCAGTTCAATATCTAGAATTCCACCACCACGACGCTCCATATTTTTTGTAATTGCAGAAGCATCAGAAATCAATTTAGGCTTAACAGTTTTGAAGAATGTTTCTAATTTTTCAAAACTGCCATCATAGGTAAAATGAACTTGGCCAATTTTTTCGGTGGATATAACTTCAGCCTTAAAACCACCACGTTCTAACCAAAACTTAGCAGCCTTACTTGCTGCGGCTACCACTGAACTTTCTTCAATAGCCATTGGTATGGTGTACAACTTTTCGTTGATTTTAAAATTTGGAGCTACTCCAAGCGGTAAATAAAAATTGGTTATGGTATTTTCAATAAACTCGTCGTGTAGCTTTTGCAGTTTTTTGTCGCTATTCCAGTATTGTTCAACAAGAGTTTTAGATTGATTTTTGTCTGTAAAATAGGTGTCTAAAAGCCAATCGATCTTTTCAGATTTTGAAAGCTTAGAAAAGCCAGAAATTGGTTTCGGCATGTTAAATTTAGTTTTAAAATACAAAGATACTTATCATTGGCATAAAATGTGTGCGCAAACTATCAATATTGCGGATTTACTGTTAATAATGACGGTTTTTTCCATAATTTTTAGTAAACTTGGCATTGCCTTATCGAAAAAATAAAATATGAAATTTAAACTTTTTGCAGCCGTAATTGGCTTTATTGCTACCTCCCTAATTTACAGTCAAGAAAAACAGATTACACTAGAAGATATTTGGAGTGGTGAGTTTAGAACAGAAGGAATGCAAGCGCTGCATTCTATGAATAATGGTAAGCAATATTCGGTTTTAAATTTTGATAGGCAAACCAGAACTTCAACAATAGATATTTACGATTATAAAACTTTGAAAAAGGTAAAGACCTTGGTATCCTCAGCAGATTTAGCTGAAGTCCGAGGTTTTTTTGATTATAGCTTTAGTGAAGATGAGTCTAAAGTACTTTTAACGACTAATTCCATTCCGGTTTTTAGACGCTCTACTTTAGGAGAATATTATATCTATGATATTGAAAATGAAAAAGTCACTAAAGTATCTAATGATTTAGTACAAGAGCCGACGTTCTCACCAGATGCTAGTAAAATTGCTTATGGTTTTGAAAATAATTTATACATAAAAGATTTAAAATCTGGTGATGTAAAGCAAATCACTTTTGATGGTGAAAAGAATAAAATAATCAATGGAATTACGGATTGGGTTTATGAAGAAGAGTTTAGTTTTGTAAGAGCTTTTGATTGGAATGCAGATGGAAATAAAATAGCCTTTATTCGTTTTGATGAATCCGAAGTGCCTGAATTTTCAATGGATGTGTACGGTTCGGATTTGTACCAAACACAACAGGTTTTTAAATACCCTAAAGCTGGTGAAGCTAACTCTAAGGTGTCTTTACACTTGTACGATTTAGATTCGGAAAAACTATCCGAAATTAAAGTGAACAAGTCTTATGCTGATTTTTATATTCCAAGAATAAAGTGGACAAAAGATGCTGATGTGCTTAGTGCTCAATATATGAATCGTCACCAAAATGAATTGGATCTTTGGTTTATAAATGTAAAAAGCAATACTGCAAATTTAGTTTTGGCAGAAAAAGATAAAGCTTACATCGATGTAACTTTCAATCTCACATTTTTAAAAGACAATAGCTTTATTTGGACGAGCGAAAAGGATGGTTTTAATCATATTTATCATTATGATAAAAATGGAAAGTTGATAAACCAAGTCACCAAAGGTAATTGGGAAGTAACCGATTATTATGGTTTTAATGAGAAGGTCAATACCATTTACTTTCAGTCTACGGAAAATGGTTCCATCAACAGAGATGTGTATTCAATAAAGCTAAACGGTAAAAATAAGGAAAGACTAACTAAAGCTGAAGGTACCAATAGTGCGTCTTTCAGTGCAGATTTTACGTATTTTATAAATACACATTCTAGCGCAACAACTCCACCAGAATATACTTTGAATGATGCTAAATCTGGAGAGTTGGTTAAAAGTATTAAGGATAATGATAAGTTATCTCAAAAAGTTGGAGACTATGTGACTTCAAAAAAAGAATTTAGTACCATAAATGTCAATGGTAATGATTTAAATATGTGGATGATAAAACCGTCTGATTTTGATCCGAAAAAGCAATACCCATTGTTTATGTATCAATATTCAGGACCAGGATCTCAGCAAGTCGCTAACAGATGGAATGGAGCAAATGATTATTGGTATCAAATGTTAGCACAGCAAGGTTATATTGTGGCTTGTGTAGATGGTAGAGGTACAGGTTTTAAAGGCGCGGACTTTAAAAAAGTTACTCAAAATGAATTAGGTAAATATGAGGTTGAAGACCAAATAGCTGCAGCAAAGCAATTAGGAGAAAGACCATACATTGACGCTTCAAGAATTGGTATTTGGGGTTGGAGCTATGGTGGATTTATGAGTAGTAATGCGCTGTTTAAAGGTAATGATGTCTTTAAAATGGCAATCGCAGTCGCACCTGTAACAAGCTGGAGATTTTACGATACAATCTACACCGAACGTTACATGACAACACCACAAGAAAACCCAAGTGGTTATGATGAAAACTCGCCAATAAATCATGTTGATAAACTAAAAGGTGATTTTCTGTTAATTCACGGTTCTGGTGATGACAACGTGCACTTGCAAAATACGATGAGAATGGTTGAAGCATTAATTCAAGCAGATAAGCAATTTGAATGGATGATTTATCCAGATAAAAATCATAGTATTTATGGTGGTAACACCCGTTTGCATTTATATAAAAAGATGACCAACTTCATCAATAAAACCTTAGGTGATAAGTTAGACAATGCTAAAGAAGAAAATCAAAGATCTAATATCAAAGGCTAATAGCTAATAAATAACACAGTAACTAACTAAATTAAAATATATGTCAACAGCAGTTAAACAACCGCATCAAAGAGAGCTTTTTGGTCACCCAGTAGGACTTTATGTTTTGTTCTTCACGGAAATGTGGGAGCGCTTTTCTTATTATGGGATGAGAGCTTTACTAACATTGTATCTCGTAGAAAAAACAACTGCAGACAATCCTGGTTTAGGATGGTTAGATTCAGAATCAATAATGCTTTATGGTTGGTATACTATGCTAGTGTATGTAATGTCAATTCCAGGAGGTATCATTGCAGACAAAGTTTTAGGTCAGAAAAAGGCTGTTCTTTATGGTGCTTTAACTTTAGTTGCAGGTCACGGTATACTTGCTTTTGATGAAATGTGGGCATTCTATACAGGTCTAATTTTAATTGTATTAGGTGTTGGATTACTTAAACCAAATATTTCGACTATGGTTGGTGGTTTATACAAACAAGGAGATATTAGAAGAGATAAAGGTTTTAGTATCTTTTATATAGGTATAAACTTAGGGTCACTTTTAGCAACATTTATAGTAGGTTATGTTGGTGAAAAAATAGGATGGCATTATGGCTTTGGATTAGCAGGTATTGCTATGTTGTTAGGTTTGCTAGTGTATTTGTATGGACAGAAATTTTTAATAACTGTAGGTAATAAACCTACAGAAGAAGATAAAAAAGGTGATGCCTCCATCGGTAAGTTATTAGGCGACCTGATTAAGTCTCCAGTGAATTTAGGGATAGTATTCTTAATAATAGCTTATGCTATTTATGCAGGCTTTTCTTATGAAGGTGTTGATAGTTGGGGCTACACAGCGCTTTATGTGTTTATAGCTATTGTGGCAGGAATCATGATGATGATTTATAAAAACTTAGAAACAAAAGTGTCTAAAGATAGATACCTAGTGCTTCTATTATCTTTCTTAATTGTCATTGTATTTTGGGGAGCCTTTGAGCAAGCAGGTGGTTTAATGAGTATTTATACTAAGACAAATACGGATAGAATGTTGTTCGGTTGGGAAGTTCCTGCAACATGGTTTCAAGGACTTAATGCAGGTTTTATAATCATATTTGCAACATTGGTTGCAGGTTTCTGGGCAAAAAGAAAACTGAAAGGAAAAGAGGCTTCTTCTCTTTTCAAAATGGCCATAGGAACAATGATTATGGGACTAGGTTTTGTATTTATGATTTTCGCTGCTGCTGAATTTAATGAAAAAGGTAGTTCTGCGATGCATTGGTTAGTTTTGGCTTATTTATTCCATACTATAGGAGAATTATGTTCTTCTCCTGTAGCACTTTCTTTTATTACAAAATTAGCACCTGTAAAATATGCTTCATTAATGATGGGAGTTTATTTTGCAGCTACTGGCTTAGGGAATAAGGTGGCAGGTGTTATTGGCGAGTCAGCTTCAGAATTTGGTGAATATGCTATTTTCTCTGGAATTACAGTGTTCACAGTTTTATTTGGACTTTTGGTGATCTTATTATTAAAACCTTTAAAAAGATTAACTCATGGAGCTGAGGATAATGAAAGAGAGTTGCTAGAGACAGAAAAATATGAATTAGCTGATTCTGAAATAAATAATTAAAAATATTATTTTAAATAACTAAACCCTTATGTGTAATAAGGGTTTTCTACACTAACTAAAACTAACTATTATTTTATGAGTACTGATATTGAAAATCTATTTAAGGATAAGGTTCTTGGTCATCCTGGTGGACTATTTGTATTGTTTTTTACAGAAATGTGGGAGCGTTTCTCATTCTATGGAATGAGAGTTCTTTTGGTTAATTTTTTAACCATGGCAGCTATAGGCTATAATCCAGGATGGGAATGGAGTGTAGAAAATGCAGGAGCTCTTTTTGGTACTTATGCAATGCTACTTTATATCACACCTATCATAGGTGGTTACATTGCGGATAAATTTACAGGTTATCGTTGGGCTGTGATTATAGGGTCGCTTATCATGACTTTGGGTCATGCTTCTATGGCAATAGAAACTGAGTTTTCTCTGTATTTAGGTTTAGCATTGTTAGTAATCGGAACAGGGTTTTTTAAACCAACAATGACCTCTATTATTTCCGAGATGTACAAGAAAAACCCAGAGAAAAAAGATGGAGCTTACACCATTTATTATATGGGTGTTAATGCAGGAGCTTTTTTCGGTATGATGTTGTGTGGCTATTTAGCAGAGAAAATAGGCTGGGCATATGGGTTTGGATTAGCAGGTGTTTTTATGCTTTTAGGAACGCTGCAATTTTGGTTATCAGGACCATTATTTGGAAAAATAGGTGCCAAGCCATCCAAAGTTAATGAAGTTGAATTACCTCAAAATATCAATGAGGAATCTGTTGAATTTGATGAGAATTTTGAAAAAGAAGAAAAACCTAATCCTTTCACACTTTTTGATAAAATATTAATCATTATCTCATCAGTTATAGGTTTGGGATATGCTATTAATGACCCGATGTCTAAAATTGCAGGTATCGATATGTTTTCTGCTTTACAGATAGGTGATTTTGAAGGTCAGTATGTAGCTGTTCTATTTGCCCTTGCTCTATTTTTAGTTTTGGTAATCGGAAGGATTTTAAGATATACAGCTGTAGTTAGGGATAGAATGATAGCCTTTATTGTGTTTGCTTTTTTTACGGTATTCTTTTGGTTGTCTTTTGAGCAAGGCGCATCATCACTAGTTATTTTTGCAAGAGATAATGTTGATAGGCTTTTAAGTGGAGGAGCTGCAACGACATTTAATATCGTAAATACCTTGTTGACGGTAATTCCTTTAATCATCATTTCATATGTGTTATACTTGTTATGGAAAAAAACATTCAAGAAAATTCCAGGATCAAATGTTGTGCTGGTACTTTGTTTCTTGTTGATGTGGGGAATTGTTGGTTGGATGCTAAACCGTGATTTTAAAACTGTTGCATATGATGTTACGTATTCTGCAATAGAACAACCAGCAATGGATGATGATGGAAAACAAAAGGTTGACAAAGATGGCAATTTAGAATTTATTTACGTTCCAATAACTGAAGGTAATCAAGCAAATTCAAGTCAAAAAGTTGTTACTAGAACAACATCAATTGCTGAACCATTATCATTTAATGTAGGTGATAAATTAAATATCATAACAAAAAATAACGAAGGAACTGAGTTTGGTTTCTTGGATGAAGAAAGGTTAGCTTTCGCCAAAGAAAATGCTATTGCGCTAAATAGAGATAACGGAATTGTGTCTGCAACGATAACAAAAGTTAGAGATAATGAAGTAGAGATTACTGTATCGTGGTTCAGTATCTTAAACTCATTTTTTATAATTGTTTTTGCGTCATTGTTTTCTAAATGGTGGGAAAGTAAATATAATCCTAGTGCAGCTACTAAATATGCATTAGGGCTGATAATTATGGGTGTTGGTTTTGGTCTTTTAGCCTTTGGTTCTTCAGGTGCAGTTGATGGAGTTAAAGTAAGTATGATTTGGTTGATTTTAGCCTACCTCTTCCATACATTGGGAGAATTGTGTTTGTCTCCAGTTGGTTTGTCTTACGTTAGTAAGTTGGTGCCAGCGAGAATGATTGCGTTAATGTTTGGTATGTGGTACTTGGCCATTGCTATAGGTAATAAGTTAGCGGCTGTTTTAGGAGGTCAGATTGAAAATATTACAGAAGAGTATAGTCTCTCTACATTCTTCCTGATTTTTACAATTGTCCCTGTCGCAGCTGGTGTTTTGGTATTTTTATTAAACCCAGTACTTAAGAAACTAATGCACGGTGTACGCTAATCAAAACAGTTAAAATAATATAAAATGCTCCTAAAAAGGAGCATTTTTTGTAAGTTCGGAACAAGAATTGCAACAAATCGGTTATGAAAAATCTACTTTACATATTTGCTATTGTGTTACTTACATCTTTCAAGGTGAGTGATAAGGCTGAGAAGGAAATTAATTGGATAACGCTAGAGGAGGCTATTGAACTTCAAAAGGAAGAGCCTAGAAAAATTATAATGGATGTATACACTAATTGGTGCGGTCCATGCAAAATGCTAGACAAAAATACTTTTCATAACGAAGATGTGGTTGACTATGTTAATAAGAATTATTATGCCGTAAAATTTAATGCAGAAGGTAATGCCTCAGTGACTTATAAGGATAAGACTTTTAGTAATCCTAATTATAATCCAGCGAACGCCAACAGACGAAATAGTGCGCATGAATTCTCAAGGTATTTACAAGTAAGAGCTTATCCTTCAATGGTGTTTTTTGATGAAAGTGCTAATGTCATTGCGCCTCCAATTACAGGTTATTTAAAGCCTCAACAATTAGAGTTGTATCTAAAAATGTTTAAAGCTGATGAACATAAGGATATGACGACACAGGAAAAGTTTAATGAATATTACAAAAACTTTAAACCTACATTTAAGGAATAGATTAACCGTCAATACGGGTGGTTTTCCTAAATCCTGTTTAGGAAAATTGTATTGAGAATAGGTTTTTAGAAATCACTCAAGAATAAAAGCTCCCTTTTCATTGGTGTAATGGAAAGGGTTTTCTTTTTGCTGGCAAGTTAATTTCCAACGTTGCGCATAAGTTTTATAATTACTGGCGTCTGCAATAATTGTTTTAGGCTTCAAGCTGTCCAAGACTCTGTTTAGATTTACTTTTGGTGAGTTTATCAATAAAACATAATCGATTTTTGCAGATATATTTTTATAAACACCGAAACTATCAATTACTAAAATTTTATAGTCTTTATAGGTGTAAAAGTGTTGTAAAGAATCTTCTTCAAGGGTTTTTAATATTCTACCAACCTTATAGTTTTTAATAACATTATCTGTTTTTCGCTTAGAAGTATCTAAATTATGATGAATTAAAAGTTTGCTGCTTTTTTGTAGGCCAATCATAGAGAACCGACTCTTATTGAATACAACAAAAGCAGAAGTTTCGCTTTGATGCTTATTGTAGAAAAAAGTACCTTGAAAACAGATTACAGTGATCAATGCTAATCCAACCCATTTGAAAGTTTTGTGTTTGTGGACTTGGACTAGAGAAACCACAAAAACATAGACACAAATCACCTGAGCTATGGTAAAAGGGATGTCTCTAAACAAAAAATCTTCAAATTGAGCTACCCAAGCTATAAATCCATTAAGTGAATTTATTATCGTACTATATACATCAACTAATAAACTTGGAAGCACATTTAATAATGCCAATAATATAACCAATAAGCCTAAACCTAGAATTAATCCTAAAAACGGAATAACAACAATATTTGATATAAAAAACAAACCTGGAAACTGATGGAAATAAAATAAACTGATAGGTAATACTCCAAATTGCGCAGCTATTGTTACGGTAAATATTTGCCATAATTTATCAAGAATCCAATATTTTGGTTGCCAGATTTTGTAAATAATAGGTTGAATACTTACAATCCCTAAAACAGCTAAATAGCTCATCTGAAAACCAACTTCAAACAAAAATGTAGGCTTAAAGAGTAAAATAAGGAAAGCTGAAACAGCTAGGGTATTATAAATATTTGTTGGTCGTTTTAAATGCATTGCAACATTTATGATGCTAAACATCATGACGGCTCTAGTTATCGAAGGTGATAAGCCAGCAATAATAGCGAAAGACCAAAGCAGAACAAATATGACTAAGCCTTTTATGAAATTACCATGTTTAAAATAGAGTAGTGGACTAAAAACGAAGTTGAGGATCAATAATAAAATTCCAACATGCAAACCAGAAACGGCAAGAATATGTATAGTACCAGAATTGATATAGTTATTGTAAACTGTTTTGTCTATAGACTGTCTTTGCCCAAGTAGTAAGGCATTCATTATGCTTAAGACATCTCCTTTAAATCCAGTATTAACTAACTCTTGATTGATTGTTGATCTAAGTTGGTCCGCGTATCCATAAATGCTATGTTTAGAATTTGAAAGAAGAAAAACCTCATGCTTTTTTAAATATAGTTGTTTGTAAACTTGCTTTAATTCTAAATATTCAGAATAATCAAACTGATAAGGATTCAATGGTTTTTGAATATTAGTGAGTTTTGCTGAAGTCAATACAATGTCATCAACAGCAAAAGGTTTAGAAAGACTGTCTGGTTTTAAGTTAATGAGTAGCCTACCTGAAGATTTATTATTGTTAATGGACTTTACCGAAGCAATATACTTGTCATTGTAGTTATCTGGTTTTAGTCGTTCTTCAATCTGTAAAATTATTTCTTGAGCTCCATTACTTTTATCAATGTTTAGGTAGTGATTGCTTAGTAATTTTTCATTTTGAATAGTGTAACTAAGCATTCCTATACCAATAAAACAAACAAAACTCAGGATGTCAAAAAACGGATGGTTTGCAATTTTTGAGCGTAACAAAATCCATAAGAGTCCAAGCGCTATAACACTAAGGATTATAAAAACTAAAATAAGGTTTAGGCTTAACTTAAAGTAATGGGAAATTACAATTCCTAAAATCAGGAAAACGGTCAGTTTTATGATAGGAAAATTCAGTAACTTCATGATAATGAGCTACTAATATAGTAAAAGTTAGGTTATAAAACACGTCTCGCCTGAACGAAAGCGAAATACCAATATTTTTCTGCTAAAGAAGAAATCATAACTCCTCTACTGGTTGAGGCGTGAATAAATTCAACATTTCCAGGTCTAACATCTGTAACAATACCAACATGGTTAACATCTCTACTATTTTTACTAGTGGCAAAAAATACTAAATCACCTACATTAACTTCTTTCAAATCTACCCAATCTCCATAACTTCGTAATCCAGAAGTTGACCTTGGTAAGCTAATATTGTGTTCTTTAAAAGAGGTATATATTAACCCAGAGCAGTCCATGCCTTTTTTTGTAGTTCCTCCATATTTATAGCGTGTGCCGTTAAATGTTTTAGCAAATTTCACAATGCTTTCTGCGTCTTTAGAAGGTTTCTTAGAACTGTTTTCTACCTTTACGGAATAGGTCTGCCTTTTTTTGCTGCTGTAGCTTTTTTTAGATTTACAACTGGTTGAGATTACTACTAAAAGTAGGATAGGTAATAGTCTTTTCATTTGTAAGTTTAGATATTGGGTTCTTTTATGGTTTCGTAGATTAATTTAGCGGTGTTTTCACTGGCACCTTTACCACCTAGTTTCTTCTCTAATTCAAAATAATCGAGGAACATTTGCTCTCTCTTTTCTCCATTCAAAATTAAATTTAATTCTTTTTTGAGGCGCTTTTTGTTTAAATCCGCTTGAATTAATTCAGTAACTACCTCTCGATCCATAATCAAGTTAACTAAAGATATAAACTTAAGTGTAATAATGCGTTTCGCTATATGATAAGAAATAGCATTGGCCTTGTAGCAAACCACTTGCGGTACTTTAAAAAGTGCAGTTTCTAATGTTGCAGTTCCAGAAGTTACAAGAGCAGCATAAGAAACACTTAGTAAATCGTAGGTTTTATTAGAAATGAAGCTAACATTGTCTTGTTTTATAAACTGCTTGTAAAATTCATAGTCTTGGCTTGGAGCTCCGGCGATTACAAACTGATAGTCCTTAAAATCGTTAACAAGACTTAGCATTACTCCCAAAATTTTGGTGATTTCTTGTTTTCGGCTACCAGGTAACAAAGCAATTATAGGTTTATCATTAAGATTATTCTGAGATTTAAAAGTGGCTTCTTCAATCTGAGTTCTATTTGCTATAGCATCAATTAGAGGATGGCCAACAAAGTTGACATCATAATTGTACTTATTGTAAAAGGCTTTTTCAAAAGGTAAGATGCAATACATGGCGTCGATGTCGCGTTTTATCTTTTCAACTCTACTGGCTCTTGATGCCCAAACCTGAGGGGAAATATAGTAATGTGTTCTATAATTCTGCTCTTTGGCCCACTTGGCAACTCTTAGGTTAAAGCCAGAGTTGTCTATGAAAATAATAACGTCCGGATTAAAATTTTCAATATCATTTTTACAAAACTTAATGAGTCCTAAGATTTTCCTAAGATTGAGAATAACTTCAGCAAAACCCATAAACTGTCGCTCTTTGTAATGCTTTACCAAAGTGCCACCAACAGCTTGCATTAAATCTCCTCCCCAGAATCTAATCTCCGCATTTTCATCTTGTTTAAACAAAGCTTTCATTAGGTTAGAACCATGTAAATCTCCTGAAGCTTCTCCTGCAATGATATAGTATTTCATAGCTTTTTAGTTGTTCAGGTTCCAGGTGTTTAGGTTCTGTATGAGATGGTGAGCTGTAAGATCGAATTGAACAGGAACAACAGAAACGTAGCCGTGTTCTAAAGCCCATTCGTCGGTATCTTCACCATTGTCTAGATTTACAAATTTTCCGGCTAACCAGTAATATTCTCTTCCCATTGGGTTGGTGCGTTTGTCAAATTCTTCAACCCAATTAGCTCTAGCTTGTCTACAAACTTTAATCCCTTTTATATCTTCTTTCTTTAGTTTAGGAAGGTTAACATTTAACACAACGCCATCAGGTAAACCATGTTCTAAAACCTGTCTGGTGATTGTTTCTATAAAGGGTTTGCAGTGTTCAAAATCGGCATTCCAATTATAATCTAATAACGAAAAACCTATTGCAGGAATGCCTTCAATTCCAGCTTCTAAAGCAGCACTCATTGTTCCTGAATAAATCACATTTATTGAAGAATTAGAGCCATGATTTATACCAGAAACACAGATGTCTGGTTTTCTATCTAAAATTTCTCTTACGGCTAATTTTACGCAATCTGCAGGCGTGCCAGAACAGCTGTACTCGGGTTGCTTGCCGTCTATGGCTACCTTTTCTAAATACAATGTTGCGTTAACGGTAATAGCATGCCCCATGCCACTTTGTGGACTGTCTGGAGCAACAACTACAACATCACCAATGGTGTTCATTACCGAAATCAAAGTCCGTATGCCAGGGGCAGTAATACCATCGTCGTTTGTTACTAAAATTAAAGGGCGTTTGGCCATTGTGTAAGAAAAATTGTTATTGTGTTGTAAAAATACTAAAAAACTATACCTTTTGTCGGTTATATTGGCTTTAACAAAAAATTAGTGCCGCTATTTTTTATGGCACGGTTTTTTCTGCTATTTTAGTGAAATATTGAAAGCCTACTTAATCCTATAAATTTAAAAATAAGACTATGAAAGGGAATTATAAGTTCTTGCTACTAGCATTAATGATAGCTTTTGCGTCATGTAGCTTTACAAGTAAAAAGTTCGATGATCCTGATAAAGATAAATTATTGATTCAATTAATCACTTATCTTTTAGAACAGGGACATTTCAATCCACAAGATATAAATGACGATTTTTCTGAAAGTGTTTATGAAGATTACTTAAATAACCTTGATCCGTTTAAGCGTTATTTTTATGCTTCGGATATTGAAGAGTTTGATGCTTACAGAAAACAATTAGACGATCAGATTAAAGCATATGATGTGTCATTTTTCAATTTAACACACCAGCGATTACTTCAACGTATAGCGGAATCTAAAAAAATCTACACTGAGATTTTAGAGAAACCGTTTGATTTTACAAAAGATGAAGAGTATTCTGCGGATTACGAAAAGTTGACTTATGTAAAGTCGAAAAAAGAAATGAAAGAACGTTGGAGAAAGCAACTTAAGTTTTCTACCATCGCAAATTATGATGATGCTATCACGCAAAGAAATATAGAATTAGGTGCTAATGAACTACCAGAAAGTTTGTTTTCTGCAACTAGTGAGAAATCACATTCTAAAGAAGATAAAAAGACTTTAAGTGAAATTGAATCAGAGGCTAGAGATGCTACAAAGCGTTCTCTTGATGAGCTTTACGATTACATTGATGACAGAAGAAGAACAGATTGGTTTTCGGTTTATGTAAACGCTATTGTAGAAGAATTTGACCCTCATACATTTTACTTTGCTCCAGAAGATAAAGAGCGATTTGATAGAGATATGTCTGGAAACTTTGAAGGTATTGGAGCACGTTTACAAAAGAAAATGGATGGTATCGTTGTTAATGAAATCATTAGCGGAGGTCCAGCTTGGAGAGCGAACGAACTTGAAGTAGGAGATCAAATCCTTAAGGTTAAACAAGAAGACGAGGACGAGGCAGTTAATGTAGTAGGTATGCGTTTAGATGACGCTATCAAGTTTATTAAAGGTCCAAAAGGCACTGTAGTAACCTTAACTCTTAAAAAAGTAGATGGCACCATTGAGGATATTTCAATTACCAGAGATATTGTTGAGTTGGAAGAAACTTATGCAAAGTCTTCTACGGTTGAAAAGGAAGGTAAAACATTTGGTGTTATCAATCTCCCAAAATTTTATATCGATTTTGAAGATTATGATAAGCGAAATGCAGCTTCAGATATTAAACAAGAAATCCTTCGTTTAAAAGAACAAAATGTTGAAGGTCTTGTGCTTGATTTAAGAAATAATGGAGGTGGTTCTTTACAAACAGTTGTTGATATTGCAGGATTGTTTATTGAGCAAGGTCCAGTAGTTCAGGTTAAAACAACAGGTGAAGCTAAAGAGGTTTTAAGTGATAAAGATAAGTCGATAGTATGGGATGGTCCTTTGGTAATTCTGGTAAATGAGCTTTCGGCTTCAGCTTCCGAAATTTTAGCTGCGGCAATGCAAGATTATAAAAGAGGTATAGTGATTGGAAGTAAGCAAACTTATGGAAAAGGAACTGTGCAGACTGTTTTCGATTTAAACCGTATGGTTAGAAACAACACTAATGGAGATATGGGAGCGCTAAAATTTACTACGCAAAAGTTCTATAGAATTAATGGTGGTTCTACCCAGTTAGAAGGTGTTAAGAGTGATGTTGTTGTGCCAGACCGTTATAGTTACATTAATATTGGTGAGAAAGATCAGGAAAACCCATTACCTTGGGATAAAATTGATGCTGCAGAATATGATGTTTGGGAAAACTATTTTGATTATGATACTACAATAAGCAAGAGTAAGGAACGCATGGCTGTCAATGAGCAATTAAAGTTGATTGACGCGAATGCTAAATGGGTTAAAAAAATAAGAGACCGTGAGGTGTATTCGTTAAAGTATAGTGAGTATAAGAAAGAAATGGAGTTAAATGAGCAAGAAGCAAAACGATTTGAAAAACTTTCTGAATACAAAACAAACCTTACATTTAATTCGCTTCCATATGAAATAAAATTGATGGAAAAGGATTCTGTACTTGAAGAAAAGCGTAACCGTTGGCATCAAGCTTTAGCAAAAGATGTGTACATAGAAGAGGCAATCAATGTGTTACATGATTTAAAAATGACACATGCTATTAAAAATAAATTAGCAGGCTCTGTGAAGAATTAAAAACTTCCTATGGGAAAACCAAATAATTCACTAACAACATTAGCGCTTCAAAAGTTTAAAAAAAACTTTTGGGGCGTTTTTAGTTTGGGTATAATTTCCTGCATAGGACTTATCTCAGTTTTTGCTTATCTCTTTGCTCCAGATGCTACAAAAAATGCAAATCAGATGCATTTGGCTATACATTCTAAATCGCCTGGTTTTAATGTTGAAATGTTAACCATACCATCTGGAATAGAGTCGGATCAAAATTTTATTTCACAATTATTTTTTGGAAAACAGAATACAGATACTGAAATTCCTATTCAGTCTTACAGTGTTAATAATGGTGTTTTAAGCTATGTTGAATATGCTTCGGATGGATTAAAAGGGGTAGAAAAAGAAGTGGAACTCACTAAATTTCCCAATTCAGATTATAAAAATTTTATTGAAAACCGAACCTTTCTTTTTGGGACAGATAAATATGGTAGGGATTATCTTAGTCGTATTCTAATAGGTTCTAGAATTTCTTTCTTTATAGGTTTTATCGCTGTCTTTATTTCTTTAGTTGTTGGCTTGCTTATGGGTAGTGTGGCTGGTTACTATGGAGGTAAAGTTGATGCTGTAATTATGTGGGTTATTAATGTGACTTGGTCCATTCCGACATTACTGTTGGTTATTGCAATAACATTGGCTTTGGGTAAGGGTTTCTGGCAAGTTTTTATAGCTGTGGGTTTAACTATGTGGGTAGAAGTGGCTAGAGTGGTGCGTGGTCAAATTATTAGTGCCAAGGAAATGCAATATGTAACTGCTGCGAAAGCTTTAGGTTATAATGATTACAGAATTATTACAAAACATATTCTACCTAATATATTCGGGCCGTTAATTGTGATTTCTGCAGCTAATTTTGCAGCTGCGATTCTTATAGAGAGTGGCTTAAGTTTTTTGGGTATAGGTGCCCAACCTCCAATGGCTAGTTGGGGAGCGATGATTAAAGACCATTATAACTACATTATTTTAGGAAAGCCATACTTAGCTATGATTCCTGGAGTTTGTATTATGATTTTAGTGATGGCCTTTATGCTGGTTGGTAATGCACTTAGGGATGCTTTGGATGTAAAAACCTAAAATTTATTCATTTTTTAAAGCTTCAATCTCTTCATTAGTAGCTTCAATAAAGCCTAAAACCTCCTCTTGTCCAATCTTCTTGCTAGATGAGGTTATAAAATGAGGCGGAAGTTCTTCCCAAGTTTTTAGTAGTTCTTGGCAATAGTCATCTACGTGGCGCTCAATAGCTTTTGGTTTTAATTTGTCGGCTTTGGTAAAAATAATACCAAAAGGAATTCCATTTTCACCTAAATACAGCATAAATTCTAAATCAATAGTTTGAGGCTCATGACGAATATCTACTAGAACAAAAGCAGAAACCAATTGTTGACGTTGTTCAAAATAATTAGTTATGAATTTCTGGAATTTCTTTTTTGAGGTTTTAGAAACTCTAGCATAACCATAACCTGGTAAATCAACTAAATACCAATTGTCATTGATGACGAAGTGATTAATCAGTTGTGTTTTTCCTGGTTTACCTGAAGTTTTTGCTAAGCTTTTTCTGTCGGTAAGCATGTTGATTAAAGAAGACTTACCTACGTTACTTCTGCCTATAAATGCATATTCTGGCAAATGGTTTTTAGGACATTTGGCAACATCAGAATTGCTAACAACAAATTCGGCAGATTTTATTTTCATAATTTCTTATAAATGGTGTGTAAGATTTTAAGTTTCTAAGAAGATGTAATCTTTTAAAAGCCTCTTTTTTCTAACCAGTTATTAAGTATTTTATTAAATTCTTCAGGATGTTCCATCATTGCAGCGTGGCCACATTTGTCAATCCAATACAAGTCAGAATCTGGTAAAAGATCATGAAACTCCTCAGCAACTTCAGGTGGAGTTACGTTGTCATTTTTACCCCAAATTATACAAGTTGGTGTATCCATTTTTGGTAAATCTTTAGCCATATTATGTCTTATAGCACTTTTTGCAATGGCTAAAGTTTTAATGAGTTTATTTCTGTCATTTACGGTTTCGTAAACTTCATCTACTATCTCTTTTGTGGCAACCTCAGGATCGAAAAAAACATCTTGTGCTTTCTTCTTAATTACTTCGTAGTCGCTTCGTTTTGTGTAGCCACTACCCATAGCGCTTTCATAAAGACCAGAGCTTCCTGTTATAATAAGGGCTTTTACTTTATTTGGGTAAAGTTTTGTGTGGTATAAACCGATATGACCACCAAGGGAATTACCTAGCAAAATAACATTATCTAAACCTTTGAATTCAATAAAATCCTTTAGGTAATTAGCAAAGCTCTTTACGTTAGTTTTAAGTAAAGACATGGTGTATATCGGTAGTTCAGGTATAATAACCTTATACCCATTAGAGCTGAAGAATTTGGTAACGGCATCAAAATTACTTAGCCCTCCCATTAATCCATGAAGTACTATAATTGGTGTGCCTTCTCCTACTTCAATATATCTATAATCCTTTTCTTTTTTTAAAAGGTGTGCCATTTACATATTAGCGGTTAAATGTTAAAAACAAATATAACTAAATCCTTTAGAATATAAATATAATGCTGAAAATATCGGTCATTTCATTTACCGTCTAAATATTTTTTGCTTGTTAATATCTCCCACAATTTTAACTAACTGTGATGTGTCTGTATTTCTAGAATTTAGATGTAAATCAGACTTCTAAAATTCAAAACTTATCAACAAAGTGGGATAATGTGGTAAAAAGTGGATAATTTTTCAATATATTTGAATTTAAATCGTTGAAGTTGTAAGCGAAACCTTGTGAATTCATTTATAGGAACATACGAATGTAAAGCTGATGCAAAAGGAAGGCTGATGGTGCCTGCTGTGCTCAAAAAGCAGTTGTCGTCGGCTTTGCAAGATGGTTTTGTTTTAAAGCGAGCGGTGTTTCAGCCGTGTTTGGAATTGTATCCAATGGCTGAGTGGAATGTGCTTATGGCAAAGATCAATAAGCTTAATCGTTTTAAGAAAAAAAACAATGATTTTATAAGACGATTCACTGCTGGTGTGAAAGTGGTAGAGGTTGATAATGCGGGAAGATTGTTGATACCGAAAGACTTGATGGGTTTTTCGGGAATTACAAAAGAAGTTGTTTTGGCTTCTGCTGTGAATATCATTGAGATTTGGGATAAGGATAAGTACGAGCAAGCTATTGATGATGCTGCATTAGATTTTGCGGATTTGGCTGAAGAGGTAATGGGACAAGATGATGAGGTCGATGGAATATCATAACGCAGTGTTGTTAAAACAAACGGTGGATGGTTTGAATATTCGTCCTGATGGAGTTTATGTAGATGTAACATTTGGTGGTGGTGGTCATAGTCGAGAGATATTGTCGAGACTTGGTGAAGAAGGAAAGTTGTTTGCCTTTGATCAGGATAAAGATGCTTTAGAGAATGTAATTGAAGATGATCGTTTTGTGTTGATAAATGAAAACTTCAGATATATAAAAAGGTTCTTAAGATTTTATGGTGTAAAGGAGGTTGATGGTGTGCTTGCGGATTTTGGTGTATCGTCGCATCAATTTGATGTTGCTGAAAGAGGGTTTTCAACACGTTTTGAGGCGGATTTGGATATGCGAATGAATCAATCTAATAAACTGTCTGCTTTTGAAGTGATAAATGAGTATTCTGAAGAGCAAATTAGAGATGTGCTTTTGCAATATGGTGAGTTAAGACAGGCTCCAGCAATGGCAAGGGTGATTGTTTCGGAAAGAAATAATGGGGAAATAAAAACGAGTGAGCAATTAAAAACTGTTTTGAAGCGGTTTTTGAACCATAAGAAAGAGAATAAAGTATTGGCGCAAATATATCAGGCGATAAGAATTGAGGTGAACCAAGAAATCGAAGTGTTGAAGGAGTTGTTGTTGCAGATGCCAGAGGTTTTAAAAACAGGTGGGAGATTAAGTTTTATCTCTTACCATTCTTTAGAGGATCGATTGGTGAAACGATTTATAAGAAACGGGTTGTTTGAAGGTGAGCCAGTGCGAGATGTGTTTGGAAATTTTGAAGTGCCGTTAAAAAAAGTGGGAGGTTTAATTGTGCCTTCGCAAACAGAAATTAAAGAGAATAATAGAGCAAGGAGTGCAAAGCTGAGAATTGCTGAGAAACTATGAAGAAAAACATCTATAGCATATTAAGAGGCAGGTTTCTGATTAGTGATGATTCGTTTAAAAATTGGCGTATCATCATTTTTATTTCAGTACTGGCTATAGTTATGATTGCGAGTTCTCATAGTGCAGATAAAAAAGTATATGAAATAGCGAGGCTTACAAATGAAGTGAAAGAGCTTCGTTCGGCCTTTGTGGATAAGCGAGGCAAATTAATGCGTCTCAAAAAGGAGTCTTATGTGGAGACTAAAATGAAAGAAAGAGGAATTGAAATTTCATTAAATCCACCAACAAAAATAATAGTAAAATCAAACCAAGAATAAACTTTGGCAACAACAGAAACCAACATATTAAACAGATTGTACTTCGTGGCAGGCTGCATGTTTGTATTTGCGCTTGCTGTGGTGTTCAAGCTGATTAGTATTCAGTTTATTCAAGGTGATGAATATAGAGCGCTTGCAGAAAAGCGTACGTTGCGAGATTTCGAAATACCTGCCAATAGGGGTAATGTCTATTCTGCTGATGGTAGTTTGTTGGCAACGTCTATTCCTAAATATGATATACGTATTGATGCGATTCAGCCTAAAGATGTAGTTTTTGAAAAATATATAAATGCACTTGCAGATTCGCTTAGTGTGTATAAAGGAAAGCCAGCTTCGTATTACAAAAACATTATTAGAAGAGCGAGAAATAACAAAAATAGATATTTCTTACTCGCAAGAAACATCAGCTATTCAGATTATATAAGAATGCGAAACTTTCCGCTTTTAGAGCTTGGTGCAATTCAAGGAGGTTTAATAGTTGAGCAAACTACACGACGTGAACATCCGATGGGTGAAATTGCTGCACGTTCCATTGGTTATGAGCGTATAGATGAAAATAATTATGCAACAAGAGTTGGGTTAGACGGTGCTTTTGGTGAAAAATATTTAAGAGGTGTAAATGGTAAACGAACTAAACAAAAGATAGGTAATGGCAATTGGAAACCAATTTACGATTTTGATAAAGTAGAGCCAAAAGATGGTTATGATGTTTATACAACTTTAGATGTCAATATTCAAGATATAGCGCATCACGCATTGTTGGCACAATTAGAAAAATACAAAGCAGATCATGGGTGTGTGGTGGTTATGGAAGTTGAAACAGGAGAAATAAAAGCCATTTCTAATTTAGGAAGAAATACTAACGGACATTATTACGAACGATTGAATTATGCTGTAGGAGAAAGTCATGAGCCTGGTTCTACGTTTAAGTTAATGGCTGTAACTGCAGCTTTAGAGGATAGGGTTATAGATACTAGTGATGTTGTTGATACGGAAAAGGGGATTCTGACTTTTTATGGTAAAAAAGTTAGAGATTCAAAACATGGTGGTTATGGCAAGATTTCAGTTTCTGAAGCTTTTGAGGTTTCTTCAAATACAGGAATAGTAAAAGCTATTGATAATGCATACAGAAATAAGCCAAGCAAATTTGTGGATAGATTGTATGCTATGAATCTTAACGATAGTCTTGATCTTCCAATAATTGGTGAGCCAAGTCCTATAATTCCAGATCCAAGAGTAAAAAACGGTAGATGGAGTGGTATTGCGCTACAGTGGATGGCTTATGGTTATGGTGTGTCTTTTACTCCGCTTCAAACACTAACTTTTTATAATGCCATTGCAAACAATGGTGAAATGGTAAAGCCTAGGTTTTTAAGAGAGGTTAAGGAGTATGATAGAGTGGTTGAGCCATTTGAGAAGAAAGTAATCAATCCTAGAATTTGTTCAGAAGAAACTGTGAAGAAAGTAAAGCAGTTGTTGGAGAATGTGGTAGAAAAGGAGCATGGAACAGGGCATAGATTGTATTCTGAAAATTTCTCCATGGCAGGTAAAACAGGAACATGTCAAAAGGATTATAGAAATAGGGATAAATTAAACTATATCTCATCTTTTGCAGGTTTTTTTCCAGCGGATAACCCTAAATATTCATGTATTGTGGTAATTCATGAACCTGATAAAAGTGTTGGTTATTATGGTGCGGACGTTTCTGGTCCTGTGTTTAAAAGAATTGCTCAAAAGATTTATACAGATACTCCTATAGTAGATGAAATCAAAAACCTTGATTATAAGAGTAATCTAGTGAAGAATGATTTTGAAGGTTATTATGAAAATTCCAGAAAATATAGAGAGTTAATGCCAAACGTAGTTGGTATGCCTGCTATGGACGCATTGGCTTTGTTGGAAAATCTGCCTGTAGGTATTAAGGTGAAAATTACCGGAAGTGGAGTGGTGAGAAAGCAATCCGTAGACAAGCATCAAAAATTACAAGCTAACCAAACAATAGTTTTAGAAGCATCATGATGGTATTGAAAGACATATTGTATAAGGTTAATATTAATGCTGTTGTTGGTAGCACAGGCATTACCGTGCAAAAGATTGAGTTTGATTCACGTCAAATTCAAACTAATGATGTTTTTGTGGCAATTACTGGGACATTAACAGATGGGCATAAATACATTGAGAAAGCTATAGCAGATGGTGCGACAGCTATCGTGTGTGAGGTTTTGCCAGAAAATCTTCAAAACGGAATTACTTATATCGAAGTTGAAAATTCAAATCAGGCTTTGGCTTTTATGGCTGCCAATTATTTTGAGCATCCATCCGAAAACTTAAAACTTGTTGGTGTAACAGGTACTAATGGAAAAACTACGGTATCTAGTTTGTTGTATCAACTCTTTAAAAAAGCGGGTTACAAGGTTGGTTTATTGTCAACGGTTAAAATCATGGTAGCTGATGAAACTTATAAAGCGACACATACTACTCCAGATTCATTAACGATAAATAAATATTTAAAGATGATGAATGAGGCAGGTGTAGAATATTGCTTTATGGAGGTGAGCTCTCATGGTATACATCAAAGTAGAACTGAAGGATTGCAGTTTGCTGGAGGAATTTTCACAAATCTATCTCATGATCATCTCGATTATCATAAAACCTTTGCTGAGTATAGGGATGTTAAAAAACGATTTTTCGATCAGTTGCCTAAAGAAGCCTTTGCATTATCTAACATGGATGATAAAAATGGTTTGATAATGCTTCAAAATACAAAAGCTAAAAAATACACTTACGCTTTAAAGAATTACGCTGATTACAGAGCGCAGATTTTAGAAAATGAATTTAGTGGCTTATTACTGAAGGTGAATGAGAGTGAATTGTGGACACGATTAATAGGTGATTTTAATGCTTATAATATTCTAGCAATTTATGGTGCTGCTGAACTTTTAGGTTTAGGAAAAGATGAAATTTTGAGATTGATAAGTGAGCTGGAAAATGTTTCGGGACGTTTTCAGTATTTCATTTCAGATGAGAAAATCACAGCGATTGTAGATTATGCGCATACACCAGATGCATTGAAAAATGTACTGGAAACAATAAATAGTATTCGTACTAAAAATGAAGAATTAATTACGGTTGTTGGCTGTGGTGGAGATAGAGATAAGACCAAGCGACCTAAAATGGCGCACATCGCTTCGGCTTTAAGTACAAAAGTGATTTTTACTAGCGATAATCCACGTAGCGAAGTTCCTGAAGCCATTATTGAAGATATGGAGAAAGGAGTTGAACCTCAAAATTTCAAAAAGACATTATCAATCACAGATAGAAGACAAGCGATAAAAACGGCATGTCAAATGGCGGAAGCAAATGATATTATTCTTATCGCGGGAAAAGGACATGAAACCTATCAAGAAATTAAAGGAGAGCGATTCGATTTTGATGATTTTAAAATAGTGCAAGATTATTTAAAGAAGCTTAACAAGTAAGACAATAACAAAAAAATAAACGACAGTAAGCAATGAGACTACAACGGTCACTGAGCTTGTCGAAGTGAAACAATTACAAAAGTAAGATGCTGTATTACCTATTTGAATATTTAGAACAACAATTTCAGATACCTGGAGCTTCGCTTTTTGGGTTTATAACCTTTAGAGCAGCTATGGCTATAATATTGTCGCTTTTGATTTCGACAATTTATGGGAAACGCATCATAAAGTTTTTACAAAAACAACAGGTTGGTGAAACTATTCGTGATTTAGGTTTAGAAGGGCAAGTTGAGAAGGCAGGTACGCCAACTATGGGTGGAATCATCATAATTCTAGCAACCATAATTCCTGTGTTGTTATTGGCAAAACTTGAAAATATATACATCATTCTTTTGCTGGTTACCACAGTTTGGATGGGAACTATTGGGTTCATTGATGATTACATTAAGAAATTCAAAAATGATAAAGAAGGTCTAAAAGGTAAATTCAAAGTTTTAGGCCAAGTAGGATTGGGAATCATCGTAGGTGCTACACTATTTTTTAGTGATGATGTTACTATAAAGGAAAAATTACCAGTAGAGCAGCAACAGGTCTTGTTAGCACAAGATCCAGACATTGCTCCAGCAAAATTATTTGATGCTGAGGAAAAGTCAACAAAAACCACAATTCCGTTTGTGAAAGGAAATGAGTTTGATTATTCAAACTTAATCACATGGATCAGTCCTGATTTAGAAAAATATGCATGGGTCATTTTTATTCTGGTGAGTATTTTCATTATTACGGCTGTTTCTAATGGTGCAAATCTTACCGATGGTATTGATGGGTTAGCAGCAGGTACATCAGCCATAATTGTACTGACATTAGGAATTTTTGCATGGGTTTCAGGTAATATCATTTTCTCGGAATATCTCAACATTATGTACATACCAAGGGTTGAGGAAATCACTATTTACATTGCGGCATTCGTAGGAGCTTTAATAGGGTTCTTGTGGTATAATACATATCCAGCACAAGTGTTTATGGGTGATACAGGAAGCTTGACAATTGGTGGAATTATAGCGGTAATTGCTATTGCGGTAAGAAAAGAATGGTTAATCCCTGTACTGTGTGGTATTTTCTTAGCGGAAAATTTATCTGTGGTAATGCAGGTGAGTTATTTCAAATACACAAGAAAAAAATATGGTGAAGGGAGGCGCATTTTTAAGATGTCTCCATTGCACCACCATTATCAGAAATCAGGATATCATGAAAGTAAAATTGTAACTCGATTTTGGATTATCGGAATCTTGCTGGCAATTATATCCATCGTTACATTGAAAATTAGATAATGAAACGGTTGGTAATTCTTGGTGGAGGTGAAAGCGGAGTAGGAACGGCGCTTTTAGGAAAAGCAAAAGGCTATGAAGTTTTTGTTTCTGATAAAGGAAAAATTAAAGAAAAGTACAAAGACGTTCTTTTAAATAATGAGATTGAATTTGAAGATGAACAGCATACAGAATTAAAAATTCTGAATGCAAACATCGTAATGAAAAGTCCTGGGATACCAGATAAAGTGGCTTTGGTGAAACAAATTCGTGAAGTAGGAATTCCCGTTGTTTCAGAAATTGAATTTGCATCAAAATTCACAGAAGCAACTTTAATCGGTATAACGGGAAGTAACGGTAAAACTACTACCGCAACACTTACGCATCATTTGCTGAAGCAAGAATTGGATGTGGGTTTGGCTGGTAACATTGGTGACAGTTTCGCAAAACAGATTTTAGAGAAAAATCACGAAAACTATGTGTTGGAGATTAGTAGTTTTCAGCTCGATGATATCGTGGATTTCAAACCAAAAATTGCGGTTTTAACCAATATTACGCCAGATCATCTAGATCGCTACGATTACAAGTTTGAAAATTATATCGCTTCAAAATTTAGAATTGTAGAAAATCAAACTGAAGAAGATTTTTTCATTTATGATGCTGATGATGAGGTTATCAATGAGTGGTTGCAAAACAACCCAATTCAATCTCGAAAACTGCCTTTTTCACTGACTAAAGTCATTGAGGAAGGTGCATATTTAGACAATAATAAAATAATAATAACAATAGATAATAACCAAATAATTATGCCGACAGAAAATTTAGCTTTGGAAGGAAAGCACAACGTAAAAAATGCAATGGCAGCATCAACTGTGGCGCATTTACTTAAAATAAGAAAACAAACCATAAGAGAGAGTTTAGAGAATTTTCAGGGTGTTGAGCATCGTTTGGAGCATGTGCTTAAGATCAATAAAGTGCAGTACATCAATGATTCTAAGGCAACTAATGTTAATGCAACGTATTTCGCTTTGGAAAGTATGGATGCGCCAACAGTTTGGATTGTTGGAGGTGTCGATAAAGGGAATGAATACAAGGAATTATTTCCATTCGTAAATGAAAAAGTAAAGGCGATTATCTGTTTGGGTGTAGATAATGCAAAACTAATTGAAGCCTTCGGAAATATGGTTGATGTTATTGTTGAAACCCAATACATGAGCGAAGCTGTAAAAATAGCATATAAAGTGGCTGAAGCAGGTGATAATGTATTGTTGTCACCAGCGTGTGCGAGTTTTGATTTATTTGAAAACTATGAAGATCGTGGTCGTCAATTTAAAAATGCTGTAAGAAACCTTTAACTATGAATTTGGTAAATAAATATTTTATTTCAGAGGTCTTAGTTTCTGCAAGCTTTTATGATATAGACGAATGTGAAGATGTTCTTGGGGATGTAAATACGGAAGATGAGCGAGAGGTTAAAAGTTTAATAAAATATTTAATATTAATACCGTTCTATTATAATTATAAAAAAGATCAATTTCAACGAATTTTTAAAAATTCACTGTCGTATTTTTTGACAACCAATGAGGTTGATTTTAAAGAGGTTTTTGAGCGTTCTATGCCTTCATTTGAACTAACAAAAGATTCTAAGATATTTTTTGTTTGGTTATGGGAAGTGTTTTATGGTAAAGAAAGTTATGTGATAAATAATTTAAATCAATACAAGGTTAATAACGATATAGAGTTACTGTATGAAATACTACCTTATAGAAGAGCTGAAATTTAGTAAGGTGCTTCCTAGGGCTATTGATTGTGGATAATAGATGATATGAATAATATTTTTAAGCAAATAAAAGGAGATAAGGCGATTTGGGCAATAGTAACGCTATTGGCCATATTTTCGTTTTTACCTGTATACAGTGCGGCGAGTAATTTGGCTTATGTTGGAGGTATGGGTAATACATTTTCTTTTTTCTTAAAGCATTTTATGCATTTAGCGCTTGGTTTTGCTATTATGTTTGGAGTGCACAAAGTGCCTTATAAGTATTTCAGAGGCCTATCGATGATTATGATTCCGATAGTGTTCGTGCTGTTGATTATTACTATGCTTCAAGGTACTACTATTGATGGTGCTAACGCGAGCCGTTGGATTCAGATTCCTATTGTTAATATGTCTTTTCAGACATCAACATTAGCCGCTGTAGTTTTGATGGTTTATGTGGCTAGATATTTGTCGAAGATAAAAGATAAAGAAGTTAGTTTTAAAGAAACGTTGTTACCGCTTTGGGGACCAGTATTTTTGATTTTGATATTGATTCTTCCAGCTAACTTTTCCACAACAGCAATCATATTTACTATGGTGATGATGTTAGCTTTTATTGGTGGTTATCCAGTAAAATATCTTTTGATTATTATAGGAACAGGGCTGTTAGCGCTGACTATGTTTATTTTGACAGCTAAAGCTTTTCCAGAAGCTATGCCAAACCGTGTGGATACATGGATTAGCCGAATAGAAAATTTTGCTAATGGTGAAGATACTGAAGAAGATTATCAAATTGAAAAAGCCAAAATTGCAATAGCTACAGGAATAACACCCCTAGGTCCAGGAAAAAGCGTACAAAAAAACTTTTTACCACAGTCCTCATCAGATTTTATTTTCGCCATCATTATTGAAGAGTACGGTTTGTTTGGTGGTATCTTTTTGCTAATCATGTATTCGTGGTTATTGTTTAGAATTGTTATTGTGTCTCAAAAATCAGATACCATTTTTGGTAAATTATTAGTGCTTGGAGTTGGTTTGCCAATTGTGTTTCAGGCATTGATTAATATGGCAGTTGCAGTGGAGTTGTTTCCAGTTACAGGACAAACCTTACCGCTTATTAGTAGTGGTGGAACCTCAATTTGGATGACCTGTATGGCCATCGGAATCATATTAAGTGTTAGTGCTAAGCGCGAAGAAATAAAAGAACAAGAATCGGAAGAAAATCCGTTGGATATTTTAAGTGAAGCAATTTAATGAGTCGTTATAAATTCATATTATCAGGAGGAGGAACAGGAGGTCATATTTATCCTGCAGTAGCTATTGCGGATGAATTGAAATCTCGTTATCCAGATGCCGAATTTCTATTTGTTGGTGCTTCAGATCGAATGGAAATGGATAAAGTGCCACAAGCTGGCTATAAAATTGAAGGGCTTTGGATTTCTGGAATTCAACGAAAATTAACGTTAAAAAATCTAGCATTTCCATTTAAGTTAATAAGTAGCATTTTACGTTCTAAAAAAATAATAAAATCCTTTAAGCCAGATGTAGTAATTGGAACAGGTGGATTTGCAAGTGGGCCATTGCTTCATGTGGCGACTTCAAAAAGAATTCCTAGTTTAATACAGGAGCAGAATTCCTATCCAGGTATTACTAATAAACTGTTGGGGAAGAAGGTAAACTCTATTTGTGTAGCATATGAAGGATTGGAGAAATTCTTCCCAAAAGAAAAAATTAAACTAACAGGAAATCCAATTCGTAAAGATTTGTTGGAAGTAAAAGGAAAGCAAATTGAAGGAAAAGATACTTTTAAATTAGTTCATAGTAAACATACTTTATTGGTTTTGGGTGGAAGCTTGGGAGCCAGAAGAATCAATCAGCTTATCGAAGCAAATATTGAAATGTTTGAAGCTAATAATGTTCAGGTGGTTTGGCAATGTGGGAAATTGTATTTCGATCAGTACAAAAAATATAATGAGTTAAATAGTGTTCAGGTACATGCATTTTTGAATAATATGGATATGGCTTATGCAGCAGCAGATGTTATCATTTCAAGAGCAGGAGCTATTTCTGTGTCGGAATTGTGTATTGTTGGAAAGCCAACGATTTTTATTCCATCTCCAAATGTAGCAGAAGATCATCAAACCAAAAATGCAAAGGCTGTAGCGGATAAAAATGCAGCGGTATTGATAAGAGAAAAAGATCTAGATACTGATTTTGAATCTGAATTTGTCGAATTGATTTCTAATGAAGAAAAGAGAAAATTTTTAAGGCAAAATATAGAAAAGTTAGCGTTGGTAAATGCTACAAATGATATTGTTGATGAAGTTGAAAAACTATTGAAAAATAGATGAATTTAAAAGCTGTAAATAACGTTTTTTTTATTGGAATTGGAGGCATTGGAATGTCTGCCTTGGCACGTTATTTTGTGGCTAATGGTAAGCATGTTTCAGGATATGATAAAGTACCGACAGATATTACAAGAGCACTTGAGGAATTGGGTATAACTGTTCATTTTGAAGATGATGTAAAACATGTCGACTCAAGGTTTTTGAATCAAGATGAAACTCTGATTGTTTACACACCAGCGATACCAAAATCCCATACCGAATTAAACTATTTCATCGACAATAACTTTAAGGTTTTAAAACGTTCGGCTATTTTAGGTGAAATAACAAAACAAACCACTTGTTTGGCTGTGGCTGGTACACATGGAAAAACTACCACAACAAGCATTTTAGGACATTTGTTGAATAGTTGTGACGCTCCGGTTACGGCATTTTTAGGTGGAATTAGTGAAAATTATAATTCAAATCTGATTATAAACGGAACAGAAGTTACCGTGGTAGAAGCGGACGAATTCGATCGCTCTTTTTTAACTCTTTCGCCAAATTTAGCGTGCATCACATCAATGGATGCAGACCATTTGGATATTTATGGAGATGCTTCTGAGCTGATAAAATCATTTAAAGATTTTACTGAAAGAATAAAACCTAATGGTAAATTATTTGTAAAAAATGGTCTACCACTAAAAGGTATAACCTATGGTATAGAAGATGATTCCGATTATAGTGCTAAAAATGTAAGGATTGAAAATGGATCATACATTTTCGATATTAAAACACCGAATGGTACTTATAGAAATCTAGAGTTTAATCTACCAGGTAGACATAATTTGTCTAACGCCATAATTGCCTTGGCGATGGCTTTAGAATATGGCTGTTCTCATGAGCAGTTGGCTAAAGGCTTGGCATCTTACAAAGGTGTAAAGCGTCGATTTAGCTATCAAATAAAAACAGATGAATTTGTTTTTATAGATGATTATGCGCATCATCCAGAAGAAATTAATGCCGTGCATCAAGCAGTTAGAGAGATGTATCCAGATAAAAAAGTATTGGCAGTTTTTCAGCCGCATTTGTTCAGTAGAACAAGAGATTTTGTAGATGGTTTTGCAGAAAGTCTTTCAAAATTCGATGAAATTATCCTGTTAGATATTTATCCAGCAAGAGAATTGCCTATCGAAGGTGTGACGTCGGAATGGTTGTTGAATAAAATTAAAAACGATAACAAAAAGTTAATTCAAAAATCAGAATTAATTAATGAAATAAAAAAATCTGATACCAATATTGTAATGACGATTGGTGCTGGAGATATTGGAGAAGAAGTAAAACATATAAAAGAAGCTTTTAGTGTTGCGAATTAATTATAACTACATAAAAATCATTGTTTTGCTGATTTTGGTTGGTGGATTGTTCGCGTTTTCTAATAAAAGAAACGATGCACGGAAAGTTGTTAAATCAAACATTAAGTTTTTAGGCGATAATAAACTCTTTATCACGGATGCTACTGTTAGTAAATTGTTAATACAAAATCAACGACCAGTTACGGAGCAACCTAAAGAAATTATAGATTTGAACGAATTAGAAACTGCCCTAAATTCTAATCCAATGATAAAGAAAGCTGAGGTGTTTATGTCAGTAAACGGTGAGCTTTCAGCCGAAATAGAACAAAAAAGACCTATCGCAAGGGTCAATACTAATGCTTCATATTATATAGATGATGAAGGTTCTTACATGCCTTTATCCTCTAATTATACAGCAAGAGTGCCACTTGTAACAGGTAATGTTATGAAAAATAATCTCGAAACGGTTTTTCAATTTGCTAAAGCTGTAGATGAAGATGAGTTTTTAAAAAAATATATCATTGAGATTCGTCAAAACGACGATAAAACCATTGATTTTAAAATACGTAAAAGTGATTTTTTGGTTCATGTAGGAACTCTAAAAAATCTACAAAAAAAGATAAACAATTTTAAAGCCTTTTATCAAAAAGCGCTGAAAGATAAAATTTTGGACAATTACAAAGTGATTAATCTAAAGTTTGATAAACAAGTTATTTGCACCAAAAAGTAAACTATGGAAAAGCATAATATTTCGGTTGGTTTAGATATAGGAACTACAAAGATTGTGGCCATGATTGGTCGCAAAAACGAGTATGGTAAGGTTGAGATTTTAGGTGTAGGTAAATCCAAAAGCTTGGGTGTGCATCGTGGTGTGGTAAACAATATTACTCAAACCATTCAATCTATTCAGCAAGCGGTACAAGAGGCTGAAGCGGCAGCTTCAGAAAAAATTGAAGATGTCACAGTTGGTATTGCAGGTCAGCATATTCGCAGTTTGCAACATAGCGACTATATCACGCGCGCAAATTCTGAGTTGGTTATTGACGAAACTGATATTGATCGTTTAATCAATCAAGTTCATAAATTGGTGATGCTTCCAGGTGAAGAAATCATCCATGTGTTGCCACAAGAATTTAAGGTTGATGGACAAGCAGAAATAAAAGAGCCAATCGGAATGTATGGTGGACGTTTAGAAGCCAATTTCCATGTGGTTGTAGGTCAGGTGTCATCAATTCGAAATATTGGACGTTGTGTCAAAAGTTCTGGTTTAGAGCTAGAAGGCATCACTTTAGAGCCTTTAGCATCGGCAAATGCAGTATTGAGTCAGGAAGAGAAAGAAGCTGGTGTTGCATTAATTGATATAGGTGGTGGTACAACAGATTTAGCGGTGTTCAAAGATGGTATTATTCGCCATACAGCGGTAATTCCTTTTGGTGGTAATGTTATCACTGAAGATATTAAAGAAGGTTGTTCTATCATTGAAAAGCAAGCTGAATTACTGAAGATAAAATTTGGCTCTGCTTGGCCAGGTGAAAATAAAGACAATGAGATTGTTTCAATTCCAGGGTTACGTGGAAGAGAGCCAAAAGAAATAACACTGAAAAATTTATCTAAAATTATTCATGCTAGAGTCGTGGAAATTATAGAGCAAGTTTACGTAGAGATTAAAAACTACGGACACGAAGAGCAAAAGAAAAAATTGATAGCTGGTATTGTTTTAACAGGTGGTGGAAGCCAATTAAAACACCTTAAGCAATTAGTAGAATATATCACAGGAATGGATACCAGAATAGGGTATCCTAATGAGCATTTGGCTGGTGATAGTGATGAGGATATTGCAAGCCCGCTTTTTGCTACAGCAGTAGGTTTAGTTATGGATGGCCTTAAGCGCCAAGATCGTAAGAAAGCTGAAGAAATTGAAGAAATAGAAATTGAAAATGCTGCTGAAGAAACAACAGAGCCAGAAGCAGAACAAATAATTGAAGAACCTAAAAAAGAACGACGTTCATTTTTAGATAAATTGACAGAGCGTGTCAAAGAATTTTTAGACAACGCAGAATAATAAAATAGAAATTAATTAAGACAAATAAAATCCCATAATCACAGATAGTATGAGTAGTAGTAACGAATTTGGAAATATTTCATTTGACTTGCCAAAAAACCAATCTAACGTCATCAAAGTTATTGGTGTCGGTGGAGGTGGTAGTAATGCCATCAATCACATGTTTTTGCAAGGTATCAAAGGAGTGGATTTTGTAATCTGTAATACAGATGCGCAAGCACTTCAAAACAGTGGTGTTCCAAACAAAATTCAACTAGGAGTCAACTTAACCGAAGGATTAGGTGCAGGTGCTAACCCAGATGTTGGTGAACAAGCTGCTGTTGAGAGTTTAGAAGATATTCGCAGAATGTTAGATACCAATACCAAAATGGTATTTATTACTGCCGGAATGGGTGGTGGTACAGGAACAGGTGCTGCACCAGTCATTGCTAAGATGTCTAAGGAATTAGATGTTCTTACCGTTGGTATCGTCACAATGCCTTTTCAGTTTGAAGGTAAAATGCGAAACGAACAAGCTCAACGTGGTATAGAAAACTTACGTCAGCATGTAGATTCTTTAATCGTTATTAATAATAATAAACTTCGTGAAGTTTATGGTAACCTTGGTTTTAAAGCTGGTTTCTCAAAAGCAGACGAAGTTTTAGCTACAGCTTCTAGAGGTATAGCCGAGGTTATTACACATCACTATACACAAAACATCGATTTACGTGATGCTAAAACTGTTTTAAGTAATAGTGGAACTGCCATTATGGGATCGGCAGTTGCTTCTGGTCAAACTAGAGCGCAAGAAGCTATTATGAAAGCTTTAGATTCACCATTATTAAACGATAATAAAATTACTGGAGCTAAAAATGTATTGTTGTTAATCGTTTCTGGTTCTCAGGAAATCACTATTGATGAGATAGGTGAAATCAACGATCATATTCAAAATGAAGCTGGTCATGGTGCTAACATTATTATGGGTGTTGGTGAAGACGAATCTTTACAAGAATCTATTTCTGTTACCATTATAGCAACGGGTTTTAATCTAGATCAGCAAAATGAAATTTCAAATACTGAAGCAAAAAAAGTAATCCATGCTTTAGGTGAATCTTCGGATGAGGATATCAGCACAAAAGATAAAGAGCCAGCGATTATCACTCCAGATATTGTTTTGGAAGATGAGAATAAAAATCCAGTAGTGCGTCATACATTACTAGATGAAGAAGATACTAATGAGACAATAGCTTCAAGTAAAAACGATAATGATTCAGACATCATTCCTACAACAGATTTCATTAAAAATATGAGTGTTGTATATGATGAAGTTATAGATGCTAAGCCACTTGTAGACGATTCAGAAGATTTTATTATTACACCAATCGTAAATAAGGCTGAAGAGATAGAAATAGAGCCAGAAGAGCAAATCACATTGACTTTCGATTTGCCTTTAACCAATCAGACTATTGAAGAAGTTGAAGCGCCAGAATCTAAAGAAGAAAAGATGTTCTTTAGCTTAGACGAAGATATTAATGATATAGATGTTAATGAGCCTGTAGAAATTATTTCTGTAACGCAAGTGAATGAGCAAGGCGAAAAACGCTATACTTTAGATGAATTTGAAACCTTTGAATCGTCTTTAAACACTAAAGCTGAAAAAACAGAAGTTAAGGAAGAAGTTGTTTTTGAAAAGAAAGTATTACCAAAAGATGATACTGAAGTGATGAAGGAAGGTGAGATAGATCCTTTAAACTCTCCAATTTCAGAATTATTAATAGCTCGTGCAGATGAGCGCAGAAGAAAAATGAAAGATTTCAACTATAAGTTTAACAACGCTAAAATAGATGAAATTGAAAAGGAACCTGCTTACAAAAGACAAGGTGTAAACTTGGAGGATGCTCAACATTCCTCAGAAACTAACTCTTCTAGAATGTCTGTCAATACTGATGAAAATGACGATATTCAATTAAGAAGTAACAATTCATTTTTACACGACAACGTAGATTAATAGCAAGTTTAAGTTAAGTGTTAAAACACCAGTCAAAGCCCAAAAAGTCCCTCCAACTATTTGGGCTTTTTGTTTATGGTATTTTGAGTTTACAGGCTAGATTTCTAGCTTAAAACAGTGAAACTTTTAGTATCTTCGCACTTCTATTAAAATAACAAACTATGAGTTTACAAGATGATGTTATGAGCGCTATGAAAGTAGCCATGAAAGAAAAAAATCAAACAGCTTTAGCGGCATTAAGGGCTGTAAAATCTGAAATATTATTAGCTAAAACAGCTTCAGATGGTGGAGATGAGCTTACCGAAGAACAAGAGATAAAGATTTTGTCTAAAATGGTAAAGCAACGTAAAGATAGTGCAGCCATATTTTTAGAGCAAAAACGTGAAGATTTAGCGCAACCAGAATTAGACCAAGCTGAAGTTATAAGCCAGTTTTTACCAGAGGCGTTGAGTGAAGAGGAAATAGAAAAAGTTGTGGTAATGACTATAGACCAAGTTGGTGCAGAAGGTATGAAGGATATGGGTAAAGTAATGGGCATTGTAAGCCAAGAATTAGCTGGGCAAGCTGATGGAAAAACAATATCTTCTATAGTTAAGGCAAAATTAATGTCTTAATTAAAGTGATAAATTCCTGCTTTTTCAGGAAGTAAAGGCTGCGTAGTTCAACTGGATAGAATATCAGATTTCGGCTCTGAGGGTTGGGGGTTCGAATCCCTCCGCGGTCACAAATACATAATTATTTAAGCCACTAAGACTTGTTTTGAGATGAGTTTTGGTGGTTTTTTTGTGAGTAGTTTTATAAAATATTATTTCAGAATTTTTAATCAATATATCCCTCAAATTTCACTTGTTTTAACTCTTCATTACTAAAATAAAATTCAAAAAGTGATGTCTGTTCTAAGTTCCCAAATTTTATTGTGTCAGATTTTAATCTAGTTGCTAGGGTTTTTTCCAATTGGTGTTTTTTCATTCCGACTTTTACATAGTTCCATATTGGTAATTCCGAATTTTTTATGTCTGCTGTCCAAACAGCATAAAATCCGGTCGTTGAATAAACTACTATTTTTGATTTGTCAAAAGTTAAAGTTCTTATAGTGTCTATTTGAGTATTATCGTGGTCATTTTCAATTAATTCCGTTTTAACTACGAAATTGCTGTATTCTTTTGTCAATGATTTTAATTCAGATTCCCAGAGATGAATTATACTATCGTTTTCTATGAATTGAGGGCTTTCTTTTTCTTCAAATTCACTAGATTCTACAATAATTTCCTGAATAATAGGTTCATTTTTTTTTAGTTGGGTGCGTTCTTTCTTTTCTGCTTGATAGCAAGAAGTAATCAAGATAAAAAATCCAATTAAAAAAGTTAAATGTTTTTTTTCATATTTTAGTTAACAGTTTGTTTACGCATTATATGAGTTGTTACCTTCAGAATTTAACTCAATTTAATACCAATAATAGATAAAGCATAGAACAATTATTAGTCCGATTATATTTAGGATCCATTTGTTTTTTATGAATTTGTACAATATGAAATCAATTATAATTCCGAATAGTCCAGAAAGACCAATAAAAATTAGAGCCATAATTCCGTAATTAAGGTCATCCGTTACAGGATTAGAGTTCAATAACTCATATATAGTAATCGATATACAGGTCAGAAGTAGTAAAATAGAAAAGCTCAATAATATTGTAATTCGTTTTATAAATGACACTTTATTCATATTGAGGCTAACGGTCTAGTATAACCGTTCGTTAGGGATTAAAATTTAATATTTTTTCGGTAAAGTACAGACGTTAACTATTACTAGTGTATTAGAGAGCTTCGTATCTAACGTAATCTAAGGTAAGTCGAATCCGCTATAGTTACATATTGCTATACTTTTTTTATTTGTTTTCATTACTTTTTTCATTCAAATATTCTTGATAGATATCGTGAGAGGAAACTTCTTGATATTCAATTTTATATCCGCAAACATTTTTGTACGCTTTAATTTAGGTTGAATTCCGTTAGATTTTAGATGAGATATTATTATTGTTTTATCTTCGACTTTCACTTTCATCAATCCGTGCTGAGACTCAAAAATTGTAATAAAATAATCATCACATTTAACTTCGATAAAATCGGAACTTGTGTTTGATAAATAACTATAAAAAAACCAATTCAGTTCAATTTCAGAGTTCTTGAATTCGTATCTAATCAGTTTTTTGTTGGAACAAGAAATGAGAAAAATTGTAAATATTAAGAGAGTGATTTTTCTAATTGTCATTAGTTTCTCAAATGATATGTAACGGTTTGGCTATGGTTTCATTACGTAAAAATCCGCTAGGATTTTCTGCCGTAAACCGAAGATAGCAAATTTGCGAGGACTTTCCGAGAGGAAAGTCAGAAGCAATGAACTATAGCCGTTGTTATGTGCTGTACTTTTTGTGAACATATATTACAACATTTTCAATTTCACTTTCGTCCATTGTAGTAATCCGTAAAATGTTGTCAGATTCATCTCGTTCGTAAATTCTAACTTTCCATCTTTTAGTTCCATCTGACCTAAACGAGAAAGCTCCTTCTCTTGTCAGATAATTATTTTGATTATATTCTTTTTCAGTTAACAAGGATTTTTCGTTTCCTACTATTCTGTAGATTTTTGTTGCGTTGCCTCTGGAATCATATTCGTATTCAAAATTCCGATTCTTATTTTTTTGTGCTTCTCTTTTCTTATCAGATAAGTCAAATTTTTGTTCAATCCGTTTTAATTCTGTTTGGGTTGAGTCAACTGAAATCTTGATTCTAATTGTGTCATTTGGATATTCAAATTTTGAATGAGAATCCAATTTTCCATCAAGAGTATAGCTTTTTGTATCTATTGTTCGACCATTTCTGTCATAAAGGTTTGACTGGAACAAAATCGCATTAGTTGATTTCGATTTATCTAGCATATAGATGTCAGTTTGCTTGATTCCATTCTGTTTTTTCAGGTCAGCGTCTTTTCTGTAAACACTTTGTCCAATTGAAATCAGTGTTGTCATTAGAAAAACAGGGACTAAAATTTTTTTCATAAGTTCTTTTCAGTATTGCACATAACTATTGAATATACACATTAACTATATCCAACTTATGTTAATATTAGCTAATCTAATGATTTTTAGAGAAAAAGGTAATGTAATTCAAGACTAATATCAATTAAAAAACGCTCTAAACTCAGAAGGTGAGTGGTTGGTTTTGTCTTTAAAAAGTTTACTAAACTATTGTGAGTGCACAAAACTTAATATTATGTTATTTAGCTTAAGGTAATCTTGGTTGTATAGGTTTTTTCCTTGCTGATTAAAATTAAATAAGCCATTGACTAGCATTAAAAAAAGCCTTGTTTTAAAAACAAGGCTTTTCAATACTAAACTTTTAGTTGAAAGTGAAAGTTAGTTTTTGATGATTTTCTTAATCATATAATTTCCAGATGTACTTGTAAGCCTTAGGAAATATATACCTGGATTGCATTGAGATAAATCTATTCTTTGTTGAGAAGGGACTATATTAAAAATTTGTTTTCCTAAGGTATTGTATACTTCAACACTCTGTAAATCTTCATTTACTGAAGATATCGTTACATAGTCTGTTGTAGGGTTAGGGAAGACTTCAAAATTAGTTGCGCTAAACTCTTCTGTACTTAAGTTTTCTGTATATGTAAGCTTGTACAATTCTGAGCCATAAGCTCCGTCAAAATTGGCTTGGAAATATAACGAGTCACCCATAACGGTAAACCCAGGGGTTAACCATAATGCATTTGGGTTTTCTACAGAATCAGGTATAAACTCTTGAGTTCCGTCTATAGTACCATCACTCAGCCATAATTGATAACCATTAACTAAATCATCCATAGCTCTGAATACCAATAACCCGTTATAGATTTGGAAATCGACTCTTCCTGCATATGAAATACTATACTCACTACCTGCAAAAATATCTTTAAAAACATGGGTGCCACTTTCAGTTCCATCTGTAACCCATATCTCTGCACCATGTACCCCATCAACACCTGTGAAATAGACATTGTTTTGGTATTCAATGATACTAAATTGAGTAAACATACCATCACCAGTACCTGGGCTAACATCTTTAACAAGTACTGTACCTGCTTCTGTACCATCTGTTTTCCATAGTTCTCTTCCTGAATCTTGTGTGTAGGCAGTAAAAAATAACTCATTATTAGCTGCATATAAATAACTAGGCAACGAATTACCATTAGGATTAATATCACTAACTATTTGAGTACCTGCCATAGTTCCGTCTGTATGCCATAGTTCTATACCATTAGTGCCATCATCTGCAACAAAGTAGAGCATATTATCAAATACATAAAAGGTTTGAGGGTTGCTATTACCATTTGGGTTGATATCCATAAATAGTGATGTGCCAGAATCGGTACCATCTGAAACCCATAATTCAAAACCATGTTGGCCAGGATCAAATCCGTCATTAGCTCTAAAATAAAGTAGACCATTATATACTACAAAAGCTGTAGGGTTTGATCCAGACTGTCCGTTTCTGATATCACTTACCATCACAGTTCCACTTGTTGTACCATCTGTTTTCCATAATTCTGTACCTTCAGAACCATTATTAGCTCTAAAGAAAATAGCATTGTTATACTCAGTAAACTCAAAGGCAAAAGAACTAGCTGTTCCTGGTCTGATATCACTTAGTATCACGGTTCCTGCTTCAGTACCATCCGTTATCCAAACTTCATTACCTTCTTCATCAGTTTGAGCTGTGAAAATTACATGGTTACCATATAAAGTTAACTGCGAAGGATTAGAACTTGCTGTACCTGTCCTAATATCCTTCAAAAGTTGAGTTCCTCCCTCAGTACCGTCAGATATCCATAACTCCCTTCCGTGATCTACATCAGTGGCAACAAATATTAAACTCCCTTGCAGATCAATGAAGGAACCTGGTTCAGAATTTCCTGAAATATTAATATCCTTAACCAGTTCTAAGTTCACTCCTTCTTGAGCATTTAAAAATGATATAAAAGTGATTAAAATTGTGAAAAAAGTAATTTTGCTTTTCATAAATTATTTGTAGTTATAGTTCTGACCAAAAGTACCTAATTAAAGAGCCTAATCAAGAACTTGCTTTTTTGTATTCGGTAAAATTTCAAGTTTTAGAAAATATAAAAGGATGCTTAAATATTTGTAGGTCAATTGTTTGTGTTTAGGAAGTGAAAACACAGAAGAATTTTTAGCTTTAGGTTAAGAAATGCTTATTTTTTATATCTTTTTAAGATATTCCATGATAATACTGCAATAAAAATGATTAATAAGGCAGAACTAATAATAAAAATAAGTTTCGTTTTGTCTTGTTGTTTTTCAATTATTGATACCTCATAATCAAGCATACTTTTTTGTAGGGATAAAAGTGATTTTTGCTGTGTTTCTGTAATCTCTTTTTTTACCTCTCTAAACCGTTCATTATATAGTTTATGGTCTTCCAGATTATTGAGTTGCAAATTAGTTTTTGCTAAGGATCTGTATATTTCTAGCTCGAGCTTTTTTATACTGTTTTCCCTAACATATTCCAAGGCTTTGGTTAGGTAATTCATGGCACTTTCAAAATCTTGCCTTTGTTCACATATTTGAGCACGTCCCCAAAAGGCATGAGCTAAAATACCACTGGAATAGTTTTGCTCTCCATAATCTATTGCCTTAATAAAACTAGAATCAGCTTTAACCAACTGTTTGATTTGTAAATAACAAGTTGCTTTTTGATTCCAAGCTTGGGCAATGTTTCCTCTAGAATAATTGCTGTCTGGGTACGTAACAAATATTTGTATCGCTTGGTCAAAAAAATCTTGTGCAAAAGCACAGTCTAAATTATGTTTATAATTGATTCCTTTCAATAAAAAGATATTCCCCAAAAGCGGTTGTATATCTTTTGAAAGTGAGCCAGTTTGAGAAAGCTTATCTGCTTTGTCTAAGTATATCCAGGCTTCATCATTCATGCCTATTGAGAGGTATTGACTTCCTATGAATGCTAAGGTTTTTATTTGATTGATGGAATCCTGAGATTGTAATGCTATATCGTAAGCTTTACGAGAGAAGCTAATAGATTTGTCATATTGATTTTGTGCAGCATGGCCATTTGCTATGACGATGAGAGCCTGTAATTGAACTTTGGGTAATTTTTTTTCTCTAGCTAATTCATATAAAGAGTTTCCCTTTTCAATAGATAATTCTGGATGTGTGTAGACTAAAAAAGAGGCTTCTTTAAATAAGCTATCAATACTTTTAGTGTCTTCTTGAGCTATTCCTGAAATGGAATTTCCAAGAAGGAAAACAAATAATTGTATGATGTAAATTTTTTGACGCATCATATCCTGTTATTTTTTTCTTTTTTTTGAAGTCTTGAGATATAAGCTGTTGGTGATTCTCCTGTGTGTGACTTAAACGTAGTAGCAAAGGTACTGTGAGACACAAATCCACTTTCTTTAGCTAAATAGCTAATTTTATATTTTCGATAGGTAGGTTCTTCAGCTAATTTTTTCTGTATGTAATCAATTCGAAGTTGATTTATATAACGTGTAAAGCTTACTTCTTTCTCAGTATTGATTATTTCAGAAAGATATTTGGTGTTTGTATTTAGTTTTTTTGCCATGGAAGTTAATGAGATTCTTGCATCTAGAAATTCCATATTTTTTTCAAAAGCATTCAGTTTTTGAATAATTTGATATTTTGTATCGTCAGGAATAACAATGGTTTTACTTTCATGCTCTTGAGGTTTTACAAGATCGTTATTCGATTTATGATCAGTATCACCACCTGTTTTTTTCTTTTCTAAAACATGCTGTCTTACTCGGTAAAAGATAAGAAAGGCTACTATCAAGGATAATATGGTTAGGATTATAATCCCTTTAATTTTATTACTTTCACCTTTTTGGTTGACTGTCTTTTTTTGATATTTCAGCATTCGGGCATACAGTGCAATATGGGCTTCTTTTTCTATGTTAATTAAAGAATCTTCAAGCGCATTAAATTGCTCATCATAGTCTAGATATTTTTCAAAATCACCCAAGGCGTAATAATCACGAGAAGCAATTTCGAAAAGTTGCTTTCTTAATTCAGTAGTTTTAACTGAATTTTCCAAAGGCATCAATGTAGTTAATAAGGCTAAGGATTCGTTGTATGCTTCTTTATCATATAAAAACTTTGCTTGTAATTTTTTAGAGATATGCTTGAGAAGTTGTGGTGAAGATGTGTCTGTAAAGGCACTGTCAAGTTTTTCAGAAGTCTCTAAAGAGTTTTCTGCTAGAGCCAATCTCGATAAACCGATTAGGCAAGATGAAAGTTGCGTATGAGGTAAGGATTTGTAGGCATCTAAACTTTTATTAAAACAAGAGGTTGCTTTATCTTGATTTTTAAGATTCGCTTCTATAAGTCCTTGTTCAAAATAAAACCGCCCTTTTAAGTCTTTGTCTTTTGGTATAAATTCAAGTGCTTGTTTTGCTTTATCTAATAAGCCTAATTGCCGATATAATGAAGCAAATAAGATGCTGTTTTTATTTTTAAGTTTTTGATTTGGAAAAACATCCAGAGCTTCTTTGGTATTAAATAAACAAGTTATGGCTGTTTTATAGTCGCTAAGCAAAAGTCCGCTTTCAGCTAAAATAAGCTGAGCTTTCAAATTTTTTTCAGAGGGACTAGAAGTCTTTTTAATTATATAATCTGCAATCTTTATAGCTTCTTGAGGTTGGTCATAGAGTAGCCAAGAAGCTTTGTTTAATAAAATGTCGTCTTCAGATTGCGAATGGATTTTAGTTGTTGCAAGAAAAAGACTTACACATATTAGTAAAAACAAAAAATGTTTAGTAGGGTAGAACTTTAAATTAAGTGAATTTTGCAAATTATTGCCTCAATATTTTTAAACCAGTCTAATCGCAAATATACACTTTATTTAGGTCAGGGTTTTCAGAAGTAGGCGAGAATAAGCAATTAATTATACACGTTTTTACCCAACGTTTTTATGTTCCGTGCTGGATGACCTCAATTACCATATCATTCTCAAAAGTCAGTTTTAATAAGTCAGGATCCAAATTACCTGGACTCGGAATAAATTCTAGATAATAGGATATTGTGTTTTCAGAGTTTGATATATAATCTTCTCCAAGTAATTCCGTTACCTCGATTAAATTTTTTCCAATAAGTATTCCACTATCAATTAGATCTTTTGACATAGTAAATCTTTGCTCCTTATCAGTTTTCCAGATTTCTTTATCAAACTTGATTTTGGTGTATGTTTGTTCCCAAGCTGAAAAGTCAATGGCTTCAAAGTCATTTACAAATAAAAAATAGTACAAAAATCCAGTTAGCAAGATTATCCCTGTTGTAATTCCGGTATATTTTATTTTTTTATTAGTCATTTTTAAATGTTGGGTAACGGTCTCGGCTATGAATAGTTTCGTGGGTTAGCACGGACTTTTGCAAGTACACACGAAGCTGAAAATTCCGCAGGAATTTTCAGGATAAGCCTGTAATAGCAATTGTTTATAGCCAATGTTGTTTGAGGTTTTTATTCGTTTAATTTCTCGGAAAAACAACAATTATATTACCTTTTGAATCGATCATTTTGCCATTCTCTAATTCAATTTTTTCGGTTAGAGGTAATTGAGATAATTTCTCCACGATTGTTTTAGTTAATAATTTTATTTCGTCAGAAGGATTGGTAATTCCTTCTTCTTGCATTTGCAGTCGGGTTTTATAAATTCCGAGATAATGTTTTACATCTAAACTAACCATCTATTGAAACTCCAACTTGTTTGTTATTCTCAAAATGAACATTAAAAAAATAGTATGGGTCATTTTTTTGTTGAAAAGCCATTTCAAATCCTTCGTCTCTAACGGAAATTCCTTTCAGGTCAAAATGCTTTTCAATTGATTCAAATTCCATTTCTGCATTTGCATATTGTTCCTTAAGAGCCTTTTCCGATTCAGATTTGATTTCCGTTTCGTTATTCAGAGCATTGAGTAAAATCCGTTTTTGGTTTTCGGCAATTCCGTCTTTGTTTCCTGCAATGAGTATTTCAATGTCAGAGTTAAAATATTTTTTATTTACCTGCCAACCAACATCATTTCCTCTTGTGCTAAAACTCTCGATTTCTCCAAAATCAGAGTCAGTCGTTTTTAGTTTTTTACTTCCAAATAGATTTCCAAAGAATCCCATTCATTTTGTTTTTAGTTAGGTTGCTTAAATTACACACAACGTATTTGTGTATGATTTTTTGCGGGAAAGGACGCGAGTCGTTTTCCGATGTTGCGGAAAGATAATTAATAAGATTGAATTTCTGGCGAGGAAATTCAGCCGCAATTAATTATACGCCTTGTTGTAGCCAGTTTTTATCTAATAAATATTGATTTAACTCTTCTATTAACCAATCACTAAAAGATTTTCTTTGAAATGATTTAAATCTATCACTCCATTTTTTTCCGTTATATGGTAGAATTTCTCCATTTGATGGATATTCCCAAATCCAAACATTTCCATATTCAGCTCCTTTTATAACTAAGAATATGTAGTTGCCACAACCAGTGTTTTTTAATATAATCTGACCGTTATATAATTCATCAAAATCAAAATTCAATTCTTGCAATCTTAAAAAATCATAATCACCAATATTTACGTGCTCTTCTAAATCTTCATTTTCGTTAATATCGATAAGCGCTTTTTTAAGTGGGAATTTTTCAGATATTCTATCAGATTTACTAACTCGATGAATATAGTGGTTAATATTTAAAAAATTTAAATTCATAAATCCACCATTTCCAACTTGTATGATAAAATCACGATAATCTTTAGGTAATTTTAGGTCAAATTTATTTTCAAACTTTAAAACTTCCTTTTCATTGACCATCTTATTGAAGTTACACTTTTGATTTGAGTATTTTTCAATTAAATGAATTTTATTCCTAATGGTTTGAATTTTTTCTTTTTCCATTTGTTCGAATTGGCTACAACAATTGGATATACACATTAACTATATCCAACTTATATTAACATTAGCTAATCTAATGATTTTTAGAAGAAAAGATAATGTAATTTAAAACTAATATCAATTAAAAGACGCTCTAAACTCAGAAGGCGAGAGGTTGGTTTTGTTTTTAAAAAGTTTACTAAACGATTGGGAGTGCTCAAAACCTAATAGATACGCTATTTCACTCACGCTAAGCTCGGTTGTAGATAGTATTTCCTTAGCTTTAGAAATCAGCTTTTCGTGTATGTATTGTTGGGTGTTGAGTCCTACAACAGATTTTAAAGTACTACTCAGGTAATTTGGTGAGATGTGCAGTTGGTCTGCCACAGCATGTACGGTGGGTAATTGGGTTTGGTTTTCAAAATAGCTGTTCAGAATAGCATCTAGCTTAGACAAAATTTCATGATTATTTTTCTTTCTGGTGATGAATTGTCTTTCATAAAAGCGTTCGGCATAATTAAGTAGCAATTCAATTTGAGAAATAATAATATTCTGACTGAATTTGTCAATATTCGCTTGGTATTCCTGTTTAATATTTTCTAATAAATCGGATATGGTTTTTTGTTCCTTTTCAGACAAGAACAATGCTTCATTTAATGAATAATTGAAAAAATCATAGCTGTTTATCTTTGTAGCCAAACTGGTATTCCACAAAAAGTCTGGATGTATAAGAAGAATCCAACCCGAAGGGACTTTATTAGTGTCGTTAGGTACATACTTAATGTTCAGGATTTGGTTTGGTGCAAAGAACGACATTAGGCCATCATCAAAGTCATAATCTTGTATACCATATCTGTACTTGCCAGGAACATCCTTTTTTAACGCAATAGAGTAGTAGGTTTGTAGCCAACTAATATTGTTGTATTCTGGTTTGTGGATCATGGCTTTGTAGTCGATAAGGCTTATCAAAGGGTGTTGCGGTTTTGATAAGCCTCTGACTTTATGAAAATCACTAATGGATTTTATCTTGTATATAGTGTTCTTTTTCAAAAATGTTGTTTTAAAGGAAAATACCTCCTGAAGCTTCAATACGTTGTCCGTTAATCCACTCAGCATCTTCGGTACATAAAAAGGCTACAATACCACCTATATCTTTTGGTTCACCAACTCTACCTAAAGCTGTAGCATTAGAAACCGCAGTACGCTTTTGCTCGTTGGTTTTATTCTCGCCTCCGCCAAAGTCGGTGGCTATAGCACCAGGAGCAACGACATTAGCTCGTATTTTACGTGGTGCTAATTCTTTTGCTAAATACCTTGTAAACACTTCTACAGCAGCTTTCATTGAAGCATAAGCAGAAGAGTTAGGAAAGCTAAATCTAGCCAATCCTGATGAGATATTAATGATTCTTGCTTCATCATTCAAGAAATTTAAGGCTTTTTGGGTTAAAAAATAAACTCCTTTAAAATGAATATTAAACATGTCGTCTAATTGTTCTTCTGTCGTTTCGGTAAATGGAGTGTAGATGCCTGTACCAGCATTATTGATTAGAAAATCGAATTTAGAATGACCTGTTTTACTCTCTAAATAATCTTTTAGTTCTTCAAAGAATTTATCAAAAGTAGCCGTCTTACTTGTGTCTAGCTTTAAAGCGTGAGCTTTCTGACCCAACTGTTCAATTTTTGATACAACCTCATCAGCAGCTGTTTTATTAGTGTGATAAGTGATGACAACGTCAATTCCTTTTTCGGCAATTTTTAAAGCCATATTTTTTCCTAAGCCACGACTTCCACCTGTAATTAGAGCAATTTTATTTCTTTTCATGTTGTAATGTTTTTTGTTGGTTCAAAATTCAACATTAATTTATTTATAAATGTAGCTAAATCCAAAGTATCCGTAGCCAATATCTAGAAGTCACATTTTATGAAATTATTCTATATTTAGACATGATATATTTCGCCCTAATTCAAGACGAAGGACTTAGTCCTATTGCCGAACTTGTTTTGTTGGTCATTTTTTTTGTTGGTATCGCAACTATTGTACTTTATAAAACCTTTCTTTATATAGAAAAGCTTTATGCCTTAAGAAGATACAAACCCTTTTACATCAATAGAGTTGTGTTTTCAGACAAGTTAGAGGAAGCTCATCGGTCTATATTAGAATCTGACTTTTCTTTTTATCAAAATCTATCTAAAGCAGATAAGACTATTTTTCGGCATCGCTTATCTAAGTTTATAAGCGATAAGACTTTTACAGGTAGAGAAGGAATTGTACCTAACGATGAAATGAAAATTTTAATTTCATCAACAGCTGTGATGTTAACTTTTGGATTTAGAGATTATCTAATTGACTTGATTGAGCATGTCATCATATATCCAAAAGCTTACTACTCTAAAATTAATGACACTTTGCATAAAGGTGAAATGAATCCGCAACTTAAGACTATTGTATTTTCGTGGGAAGATTTTAAACACGGTTACAAAATAGGTGACGATAACTTAAATTTGGGTATTCATGAGTTTGGACATGCAATTCACCTTAATGCTTACAAAGGTGATGATATTAGTAGTATGATTTTTAATATAGGTTTTGAAAACCTCACTACGTATTTACAAAATAATGAAGATGTAAGGAAAGAATTAATCGCCTCGAGATATTTTAGAGAGTACGCTTATACAAATCAGTTTGAATTTTTTGCAGTCTTGTTAGAAAACTTTATAGAGACTCCCTTAGAATTCAAAACTCAATTCCCGGAGCTTTATAATTATATAAAACAAATGTTGAATTTTGACTTTGCTCACTACTAAAAAGAAAAAAGCTTCATAAATGAATATGAAGCTTTTCAAATATCTTTTTAGAAATCTTACAATACAAATACAGCCATTAAACTATATTGGAAATGGTTATTAGGATATTCATAACTTTCTTTACTACTGTTTAAACCAAATTTAGCCATTGCTTGAGGTTTAAAACCTATAGTTTTTCTTCTGTTTAACCAAAGCGTAGCTCCTCCTCCGAAGTTGAAAGACATATTTGTGTCATCAAAAACAAAAAGACCAACTCCACCAGCAACATAAAAATCTAACCAATCAGTCCTTGGGAATATATATTCACCAAAGTAATATTTAAGATTAGTATCTATAGCAACATAAGTTAAATCTTCTTTTGGTGGTCCTGCGGCGTCTAATCTTTGGTTTGCAGCAACACCATTGACACTAAAGACAGCTTCTATAGAAAAGACATCAAACCATTTAGTTTCAAATCCAAATGTTATAGGAAAGCGATAGCCCCAATCCCCAATTCCTTCAACAGGGTTACGAGTTCCTAATGAGTTTACGGTATTTAAGCCTACTGAAAACAGCCATTCATTTCTATCTATAGATCTTACAGATTGTGCTATAGATATCAAAGTAAAGCAAGAAATAAAAAGTGTGAGAAGTGTTCTTTTCATATTTTTTCTGAATTAGAAATTCGTCTTTAATAGATTCAAAAATAGTATATTCTATGTAAAATCAGCTATTTCTTAAAAATAAATCTCAAATTTAAGATATGTTTTCGGTAAGATACGTTGTTTGCAATCAAAATCAGCCTCTTCTTTATATTTAAATAAGCGTATTTAGCTGGTTTTAAAACTTTTCTAAATATTTTTTTTTCTACATAATTATTGTGACTTTCGGTATAAGACTCCATAAATGAGTTGCAATTTACAGACGAGAAAGCTTGAAAATAAAATTTTGCAGTAGCTAAGTAACCTTGCCCAAATTTAGTTTCAAATAAATCAGATATTAATTCTTTGTCAGAAAAAGCATTTAAAACAATACTGTCATAAAATAATTTGAAACTTATGGATCTAAAATAATAGCCATAATTATTTGTTTGCCAGGCTATAATTTGATGTTTATTTATGTAGTAATCATTTGGAATAGTGATGTTGTTTACTATTTTTTTACTGTTAAAGACAGAATCTAAGTCTATCAAATCTCTATTAGGATTTTCTAGCAACTCACTATGTAACTCTATGGCAGCAAGCTCTTTTTCTGAAATTAATCTGTCTAGGTGCCTAAAATCTTTATTGTCGTAAGCAAAACCAGAGGTTTTATTGTATCCATTGTTTTTTAATAAATCAAAAGCTTCTAATACTTGATTTTTTTTTACTAAAATATCTATGTCACCAACCATGCGTTCAGCATTGTCTTTATAACATCCTGAAGCTAATAAAGCAGCACCTTTTAAGAAAACATGTTCAATACTATTCTGATTTAAAATTTGAGAAATTGATTTTATCTGCCTTAATAAAGTTATGTTCCTATTTCTGTTTATGGTTGTTATATATTCTAAATAGTTTTGTAGCTGTTCAGGTAGATAGGATAGAAGCTCTTTTTCTTTTAATCTGCAACAGATTGCAGGTAATACTACTTGTTGACTACCTTTTACAACAATATTGTCCCAATCAAAGTTTGGGTTGGAAAATTCAATAGCTAAACTAGATTCGTTAGACTCAGTTGCTAAAATATCTGCAATAATTCTATAAGTTTTAGCTAGGTTGCCCATAGATTAATTTTTCTGATAAAGAATATTTGTTTATTTCAAGCTTTTAAATAAACTTGAAATTTCTTTAATGACGCTCTGGTTATCACTGTAATGTAATTTATAAAATTCTACATTTTCCAGCCAATGTAAAAATTGTTTAGCGTGAACGGTATTATGTGAAATCCAAGATTCAGGAATTATTATTTCTAAAACCTCCTTTATAGATGTCTTTTCTAAAATAGTATCGGAACCTTTAGTGTAATTTACAGAAACTATAGCTTTGCATGGGTAACGATCTTCTTGAGGCGGAGTGAATGCTAAGTATTTAATTTTCCCCTTAGATTTGTTAAATTCTGTAATCGGGACATCATCAAAATTAGGTACTATAGTTTTAAGAACTTCAAAAGAGCCTTCCTTGATTGAAAGTGCTGATGGGTTAACATAAATACATTTATCTTGAGATCTTAAAGGAGAAACATCGTCTGCAACTAAATTAAAGCCAGAAGCACATAATAAGGCACACAGCGTACTTTTTCCTTTTCCAGATTCTCCAACAAATAGAACAGAAGAATCATTATCGGTAATTGTAGAGCCATGAAAAGTACCAATCCAATCAGCCTCTTCAAGGTCGTAAATACTACAAAGTAATTGGATGGCAAACTTACCTTGTATAATATGATACGCTCTTTTTGGAGAAGAGATTACCCATTTTTTATTTTTAAATAAGTGGAGTTCACCATCTTGTAAAAAAAAATCGAAAACGGTATTAGGAATATCATTTGTTTCTTTTATTTCTAGATGAGATAAAGACGGATGAATTGTTTTTAATACTAATTCAGAATCGTAGTTTATCTGAATCATCAATTTATTGATTTTGTAAAACCGTTTGAAGTTTCTTTTGGTATTATTAAAATCTATTGAAGTTTTAGAAGCTGAAAAAGATACAGTGTTGCAACTCTTAAGATAATTATTGATTGTTTCAATAATTGATTTGATGTCTAAGTTTTCGCTTTGAAGATAGGAGGCAAAGTCTTCAATGTTTTCAGACTGTAGGTAAAGTTCCAGTATCGTATTGAACGAGTAATCAACAATACTGTAGGTATTGGAAGATTGATACCATAAAACACAAAAGTCACCAAACATTCTTTTATATGTTGGTGATAGGCTATTATTCAATGCAAAATGTGATTATTAATCAAAAGGGTTCCCACCTGTATCATCTGGAGGTGTTGATGATTGAGCTGCCTTAAGAGGATTTAAAACTACAAACGTACCAATAGCGGTCAATGCAGCATATTTGCCCATTTTGCTAATAGCTTCTTTACGAGTAATTTTATCTAGGTTATTTTCTTTCTTCATGGATATGGCCTAAATTTGATTCAAATTTAACAAAATAATTCAGTTTTTAAAGTAAATATGAAAAAGGTTTACAATAACTTACATTCTTAACTTGTTTAAAGATAGGGTTTTTTATTAAAAAAAGTTTAAACGTATTATCTTTTCTCTAAGGTCTCTAATATTTTACAACGGAAGTTTTATTAGGTATATGTTTTACTTTTCTACTCTTTGTCATAGTATAAAAGGGAATAACTGTAACAGTTAATTGTTGTTCATAACTGAAAAATATCACCCTTATTTATACTAGTAAAAAATTATGAGATAATTTTAAGTAAAAAAAGAGCACCAATTTATAGTACTCTTTTCTTATCATGGACTTTTTATTAAATTCTTTTATCTTAAAATTACTTTTTGAGTTTTAGTTTGTGAATTATTGTTGAGTTCAACAATATACACACCGTTACTTAAACTGCTAGCATCTATACTTTGGGAATTTTTAGTGTTTAATAGTTGAGTAGTTTGTATTATTCTACCCTGTATATCATAAATGTTTACAGTGGTTTTTTTCGTTAATTGACCTTGGATAACAATGGTGTCATCACCTTGATTAGTATAAATATTAAGAGTTTCTAAATCATTATTTATTGTAGATAGTGTAGAATTAACAAAATTTAAGAAGAATCGACCTGTGCCATTAAGTGTTGTGTTAGGAGTTAAGGTATAATCTCCATAGGTCAGTAATGTTGAGGTGTTTTCAACGGTATCTTCTAAATAAATATCAATATTAGCAGGTATTGTATTTGTTGTAATGCTAAATGTAATCTGCTCTCCTTGATTAGCGTTTACACCCAAAGGTATAGTAACATTATTGTAATCTGTTTCACCTAAAGATTGTATAGCCATAGGAATACCTGTATTGTCAGTCACAAGATGTGAATAAATTGCGAAAGAAGGTATTGTGCTTGAGTAAAGACTAGAATCATAACCAGGGTCAAGACCTTGAGTAGAGAACTCAGTAAAATAAAAATCGGTGGAGAATGATGATGAGTTATTACTCAACGATAAGGTTATGTTACTTACAGTTTCAGTACTTCTACCAGCGATGAAATCATCAGTACTACCAAAAGTTCTAGATGTTGAGTTAAAAGTTACCATGCTATTTTCGTTTAGAGATGATACATAAAACCCTTGACCAGGTGCAATAACAGCACCAGGGTTTGCTAACGCATAGGCATTATTCCATACCACCCAAGGGTTGGAATCTGCTCCATTATAACCATAAACACCAGAACTATAGGTGTCAAATAGAGATGAGTTTTCTGTTAAGAAGTCACTTAGTGAAATGTAAGAAGGGTAAGGGTTTCCGATTAAGTTCCAGTTGCTTTGTGTTTCGTTTTGGATAGAAACCGTAACATCCGTAGTTTCAACATTACCAGTAAAAGTGTATGGACCACCTCCATTAGAGCCTGTTCTGTAACCTACTCCAGCATCTAGAGTAGAAGCATCGTTATCAGTATCGTAATAAAGCACATATTCATTATTAGAAGTATCAAAGGGACCAAATAAATAGTAAGGACCAACATCTCCAATAGTACCTGATAGTATGTTAGGGTTGGCGGTTTTGAAATCACCGAAAGTTTGTCCCGTTAGTGGAGCGCTAATTAAATCATTATCTCCAGTTGTTGTTCCTGATTCAGCAGCACTGTTTATATAACGAGAATAATTAACCGTACCAGTTACGGTACCATTCACAATTAAACTAGAGTAACTCGTTGAGGTTGATTCTAAAAGTAAGACGTCGTTCACAGTTAATATAACTTCACTATCTATGGTTAAACCTGCGCCTGGATTTACAGTGATAGAATTTATGTTTGTGTCTGAAGAAATTGTAGCATTACCAGATTCTATAACAATATTTTCTGATGCCGTAGAAGTGCCATCAGGATTACTTGGTGACCATACTCCGTCATTATAGGTGTATGTGGTTGGGCCACAATTTGCAGTATGAACACCTAAATTGCTTACGTCATCTTGTGGAAAACTGGTCCATTCACTATCCAAAGTAGAGAAAGGACAATTTGAACCCGAATCATTTAATATGCCACCACAGATATTTGAGTTTCTAATTAAAGTCTCATCTTGGGTAGTGTTGCTACTGCCACTCCAATAGCTTCCAGGATCACAGCCAATATTACCAAATATATCTATTATTGTTCCGTTATGTTTTAAAACAATAGCATCATTACCATTAAAGTTAACAACTGTAGAGGTATATGTAGTTAGAGAACCATGTATGTTTGCGGAGTTGTTTCTTAATACTATCACTTCTCCATCAGCTAAAGTAGAAGGAAAACCAGATGTGAAATCTTCTGTATTGGTAGGTGACGTAGCTCCATTTGAATAGAGTTCAACAGAATAATCCGTTAGAATTACATTTGCACCTGTGCCATTGTATATTTCTATATATTTATTACTTGCTGAACCTTCAATGTATTCTGATATAAATAAATCGGTAGCGCCTACAGGAACTTCAATAATATTAAAAGCTTCACTTACAACATCTGTAAATAAGTCATCGGAAGCCGTAAGTGTTAAAGCGGTTCCTGTTGCAGTATGTGTTAAGTTTGAAAAAGTAGCTACTCCATTTGCCGCAGCTACAGTAACAGGAGTGCTGCTTAAAGTACCAGTTGAAGTTACAGAAATGTCAGAGGTGTACCCCAAATCAACATTACCATTAGTGTCAACAGCTGTAATGGAAACAGAGTCCATTATTTCGTTAACAATGGTCTCAGTTGGTTGCTCTGAAAAAATGATCTCAGTTGCTTCTACATCGATAGTAATGTTGTTTCCAATAATATCACCAAGAAGGAATGGATCTGAGAATCCAGAACCAGAATTATCAGATGAAAATCCACTAGAGCTTTCATTTATTTGAACTTGAATTACTGAGTTATCTATGATATTAGTTGTGTTTAAATAAATCCCTAAGAAAAACTCTAAAGCTGTGCCATTAGCGATAACAATCGGTGAAGCAAAATTCAAGATAATTTCTGTATCTGTAATGGTTGTAAAAGGTGTATAGTCTACAAGGTTCTCATCATACAGAGTAATTCCAGCGATAGCATTACTCCAGTCTGTAGAGTTATTTGCACCTGGTACAAAGCGCATAGTAGTTACATTTGTTGGTAAGCCGTCGGATGTTCCAAAATCTTCAATTATAAAACTAAAAACATCTTCTGAAGAACCGCTTGTGGTTACATCTGCGGCAACTATACTAGTGGCGCTTATCTGTGGGCTTGACTCATAAACTTCAGAATCATTATCTGAGCTTATGGCTTCATATACTTCAATATCGTCCAAATACCATGAATCACCCCAGTTTTGGGTTTGTACAAAAGCAATGTATATGGTTTGTCCATCATAAGCACTTAAGTCAACAATCTGTTGTGTGTAAGCAACATTATTAAAGTCAGTTTCAGTATAAGTTTCTACTACACTAAAACTTCCGTGATCAGTTTGTGAGGTAGTTGATACCCTTATAGAGTATTCTGTTCCGTAATCATTATCATATGAATTTTTAGAATAAAAGCTCAATGTGGTATTAGATAATACAGATAAGTCTAAGGGAGAAGTAACAAGCCAATCCTCCGTTTCCACACCTGCGTTTTCATCAGATACAACGGCTGCTACTGAACCAGAATTAGCATCAGAACTAGAAGTCCAATCTTCAGATGTCCCTTCATTGTTTGTTCCTCTGTAAGATGTCCAACATGTTGGAGGTACTCCGCTTTCAAACCCTTCAGTAAAAGGAAATGAAGAAATTGCTGAACATGGAGTAGTAGCCTCACCACTTAAACCTGTTGAATATTCAGCTCCATCATAAGAGTAAGCCATATAATAATAGGTAGTGTTTTCGGATAATCCAGTATGATTGTATGTGCCTGTGCCATTGCTGTTCACTAAAATCGTTCCGCCAGCAAAAGAAGTCCCAACAGCTGTTGGTGCACCACTAGGAGTTGTAAATGCATTGTCAGTGTTAAATAGAATGATAACGTTATCTTCACTGGTATTATCATCGTAAGCTAAATCTATCTGTGTTGAAGAGCTTGGTGAAGCAGAGAAAGTGTCTGGATTACTGGGGCCACTAGTAGGTGCTGTAATCTCAAATTGATCTATTATGAAACGTTCTTCACCAGAAGAAGTTATTCTGACTTTAATATTTTCAGAAGTGTTATTTAATGTATAAGAAAATTGAGAATATGTAGTGCTGCTAAAATTATTTATAGTTCCTATATTTATATAATTGCCATTATCAATGCTATACTCAATATTTATTGTAGATATGGCAGGGCTCCCGTCCCAATGCCTGTACCAAAAAGATATAGTACCTACCCCGCCGTCTAATCCATTACCGTCTGGTCCAATATATTCTAGGCTTGGACTTCCTGAGTTTCTTAGCCTAACCGATCTCCCGGTTGAACCCAAAGAATTAGATGAGCTTTCGCTAAGGCCATTAATGATTTGAAAGTCATTATGAACATAGTTACTATAAGAAGTTCCAAAATTGAAGTCAAAGTTTTCAATTACTTGCCCAAAGCCTAAACCACTTATTAAAAGTGCAAATAAGAAGCTGTAAAAATTTTTCATATGCAATTAAGTTAATTTTAGCATGCTGATTAAAATATTCAGAATGAGACCTTTTAAGAAAAAAGCTACAAAATATTACTAAACAACATTAGTTAAATGTTCTTTGTCTTAAATATGTAAAATCTAGGCTAAGTGTTTGATTACAAGGGGGTGACAAATATAGTAAACAGAGAATTTTCTCACGTTAAATAAGGTTAAGTTTCCATTACCTATGTTTACTTTTTGTTAAGTTGTGAATTTTAAGGATAAGTTTTTGAGAAATGAATAATTCTATTCAGTTATATAAAATAAAAAAGCGCATCTGTTAAGGATGCGCTTATAATTGTTGAGAGTTGTGATTTTACTATCTTAAAATCACTTTTTGAGTTCTATTACTTGTTGTATTTTGTAATTGTACTACATAAACACCAGATGTTAGATCAGAAACATCTATTCTCTGTTCGTTACTTTTGGTAGTTAATGCTTGAGAATTTACCAAACGACCTTGTATATCGTAAAGGTTAAAGGTTGTGTTACTATCTAACTGACCTTTAATAGTTATAGTTTTAGGATTAGATTCCGTATAAATTTCTAATCCATTCAATATGTTTTCTGTCGTGCTAAGTGATTCGCGAGACATATGTATGTAAAAACGACCAGTTTCTGTTAAAGTTGTGGATGGTGTAAATGTGTAATCACCATCTTTTAAGTTTGTGAACGTGTTAGTTATATTGTCTTCTAATATAATAGTAGCATCATCAGGTACAATTTCCTCAGCGATACTGATTGTAGCTTGTTCTCCTTGCGCAAGGTTAACTCCTAAAGGAATAGTAACATTGTTCAAATCCGTAAAACTAACTGTTTGTACAGCCATATCTTTACCTGTATTATTTTCAACAAGATGAGAATAAAGTGCGAAGCTAGGTGTTACGTTACCAAACATTGCTGTGTCATAACCATTATCCAGACCTAACGAAGCGTTGTTGTTAAAATAAAGATCGGTACTATAGAAATTATTTTCTTTTGAAAGTTTTAGCTTAACAAAAGCTAAATTTTGTTCAGAAGAAGATCTTCCCGCTATAAAGTCGTCGCTTGTACCATTAGTTCGCATAGAAGGGTCAAAAGTTATAGTTCCACCTTCAGGTTTAGACGATACATAGAACCCTTGTCCAGGAGCTATTTTAGCATTTGGATTCATATCAGAATACGCTTGGTTCCATATGGTGTAATGATTTGCAGGTGAAGCATTACCATTATAGCCATATATACCAGAAGTTTCAACTTCAAATTCACTACTGTTACTCGCTAAGAATCCAGAAAGCGTAACGTATGAAGGGTAAGGGTTTCCTATAAGGTTAAATATACTAGATGAACCCTGAGAAATAGGAATTGATTTGATATCTGTTAGCACAGAGCCAGAAAATTCAAAAGTAGATCCAGATGGTGTATCTGAAGCTGTTCTGTAGCCTATGCCAGACTCTAATATTTCAGAATCATCAGCAGGTGTGTAGATAACATAAGAATTAGTTTCATTATCAAATGGGCCGAATAAAAATGCTGGCTGACCATCTATAGTACCTGATGCTAAATCAGGATTGGTAGTTCTAAATGCTAAAAAAGTTTGAGAAGCATTAGTTACAGGAGGTGAAATAAGGTCGTTATCACCAGATGTAGTTCCAGGCGCTGCTAATTGGTTCACAAAACGATTATATATAATATCATTCTCTACAGTGCCATTAACAATTAAACTAGAATAGTTGTTGCTTATAGAGTTTAATTCAACATTACCACGATTCGTCAAACTTGAAATAAGCGTCATAGATTGTCCAAAACCAACAGTTGTTGTAGCACCTTCATTTACAATTAGATTATTTAATTGTACATCACCGGAAACATCATAGTTACCATCAATGACTAAAGCATCAAAAGCTCCTGTTGTTTCGTTTGGTTCAATATTGTTTGCCCAGCCATCTTCGTTAGTGTATATAAGACCATCAAATTCACTTACTACTCTGAAATTGTCAAAACCAGAATATCCTGTATCCCTATTGTTTTTTAATCTTATTTGAAGTGCAACACTTGTGGTTTCATTAGGAATATCAATTTTCACACGTCCAGATCCATCAATAGTAACAGTATCACCATCAAAAACAAAAACCCAACTACCACTAAAATCTGATCCATTTGTGGCAATTCTATATTGTACATCATTGCTTGCATAATCATACCCTATAACTTGCCAATCAAATTCAATACGGACATTAGAGTAATTACTTATATCAACGTTATCAAATGTTAATGTAGCAAAAACATTAGTCCCATCGTTTAGGTCGTTTTCACCAAATATATTTGTATCAAATAAAGGATTGTCTAAAGGTGAAGCGTTTGCTAATGCTATTTCTCCAAAATAACCGATAGGGTTTCCCCAATCAGAAACTGTTCCAAAGAATGCTGTGTCACTTGTGTATGACCAATTGGTAGTGGAGTCAAAATTTTGTTCTATGATGTTTACTAATGGACCATTAATATTAAATGAAGCACTAGTTCCCGAAATTGAATTTCCTGTTGCGACTAATGTGATATTGCTTTCTGTGTCAGAAAATACAACATTATCAAATGTAGCAAAACCATTTGTCATAGAGTAATTTTCTGCAATAATGCTACCGCTAGGTGATGCAGTTAAAGTTAAATCAGCAATATTGGAATCTACATCTAAGTTTAAATTAGAATCTACTGCTAAAATAGTTGGGAAAGGAACCATTACCTCATATTGGTTTCCGTCTGTTGGTTGCTGATCAAAAATAAATTGACTTGCCGTAACTTCAATACGGTTGTCATCTCCTGTTATTGAAGTTGCAGATCCACCTGCATTGGCCTGTGCAAAAAGAGAGCTTCCGGAAGCTGGGGATTCTACGGTATTTATAATAAGTTGTACTTGTTCATTATCTGTTACTGTTGTTTTGAAAGATCCTAATACTAGAAACTGTCTTGTTCCACCGTCTTCAGCACTTAAGTTCAATTCACTAAAAGTGGTAAAATCTGTAACCGAATCGATTTCAGAGACTATTGTAAAAGTAGATAAATCTAAAATTGCTAGTGTAGCTATGTTCTCACTATTTATTACTTCAAATTCAATTGAGCTTAAAGTAGTGCCAACTGTATCTCCATCAGAAGTATCTCCACCATCTCTTATTGTAAATGCACCTAGGTTAACAGCGTTAGAAAAATTAAGCCCTGATGTGGCAGTATAAGAAGTATAATCAATGTTTTGCTGAACTGGAAACAAACCAAATGTAGAAGTTATAATATCAGAATCAAAGCTATTGGTAGATGCAGTCGAGACTGATCCTAATAATCGAGCACCAGGATTAGGTATTCCTAAAGAACCTGTCCATGAAGATTCCGATATGATTCTCAACCAACCAAGTGAGGCAGAAGCTCCCCAAGCATAAAGACGAAAGGTTATAGTTCCTGAATTACCAGAAGATATACCAAGACTTGGAAAATTATATGAGGTCGTTGTACCAGAGGCTAGAGATTGAATAGACGTTAAAGGTATTCCTGCAGTAGAAAAGTTGTCTAAACTGTAGAAAATTTGCCAATTACTTGGGCCGTTAATATTTCTTCTTAATTTGATATCAATTTCGTCTAAATCAATTTCAAAAGTAGAATTGGCAGTTACAGACCACTGGATATAATCATTTCCAGATTGTGCAGTGGAGATATCTCCACCAACTGGCCAATACCCAGTAGTAAAAGCAGAACTGTTAGTTGTCATTGATACACCAGACCCTCTTGTAAATCCAACTGATGATATTGAGGGTATATTGTCTGTGTCAGTAGGACCTATAACATTAGACTGGTCTATTGTGACAATTGTAGATTGACTATAAACAATAGAAATGAAGAGTGTCAACAAGCAAAAAAGTAAGTGTTTTTTCATATTTTAAATTTTGTTTTATCTAAAATTACCAACATTATCTTATTGATAAGTAAGGGGTTTCAGTAAGTTTAGGATGGCTCAAAGGTAATATATTTTATGATAAAAAATCTTAGATAAACGGTATTTTTAAGAAAGATTTTTCTTACGTAAAAATATTATATCCATGTAGACCTCAGTTATAACCCATTTTTTTATTCTGAACAAATAGTAATTTTAGATTTATAATTTAATGTTAGTTTTCAATTAACAATACAATCTACGTATTATAAGACTTTATGGTTTTTAAACTTTAATAATATTCTTTGTAAGAATCTAGGCAGTTTTACAATTTGTTTTAGTTTTGTAAAAAAAAGAGTAGTAGAAATCCAAATGGTTGAAATTCTGTCATTAATAGATTAAAGAAAAGCTATTCTAATTTGTAAATTTTAATATTGAAACTAAGTAAACGACACATAGCTAAGACCATTACTTGGCGTTTTTTTGGAACATTAGATACGCTGTTGCTGTCATGGTTTATTTCTGAAGATTTTGCGGTAGGGTCTAAAATTGCTGTTTTTGAGCTTGTAACTAAAATGGTGCTCTATTATTTTCACGAGCGCGTGTGGTTTCATTCTAAAATAAAATCGTCTAATAAGCGTCATATATTAAAAACCTTCTCTTGGAGAGGTATAGGTACATTGGATACCATGTTGTTGGGTTGGCTCGTTACAGGTAATCCACTTACGGGATTAAAAATTGGAGCTGCTGAGGTGATTACCAAAATGTTGTTGTATTTTGGTCACGAAAAACTTTGGTACCAAATTAATTATGGTTTAGATCAAAGAATAAGAAGAAGACGTTTGAACGAACTAAAAAATGAAAAAGAAGCATGAGTCTAAATACGGTTAGACATGACTACAAGATCGCTAAAGCCGATCGCGAAAAAATACACAAGCACAAATCTTTTCTATTATGGTTTACGGGTCTTTCAGGTTCTGGTAAATCTACATTAGCAAACCTCGTAGAAGTAGAATTGAATAAACAAAACATTTCTACATATACTTTGGATGGAGATAATATAAGACAAGGTATTAATAAAGACCTCACATTTGCTCCAGAAGATCGTACGGAAAATATCAGAAGAATTGCAGAAATTGCAAACCTATTTGTTGACGCAGGTGTGGTAACACTAGCTGCTTTTGTGTCGCCATATATAAAAGATAGAGAAAACATTAAAAAAATAGTTGGTGCAGAGAATTTTATAGAAATCTACGTGAATACGTCTTTAGAAGAATGTGAACGTAGAGATGTAAAAGGTTTATACAAAAAAGCAAGAGCAGGAGAAATAAAAAACATGACTGGGATATCTGCACCTTATGAAGCACCAACAAATCCAGATTTAGAAATAAAAACCGATGACCAATCTATAGAAGCATCAACTAAGCAAATTGTTGATTTTATAGTAGAAAAATTAAATACATCATATGAGTAATTACGTAATTAATCATTTAAGAGAACTAGAATCCGAAGCTATTTTCGTCATAAGAGAGATTGCTGCGCAGTTTGAAAATCCGGCATTATTGTTTTCAGGCGGAAAGGATTCTATTTTATTAACGCATTTAGCTAAGAAAGCGTTTTATCCTGCAAAAATCCCTTTTCCATTAATCCACATCGATACTGGTCACAATTTTCCTGAAACTATAGCTTTTAGAGATGCTTTGGTAGAGCGCTTAGGAGTAAAACTTATCGTTGGATCTGTGCAAGAAGCTATTGATAAAGGACGTGTTAAGGAAGAAACTGGTGCTGATGCGTCGCGTAATTCACTTCAAATTGTATCGCTTTTAGATACACTAGAAGATCATAAAATTGATGCAGCTATGGGTGGAGCAAGACGTGATGAAGAAAAAGCACGTGCCAAAGAACGTTTCTTTTCTCATAGAGATGAGTTTGGACAATGGGATCCTAAAAACCAACGTCCTGAACTTTGGAACCTTTTTAATGGTAGAAAGAATTACGGTGAGCATTTTAGAGTGTTTCCAATTTCAAACTGGACAGAAATGGATGTTTGGGAATACATAAAACTAGAGAATATTGATTTGCCATCTTTATATTTCTCTCACCAACGTGATTGTGTGGTTAGAGACGGTGTGATATTAGCCAACTCAGAATTTATAACTTTAAAAGAAGGTGAAGAAGTGGTTAATATGACTATTCGTTACCGTACTTGTGGAGATATGCCAATTACAGGTGCTGTAGAATCTGAAGCTGATAATCTTCAGAAAATTATTGAAGAAATCGCGACAACACGTACTACGGAACGTGGAGGTAGAGCAGATGATAAACGTGCTGAAACAGCTATGGAAGATCGTAAAAAACAAGGTTACTTTTAATATTATTTAGAATAAGAAAGAATGGAATATCAAGATATAGAATTATTAAGATTTACAACAGCTGGAAGTGTAGATGATGGAAAAAGTACACTTATAGGACGTTTATTATACGATAGTAAATCGATTTTTCAAGATCAATTAGAAGCTGTAGAAGAGTCGAGTAAAAGTAAAGGTTTTGATTATGTGGATTTATCCTTACTTACAGATGGTTTAAAATCTGAGCGTGAGCAAGGGATTACTATTGATGTAGCTTACCGTTATTTCGCTACTCCAAAACGTAAATTTATCATTGCAGATACGCCAGGTCATATTCAATATACGCGTAATATGGTAACAGGTGCATCAACTGCTAACCTAGCAATTATACTTATTGATGCACGTAAAGGAATGTTAGAGCAAACACATCGTCATGCGTTTATTGCATCATTATTGCGAATTCCACATGCTATTGTGTGTGTGAATAAAATGGACTTAGTCGATTATAGTGAAGAGGTTTATGATAAAATTGTAAAGGATTTTAATGCCTTCTCTTCTAAGTTAGCTATTAACGATATTCAGTTTATTCCTATTTCAGCTTTGAAAGGAGATAACGTGGTAAATCGTTCCGAAAATATGGATTGGTACAAAGGAAGTACCTTGATGTACCATTTAGAAACGGTTCATATTTCAAGTGATCATAACTTGGTAGATTGTCGTTTTCCTATTCAGTCGGTTATTCGTCCTCATACTTTAGAAAATCAGGACTACAGAGGTTTTGCAGGTAGAATTGATGGTGGAGTATTTAAACCAGGAGATAAAGTAAAGTCATTACCATCAGGATTTGTATCGACTATAAAGACCATTGAACTAGATGGCGAACAGATTGAAGAGGCTTTTGCGCCAATGTCTGTAACCATGACCTTGGAGGACGAAATCGATAACAGTCGTGGCGATATGATTGTTAGAGAAAATAATGTTCCAGAAGTTGGGCAGGATTTAGAAGCCTTGGTAACCTGGATGAGTTCAAAACCAATGCAAGCGCGTACAAAAGTTGTTGTTAAACATACAACGAATGAGTGTATGGCCATGGTTAAAGAATTGAAATACAAAATAGATATCAACACTCTACACAGAATCGAAGGTATAGATAAGGTGGAAATGAATGATATTGTACGTATGTCTATAAGAACAGCAAAACCTGTATTCTTTGATGCCTACAAAAAAAATCGCCAAACCGGAAGTATAATCATCATAGACGAGCAAACCAATGAAACTATTGGAGCTGGAATGATTATATAAGTTGGCTATGAAAGAACATTTAAATATTGCCATTGAGGCAGCACTAGAAGCCGGAAAAGCGATTTTAGAAATTTATAATTCTGATGATTTTGGTGTTGAGTTGAAAGGTGACGATTCTCCTTTAACAAAAGCTGATATAGCATCTCACAATATCATTGTAGCACACTTAAAAGCGACTGACATTCCAGTATTGTCTGAAGAAGGTAAGGAAATACCTTATGAAGAACGAAAAGATTGGAAGCAACTTTGGATTGTAGACCCTATAGATGGTACCAAAGAATTTATAAAACGTAATGGGGAATTTACTGTAAACATTGCGCTTATTGATAACCAAATAACACAACTAGGTGTTGTGTTTGTACCAGCACTTGGTGAGCTTTACTTTTCTACAATAGATAATGGTTCTTATAAAGTAAACGTTGACCTTCAAAATTATTCAGTTGAAGATTTAGTTAAAGAAGGTTCCAAATTACCCTTAGATAGGGAAGATAAAACCTTTACAGTTGTTGCAAGTCGTTCGCATATGTCTCCAGAAACAGAGGCTTATGTAAATGAGATGCGAGAAAAACATGGTGAAGTTAACTTAATGTCCAAAGGTAGTTCGCTTAAGTTATGTATGGTAGCCGAAGGGAAAGCGGACTGCTATCCAAGATTTGCACCAACAATGGAATGGGATACAGCTGCAGGACAAGCCATTTGCGAGCATGCTGGTTTTACAGTGTTAGATTGGAAAACCAAAGCACCAATGTTATACAATAGAGAAGAGTTGTTGAACAATTGGTTTTTGGTAAAAAATTAACAACCAAAAATTTTAATTTTAGTCACACAATATTTTAATACATGAGTGAAACTCCAGAGAATTATAAGCTTGTTATAGAGCCAAAAACTAAGCTTTTGGATCTTAACCTAAAAGAGGTTTGGAGATACAGAGATTTATTATTCTTGTTTGTAAGAAGAGATTTCGTTGCAGTTTATAAACAAACTATTTTTGGGCCCTTGTGGTTTTTTGTACAGCCCATCCTAACAACTATAATGTTTATGGTAGTGTTTGGTGGTATAGCAAAAATGAGTACCGATGGACTTCCTCAACCAATATTTTATTTAGCAGGAATAGTAAGTTGGAATTATTTTTCCGAAGCTCTAAAGACCACTTCAGAAACCTTTATAGCTAATGCCAAAATTTTCGGTAAAGTATACTTCCCAAGGGTGATTTCACCATTATCTATTGTTGTTTCTAAACTCTTAACTTTTGGAGTGCAATTTGTATTATTCTTAATCGTTTATTTCTACTATGTATTTTTTACAGATGCAAATATTAACCCGAATGTATCTTTGCTTTTAATACCTGTCCTCATTCTTATCACAGCAGGTTTAGCTTTAGGCTTAGGTTTACTTATTACGGCACTAACAACAAAGTATAGAGATTTTAGATTCTTAATTGCTTTTTCTGTACAATTAGCTATGTATGCTACACCAATAATATATCCATTGAGCGAAATAGATAATGAAAATCTAAAAATGCTTGTTTTGGCAAACCCAATGAGTGCTATTATAGAAACATTTAGGTATGCTTTTACAGGTGTAGGTGAATTCAGTTGGGTTAATTTAGGATACAGTTTTTTTACAATGATTGTTTTTTTACTAATAGGAACATTGACCTTTAATAAGGTTGAAAAAACTTTTATGGATACAGTATAGTATGAATAAGCCAATTATAAAAATTGAAAATTTAGGAAAACAATATAGATTGGGTGCTGTAGGTACTGGTACTTTGTCTCATGATATTAACCGCTGGTGGTATAAGGTTAGAGGCAAAGAGGATCCGTATCTTAAGGTTGGAGATGTAAATGATAGAACTTCAAAAGGTGGTTCAGATTATGTGTGGGCGCTAAAGGATATAAATTTTGAAGTTCAACCAGGTGAGATTTTAGGTATAATAGGAAAAAATGGTGCCGGAAAATCTACCTTACTTAAATTACTAAGCAGAGTTACAGCTCCATCTACAGGAAAGATAACTTGTCATGGTAGAATAGCGTCACTATTAGAAGTAGGTACAGGCTTTCATCCAGAATTAACAGGAAGAGAAAATATTTACCTCAATGGTGCTATTTTAGGAATGACCAAGAAAGAAATAGCAGATAAGTTTGATGAAATTGTTGATTTTGCAGGTTGTGCTAAATATATAGATACACCAGTAAAAAGATACTCCTCAGGGATGTATGTGCGCTTGGCTTTTGCAGTAGCTGCACATTTAGAACCAGATATCCTGGTAGTGGACGAGGTTTTGGCAGTAGGCGATGCCGAGTTCCAAAAAAAGGCTATTGGTAAGATGAAAGAAGTTAGTGAAGGACAAGGAAGAACTGTACTGTTTGTTAGTCATAATCTAGGGACGATACAAGCCCTTTGTACAAAAACTTTAATATTGCAAAATGGTGGTTTGATTTTCAATGGCGAAACATCAAAAGCTTTAGAGATATATACAAAATCTTCAAAAGGAACAGAATTTTCATCAGAAAAGAGGAAAGGAAGTCAAAATGTTATAATAGAAAATTTAGAGATAAAGAAGTTGAGTAATTCTAAAGTTAGTAATGATTTTCGAAGTGGAGAGGGTATAACTATAGAATACAGTATAAAAGCAAATGATTTAGACTATTTGAATAAACCTATTCAATTAGGTGCACAAATTTTCAATTCTAATGGAACATTTTTGACTGCATTTAATAATCAAACTAAGGGTGTGGATCTAATTTTAGATAAACAAAATCAGAGCTTCAAATGCGTTGTTGATAGAATGCCTTTTATGAATGGGAGACATTATATAAATGTTGGATTAATAGTTGATGGTGTATTAAATGATTATATTGAAGAAGCAATTTCTTTTGATGTAATAGCAGCGGATTTCTTTGACTCAGGTTATAGTAAGTTAGAAAAAAGAGCAGGAGTTTACATAGATCATAATTGGATATAACTGAATTATGAATAAGGTTTTTGAAAAACTTTTTGTCAAAAGATTATTAGGATCTAAACTCTTTAATGAGTTCTTGGAAAGGAGAATTTATGAATTTATTGTTAAGAAGCCGAAAATTATAGGTCCTAAAGAGCGATTGATTATATCAGATAATGCCTACCCAAATAATTATTTTGCTAATACAAATTCAGGAAAAATTTTTATAGGTGATTATGTTTTCTTTGGTAAAAATGTTTCTTTGATAACAGGAACTCACAATTACCGAGTTTTCGGAAAAGACAGGGTTGAAGACTATCCTAAAGAAGGAAGAGATATAATTATAGATCATGGTGCTTGGATAGCAAGTAATTCTATTGTACTTGGACCCTGTAAAATTGGTAAAAATTCAGTTGTTGCAGCTGGGAGTGTAGTCGTAGATGATGTTGAGCCATTTACTATTGTTGCTGGGAATCCTGCTAAAATTCTGAGACATATAAAAAGTGATGACAGATAATAACTTAATCTTTATAGCTTCTCAACCAAGAAGTGGTTCAACTTTATTACAAGCTTTATTATCTAACAATGAATTAGTTGGAACAGTTAGTGAGCCATGGTTGTTATTGCCATTTTTAAGTTATAATCGTAAAGATTTAATTGATGCTAAATACCAACAGCAACTAGCAATTAAAGGTATAAGTGAATTTTTAGATAAAACAAACCATAACAGTTTTAAAACTGATATGGCAGATTTTATTCTAAAGCAGTACCATAAAATTATTAAGAATAATGAAAAGTATGTCTTAGATAAAACACCAAGATATTATGAAATACTTGATGAAATACTAGAGTATTTTCCAAATAGTAAAATCATTATTTTGAAAAGGCATCCATTATCTGTTTTGAAATCCATAATTAAAACATGGCGAGTTAGGGATATTGACAAACTTTTAGATTTTAAAAGGGATGTTTTAAATGCTCCTTTTATTATACACAATTTTCAAAAAAAAAATAAAGACAATCCAAATGTCTATTGTTTAAGATATGAAGATTTAGTTAAAGATCCTTCAATTCATTTAAAAAGTATCTATAATTGGGTTGGATTAGACTACAATGAAAATATTTTAGATTATTCTGAAAACAAGAAGTTTTTAGGACGTCTTGGAGATCCTACCGGAATTAAAACACACTCGGAGCCTAATAAAGGATCTATTGAGAATTGGGATTACTTATTACAAGATAAATATTGGTCAGAGTTTTTAAAAGGATATTTAAACTATCTAAAACCAAATTTTCTTAGAGAATATGGCGAATATGAATTACCAATACTTAAAATAAAAGACACTTTTTTGTTCGATGTTTTTTTACAAAAATCTGAATGGAATTTTTTAGAACATGAACCTCCTAAAATAAAACTAATAAAGTATTCAATTTTAAGACACTTGGGTAAATTTAGGAAATAATTAAAAATGAAAAAAAACGCTCTTTTTTCTATTATAACCATAAATTATAACGATGCATCAGGTTTGCAAAAATCTATGCAAAGTGTTATCTGTCAAACCTTCAAGGATTACGAATATATTGTTATTGATGGTGGTAGTAATGATGGAAGTACAACTATTATTGAGAATCATAAGGCTAAGATACATCATAGTATAAGTGAACCTGATAAAGGGGTGTATGATGCTATGAATAAGGGATTACTGCAGGCAAGTGGCGAGTATGTATTTTTTTTAAACTCAGGAGACTTGTTTTATGATAAAAACACATTAAAAAATGTAGCAAAAGCTATAGAGGTTAAGCCTACCGATATTATTTATGGAGATGTTATCTATGTTAATCCTAATACCAAAGAAGAGCGTATTACGGATTTTCAAGTAGAAAAAATTAGTCTTTACCAAAAAATGATATGCCACCAAGCCATATTCTGTAAAAAAAAGGTGTTTGATACACTGGGTGGTTTCAATTTATCTTATAAAATTAAAGCCGATTACGATTGGTTTTTAAGAACCATATTTAAAGGTGTTAGTATTAAAAAAATAAATCTTTTAGTAGCTTATTATGAAGAAGGTGGACTTAGTGAAACCCACTTTAGCAAATATAGTGCGGGCGAAATCCCAAAAATTAGAAATACATATTATTCAGACAAAGAACAGAAAGCTATTAGAAAATATATACTTAACCCCAAACTAAGTAAATTACCTTTTCATAATGCAAGTAGAAGATTAATAGCAAAGCTATTGTTAATCTTATACCCAAATCTTAGGATGATATGATTGTAGTGGTAAGACAACTTAATATTGTATCCGAATCATGGCTTACTAGACAATTAGCGCTCATTTCACCGCTAGTAGAAAGTATTGTAGTTGTTGATTATTACGAGCAAAAGAAATTTGCAGGTATTCCTGTAACATCCATAGACCCAAGAGCTGAGTTATCTTATCGTTTGTACAATTCAGTAAAAAAGCAAGATTATAAAAAAGTTATTAAAAAACGCTTAGAGCGTATTTTAACAAAAAGTAGCTCTTCCGTAGTATTGTTTCATTATATAGACTTTGCTTTGGGCTTTTATGATGTTATAAAACAAACACAAAAAAAGATTTATATACATTGTCATGGTTATGATGTTACTTGGGATTTACGCTCACATACTAATCCTAATAGAAAACATTTTAGTTCAGATTACGTTTCCAAGGTTTTAAAGCTTTCAAAACATGCTTTTTTTATAGCAAATTCAAAATGTACTAAGGAAAAACTATTAGATATTAAGATTCCAGAAAATAGAGTTTTAACCAAATATTTTGGTATTCAAGAAAATGAAAAAAGACCTCTGCCAAATAAATTTACCATACTATATGTAGGTAGGCTTGTAGATTTTAAAGGAGCAGATATAGTAATAAACGCTTTTGAGTTAGCTTGCGAACAGGGCTTAGAAGGAGAACTTATAATTGCAGGTGATGGAGCCCTTCGAACAACAGTAGAACTTCTAAAGATAAAATCAAAATATCAAGATAGAATACAAATCTTAGGAAGTGTAAATTCAGAAAAAGTAAAAGCCTTAATGCAAAAGGCAAGTATTTTTACAGCACATAATTGTAAAGGATTGCTTACAGGGCAAGAAGAGGCTTTTGGTGTTACACTCATAGAGGCAATGAGTTATGGTATACCTATTATAACAGGTAGTGTAGGTGGCGTTAACGAAATTATTGTTGATAAAAAAACAGGCTATCTCATTGAGCCATTTAATATTCAGCAGCATGCCAATGCTTTTTTAGGGTATTATAGAAGCGCTTTATTATTGCAAAAGCATGGTGAAGAGGGACATAATCTTGTTAAAATTAAGTTTTCTGAAGAACAAGAGTTTAATTTTTTTAAATCTCTTGTTCATTAGTCATGAGTTACCCGCTAATTTCAATAGTAATTCCAACCTACAATAGAAAAAACGTTTTATTAGAAACCTTAAATTCTATAAAGCATCAAAAATACCAAAACTGGGAAGTTATTGTTGTAGATGACGGTTCAACAGATGGTACCAATAGTTTTATGCAGGAAGTGTGCAAAGCCTCTTCTCAGATAAATTATTATTTAAGATCGGATTTCACAACTAAAAAAGGCGCACCTGTTTGTAGAAATTTAGGTTTAGAAAAAGCTAAAGGTGATTATGTTGTGTTTTTAGATTCGGACGATATTCTGCAAAAGGAAACATTACATAATAGAGTGAATTCAATTAATGAATCTAAAGATTACGATTTTTTGATTTTTCAAGGTGCCTTTTTCACTGAAAGTATAGATGATTCTGATAGACTGTGGAATAAATTTACTCAAGAGAATGATCTTAACCGATTTCTCAGAGGAGACGTCGTTTGGCAAACAACAGGACCCTTATGGAAACGTAGCTATTTAATAAATAGTAGTCTAAGGTTTGATGAAGAAGCTAAAAGTTCTCAGGACTGGGAGTTTCACGTCCATGCGCTACTTCAAAATCCGAGATACAAAAAAATAGATGGAAAGCCTGATTATTTTATAAGGAGAGATGCTGTTGATAAACATCGTATAAGTGAGGGGCATTACTCGATAAAATCATATTTCAATAGAATCCCCTTGATAAAAAAGATACTACCAAAGCTAAATGATGTTCAGGAATATGAGTTGCATAAGTATTTGGTTAGAGACACTCTAGCGGTATTAAGAAATACATCAGATATAGATATTATTAATACCTTTGAAGAGACTAATAGATTATTTGCTTCAAACATTAATAAAAATTGGGGTGTTGTTGTTAAAATGATGTATTACCTAAGAAAGAAAAATCTAAAAACATGCAACAGAATTCTATTAAGATGTCTAAATTTTTGGAAACCTTATTATTTTAGGAAATTTAAACAGAACTACAGAGCCAAATATTAAAATAGAAGTATAAAAATTTAGAGTGAGAAGACTATATTATTTAATTAAAGAAAACGGATTAAAATCGATTTTTTCTCAAAGATATCACTACAGACATCATAAAAACCCTAACACAGAAAAGAAAGTTAAATTCATTGTGTTCGGCCAAGGTAGAACAGGTAGTACTTTATTAACAAAATTAATAAATCAACATCCAAAAATTTTTTGCGACCAAGAAATATTCGGAAATAAAAAGTCTCCTATTTTTTTGTCTCCAAACAAATACATTGAGAGTAATTCAAGAAAGCCAGAGACTAAAGATGTATCAATTTATGGTTTTAAAGTTAAGATTTACCAATTGTATACAGATCAAAAAATCAGTAATGTTAAGGGGCTTTTAGAAGATTTACATAGAAAAGGATGGAAGTTTATTTTTTTACATCGTGAGGATGAATTAGCACATAATGTATCGTCGTTCAAAGCATTTAGTTTGGGTAAATGGTTTGTAGATAAATCAGAAGATATTCAAAATAAGAAAGATAAAGAGCTATATATTGACCCAACTCAATTCAAAAAATCAGTATTATGGCGTAGAAAATTTACCAATATGGAAAAAGAATGCCTTGAAAATATACCTCATATAAAAGTATCATACGAAAAAGATTTATTAGTGTCAGAAAATCATCAAGCCGTTTGTGACAGAATATTTTCTTTTTTAGGAGTTGATAGTTATTCTGTAAAGGCTAATATTAAGAAGATGAATGCTCCTGATTTAAGAAATACTATTAAAAATTATGATGAAATTGAAAGCTTGTTTCAATCACTATAGTTAGAATAACAGGTTTTAACTAAAGAAAAAAGAAATTTTATAGTAATGCGATTATTTTTTTTACATATACCAAAAACTGCAGGAACTTCACTTGATATCTTACTAAAACTTCAATATTCTAAAAAAGAAATACATCCTTGGGACAACATTAAGTTTGTTGAATTACAAGAAAAATATAAAAATGGTGATATAGAGCCGAAAGATTTTAAGGTGCTTAAAGGGCATTATCATTATGGTATCCATAATTATATGAATATCGAAGGAGATTATAGGTATGTAACTTTTCTTAGAGACCCTATTGACCGAGTGAAATCTCATATTAGACAGTATTTAAGAATGCCTAAATCATACATATATAGAGAGTTTCAAAAAGAAAAGAGTTTGTATAAACTTATAAAGAATAATAAAGTTTATGGGTTTTCTAATATGCAAACAGCGTGGATATCAGGACAAAAATTTCGAAATGATTTGAATATGGAATTGATTTTTAAAGAGGCAGAATCTAATATTTCGAAAGACTTTATGTATGTTGGAATCCAAGAGATGTTTAATGAGAGTTTGTTTCAAATATATCAGAAAGTAGACTGGAAATATTATCCGTATTATAATTCCTTAAATATCTCTACTAAGAATGAACTTGATTCAATTACTTTTGATTCAGATACAATAAAGCTTATAGAGGACATAAATCAATATGATATTAAATTATACCAAAAGTACAAGTCGATTGTAGAAAATGATCATAGTAAAACAGACCTTAAAGAATATAAGACGTATTTAACACGTTTAAAATATTTTCAAAAAGCACACAATTCCTATACTAAAATGAGAAATATTTTATAATTATGGAAAAGCCATTGGTATCTGTATTAATGACAGTATATAATAGGGAAAAATATATTGCGGAAGCAATAGAAAGTGTTATTGCCTCTACTTATAAAAACTGGGAATTAATTATAGTAGATGATCAATCTAAGGATAATTCTGTAGCTATTGCAAAATCTTATGCTCAGAAAGATACTAGAATTAAGATTCATATTAATGATGTCAACTTAGGGGACTATCCAAACAGAAACCAAGCAGCAAGGTACGCTAATGGGAAATATTTAAAATATTTAGATGCAGATGATATAATTTACCCTTTTGGCTTAGAACAATTGGTTTTTTATATGGAAAAATTCCCCGAGTCTGCTTATGGTTTGTGCTCACTAAGTCAAGATAAACAAAATATATACCCATTTATGTTAGGTCCAAGAGAGGCTTATTATAGGCACTATTTTGAGTTTCCAATTTTTCATAAAGCACCTCTCTCTGCTATTATAAAAAAAGTAGATTTTGACGAAGTAGGTGGTTTTACGGGAAAACAGCACCTTGGAGATTTTGAGATGTGGCATATACTATCAAAAAGCAAAAATGTAGTCTTGATGCCTCAAGGTTTGGTTTGGTATAGAGAGCATGACGATCAGCAAATGAATGATAATAGAACAGATCCCTATGTGCCTTTTAAATATTTATTGCTTTCAGAAGAAATGCTTAAAAGTAATAGTTGTCCTTTATCTGCAAAGGAAGCAGATAAGGCTCTAGAGCTTAATTATAAAAAACAGAGTAGAGCTGTTTTGTCAGCAGCTAAGCATCATTCATTTAAAAAAAGTTTTCAACTTTATAAAGAAAGTAAAAATGTAACCCTTTTTTCTATATTAAATTCGGTTATTAGTTAAAGTATTATGATTTTCAGTTACGCAAAATATTTAAAAGAAAAGGTATTAAGAAAACTGTTTTGGTTTTACAAGCTTAACAATATTAGTTTTGGGAAATCACCAAAAATCACCTTTCCTATTAAAGTTGAAGGTCAAGGAAAAATAAATATAGGAAACAATGCTGTCCTTGGAAGGATGACTAATTTCGGAATAGGTAAAAGTGCAAAACTAACCATAGGAAACAAGTGCATAACGGAAGATGATGCAACTATAATTATTGACACTAATTTTAGTTTAGTAACTGGGCAAAATTTCAAATTAGGTAGAAACGCTAGGCTTTATGTTAAAAGTGATTGGGTCATAGGTGATAATGTAAGTATTGAAACATATTGCTCAATATTTGCTAGAGAGCCAGAAAAATCAGGAAAATTAGTCATTGGAAATGATACTAATATTGGAGACTACACGATAATTGACCTTGTTGATGATGTAATCATTGGCGATACAGTTGCTATAGGTCCAAATAGTACACTATATACACATGACCATATTTATTCAGATAAAAACGTAGCAGCTTGGAAGGGAGGTTTGATTAAAAAGCCTATAAGAATTTGTGATGGAGCTTGGGTAGGTTCAGGTGTTACTATTTTGCCAGGAGTGACTATAGGGGAGAGGTGCATTATTGCTGCAGGATCTGTAGTAACAAAATCGACTCAGCCCAATGCTATATACGGTGGTGTTCCTGCTAAGCTTATTAAAAATATATGAATAATATAAAGGTCTCGATTATAATTCCATTATACAATTCTGTTTCATTTTTTGAGGAAACAATAAAATCTATTATTGATCAATCTTATAAAAACTGGGAGATTATAATTGTAGATGATGGTTCAGAGGACGGTTCTTATGAATTAGCAAAAGAGTATGCTTCAGATAATATAAGGGTTGTTAAGAATAGAGGTAAAGGAGCTTGTGCTGCGAGAAACTATGGCTTAGATTTGGCAGTTGGTGATTATATACAATTTTTGGATGCTGATGATCTAATAAGTGAGGATAAAATTCAGAACCAACTTGCACAATTAGAAAGAAACTCTAAAAGTATAACAGTATGCAGTACTAAACATTTTTATGAGAGTTTTCATACGGGTAAAATAACTGATAGAGCATTTTTATATACAACAGATAATCCTAAAGAACTGCTTTTAAATTTATATGGTGCCGATGGAGAGCATCATAATATGATTCAAACCAGTGCTTGGTTAACTCCTAAATCTTTAATAAAAGATTCAGGACCTTGGAATGAAGATTTAAGCAAAGACCAAGATGGTGAATTTTTTTGTAGAGTAGCAACAAGGGCTGAGAAAATTATTTTTACTCCAAATGTTTTTAATTATTATCGAAAACATATTAATGGTAAGAATATAGCTAATCAAAAAAAAAGGAAGCATTTAGAAAGTCAAATTACGGCTTTAGAATCCAAGTCAGCACAATTTAAAGGTTTAGAAACAACGCAAGCTTATAAAAATGCCATGGCTTTACAATACAAGCTTATTGCTATTGATGCTTTTCCAGAGTTTAAAGATCTGTCGTCTATGGTATTAAGTCGCTCTAAAGATTTAGCTCAGATAGATTATTTACCAGTATTAGGAGGTAATGTAATAGAGTTTTTTAAAAAAATTTTTGGCTGGAAAATTGCAAAAATTATATCTTATTGGGTGCATAAATTATAGATTATTAATCAAAACTCAATATTTGTTCGGGATTTAAAATAATATTTAGAATTACCTTGTTATGAATATAAAATGTAATTCTAAAAGGAATAATGTTTGTCATATAAATAATAATTTGAGATATTTACAACGACAAATTATGAAAACAGATTTTGTAGATAAAACTTCTTCTTAAAGAAATAAAGTCTGTGCTTATGTTGTAAAAAAATCAAATGGAGCAACTACTTTTTATAACTACTTCTAGTATCGCTTCAAACCCTCGTTTAGTTAAAGAATTTGAAAGTTTAAAATCAAATTATGTGTGTACTGTAGTATGCTATAAACATCATGATTGGAGTTTGGAGCTTTCAGAGAAAATCAAGTCAGACAATAAAGAAGTTAACTTTATTGAAATTGATAGGAAACAAAAGTTTTTATCAACTATTGTTTCTAAAATAAAACATAAGGTAGCTATAAGAATCAATCCTTTTTATAAAAACAATTACAAGGTTTGTGCATTTGCAAGTAATGATAAGACAGCACAACTATTAAATGTAGTTAAGCAATTATCTAGAGATATAGAGTTTAAGAGAATTGTGGCACATAACTTAGGTGCATTTTATCCTGCTGTATGGGTTTCAAAAAGTCAGGATATAGATCTACAGTTAGATATTGAAGACTATCATCCAGGGGAAAGTTTGTATTTTAATGAAAAACTTGAGAAAACTAATAGGCATAGGATTATGCAGTATAGTTTTAATGAAGCAAATACTATTACTTATGCATCAGAAGGTATAGCTTTAGAGTGTAAAAAAAAGTATAGTATATCTAAAGATGTGTACCAATTGACCATTATTAATGCATTTAAAAGAGATGATTTTATAAAGCCAATAGCGACAGAAGAGAACGTGCTGAAAACAGTTTGGTTTTCCCAGTACATTGGGCCAAATAGGGGACTAGAGCAGGTGTTTAGTGCAGCCAAAGCTCATTCAGATATTGAGTTTCATCTTATTGGTAACGTAAATAAAGAGTACGTAAAGGATATAGTGTTTGCAAAAAACGTAATCTTTCATGAAGTTATGTCGCAATCAGATCTTCATGAGTTTTTAAGGACTATGGATATAGGTTTGGCTTTAGAGAGTGAAAAAGCTGATTATAATAGAAATATTTGTTTAACAAATAAATTTCTAGCCTATGTTCAAGCTGGTTTGTATGTTTTGGCAACTGATACCTTTGGGCAACGTAATTTTTTAGAGTCTATAAATTTTGAAGCAGGAAAATTGATAGAAAGCTCTCTTTCAAATGAACTATCTAAAATAGATAAGAACTTATTTATTCATCAAGCTAAAATAAATAGATGGAATAGTGCACGTCAGTTTTCATGGGAAGAGGAACAAACTAAACTTTTAGAAATATTTTAATGAATACAGTTCTTATTATATACCCACATTGGGTTCCTGCTAATCTAGCAGGTGTTCAAAGACCACGATTAATAGGTAATTATTTAAAAGGTTTTGGTTGGAAGCCATTATTGCTAACTGTAAAATCAGAATATTATGAAGAGAGGTTAGATCCTTTAATGGAAAAGACAGCTTCAGAAGATATCGAAGTTGTTTTTACCAAAGCTTACAAGGTTTTTAAACCACGAATTGTTGGTGATATTGGTCTAAGAGCTTTTCCTTTCCTAAAAAAAGAAGCTCTCAGAATTTGCAAAGAACGTAAAATAGATTTTATATGGATTCCCATACCATCATTTTACACTGCTATTCTAGGAAGGTTATTATATAATAAAACTAAAATCCCTTATGGTATAGACTATATAGACCCATGGGTAAGGGACATAACCAATCAAAATAACTTAAGAGCCAAATTAAGTCAGGTTGTGGCAAAAACACTTGAACCTTTTGCGGTTAAAAAAGCTGCTTTGATAACAGGTGTATCTACACCTTATTATCAGTCTGTGTTGGACAGAAACTTTAAGGTAAAACCAGTACATGCAGGAATGCCATACGGTTTCGATCCAAATGATCATAAAATTCACCTCAACGATATTCAATACCCTTGGGACAACCAACCAGATTGTAAACCATGGGTTTATGCAGGTGCATTCTTACCTAATTCACATCTCTTTGTAGAATCGTTCTTTGAGGTGATTGCTAAACTAAGAAAAGAAGGAGATTGGGACGATAAAATTAGATTATACTTTGTAGGTACAGGAATGTATCCTGCAAAGAGAATTACATCATATGCTAAGGATAAAGGAATAGATGATATTGTTTTTGAAAATAGAGAGCGATATCCATTTCTACACATTTTAAATTTTTTATCCAAAGCAGATAAGGTGTTGTTATTTGGTAGTACAGAACAACATTATACCGCATCAAAAACATTTCAATGCTTATTAAGTAATAGACCTTTGTTTTCTATGTTGCATAATGATAGCTCAGCAGTTGAAGTGATTAGGCAATGCAATGCTGAAAGGTTTTTATTCCCTTATAAAAACGGATTTACTAAAAATGAAATTGAAATTGGTGTAGAACACATTCTAAAGTCTTTTCAGCAAATAGATGATTGGACTCTAAATTTACAGCCTTTAGATAAATATACATCTAAACAATCTGCTAAGGTATTAGCAGAAGCAATGGATAAAGTGTTGTTAAATTAGTAACTGAAGAATGAAAAAAATAGCTGTAGTTATAAGTCATCCTATTCAGTATTATGCTCCTTTATTTCAGTTGTTAGAAAAAAGGAATAAACTTGGTTTAAAAGTGTTTTATACTTGGTCTCAGACTAACGAGTCTGTGGAGGATAAAGTTTTTGGTAAAACAATAAAATGGGATATACCATTACGAGAAGGCTATGATTATGAATTTGTGGATAATGTGTCTAAAAAACCTGGTTCTCACCATTTTTTTGGTATAGATAATCCAACATTGATAGCTAAGATTGAAGCATTTCAGCCTGATGCAATACTGTTTTTTGGTTGGAATTTTAAAAGCCATCTTTTGGCTATGCGTCATTTTAAAGGAAAGATTCCTGTTTGGTTTAGAGGTGATTCTACATTATTGGATGAGGTTGTCGGATTAAAGACAACATTAAGACGTTTGGTGTTGAGGAAAGTTTATAGTTACGTAGATAAGGCTTTTTTTGTTGGAGAGGCAAGTAAAGCCTATTTTTTAAAGCACGGATTAAAACCTGATCAGTTAGTTTGCTCCCCTCACGCTATAGATAATGATCGATTTAGTGATGAAAAAAATCCTAATTACTTAATTGATGCTAAAAATTGGAGAGAAAGTTTAGGATATAGTTCAGAGGATATTTTAATCGTTTTCTCAGGTAAATTAGAATCTAAAAAACAGCCTGATTTTTTAATCAAAGCTTTCAATAAAGCTAAAAAAGAAGGAGGAGAATTATTAAAGCTACTAATAATTGGTAGTGGTCCTTTGGAGGAAAAATTAAAAGAGTTTGAAAATGATGATATAAAGTTTTTAACTTTTCAAAATCAAAAAAGGATGCCTTTGGTATATAGAATGGCAGATGTCTATTGTCTTCCATCAAAAGGACCTGGTGAGACATGGGGTTTAGCTGTTAATGAGTCTATGGCCAGTGGTAGATCTGTAATAGTATCTAATAAGGTTGGCTGTGTTAAGGACTTAGTCTCTCAAAACAAAACAGGTTTTGTTTTTAGTTATGATAATTTGTTAGAGTTGAAAGATATACTTGTGAATTTGAACAAAAGTGAGCTAAAATTAATGGGTGAAAAAGCAAGATTAAAAATTATGAGTTATAACTTTAGCAATATTGTAAAAGCTTTTGAAAACGAACTAAATGAATAAGGTCTCTAAGCCAGATATAAGTGTAGTATTACCTGTTTACACAGGGATGGCATTTTTACAGCAATCAGTAGAATCGGTATTAAGACAAGATGATTCAGAGATTACTTTCGAATTTTTGATTTGTGATGATTGCTCCAAAGATGAAAGTTATGAATTTTTAAAAACTCTAAAGGACCCTAGGGTCACTTTATATAAAAATGAACAAAATCAAGGTCTGTTTCCAACTTTAAATTTGCTAATAAAAAAAGCAAAAGCAGATTTAGTACATTTATGGGCCCAAGATGATATCATGTTACCTAATTGTCTTGTCGAAATGGTAAGGTTTCATAGAGAATTCCCTGAGGTTAAATTCAGTTTTTCTAGACTTCAGGGTATAGATGTTAATGGAAATTACTTAAAACGTCCAACAGTTTTTAATAATAAAACTATTTCTGTAGAAAATCATGCTATAAGCTCATTACTATTTGGAAGTATTTCTGGAAATATCGCTAATGTTTGTTTAGTTAAAGAAGCTTGTGAGTCGGTGGGTTATTTTGATGAGTCTATGATTTATGTTGGAGATTTTAAAATGTGGTGTTTACTCTCTAAGGATGCACCTGTTGGAATGTATGGTAATATTTTAGTAAATGTCCGACAGCATACTGGTCAATTAAGTAGGGATTTAAAAGCATCATTCTTTAGAATGAAGGAAAATTACGAAGTATATCAATGCTATTTGTCAACTTTAAAGCCTGAATTAAGGCAACATTTAAATAAGATTATTAAATGGAAAGTATACCCAACTTATCTAAATCAATATTTCTATATTTTAAAGCAGAATGATTTAGAGTTAGGAAAGCGCTATATTAAAGAACTTAAAAAGTACGATGATTTATTTTTAATGTTTGTAAAGTGGACAGTAGTTAGAGTTTTGAGGTTTTTGCGATTAGAATCTAAATTTTATAAAATTGTATTTTACAAAAAGCTAGAAAAGTTAAAAACTCATTAAACTAAACATAGTCAGTTGTCTCAAGATATTATAATAATAGCTGGAATGCATAGGTCTGGAACATCGCTTTCAGGAAATCTACTTCAACAATCAGGGTTATTTATTGGAGAAGATTTACTTTCACACGGCTTTGATAACAAAAAAGGCCATTTTGAAGATTTAGAGATCTTAAAAATTCATGAAACTGACCTAAAGGAAAAGGGGCTTGATACACGAGGTATTAAAGGTGATATAAAAGGAAATCTGGATTTTGAAAAATCCACAGAAAATAAAATTAATTCATTTTTAAAGAAACGTAGCAATCAAACTTTTTGGGGATGGAAAGAACCTAGAACCACGTTATACTTACAAGCTTGGAAAGAAAAATTACCAAATGTAAAATGTATCGCAATTTTTAGACATTATGATGAGGTTGAAAATTCTTTGATCAGAAGATATAAACATAAATTAAAAAAAGGTGTGGGTATGAGTAAAATAATAAGGCTTAAGCATTTGTTGTTTTATCCATTACTTTTGATTTTAAAGAAAAGAGAGGCTTATAGAGCCTGGAGTGTCTATAATAACAACATTTTAGATTTTAAAAAAAGATACCCTGATGATGTTGTTATTTTTGAGTTAGATTTTTTTCTAGAAAATTATAATTTAATAACAGAAAATTTAAATTCTCGTTTTAATATAAATTTAAAAACTATTGATGTTAATAGCGTTTTTGAAAAATCATTACTAAAAAAGTCAAAGACTAAGAAATTAAAAATTAGGTTTTTTTCTCGCAAGAATTTGAAAAAAATATTAGAAGTTTTAAAGCAAGAGTCATTATGGATGTAAGTCAAAAAAGATTAATGTCTATATTATCAGTATTCATATTGTTTACTTCTATTATTGGCCCCCATTTCCTCAATTCCTTAATCTCACTTTTTCCTTTATTGTTTATAGTAGGGATGTTTTTCAAGTTAAGAAACCCAATATTCTTAACAGTATTTCTTGCTTTGTTGTTTCAGTGGTTGCAAATTAATATCAAACTTATTTACGGGAGCTTAACCAACTCAACATTGGATGTGCAATTTAGTTTCCATAAGGATGATGAGTTTATCTATCAAGCTAATTATATCAGTAATATAGGTCTAATATTTTTCTCAATAGGTATTTATTTACCTTTGAAAAAGAGGTTTGCTAATTTTGATATTTTAAAGGAAATCAGTTTTGATTACGATCCCAAAAAAGTTTTGAGGAATTATATCCTATTTTCATTAGGTATTTCTTTTTTGCTAGCTTTTAGAAATAGCTTACCAGGTATTAATACAATTGTAACAGCATTTTCTAAATTGAAATGGGGTCTTTTGGTTTTAACTTTTGTATACTGTAATTTTTTTAACGAAAGTAAAAAGGTACTTTATTTTGTTTTAGTTTTAGAAGTTTTTATAGGTTTTACAGGGTATTTTTCAGGATTTAAAGATATAATTTTAATAGTAGTTATTGCTTTACTCTCTTTGCAAAATCAACTAGAATCCAAGACTATATTAAAGTTCTCAGTCATATTTCTTTTTGTTCTTTCTTTTGGTGTTTTTTGGACAGCTATAAAAAAGGATTATAGGGAATATCTCTCTGGTGGTGAGCGTTCTCAACGAGTTGTTGTAGACAAATCTGACGCCATTAGTGAATTCTTTAATCAAGCCTCTGAATTTTCTCTAGAGGATGTGGGGTTTGCTACAGAAGCTTTATTAGATAGGGTAAGTTATATTGAGTTTTTCTCAATTGTTCTGAGAAATGTGCCTCAATATATACCTTACGAGAGAGGCGAAATAATTAAAGAGTCTACATTTTTTTATTTTAAGCCAAGAATTTTTTTTCCAGAAAAGGCTGTAGTTGACGACTCAGATCATACCAATAAATATACACGATTAGAGCTTTGGGATAATGGGAAAGCGTCTCATAGTATTGGATTTATGACTGATGCTTATATAGATTTTGGTGTGTATGGAATGATGGTCTTATTGATGTTTTTAGGAGTTGTTTTTGGTTGGAGCATGAATTTTTTACTTATAAAATCCCCAAATATGTTCTGGGGAGTACTTTTTATAGTGCCGTTTTACTTTTTGTTAAGTGTATATAGTTTTAACATGATGAAAGTTATGGGGAATTTTATTACTTATATAATTCCTATTTTGCTAATTCGTAAAATTATGTTCAAAATTTTCAATAAATATTTTCTTAGATAGTGAAGTTAAAATTAGGTCTATTTTTTAGAAAATCGCAAGCTGGGTTTTATAGTATTGAAACTGTATTTAATACAATTCAGCCTTATTTAGAAAAAAAAATTGAAGTAGAGAGGTTAGAATTACCTCAGTCAAAAATTAGTTTTAAATCAATAGTAGAAAATTTAAAATTTGTCAGGAATAACAGAAAAGAAGTAAACCATATTACTGGCCATGTTAATTATATTGCTATAACTTCTGGTAGAAATACAGTTTTAACAATTCATGATATGATTTCTGCTCTACAAGGAAATCCAATCAAAAGATTTTTTATGCTTGCTTTATGGTTTTGGTTGCCAGTATTATTCGTAAAAAAAATCACTGTTATTTCAAACTATACGAAAGATGAGGTCTATAAATATATTCCTTTTGTGAAATCAAAAGTTGTAGTTATTAATAATCCGATAGGTGCAGGTTATGTAAATTCGCCAAAAAAGTTCAATACAAATAGACCCAATATTTTATGTGTTGGGACTAAGGAAAATAAAAATTTAAAGAGAATTTTTAAAGCTTTATCAGGAATTCAATGTTCCTTAACTATAATAGGTAAACTTAAAAATGATCAGAAAAAAATCTTAAGTGAATATAAACTAGAATATTTTAACTATGTAGATATATCTGATTACGAAATAGTGGAATTATATAAAGAGTGCGATCTTTTATGTTTTGCATCACTTTATGAAGGGTTTGGTATGCCAATTATAGAAGCTCAAACTATAGGTAGGCCAGTTGTTACATCTAATGTAGGAGCAATGAGTGAAATAGCTAATAACTCAGCCTCATTAGTCGACCCCTATAATTGTGACTCTATTAGAAAAGGTATTTTAAAAGTTATAAATAATGAATCATATCGTAGAGATTTGATAAAAAAAGGATACGATAACTCTAAGAGGTTTAGTGCAAATATTATAGCTCAAAAATATATAGAGATATATAAAAATATTATAAATGGCTAAAAAAAAGCTACTAATAATGATTGATTGGTTTTTGCCTGCATATAAGGCAGGTGGTCCCATACAATCTGTTGCTAATTTGATAAACTATATTAAGGAAGAGTTTGATGTTTACGTCGCAACATCAAATTCAGATATAGACCAACAATTAGATATAGACCAAAAATATCTCAATATTTGGATAGAAAGAGAAGGTTATAAAATCGTGTATATTGATTCTCAACATCAGACATATAGGTTTTATAAAAATTTCCTTTTAAAAGAAAATTTTGATGTTATATACTTCAATTCAATATTTTCAAAAAAATTCACCTTGATACCCCTTATATTATATAGAAATGTCATGATAAGAAAGGTTCTAGCCCCAAGAGGTATGCTAGGCAAAGGTGCGTTAAGTATAAAGCCAATAAAGAAAAAGCTCTTTTTGAGTTTATTTAAGGTATTGCGATTTCATAGGCACATAACATGGCACGCAACAGCTGAAAGTGAAATGCTGGAAATAAAAAAATGTTTTGGGGATCAGTCTAAAGTTTTGATAGCACCAAACTTATCGGGTAAAATAAACTTAACTAATCTCCATAAGGTTAAAGAGGTTAATAAGATAAATGTATTTTTTCTATCAAGAATATCATTCAAAAAGAATTTGTTGAGTGCGATTAAATTTCTTTCAGAAGTTAATGAAAGATATCATATTAACTTTAGTATAATTGGTCCGATTGAAGAAGAGGAATATTGGAAAAAATGTAAACACGAACAAGAAAAATTGCCTCAGAATATCAGTGTGAAATATTTAGGTGCAATTCAGCATTCTGAAATCGTAAATTATTTAAAAGATCAACATGTCTTACTTTTACCAACTCATCATGAAAATTTTGGTCATGTTATAATGGAGTCTTGGCAAAATGGCTGCCCTGTTATAATTTCAGATCAAACCCCATGGAAGGATTTGGAAAAGCAAAATATAGGTTTTGATATACCAATTTTTCACACAGATAGATTTGTAAAGACTCTAGATTTTTTTGCTGCTATGGATAATGAAGAATTTAGTAGATGGAGTAGTGCGTCAATAGTTTATGCTAAAAAATTTACAGAAAACCCAGAGCTGTTAGAACAAAATAAAACCTTATTTTTGAACGCTATTAATATATGATTTATGAAAAGAATTTTAATTACCGGAGGAGCAGGTTTTGTAGGGTCGCACCTTAGTGAACGTTTATTAAATGAAGGTAATGAGGTTATTTGTCTAGATAATTACTTTACAGGTTCAAAACGTAATATAGAGCATTTAATGGACCATCATTACTTTGAGTTGGTTAGACACGATGTTACTAATCCGTACATGGTAGAGGTAGATGAAATCTATAATTTAGCTTGTCCAGCCTCACCAGTGCACTATCAATATAATCCTATAAAAACGGTTAAGACTTCTGTGATGGGAGCTATAAATATGTTGGGGCTTGCAAAAAGAGTACATGCTAAAATTTTACAAGCATCTACAAGTGAGGTTTATGGTGATCCAAATGTTCATCCACAACCAGAATCTTATTGGGGAAATGTTAACCCTATCGGTTTACGTTCTTGTTATGATGAAGGAAAGCGTTGTGCCGAAACGTTGTTTATGGATTATCACAATCAAAATCAGGTAGATGTAAAAATCATCAGGATTTTTAATACTTATGGCCCAAGAATGCATCCGAAAGATGGTCGAGTGGTTTCAAATTTTATTGTACAAGCATTAAGAGGTGATGATATTACGGTTTTTGGAGATGGTACCCAAACAAGAAGCTTTCAGTATGTTGATGATTTGGTTGAAGGGACCATACGAATGATGAATAGTAGAGATGGTTTTGTAGGTCCTGTAAATATCGGTAATCCAGTAGAATTCACAATGCTTCAATTAGCAGAGGAAGTTATTAGCCTTACTGGTTCAAAATCTAAAATCATACACCTGCCTCTTCCTCAGGATGATCCAATGCAACGTAAGCCAGATATTAGTTTAGCTCACAAAGAGTTAAATGGCTGGGAACCGAAAATTCAATTAAAAGAAGGGCTGAAGCATACTATTAAATATTTTGATGACTTATTAAAATCTGACGATTCAATTATATAATTTCATTCTTTGAAAACAGATTTGTCTTCATATAACAATAGTTGGTATCAACCAGGTTCCAAATTAAAATGCCTTATTTGGTACCTGTTCAATTTCGTTTTTTTGAAAGCTTCATGGAATGTTTTTTCTGGTTTAAAAGTGTTTATATTGAAAATGTTTGGTGCGCAGATAGGTAAAGGTGTTGTAATAAAGCCTAATGTTAACATTAAATATCCTTGGAAACTCAAAATAGGCAATTATTGTTGGATTGGAGAAGAGGTTTGGATAGATAATCTTGATATCGTTACAATTGAAGATAATGTATGTATTTCCCAAGGTGCTTTGTTGCAATGTGGTAATCACAATTATAAATCTACAAGTTTCGATTTAATTGTTGCGCCAATTTATTTGAAAGAAGGTAGTTGGGTTGGCGCTAATAGTAGTGTAGCTCCTGGAGTAGTTTTTGAAAGTCATGCGGTATTAAGTATGGGTTCAGTAGCAATTGGTACTTTAGAAGCTTATAGTATATACCAAGGTAATCCTGCTGTTAAAATAAAGAATAGAGTGTTTTCTAAAAGCTAAATGAAGGTATCAATAATAACAGCAACCTATAATAGTGTCAATACTATTGAAAAATGTATGGAATCGGTGTTAAGTCAGTCGTATCCAAATATTGAATATGTTATTATAGATGGAAAATCTAGTGATGGAACGCTAGAGAAGATTCAAGAACTATCACAAAACGCTTCAAATGTTGTAATAGTTTCTGAGAAAGATAAAGGTATTTACGATGCCCTGAATAAAGGGATAGATAATTCGACTGGAGATATAGTAGGTTTCGTTCATTCTGATGATTTTTTAGCCGATAAAGACTGTATTTCTCAAATCGTAGAGAGTTTTAAAACTTTTGAAGCAGATGGAGTCTATGGGGATTTGCATTATGTGTCTTTTAATAATCCTGAAAATATTGTACGTAATTGGAAAAGTGAGAACTTTACTCCGCAATTACTTAGACAGGGTTGGATGCCTGCACACCCAACACTTTATGTGAAAAAGGAACTTTATAATCAGCATGGTAGATTCAATCTAGATTACAAAATAGCAGCGGACTATGATTTTATTTTACGTATCTTTAAAGAGTCTAATTACAACTTTCATTATCTCCCTAAAACCATTGTTAAAATGAGAATTGGTGGCGCAAGTAATAAGAGCTTGAAGAATATTATTCAAAAAACTAAAGAAGATTATCGGGCTGTGAAGTCTAACAATACAGGAAACGTGTTAACTGTTTTTTTGAAAAACGTGTCTAAAATCAAACAATTTAAGACCTAATGTATAGTGTTAGATATCTTATCGAATTTTTAAATTATTAATACATTTTGGAAGTCACAAATAATTGTGAATTTAGGTAAATATGGTAAAGGAATTACTCGAAAATTTTAACCCTCAGGATTATATAGGTTTATTTTTATGTGTAGCTGCATTTATATCTTTGATAGTATCTGTATCTAGTTACCCAGCAATTATTAATGTTGCAAAATCTAAAAATTTGATGGATGATCCAGATGACAGAAGTAGTCATTCAGGTAAAGTACCAAATTTGGGGGGTATTGGTATTTATCTTGGTGTTGTTGTTGCTATAACAATTGTTGGGGCTTTGTTAGATACGAAAAGCTTATTGTTGATTTTGGGAAGTATAACCCTTTTGTTTTTTCTTGGATTAAAGGATGATATCCTCATCCTGTCTCCACGTAAAAAGTTTTCAGGACAACTTATAGCAGCACTATTACTTATAATTTTTACAGATACTAGAATTGTGGGTTTGTCAGGTGTTTTGAATATCACCATAATGCCTTATTGGTTATCTGTGGTTTTTACCCTTTTTGTTTATGTCTTAATCATAAACGCTTTTAATCTTATTGATGGAATAGATGGTTTAGCAGGAAGTTTAGCGCTTATGGCAACGGTAGCTTTCGGTTTTGTTTTTTATAGATATAATGATATTAGTATGGTTGTATTGGCAGCAGCTGTAATTGGAGCTTTGATTCCTTTCTTGAGGTTGAATTTTTCTAAGCGTAATAAAATGTTTATGGGTGATACGGGTTCTATGATTTTAGGCTTTATCTTATCGGTTTTTGCTGTTAGGTTTATTGATAGTTCTCAGGAATTCGGCTCTAGTGTATACAGAAATTCTTCACCTATATTGGTTTTAGCATTCTTATTTTTCCCTTTGTTAGATACTCTCAGAATCTTCTTTATAAGACTAATTGTCCATAAGAAAAGCCCTTTTTCAGCAGATAAGAACCATTTACATCACCGATTTTTAAGTTTAGGATTTACTCATAAACAAACAACTTCGATTATTGTATTTATAAATGTTTTACTTATAGTAATTGCTTTTCAAGCCAAAAAACTAGATATTCATTTGCAACTCGTTATTTTATTAGCTAGTGGTACGGTTTTATATTCGTTATATTTCTTGTATGATTGGTTAGTTCGTTCGAGTAGTAATAGATCCTAATTGGTCAAAAATATTGATAAGTAAAGCTTTACTTCTTAATTATTACTTTGTAAGATGTATAATTCATTTATATTTGTTTTAAGCTAAAAAATAGATAATGTTAAAACGCTATATATTAATAGTTTTTTTTGTGGGTATGTGTTTTTCTTGTGCCACTAAAAAAGAGATTCTTTATTTACAAGATGTAGATTCTAGGGTAAATGATGAAATAAATTACACAAATGCAAAAATTCAGCCTAATGATGTATTAAGGATTGACGTTAGTGCTCTTATACCTGAATCAGCTAAACCTTATAATAAAGCCAATAATGGCAATAGTGGCGGAAATAGTATTCAGTTGATGCAGCTGCAAGGGTATCTGGTATCTGAAGATTTAACTATTAATTTTCCAGTTTTAGGTAGGCTTTCAGTAGGAAATAAAACAACTCAAGAGTTTGCTTTGTATTTAAGAAACTTATTAGAAGAAGGAGGACATTTAAAAGAGCCTTCTGTAGATGTTAGGCTAATTAATGCAAAGGTTACTGTATTAGGTGAGGTTAATCAACCAGGTACCTATAATTTCACAGAGCAAAATATCACACTTTTACAAGCTTTAGGGTATGCTGGTGACTTGACTATAAATGGAAAGAGAGAGGATGTCATAATTATGAGGGATATGCAAGGAGTCCGTAAGGTAACTCACATAAACTTAACTACTTCAGATTGGCTAAACGGTCCATATAATTTTATAAAACCAAATGACATTATCGTGGTAAATCCGAATAGTCCTAAAGTTAAAAGTGCAGGTTTCATTGGAAATGTAGGAACATTGTTATCAGTTGTTTCAATATTATTTTCTACAATTATATTAATAACAAGGTAGATAGAGTATGAATGTAGACTTAAAAAATAGTCACACTAGTAAAAATACAGATCAAGGTGAATTCATAAAAAGTGAAATAGCTAAATATTTAAAATATTGGTACTGGTTTGTTTTAGGTGTGTTATTAGCTTTAGCAACTGCTGTTTTGTATCTAAGATATACTCCAAAAGTTTACAAATCCAGTGCTAAAATAAAGATTTTAAACAAGGCAAAGGGAATTGAATTGCCTTCATCAGCATTTGTCTTTAATCGGTCAAATATCAATCTTGAAAATGAAATTGAAATTTTAAAGTCTTATAGAATTGTTGAAGAAGTTGTTAAGAAGATTGATTTAACACAACGTTTTTATGAGGAAGGAAATGTTCTTACTACAGAAATAGATAGACTTCCTTTTGGGTTTCTTAAAACAATTGAAAATGATAGTATTAAATCAGTATCTACCTATTTTATAAAAATAACACCTAATGGTTTTGAGGTTTCAAAAGGAGAGGAAGATAAAAACATTATATTCTCCGAGTTCGATACAACAATAAAAGCTAATAATTTACCTTTTGAGTTGAGTTTGACTAAGAAGTCAAAGATTAAAGAGTTACAAGGTAAGACTTTTATTGTGAAACTTGCACCGGTAAATACAGTCACTAAAGGTCTTAAAAACTCTATAAGTGTTAATACAGTTGGAAAGACCAGTGACTTATTACAATTAAATTTTAATAGTCAAAGTAGAGCAAAAAATGAGCGTATACTCAATACATTGATAGACATTTTTAATCAAGATGGGATAAAAGATAGAAAAGAGGTTTCTGAAAGAACGATAGATTTTATTAAAGAACGTCTTGTGTTATTGGTTGAAGAGTTAGATTCTATTGAAATAGGTATTAAGGATTTTAAACAGAGAAATGATTTGATAACTATAGAGACAGATGCAGAATTGGGATTAAGTCAGAGAACCATGTCTGAGCAGGAATTATTTGATGTTGAAAATCAAATTATACTTTCCGATTTATTAAGAGAAACATTGTTAAGTAGTAATAAAGAAACAGATTTATTACCTTCAAATATAGGGTTAACAAACTCTAGTATCAATGGTTTGGTCAGTAATTATAACAACTTGGTGATTGAGCGTGATAATTTAGCTGTTAGTGCTGGAGAGAATAACCCTAACGTTATTATTATTAACGGTCAATTGACTGATCTAAAATCCAATATTAAAACTTCCATTTCCTCATATCAAAAACAACTGGAAGCATCTAAACAGCAGTTACTAAGAAAAAACGCTAAATACACTTCCCAAGTTTATAGTCTTCCTGCTAAAGAAAAAGTGCTTCTTGAAATAATGCGGCAACAAGAAATAAAGCAAACCTTGTATCTATTTCTACTTCAAAAAAGAGAAGAAGCAGCTATAAATCTTGCAATTACAGAACCTTCAATCAAAGTGGTTGAATATGGTATTTCAAATTCTTCACCTGTTTCGCCTAATTCAAAAAGTATCTATATAATGGCTTTAGTTGGTGGACTGTTAATTCCTTTGAGCGTTATATATTTTATGCTTCTTTTAGATACTAAAGTTAAAGGAAGAGAAGATTTGATGATTCGTAATCCCAAAATTCCAATTGTAGGTGAATTGCCTAAAGTAAAGGATGAGCACTTAATTTTTAAAGACCCAGAGGATAATTCGATTCAAGCTGAAGCATTCAGGATTTTGAGTTCTAATGTAGATTATATTCTACCTAATAAAGATAAAAAAGGTAGAGTTATTTATTGTACATCTACAATAAAAGGAGAAGGTAAGACATATACTAGTATTAATCTGTCATTAGCATTGTCAAGTATTAACAGAAGAGTTCTATTAATAGGTGCAGACTTAAGAAATCCACAGATACATACCCATATTAAAGAGGATAAACATAAGTCAGGACTTTCAAATTATTTACATGATACAAATTATGACTGGAAAGAAGCTTTGATAAAAGGTTTTGATAAACATCCAAATCATGATATTATTTTATCGGGTAGTATTCCGCCAAATCCTGCACATTTACTTACAAATGGTAGATTTAAAAAATTAATAGAAGAAGTAAAACAAGAATACGATTATATTATTGTTGATACGGCTCCTACAATCTTAGTTACAGATACATTATTGATATCTCAACTAGCAGATGCTACTATTTATCTAGTTAGAGCAAATTATACCGAGAAAAAATTACTTAGTTATTCTAAAGACTTGTTTGATTCAGGTAAGTTGAAAAATATTGCCTATGTCATCAATAGTGTAGACACAAATAAGTCTTACGGCTATGGCTATAACTACGGCTATAACTACGGCTACGGTAGAAAAAAATAAAACATCATTACAACAAATTTCATTTTAAATCATAGACTTCTATGATATTTGTCATGAATTTTAAGTGTTTTATAAATTACTTTTAATAGTATAAATTATAAAACACTAATGTTATGGAATATATAGCACCAATTTCTTCAATAATGTCAACAGATATTATTGCGATGGATAGAGATGGAGATTTAGAGACAGCAGAGCGATTATTCAAGAGACATAAAATAAGACATATTCCAATAGTTTCAGGAGAAGTAGTTATAGGAATGTTGAGCTATACAGATTTGTTGAGAATTAGTTTTGCTGATGCAGTAGACGAGTCTGAAAGTGATGTCGATAGCTTGGTGTATAACATGTTTACCATAGAACAAGTCATGGTAAAAAATGTAGTAACTGTTGATGCTAATACATCAATTAAAGAGGTTGCTAAAATTTTAGCCAAAAGAGAATTTCATGCTTTACCTGTGATAGAGGACGGTTGTTTAGTCGGAATTGTAACTACAACAGACTTGGTAAACTACCTGATAAAACAACTATAAGCTTCTAAGAATTAGCAAGGTTTTTTAGTGTTTTAATGGTTTCGGTAGGATTATCACTTTTAAAAACGTGGCTTCCGGCAACAAAGGCATCTGCCCCTGCATCAACGAGTTGTTTGATGTTTTTATCGGTAACACCACCGTCAACTTCAATACGTGTATCTAAACCTTGCTCGTTTATCATTTCACGTAGTTTTTTGATACGCTTATAGGTAATGTCTTCGAATTTCTGTCCACCAAATCCAGGATTAATGGACATTAATAAGACCATGTAGCATTCCGGTAAAATATCTTCTAAAACGACTAAGGGAGTGGTAATGTTTAGTACAACTCCTGCTTTACATCCAGCATCTTTAATTTGTATAAGTGTTCTGTGAAGGTGAACAGTAGATTCATAATGAACAGTAATAATATCTGCTCCAACCTTAGCAAACTCTTCTATATAGCGTTCAGGTTTTTCAATCATTAAATGAACATCAAGAGGTTTTTTTGCATGTTTTTTTATAGCTTCAATAACAGGCATGCCATAAGAAATGTTAGGAACAAAGTGCCCATCCATAACATCGATATGAAACCAGTCTGCTTCGCTGTTATTTACCATTTCCGTATCACGTTGAAGATTAGCAAAATCTGAAGCAAGCATTGAAGGAGCTATAATTTTTGATGCCATTGTAAAAGTGTTGTGTTTAATTTTTTGCAAAGGTAATTAAAAAACAAACTTTAAAAAGTGATAAGTTGATATAAAAGTGAACCCACGGTAATCAGCCGTGGGTTCTTTCATCAATCAAAAAACGAACAGTTATGTTTTGTAACTGTTGTTACCTTTATTAGGTTGGTGGTTAAATATACAAAAAACCGAGCCCAAATAAACTTTTAAATCATTTTTACTCTAAATACTCTAATAATTATTTTGAATATAGAAATTAGAGTTTTAATAATTTAAAAATTATCCTAAATATGTTTTTAATATTTTACTTCTAGATGTATGTTTTAATCTACGAATAGCTTTTTCTTTAATTTGTCTTACACGCTCACGAGTTAAATCAAATGTTTCACCGATTTCCTCTAATGTCATTGGGTGTTGGTTTCCAAGTCCAAAATATAAACGGATAACATCTGCTTCACGTGGAGTAAGTGTCTCAAGAGCACGCTCTATTTCTGTTCTTAAAGACTCATGTAATAAATCTTTATCAGGATTAGGAGACTCACCACTTCTTAAGACATCATATAGGTTAGAATCTTCACCTTCAACAAGTGGAGCATCCATACTTACGTGACGACCAGAATTCTTCATTGATTCCTTAACATCATTAATGGTCATGTCTAACTCTTTTGCAATTTCTTCTGCAGAAGGTGGACGCTCATGACTTTGCTCTAAGAATGCAAAAGTCTTATTGATTTTGTTAATAGAACCAATTTTGTTTAATGGTAAACGGACAATACGAGATTGCTCAGCTAATGCTTGTAAAATAGATTGTCTAATCCACCATACAGCATACGAAATAAATTTAAAACCACGAGTTTCATCAAAACGTTGTGCAGCTTTGATTAGACCTAAATTACCTTCATTAATTAAATCAGGTAAGGTTAAACCTTGGTTTTGGTATTGTTTTGCAACAGATACAACGAAACGTAAGTTGGCTTTGGTTAACTTCTCTAAAGCAACTTGATCGCCAGCTTTAATTCGCTGTGCTAATTCAACCTCTTCATCTGCGGTAATTAGATCTACTTTACCAATTTCTTGTAAGTACTTGTCTAACGATGCCGTTTCTCTGTTAGTTACCTGCTTGGTAATCTTAAGTTGTCTCATGTAATTTCGATTTGTGCTAAATTATAATGAACAGTATGTTGTTCTTTTATTATACGTAGCAACCTGGCAAAATGTTACAAAATCTTTCAAAAAATTAAATTTTAAGCAGTTTTACAGTATCGAGATGAATGGCATCTACAGTTTCATTGGTGAATTTGTAGTGGCCTCTTGTTGTAATTAACCTAAAACGATAAGATTTAAGTTGACTCAGAGTGTTTAGGAATAACCATTTAGATTTCAGTAGCTTAGGTTTTTCAGATTTTAAGCTTAGATCAAAAATGTGCTTACGTCCTTCCTTTTCTGCAACAATATCTGGGGTGATATCTATATCACTTCCTTTTTTGTGATAAGATTTAGGGGTTTCATAACCCTCTATATCTGCCTTAATATTACTGTATCCTAAATTCTCTAAATAACTAATAGAGTTACTTAATTCTGTGCTGTATTTTATTTTATCTTCTGGAATCATAACCTATAATATAATGATTTTTCACTATAAAATCAAATTTCATACTGATTTTTAGAGTTTTCGGGTGGCTTATACCCTTATTTGACCATCGCCAAATACATAATATTTATTAGTTACTAACTGCTTTAAACCTAATGGGCCTCTGTGGTGTAATTTATCTGTGCTAATTGCTAATTCTGCACCAACACCCATTTGGCCACCGTCAGTAAATCGGGTAGAGGCATTATGGTAAACAGCTGCACTATCTACATTATTCATAAAAGTTAAAGCCTCATTTTTATCTTCAGTTATGATGGCTGCTGAATGTTTGCCTGAGTACTTATTAATCATTTCTGTAGCTTCATCAATAGTGTCAACTGAAGCAATGAGAAGTTTCAATGCCAAAAATTCTTCAAACCAAATGCTGTCTTCAGATACTTTGCTGACATTCTCTAATACCTTAGAAACACTTTCATCAGCTATTATTTCAACCTTATACTGCTCTAGCTTTTGTTGCAGCATAGCTAATTTAGTTTCATACTCTGGAATGTTCTTATTGATAAGTACTTTATCTAGCGCATTACATCCTGAAATTTTATCGGTTTTAGCATTAATAATTACATTAACGGCTTTGCTCCAATCTGCTTTTTCAGAAACATACAAGAAATTATTTCCCCTACCACTAACTAAAACGGCACATGTAGCATGAGTTTTTACGAATTCAATAAGTCGCTCTCCACCTCTTGGTACTATTAAATCTAAAGGTTCAGTTGGATTTCTAAGAAATTCTTGCGTTTCTTCACGTTTTAAGTGTAATAACTTAATCCAATCTTTAGATAAACCGTTTTCAGTTAAAGCTTCATGCCAACATTGTTCTAAAATAATATTACTGTTATAGGCTTCTTTACCACCTTTTAGCAAAATTTTGTTATTGGCCTTAAAGGCTAAAACTGCAGCTTCAATAGTTACATCTGGTCGAGACTCATATATGATAAGAATAGTTCCGAATGGTGCTGTAGTATTTACAATGTTTAGTCCATTCTTTAAGGTTCTATTTGAAATTTCTTGTCCAACAGGATCGTCTTGAAGTCTTACGGAATTTACAGCTTCAATCATTTCATCAACCTTTTTGTTGTTCACGATTAAACGATCAAAAAGCGCTTGGTCTTCCTTTTGAAAAGCTTCTAAATCTTTTTTGTTAGCATCAATAATGGCATCGCGTTTACGATCCAGAATTTCTGCCATGGATTTTAATACGTTGTTTTTTATATCTGTATTTAAAAGTTTCATAAATTTTATTTTTAGGCACTAATAAATTTAGTACCAACTTGTTTGTTATTAATTATATCTACAATTACATTTTCGCGTTTACCGTTAGCAATGTAAGTAGGTATATCTTTATTAGCAGTTCCTTTGGCTATCTTTAATTTTGAAGCCATACCGCCACGACCTTCGCCTTCTTTTTTGTCTGAAGCACAGACATATTTTTCTACGTTTTGGTCTGTTTTCACGACGTTTAATTTTCTTGATTCCTCGTCATCAGGATGACCTGTATAGAGGCCATCGGTATCTGATAAAATAATTAAACGATCTGCATCTAAAAGCTCAGCAACTAAACTTGCTAACTCATCATTATCCGAAAACATTGACATGGTTAAGGATACTGCATCATCTTCATTAGCGATAGGAATGACTCCCTCGGCTAATAAGCCTTCATAACAATTAATCATGTTTTGTCTGTGTTTTCCAGGATCGAAGTCACGCTTTGTAGCTAATATTTGAGCACAACGCATTCCGTAGTCATGGAAAATACTGTAGTAATGACGCATCATTCTTGGTTGTCCAACTGCCGAATAAACTTGCCGTCTTATAGATTTATCATCAATTTTAGTATCTCCTAAAACTTCCATTCCTGCAATTGCAGAACCTGAAGACACTAGGATTACCATAATATCTTCTTCATATAATACGGCTATTTGGCGTACTAATTCTCTTAGGACTGGTCCTAAAATTCTATTGTCTTTATTGGTTAAAACGTTGGTTCCTACTTTTACGACCACACGTTTAATATCATCTTTCATTTTATTTGTTTTTTCCTAATTCAACTGCTCTATCAAACGCAGCATAAGCTGCATCTTGAATAAGTTGTTTTACATTGTTGTCTTCCATTGAGTCTATTGCTGCTTGGGTTGTTCCTCCTTTAGAGGCCACTTTATCAATCCAACGTTCTGGTGAAATATCAGATTGGTTAAACAATTCAATAGCACCTTCAAAAGTATTGCTTACAAGCACTTTAGAATCATAGTCTGAAAAGCCCATTTTCTGAGCAGCTTCTAGCATAGATTGCATAAAGTAAAATACGTAGGCTGGTCCACTACCAGAAATACCTGTTGAGGCATCAATAAATTTTTCAGTATCTACATGGATAGACGTTCCTGTGGTATCTAATAGGTGTCTTACCATTAAAAGTTCTACTCGCGATATAGCTTTTGAACCTGTATAAGATGTAACTCCTTTACCAACTTTTGCAGGTAGATTAGGCATAGTTCTAATAACTTTTTTTATGCCCAAACCTTTTTGAATAGTGTCTATACTTACACCTGCCATTAACGATACAAATATTTGCTCGTTGTTGATTAAAGGTTTCATATCTTTAAATAATCCTTCGCAGTGATATGGTTTTACTGCTAAGAATATAATGTCTGATTTAGGTAAACCATCTTCAAGAGATGTGTATACATCAAACTTTTGAGTCTTTCTTAGACGCTCAATTGTGTTAGGATCTGTATCGTAGATTCTTAACTTTTGTTTTCCTAATAAAGAAGAATCAGCCATTCCTTCTGAATAGGTTAAGCCCATATTTCCGGCACCTATTACTAATACTTTCATAATTAAATTTTAATTAAACTTTACTTGTCAGTCGCTATATAAGCCACAAACACTGTGCGATAGTGCCAAATAGAAAAACAGATTTGAAGAATTTAGGAGTCTCAAACAATTCTTGCGAAATCTTAACATATTGAAAAGTAATAGAAGAAATATTTAGCAATATGAAAATTGAAGACAATTGAAAAAGGGTTAATTGTGACAGTATGTCGGTGACATATTGTAAGTTTTTCACAATTAACCCTATCAAAACACAATTGTTTTGTGTTGAATTTTAATTATTTCTGAGCTAGACCTCTAGTAAGCCAACCTCTTTTATTAGCTGTAGCAATAGCGTATGGTGTTATCCAGAATAATCCAAAAGTATAAAAAATACTATATGTGTAGGCCCAAAAACCTTGTAATGATTTATATCTATTAAAAAAGAATAATAAAGAGAAAGTAGATAAAATTAAAATAGTTATCAAAGTAGATCCTATAAATAGCAAAGGGTGAACTACTACAAAAAAGAGCATAAATATTAAAAATGGATAGCTCATTAACAATCTTGAAAATTGACTAATAAAAAGTAGTCTTATCCCTAATTTAGAATCTTGCCTGAAATTTGAGAATACATATTTAGCCATTTCTAGATTTTCACGTACGTTACTGCGTCCCCATCTAATAAACATTTTATAAAGTCCAGGATATTTTTCAGGGACATTAGTGTAGGCAACTGCATTACGTTGAAAAAGTACATGTTTACCTTGTTTTAAAATCATGTTTGTCATGGCTCTATCTTCACCAATGTCTGAAGGCTGTCCCATAAACTTTTGATTAATCCATTCTGGTAGGCACTGCATTACAGCAGTTTTTCTATATGCAGCTAATGCACCAGGTGTACAGAGTACAGAGTTAAGATTGCTTTCTGCGGAACGCACAAATTCAAAACTCATTACAAAACTAACATCCAACATTTTAGGAAGCATCTCTTTTTTGTTATTCAGGACTCTAATGTTGCCTGCAACTGCACCACACTGTTCATTTTTTACAAAAGGGCTAACTAAGTTTCTAATAGTATCTTCTGTAACAATAGAATCACTATCTACAGTTACAAAAATATCACCAGTTCCTACATTAAACCCACGGTACAATGCATGACGTTTTCCTTTGTTTTCTGGTTGTTGAAATATATCTAATCTGCTACCTAATTCCTCTTTCGCCTTCAGCATCCAATCCCAAGTGTCATCTAAGCTTCCATCATCAATTGATAATAATTGAATTTTTTCTTTAGGATAATTGCTTTTAGCAAGACTTATTAAAGTGTCGTATACTTGTTTACCTTCGTTGTATGCAGGAACAATTATTGTACAAGTTGGAAGCTCATTATCCTTAACTGATTTTATAGGTTTGTATTTAATGTAATTATACCCTGTATATAAAAAGAAAAGTGCTCTGTAAATGAATAGGGCAGTTGCGATGATAATAAATGTGAGACCAAGGGTAGATGCTCTTCGTTCTGCATTGAATTGTTCAAAATCTCCATGAAACACGGAGAAAAAATAAATTCCGATAAGAATTAAAATAAATGTACTTATCAGAACTGTTCTATTCTGCGGGCTTTCAGTTTTTCCTTTACTGTGGAAAAACCCATTTAATTTGTTAATAGATTTTTGAAAGAAGTTTTTTCTTCTTTTTGGATACGTATTTTTTGTTGTCATATAAGAGGGTATTAATTAAAGATATACTTTATCTACGCTCTTAAAATTGCTTTTAGACTTTCATAAACTGTTATTTAAGAAAATTTTATAATAACATTATGATTTGCAAAAAATAAAAGTTTCCAAAAAGATATTCTTTTTGGAAACTTTAAAATATTTAATGATAGTTAAAAGAAATTAATCTTCCTTTCTATTATCTCTAGGTTTTCTATCGTCTCTACGATTATCTCTATTGCGATTATCACGTCCACGATTGTCTCTGTTACCACCTTTATTGTTGTCACGCTTTGGTCTATCTTGCCAACCTTCAGGTTTTGGTAAAATAGCTTTACGAGACACTTTTTCCTTCTTCGTTCTTGGGTCAACTCCGAAGTATTTTACATCAAATACATCTCCCATGTTTACAACATCAGATACATTTTCTGTACGCTCCCAAGCAAGCTCACTTACGTGTAATAAAACCTCATTTCCTGGTGCTTCAGTATATTCTACCACAGCTCCAAAATCTAACATTTTAATCACTTTTACTTCGTAGATGCTACCAACTTCAGGTTTGAATAACATAGCATCGATGCGAGCTAATACAGCATCAATACCTTCAGAACCAACTCCTAAGATTTCAACGATACCTTCTTCAGTTACAGGATCTTCATTGATAACAATAGTAGTTTCTGTTTCTTTCTGTAATTCTTGAATGTTTTTACCACCAGGGCCAATAAGTGCTCCAATAAATTCATTTGGAATACGTCTTGTAACCATTTTCGGAGCATGACCTTTAACGTCAGCATTCGGCGTAGCAATAGTATCTGTTAATTTTCCAAGAATGTGCATACGACCTTCCTTAGCTTGGTTTAAAGCGTTTACTAAAATCTCGTAGCTTAAGCCTTTGATCTTAATATCCATTTGACAAGCAGTAATACCGTCTTCTGTACCTGTTACTTTAAAATCCATATCACCTAAATGATCTTCATCACCTAAGATATCAGATAAAACAGCGTAACGTTCACCATCAGAAATTAATCCCATAGCGATACCAGATACAGGTTTAATCATTTGTACACCAGCATCCATCAATGCCATTGTACCAGCACATACTGTAGCCATAGAAGACGAACCATTAGATTCTAATACTTCTGAAACTACACGTACTGTATAAGGACAATCATCAGGAACCATACGTTTTAAAGCACGTTGAGCTAAGTTACCATGACCGATTTCACGACGAGAAGTTCCTCTTAAAGGTCTTGCTTCACCAGTTGAAAATGGTGGGAAGTTATAGTGTAAATAGAAACGCTCTTCACCTTCTAATGATGGGTTGTCTACAACATTAGCCTCACGAGATGTTCCTAAAGTAACGGTTGCTAAAGCTTGAGTTTCCCCACGTGTGAATATTGAAGAACCATGTGTAGAAGGTAAGTAATCTACTTCACACCAAATAGGTCTTACTTCTGTAGTTTTACGACCGTCTAAACGGATACCTTGTTCTAGTACTAAGTTACGTACGGCTTCTTTCTGTACTTTACTAAAGTATTTAGAAACCAATCCACCAACTTCTTCAAGTTCCTCTTCAGTATATTCTGCTTTTAAAGCTTCTTTTACTTCGGAAAAAGCTAAACCTCTATCGTGTTTTGATGATGCACCTTTAGCAATGTCGTAACATTTTTCGTAAGCAAAAGCTTTTACTTTTTCTAATATAGTTTCGTCTTCTGGCTCAGGCTCATAGTCACGAGTTTCTTTTTTACCAACTTGAGCAACTAAACGTTTTTGAGCTTCGATTTGAACTTTAATAGCTTCGTGAGCAACCTTGATTGCTTCAACCATTTCTTCTTCTGAGATCTCGCTCATTTCACCTTCAACCATCATCACAGAATCTTCTGAAGCACCAATAACCATATCGATGTCTGACTGTTCTAATTGTGATAAACTAGGGTTGATAATAAATTCTCCATTAAGTCTAGCAACACGTACTTCTGAAATAGGAGTTTCAAAAGGAATGTCACTTAATTGAATTGCAGCTGATGCAGCCAAACCAGCTAAGGCATCTGGCATAACATCTTTGTCTAAAGACATTAACTGAATCATAACTTGAGTTTCAGCATGATAATCTTTAGGGAATAATGGACGTAACACACGATCTACGATACGCATTACTAAAATTTCTTCAGTGCTTGGACGTGCTTCACGCTTAAAGAATCCACCTGGATAACGTCCTGCAGCAGCAAATTTTTCACGGTAATCTACCGTTAATGGTAAAAAGTCTACGTTTGCAGCTTCATAGTTAGAAACTACAGTACAAAGTAGCATGGTTTCACCCGATTGTACAACAACAGAGCCATGTGCCTGTTTTGCAAGTTTTCCGGTTTCAATAGAGATTTCTCTACCATCACCAAGGTCAATGACCTCTTTGTAAGTTTTTGGAATCATAAATTTTTAATTCAAGTACTAAAAGTTTTTCCTGTTAGTACAAAGTTAAACAAAGGTCGTTGTGTTGTTGTGTGTAGTTGTTGTTTTTTGACCAATGAAAAACCGTATTTAGCTTCTTCAATTCCGATGGTTATACTCGTTCGAAAGCGAGTTGATATAAATGAAAAAAAGAGGCGCGAAGCCTCTTTTTCTGATTATTTTCTTAATCCTAATTCTTTTACTATTGCACGGTATCTTAAGATATCCTTTTTAGTTAAGTAATCTAGTAAAGCACGACGCTTACCTACTAACTTTACAAGAGAACGCTCAGAGTTAAAATCTTTACGATTTTGTTTTAAGTGCTCTGTTAAATGGTTAATTCTGTAAGTGAATAATGCAATTTGTCCTTCAGCAGAACCCGTATCGTTCTTTCCTTTACCGTGTTTTGTGAAGATTTCTTCTTTCTTTTCTTTTGATAAATACATGCTAATATTATTGTAAATGATTTTTATGTACTCGAAAGCCTTTCTTTCGAGCGGCAAATATAATGTTTTTTTGTCATTTAGTATTTTTTTCGTAACTTTTTATAATTGATTTTTGACTTTATGGTTTTGTAAATCAATAGCATCCCCTTGCTAATCTGTGGCTTTCAATAATTATTTTAAAATTATATGTATGAAAGTTTCAAACCCTCAGCGGAATTTCTTCAATGCTTTTGACGTCCTAGAACGCATTTTTAATAATACATATAATGGTATTGCTATAGTAAACCTTGAAGGAGATTGGTTAAAGGTTAATGAAAGTGTCTGTGATATTTTTGGGTATACCAGATGGGAACTCTTCAATATGGATATTAATAACATCATATATATTGAGGATTTAGGTGTACATCAAAAGAAATATGATAAACTGGTACGAGGAAAAATTGATAAATACCGTGTTAAGCAACGCTATTTTCATAAGGATGGTTCTGTAATTTGGGTGTTAATCTATGTGTCACTTGTGTATTTTAAGGAAGGTAGACCACATATGATATGGCAGTTTACGGATATTACCAAAAGACAAAAAAGTCAGTATAAGCTAAAAGCTATGCTTAGTGTAGCTCAAGAACAAAATGAACGGTTAACTTCTTTTGCAGATATTGTTACACACAATCTAAGGTCTCATTCAGGTAATTTGGCAACATTGTCAAGTTTTTTGGAAGGCGATATTTCAAATCTTCAAACCAATGAAAATTATTTGTTGCTTAAAACAGCAATTGAAAATTTACAAGAAACTGTATCTCATTTAACGGAAGTAGCAAAAATCAGACAAATTGAACCTTCTAAATTAAAAAATCTAAATCTATATGATTACATAGAGAAAGCTATGTATAACATTATTGCCTTAGCACAAAATGCTGAAGCTACTATATATAATGAATTACCTGACGATATTTTTATTAAAGGAATTCCTGCTTATTTAGATAGTATAGTTTTAAATTTTCTTACGAATGCAATAAAATATAGATCGGATAAAAGGCCTTTGGTTATAGAACTAAGCACGGAAGTAGATGAAGAATATGTAGCTCTGAAAATAAAAGATAATGGATTAGGAATTGACTTAGAAAAGTATGGTAAGATGTTATTTCAGATGTACAAGACTTTTCATAATAAGGAAGATTCTATAGGTTTAGGGTTGTTTATTACAAAGAACCATATAGAGTCTTTAGGCGGCAAAGTGATTGTAGAGAGTAGGGTTGATGTTGGTACGGAGTTTACCATTTATTTTAAGAAAGGTTTAAGAGTCGATTAATGATTTGAGGTCATCTTTTGTTTATTTGAACTCTTTTTAACATGTTGTAGGGTATAATTTTACATGCATGAAAATGCTATATCCTCAAAGTAAGTTCCCCAACACTTACGATGCTTTAGAGCAAGTTTTTAATGATACCTACAACGGAATTGCTGTTTTAAATTTAGAAGGAAGTTGGCTAAAAGTCAATGACAGCCTTTGTAAATTATTAGGTTATTCTAAAGACGAGTTATACAATATCAGTGTTAAGGATATTGTCTTAAAAGAAGACTTAAATGTTCATGCCAAAAAATATAATAAGCTAATAGAAGGTCAAATTGCGGACTATCAAGTTGAGCAGCGATTTTTTTCTAAAAGTGGTGAAATTATTTGGATGCTAATCTCAGTTTCTTTGAATAATAATGAGCATGGCATTCCACATAGAATGATATGGCAATTTATTGATATTTCTGAGCGAAAAAAGAATCAGCAAAAACTAAAAATGAAGTTCAATCTTGTTCAAGATAAAAATGAACGACTAAATTCTTTTGCGGATATTACTACTCATAATTTAAGATCACATTCTGGCAATTTAGCAACATTGATAGAATTTTTAGAAACAGATTTTCCTTGGATAAACGATAACGATAATTTTTCAACTTTAAAATTAGCAGCTCAAAATTTACAAGAAACCGTTTCCCATTTATCTGACGTTGCTCAAAGTAAAAGAGTGATTAATAAAAGCGAAATTGAAGATTTAAATTTATTCGATTATTCCGAGAAGGCAATCTATAATATAACTGCTCTTGCTAAAAGTACGAATGCTATAATTTTAAATAACATTGATAAAAATCATCATGTTAAGGGCATTCCGGCGTACTTAGATAGTATAATTTTAAACTTTCTTACTAATGCTATAAAATATAGATCTGAAAAAAGAGTTCCTCAGATTGAATTGACCTCTAGTATCCAAAAAGATTATGTTGTATTGAATATAAAGGATAATGGTTTGGGTATTGATATGAAAAAGTTTGGAGATAAAATATTTCAAATCTATAAAACCTTCCATTGTAATGATGATGCTAGAGGAATAGGATTATTTATTACTAAAAATCATATTGAATCACTAGGCGGAAAAGTGATTGTAGATAGTAAAGTAGATGTTGGTACAGAATTTTCAATTTTTCTGAAGAAAGGAAAATAATTTTTTTCAATGATTTAAACCTTTTTTATGTAGGCTGGTCTTAACAGTATATTAACAAAAAAGCGTAATCATGAAAAAAATTAATTCAATCAGCACATTTTTATTTAGTTTCCTAGTATTAAGCTTGGTTTTTACTTCGTGTAGTGAAAATGAGGAAACAATTGAGACCGAAAATCAGCTAGAAAACACTTTAGAAGTTCAAAGATCGGCTGAGATAGATCAAATTGATAACATTTTAGGAGATCTAATTATTCAAGTTTATGAAGATCAAGAATCAGATTTAGCTGATAGAACAATTCAAGCAAATAATATACCTAGTTGTATTACCATAACTGTTGTGGCCGAACAAAACTATAGAGCAGTAACGGTGGACTTTGGTACTGATGGTTGCTTATTCAATGGTCACCTAGTTAGAGGTCAAATCATTTTTGATTATACTAGAGATCCCGAAGCCCAGCAAATTACTATAAATTATAATTTAGTAGACTTTTACTTAGATGCCAAGAATATTATAGCAAGTCGCTCTATTCTTAAAGAATTATCCAACGAAAATGGTAATCCACAATTTACGCACGATTTAAGTATTACAGTAATTTGGCCAAATGGAGTTCAAGCTTCAAGAGAAGGTACAAAAATTAGAGAATGGGTAGAAGGTTTTGGTTCTGGTGCTTTTTCAGATAATGTTTTTGAAATAACAGGCAATTGGACCTCAACTTTTCTGAATGGAAATACACATACTTACGAGGTTATTATACCTTTACGTAGAGAAATAGGTTGTACTTATTTTGTGAGCGGATCCTTTGATGTACAACGCACCAATTTTGGTGGACTTTTTGATTATGGAGAAGGAGAATGCGATAATCAAGCAACCTTTACATTTAATAATGGAGAAGAAATAGGTGTAACATTAAACTAAAAAAAAGAGAACCAACTGGTTCTCTTTTTTTTTTTGATGTTTTAAGCTCTCAAAGGTTGATTCTTTATCAAATCAATATAGAGGTTTATTTTATTTTTTAGATCTCTACGGTGAGATATGAAATCTAAGAAACCGTGCTCTAGTAAAAATTCTGAAGTTTGAAAACCTTCAGGTAATTCTTTTCCTGTTGTATCTCTTACAACTCTTGGTCCTGCAAATCCAATTAAAGCGCCAGGCTCAGCAATATTGATATCACCTAACATAGCAAAAGATGCTGTTGTACCACCTGTTGTAGGATCGGTACATAAAGAAATATAAGGAATGCCTGCATCTGCTAATTGTGCAAGCTTTACTGAAGTCTTAGCTAACTGCATTAGAGATAAAGCAGCCTCCATCATACGAGCACCTCCAGATTTACTAATAATCATAAAAGGTGTTTTCTTTTTTAGAGCATAGTCTGCTGCACGTGCAATTTTTTCACCAACAACACTTCCCATAGATCCACCAATAAATGCAAAGTCCATACAAGCAATCACTAAATCTTGACCTTTAGATTTACCAACAGCACAGCGTACAGCATCTTTAAGATTAGTTTTTGCTTGTGCTGCTTTTAAGCGTTCTGGGTATTTCTTTGTGTCGACAAATTTTAATGGGTCTTTAGAATTTAAGTCAGCATCTAGCTCTTTAAACTCATTATCATCAAAAAGAATTTCAAAATATTCTTTACTGCCTATTCTAACATGGTAACCATCTTCAGGGCTAACGTAAAAATTCTGTTCTAATTCTTTTGTGTCTATAATTTTACCAGTCGGTGATTTGTACCACAGACCTTTTGGGGTGTCTTTTTTTTCTTCGGTAGAAGTTTGTATGCCTTTATCTTTTCTTTTAAACCAAGCCATATAAATTTTTAGATTTTGGATCCTTTGACAAGTCTCAGGATGATTTTTGATTAAGAATTAAAAAATAACCTTAATCGAGTTAGTTATTCAAAAATTTAAGTCTACAAAATTACGATTTTATTAATTACAACTCAAAAATTGAAAAAACTATCTGAACATTCTCATTCGATATAAAATGAAAAACCCACTAAAACTTTGATTTTAAGTCCTAATGGGTTTTCAAACTATTAAGAAACTTCTATAATGTATCTACATTATTTAAATCTTCGAATGCTTTTTTAAGTCTTTCAACGAAAGCTTCTTCGCCTTTTCTTAACCAAACACGAGGGTCGTAGTATTTTTTATTAGGGACATCTTCGCCTTCTGGATTTCCTATTTGAGTTTGAAGATAATCACTCTTATCTTGTACATAATCTCTAACTCCGCTTAAGAAAGCCCATTGCATATCTGTATCAATGTTCATTTTTATAACACCATAGCTTATACCTTCTCTAATTTCTTCTAGAGTAGAACCAGAACCACCATGAAATACAAAATCGATATGATTATGACCAACTCCGTATTTTTCAGAAATATAATCTTGAGAATTCTTAAGAATTTTTGGAGTTAATTTTACGTTACCTGGTTTATAAACACCATGAACATTACCAAAAGCAGCCGCAATAGTAAATTGATCACTTACTTTACTCAATTCTTCATAAGCGTAGGCAACTTCTTCTGGTTGTGTGTATAATTTAGAATCGTCTACATCTGTATTGTCTACACCATCTTCTTCACCACCAGTAATACCAAGTTCAATTTCTAAAGTCATGCCCATTTTGCTCATGCGCTCTAGGTACTGTTTACAAATCTCAATATTTTCTTCGATTGGTTCTTCAGAAAGATCAATCATATGAGAACTGTAAAGAGGTTTTCCTGTTTCTTCAAAGTGCTTTTCGCTAGCATCTAATAAACCGTCTATCCAAGGTAATAGTTTTTTAGCACAATGGTCCGTATGCAAAATTACAGGTACTCCGTAAGCTTCTGCCATATGATGTACATGCTTAGCACCAGCAACAGCACCAGCAATAGCACCTTTCTGATCTTCATTACCAAGACCTTTACCTGCATTAAATTGCGCACCACCATTTGAAAATTGAATGATAACAGGTGCATTTAAAGATTTTGCGGTTTCCAAAACACCATTGATTGTGTTAGATCCAATGACATTTACAGCTGGTAAGGCAAAGCCTTTTTCTTTAGCTAATTTGAAAATTTCTTGAACTTCTCTACCTGTTGCAACACCAGGTTTAATATTGTGACTCATAATTTTATGATTGAAAATTAGATATCAAAAATACGATTTTTAACCTTAAAATCAGGTGGTTTTTATAATAAGATTTAAGATAAAATATCGAAAACGTTGTAGAAAGTAAGGGGTGTTTCTTAGGCTTAGAATGGGTAATTAATACCAATATTATAAACGGCATTTCTGAAATTGTAATCCGTAAACCATCTATTATTTTCTTCTAAAGCTGGGTTATAGGTTTTAAAACCGACATCAAATCGTAAAACGAAGAAATCAAAGTCATAACGAAGACCAAACCCTGAGCCTACAGCAATATCTTTTAAAGAACTTAAACTGTCAAATGTAGCGGCTTCTTCAGTAACGTTATCCATTACATTCCAAATATTACCAGCATCAACAAAAAGAGCACCTTTAAAATTTCCAAAAAGGCTAAAACGTTGCTCGGCACTTAAATGAATTTTGAAGTTAGCTTCATTAAACTCGTTTGTGGTTCTAGAACTACCAGGTCCTAGGTTATAGGCTCTCCATGCACGGTTGTCGTTTGGTCCTCCAGCAAAGAAACTTTTAGCAAACGGAATACTATTGGAGTTACCATAAGGAATGGCTATACCTGCGTAACTTCTAAAGGCAAAAATGTTATTTCTTCCTAAGTCAAAGTATTTTACGTAATCTATTTCAGTTTTAAAATATTGCGAAAAGACTACACCCAAAGCTTCATAATTGCCATCCTCATTTTTTGGTAAACTCAATAAACTCGAAATATTAGAAAGTGTATTACCAGCCAATTCCACTCTCCATCTAAAGACAGAAAAGTCATTATCGAAAATATTTTGACGTCTATCTTTTTTGTATGAAAAACTGGTAGAAAAAATCAAGTTATTTTCAGTCAACCTATCCTTACGTTCTTGAATATTATTTACTGTTACATAGTCATTGTCATTTGGTGATAAACTCGTATCGCCTGAAAGCACATCACTTATAAATACGTCTGCTGGTGAGAATGGGTTTGTAAGTTCTGGGTCTTCTAAACTTTCATCATTACCTATATAATTTATGTTTCTCGCTATGTTATTTAGTCTGCTAAAAGAGTTGGAGTACACACCAAAATAATTACTTGTATTTAGGTTTTTTACGTATTGAACATTAAACAACTCTAAATTATTTGTGACTGTACGAGATGGATACCAATTATAACTTAAAACACCAGATAGCGTTTGTTTGTCTAAGCCTATGTTTTGCTGACTAGTCGCAGAAAGGCTAATAACTGTACTAGGCGACATATATTTAGGGATAATTTTGTCCGTGTTAAATGGGGTAAACAATCTAGGGATTGTCAATCGTATGTTGCCTCCGAACTCATTAATGTCAAAAAAGGTACTCCTATTGTCTGAAGCATCATCAGAAGCTCCAATAGCAGCAATACCATTCAATTCTAAAGTTTCAGCACCTCTAAAAACATTCCTGATTTTTAGTCCTGTACTGAATGAAAACCCAATGGTCTGAATATTACTTTGTGTAACATCAAAATTAAAACCTAAATCATATTTTTTTCTTGGCGCTAAATATATGTTTGCGGTTAAGGTTGTGTCATTTTCATTTTCAACATATTCAACGCTAGGGTAAGTAAACATCTGTAAGTCGTTGAGGTATCGTGATGTTCTGCTTCTAGCTAAGTCGCTATAAATATCACCTTTGTTTATAAAAATAGCATCTGTAAGTGCTTTGGGTCTAAATCGTAATTTTTCTTTGCTATATAAGGTGTAATCTTTATAAACGGTTGTGTCTTTAATGGCTTTGAACCTATTATCAAAATTATCATCAGTGAAAATATTAACCTCTTTAATTTTGTAAGCTTTAAAAGGAACCGTAGCCGTTGAGTCATCTCCTCTTATCCTTCTATTTGAGATTATAATATCAGTGTTGATTTTTTTGTTGGTATTAATGGTATCCATTTCGTAACGGATATAATCTTGTCCGAAGTAATAAAAACCCGAATTTCTTAGATAAGTATTGATGCGATCGCGCTCAGCTTCAAAATTATTTTCGTCATATTGCTCACCTTTTTTTAGTAAGGATGCCTTCATAAATTTTGGATAAAGCGAATCTATACTAGCACTACTAATTACTGGATTTAGAGAGTCTAAAATATAAGGTGTGTTTCTTGTAACTTTATAAGTCACTTTAGCCTTTTTATTACTGTCTTTTTCAACTTCATAGTTTACCTCATTATCAAACCAACCTTTACTGAAATAATATTTTCTAAGGTTAGTTGCTGTTTTTTCTGTTTTATCTTCATTAAAAATCACAGGAGCTTCACCAGTACGTTTCAGCCAACTATTGAAGTTTTTTCTAAATTCTATGTCTTTGTCGAACTGTTTCTTAGATAATAATTTGGTCTTCCATTTTACTTTAGAAGAATCACTTAAAACTTTAGCTTCAATTATAGAATCTATGTTAGGTCTTGCTAAATTGTAGATATGCAGCCTAAGAGGAAAACTAAAAAAACCATTTACACCTGTATTGGTTTTTTGGATGACGATATTATTAATTTGCTCATCAGTAGTTTTTTTATCGTCTTCAAGAATAGTGTTTTCGATTATAAGATGTTCTCCTTCTTTAACACGTTTTACAACGCTACAAGAGGTAAAAGAGATAATCATAGAGGCCAATACAATACATTGACAAATTAGCTTTTGTCGTTTAGAAAATGAAAATGTACCTGTTGGAAAACTCAAAAGTTACCGCTTTAAATTTTGATAATGTATTGGTAAACAAAAATAATACCATTGTAGCTTAAAATTATCGGACTTAAATAAATATTAAGCTTAAATAATTTCAAAAAGGTTTACTTTGTAATTAATAAGCAAAGAAAAGATATTTTAATGTTATCAAAGAACCAAATAAAGTTAATTAAGAGTTTAGGTCAAAAAAAAAATAGACAACAATTGGGTTTATTTACGGTTGAAGGTATAAAAGGTATCAATGAGTTTCTTGATTCAGATTTTGAACTCGAAAGTCTTTTTACAACAGAATTGATTTTTGATACTTCTGCAAACAAAACAAATGAGATTTCAGAGATAGAGCTTAAAAAAGTATCATCTTTAAAAAATCCTAATACAGCTTTAGCGATTTTTAAAATTCCAAAACCAGTTCAGCCTTCTAATGATGGATTAATAGTGGTTTTAGATGATGTTAGAGATCCAGGTAATTTAGGAACTATTATTCGTCTTTGTGATTGGTATGGAGTAGAGGATTTGGTATGCAGTAAGGCAACCGTAGATTGTTACAATTCTAAAGTGGTACAAGCAACCATGGGATCTTTAACACGAGTAAATGTGGTTTATTTAGATTTGGAAGATTATCTAAAATCCCAAAAAAATAGTTTTGGCACATTTATGTCTGGTGAAAATATTTACACAACAAATTTGCCCGAAACAGGTGTTGTAATTTTAGGAAATGAGGCTAACGGGATTTCCGAAAACATAAAATCTATGGTTGAAAGAAAAATAACCATTCCTCAATTTGGGAAAAACCAAACTACTGAAAGTCTTAATGTAGCTAACGCTACAGCAATAATTCTAAGCGAATTTAAGCGACGAACTATTGAAAAGTAAAATTAATAAAGATACCTCGAGTCTGCATTTTGGCAACATTGCCTGTCCAAGGACTATTAGGGTCTGCATCTCTTACAATTTCATCATTCATGGCAAAAACACCTCTTATTGAAGGTGAAAATTTGAAGTATAATAGGTAGAAATCAATTCCAAAACCAATTTCATAAAAATAGGTGGTTTTGGTCATTCTAAATTCCCCAACACTATTATCGTCTGGGTTATCTTGATTGCTAGAGAGGTTCAAAGCCATGGAAACTCCACCAACTATAAAAGGTTTAAAGTTATTGACGCGTTTAGTAGAAGCCTTAATTAATAAAGGAATATGAACATAAGTAGATTTTACTTCGCGTAATAAATCCGAATTATTATACTCCATACCCTGAAAATAACTTTCAGAATATTGCAAGTTTCTTGTTGTGAAAAATACACCAGGTTCTAATCGAAGGTTAAAATAATCATTGATTCTCACGTCACCAATAAGACCTAAATGAAAACCTGTGGTTTTGTCTACAAGAATATCTTCTCGGTTTTCATTATACTGAAATTTGAAATCATAACTGTTGAAACCTAAAAAATAACCCCAAGACAAAGGTTTCATGTCAATATTGTCAACACTATTAGCAACTCTTTCCTTTGTAAATAATTGTGCAGATGTACTTTGAAACGCTAACAGAGATATTATTAAGATGGCAATGTGCTTCATACTATGCTTTAGATGCTATGTAAATTGTAGCCACACCCATAGTTTGTGGCTTGTCTTCGACATTTATAAACCCAATTTTTCTTAAAATATTGTTCAAAGCTTCACCATAAGGAAAAACAGATGCCGATTCACTGAGATATTTGTACGCAACTCTGTCTTTAGAAAATAGTTTTCCTATTGTAGGTAAAATAAATTTGGAATAAATACCGTATCCAAATTTATATAAAGGATTAGTTGGTACAGAGGTTTCTAAAATAACAAATCTACCATTTGGCTTTAATACTCTTAAAATTTCAGAAAGCCCTTTTTCTAAGTTTTCAAAATTTCTAACACCAAAAGCGACGGTAATAGCGTCAAAGGTGTTATCATCAAAAGGCAAGTCTTCAGAATCACCAATAACCATAGAGATAGTGTCGCTAAGATTTTTTGAAGCTACTTTTTTCCTACCGACTTCTAGCATGCCGTCACTGATATCTAAACCAATTATTTCCTTAGCATTTGTAGAAGTGAGGTTAATAGCTAAGTCGCCAGTTCCAGTAGCAATATCAAGTATATTTTCAGGTTGAGTTTCAGCAACAAGCTTAACTACTTTTTTGCGCCATTTTACATCAATTCCAAATGAAATAACACGATTCAATCCATCATATTCATTAGATATTGTATCAAACATTTGGGTAACCTGAGCCTTTTTGGATTGGTCACTATCTTTATATGGATTTACTTTTTCAGCCATTAAAATTTTTTGGCAAATATATGCATAAGTTATAAGTACTTAAAGCAGACAAGAATTTATTGTTTTCAAAACAAATTGACTTATAATAGTTCAAACAAAATGAAAACAGTTAAGAGTTTAGCTACAGTTACAACTTCTTAGTATATTTGTCTATCTTTTTAATAATTAACAATGAAAATAATTATAGCTGGTGCGGGAGAAGTTGGATTTCATTTAGCAAAATTATTATCCTACGAATCACAGGAGATAACACTTATTGATACCAATAAAGGAAGTCTGACTTATGCAGGTGAGCATTTAGATATTAAAACCATAAAAGGAGATGCAACGTCAATAGCCATTTTAAAAGAAGGGAGAATTGACAGTGCAGAGCTCTTTATAGCTGTAACATCTTCTGAAACAACTAATATTACAGCCAGTGTATTGGCTAAACAATTAGGTGCCAAACGTACCATTGCTCGTATTTCTAATACCGAGTTTATTGAAAATAAAGAAGAGGTTGGGTTTTCTAAGTTCGGAATAGATGAATTGATTTCACCGGAAGCCTTGGCTGCATCTGAGATTGAATTATTATTAAATCAGTACGGTTTTAATGACACTTATGAGTTTGAAGGAGGAGCTTTAACGATGCTTGGATTGCGTTTGTCAAGAACCGCGAGTTTTGTTGATAAAACAGTGAAAGAAGCTGCTGAATTATATTCTGAATTACATTTTATACCTATTGCAATTCAGCGTTATGCAACGCAATATACTATAATACCAAGAGGTGATACCATTTTTAAAGAAGGTGATAAGGTTGTTTTTATCACTTCTGAAGGTGGTGATGAAGAGCTATTCAGACTTTCAGGAAAAGTGAAAGTAGATATTAGAAACGTAATGATTTTAGGAGGTAGCCAAATAGGTCATAAAACAGCTAAAGATCTTTGTGCTAGTAAGTTTAATGTAAAACTTGTAGAAAGCAAAAGAGATACCGCCGAAGATTTAGCTGAAGAATTACCTAATGCACTTGTTATTTGTGGAGATGGTAGAAATGTAGACATTCTTGATGAAGAAAATATTTCGGATATGGATGCTTTTATTTCTGTAACCGGAAATTCGGAAACCAATATTATGTCTTGTCTCCTTGCAAAATCTAAAGGAGTAAAGAAAACCATTGCTTTAGTAGAGAATATGGATTATTATCAATTATCTCAATCTATAGGCATTGACACCTTGATTAACAAAAAGCTCTTAGCAGCGAACAATATTTTTAGATACATCAGAAAAGGTGAGGTAGTTGCTATGACTAAGCTTACCAATATGAATGCTGAACTTCTTGAATTTGTTGTAAAACCAAATTCTAAAATCACTAATAAGGTTGTAAAAGATCTTAATTTTCCGAGGTCTGCTATTTTTGGTGGTGTTATTAGGGATGGGGAAGGTATAATTCCATTAGGTAGCTTTAAGATTGAGGCTGGAGATCGTGTTGTAGTGTGTTGTTTACCACGTTCTATTTCTGAAGTAGAAGCCTTTTTTGCATAGATATTATGTCTAGAATAAAACTCAATTATAAAATCATTTTTCATTTTTTTGGACTACTTCTGTTGTTCAATGGTGGTTTTATGCTTATAGCGACATTGATTAGTCTTATCTATGATGATGGAGTTACCCTCAATTTATTTTTAGCAGGATTAGCGACACTTTTAATTGGTTCGTTTGTAATGATAGGTACAAGAAACCATAGAAAGGAGATGAACAAGCGTGAAGGTTATATGGTGGTAGCTTTTGGGTGGATTGTTATGTCGCTTTCAGGAACTTTACCCTATTTGGTAACCGAATCTATACCAACTTTTACAGGTGCCTTTTTTGAAACGATGTCTGGTTATACAACCACAGGAGCTAGTATTCTCAATGATATTGAGATTATTCCAAAAGGTGTATTGTTTTGGAGAAGTACAACACACTGGATTGGCGGTATGGGAATTATCGTATTAGCAATTGCTATTTTACCGTTACTGGGAGTAGGTGGAATGCAGTTATTTGCTGCTGAAGCTCCTGGGCCAAGTGGTGATAAATTACATCCTAGAATTACAGATACAGCAAAGCGTTTATGGCTAATATATGTAGGCTACACAGCTGCGGAAACTATTCTTTTACAAGTAGCAGGTATGTCCTTTTTCGACGCTATCAATCATGCATTAAGTACATTGTCAACTGGTGGTTTTTCTACAAAAAATGCAAGCGTAGCGTATTGGAATGATAATCCAGCAATACAGTACATTATAATATTCTTTATGTTTTTGGCAGGAACAAATTTTGTTCTAAGCTATTATTTGTTCAAAGGGAAAGTAGCCAAAATTATTAAAGATGAAGAGTTTAAACTCTACTTTAAGTTTATAGCAATTTTTACGGTTATTGCTGCCTTACTGATTTATTTTAGGGCGGATGTTTCTATCTCATCTATAGAACACCCCATGGTTTTAGGAGAATTTGAAAGTGCATTTAGACATGCTCTATTTCAGGTATTAACAGTAATTACAACAACAGGCTTTGTGTCTGCTGATTATACATTGTGGACACCATTTTTAACGGTTTTCTTTTTTGGCTTAATGTTTTTAGGTGGCTCAGCAGGAAGTACATCTGGAGGTGTAAAAGTAGTGCGACATTTGATTTTGATAAAAAATGGCTTTTTGGAATTTAAAAGATCATTACATCCTAATGCTATAGTACCTGTACGATATAATATGAAGTCTATTTCTAAAGACATTGTATTTAACGTTCTAGGTTTCTTTATACTATATATGTTATCTTTTATTGTTGGTGCGTTGGTATTCTCTATGTTCCAAATGGATTTTGAATCTGCTATAGGGCTCTCGGCCTCAAGTTTAGGAAATGTAGGTCCAGCATTGGGACAATTTGGGCCAGTAAATAATTATGCTGCATTACCGCCTTTAGGTCAATGGTGGGCATCATTTTTAATGCTTATTGGGCGTTTAGAATTGTTTACAGTACTTATTTTGTTGACGCCTTTTTTCTGGCGTAACAGATAAATTTAATTTTTTTTCAAAAAAATAAATTTACAGCTAGCCTATATTTTTACTGATATTTCATTGGTTTTTGATTATATTTTTTGTTAAGCGCTGTAGTTCAGTGTGTAACATTTTTTGTAGTTATGCGTCATATCTGTGTAACCAATTAAAATAATCAATCATGGAATTAGTATTAAATCAAGAATTAGAATTTGTACCAGAACCCATTGAGGTGTCTCAAAACTCATCAAGAGGATTATTAAACTCTAATTACAAATCTGTTGTGAAGCACAACTTTAGTAAGTCTACAGCAAAGTCCGTTTTCGGAATTAGACAGCGAATTAAGTCTTCACAATTTAATAAAGTAGATCACGTAGCAGCACTATTAAAACTGTCAGTTTTTGCTACAATTCTTATAGCACTATTTTAAAAGAATAGTTATATACAAGACCTTTTAACTGACACTTTTTTTAAAGTGTCTTTTAGTTTAGACCTTTCACCTTTTAAGTTCTTTTGCTATGTCATCAAATTCAATGCAGGTTATAAACTTTAACAGAAATCAACTTTCTCAAAGAGAAAAGTTTAAGTACACACTTGGTGGTTATAAAGAAGGGAAAACAACCGAATATAATTTACCTAAAGCTACAGTTAAGCAGCTTAAAAGTATTAGGAAAAGACTTGTAGAAGAACAAAAGATAAGAATGTTTAAAGTAATACTAGTTACAGCTATTATTTTTTTAATGCTGTTATGGGTATTCTTATTTTCTGCAGATGGATTTGTTCAACTATTAACCTATTAATTATAAAAAAAGCTATAATGAAATAATATCATTATAGCTTTTTAGTTTTTTTAGTATTGAAAGAATACTTAGCTCAAAACTTCTTTAATACGTTTTATAGCTTCTTTAATATTATCTTCTGAAGCTGCATAAGAAATACGGATACAATCAGGATTTCCAAAAGCTTCTCCTGTAACGGTAGCTACATGAGCTTCTTCTAGTAAGAACAAAGACATATCAGAAGCATTATTTATCGTTTTTCCTTTTATGGTTTTTCCAAAGAAAGCCGAAACATTAGGGAATACATAAAAAGCTCCTTCTGGTTCATTGGTTTTAAAACCATCAATTTCACCAAGAAGATCAAGTATTAATTTTCTGCGTTCTTTAAACTTATCAACCATATATTTTACGCTAGAAGCAGGTGCTTCTAATGCTGTAATAACAGCACGTTGGGCAATACAATTGGCTCCACTGGTAACTTGGCCTTGTATTTTATTACAAGCTCTAGCAATCCAATCTGGTGCACCAATGTAACCAATTCTCCAACCTGTCATGGCAAATGCTTTAGATACACCATTCACCGTAATAGTTCTGTCGTACATATCTTCAAACTGAGCCATACTAAAGTGACCACCAACAAAATTGATGTGCTCATAAATTTCATCAGAAACCACATAAATGTTAGGATGTTTCTGAAGTACATCAGCTAAAGCTCTTAATTCATCTTCGCTATAAACAGATCCACTAGGATTACAAGGAGAACTGTACCAAATCATTTTGGTTTTTGGGGTAATGGCAGCTTCTAATTGTTCGGCTGTCATTTTGAAATCATTATCAATAGATGTTTTTACTTCAACAGGTACACCGTCATTTAGTTTAACAATGTCGCTGTAGCTTACCCAATAAGGACAAGGTAAAATAACTTCATCACCTTCATTTAGCATAACAGAAGCAATGTTGTATAATGCCTGTTTAGCACCAGTAGAAACCACTATCTGAGGTAATGTGTATGAAAGATTATTATCTCTTTTGAATTTTGTAATAATAGCTTCTTTAAGCTCTACATAACCATCAACAGGTGTATAGCTGTTATAGTTTTGGTTTATAGCTTCAATAGCAGCTTCTTTGATAAAATCGGGAGTGTCAAAGTCTGGCTCTCCTAAGCTAAGTCCAATAATATCTTTTCCCTCGGCTCTAAGCTCTCTAGCTTTCGCTGCCATAGCAAGGGTGGCTGAAGTTGATAGATTATTAATTCTATCTGATAGTTGATTCATGTTATAATTTAGTAATAGAAATTATGCTTGCATTGCTGGTTGCATTCCCATTTCTTTTAAAAATCTAAAGTGCGCAGCAATTGCTTTTCTGGTGGTTTCGTATTCTTTGTATGGTAAATTGAATTCTTTTGCAGTGTCTTTTACAATCTTAGCTATTTTTCCATAGTGAATATGACTGATATTAGGAAAAATATGATGCTCTACTTGGTGATTTAATCCACCTGTATACCAGTTGATTAGCCAGTTTTTAGCTCCGAAGTTTACTGTGGTTTTTAATTGGTGAATAGCCCAAGTGTTTTTCATGGTACCATCTTTTTCTGGCATTGGCATTTCTGCTTCATCCATAACATGCGCTAATTGAAAAACAACACTCAATATTAAGCCTGCTACATAATGCATAATGAAGAAACCAATAAGTACTTTGTACCATGCTAAGTCAGTTAACAAAATTGGTAATACAATCCACATTGAAACATAGATTAATTTAGAGATTACCAATTTGCTCCAGTTTACAACAGGATTAGGTAATTTTCCATAAGACAATTTACGTTTCATGTAACGCTTCATTTGTTGCCAGTCTGTTGTAATTGCCCAGTTTATAGTTAATAAACCGTATAGTAAAATAGAATAATAATGTTGAAATCTGTGGTGTTTGTGCCACTCAGCATGTTGAGAGAATCTTAAAATTCTACCAGCTTCTAAATCTTCATCATGACCGTGTATGTTTGTATAAGTATGGTGAAGTACATTGTGTTGTACTTGCCAGTTGTATACATTACCAGCTAAAATATAAATGCTACTTCCCATTAATCGGTTTACCCATTCTTTATTTGAGAAAGAACCATGATTACCGTCGTGCATGACGTTCATTCCAACTCCAGCCATTCCAATACCCATTACTATTGTAAGTAATAGTTGAGCCCAAGTGGGAATATCTAATGTTAATAGTAAAAAATAAGGCGTTAAAAATAGGGCAAACATCACTACTGTTTTTACCCAAAGTTGCCAATTTCCTGTTCTTTTAATGTTATTCTCTTTGAAATAGTTGTTAACTCTTTTGTTAAGGGTTCTAAAGAATTTTGCAGAATCAACTCTAGAGAATGATAATGTTTGTTGTGCCATTAGTCTTTGTATTTAATAATATAACGTAAGGGATTAAAATACATTATATGGGCTTCAAAGATAGTTAATAATTAAAATGCAGCATTATTAATGCGTATTAAATTATCCACATTAAAATTAAGTACTTTTGCCAAAAAGTATAAACCATGGAATTAGTTCTAAAATATTTTCCTGATTTAACAGATACACAAATCAATCAATTTAAAATGTTGGAAGATTTGTATAAAGATTGGAACTCTAAGATCAATGTTGTTTCAAGAAAGGATATTGACGAACTTTATTTAAGACATGTGTTACACTCTTTGGGTATTGCAAAGGTGATGAGGTTTACAGATGGTTCTTCTATTTTAGATGTTGGTACAGGTGGTGGTTTCCCTGGTGTGCCATTGGCTATTATGTTTCCTAATTGTAAATTTCATTTGGTAGATAGTATCAATAAAAAGCTAAAAGTAATTAATGCTGTAGCAGAATCTATTGGTCTAGATAATGTAAAAACTACTCACAGTAGAGTAGAAGCCCTTGATGAAACTTATGATTTTATAGTAAGTAGAGCAGTGACAGCAATGCCAGAATTTACAAAATGGGTAAAAGGAAAAATTGCTAAAAAGCAACAAAACGAATTCAAAAATGGAATCCTTTATCTTAAAGGAGGAGATTTAACAGAAGAATTACAGCAATATACAAATGTAAAGGCCTATTTGCTTTCAGATTATTTTGAAGAAGATTTCTTCGAAACAAAAAAGGTAATTTATTTGCCTTTGAAATATAAATAGATATAAACTTATCATTGAACCTGAATATCAACTTATTTATATTCAGGTTCAATGAAAGTTGAATTTAATTCACAAAAAACTTAGAGGTAAATACTGAATTATCAGCGCTAGTTAAATTGATGATATACATTCCTTTTCCAACGTTTATATTGATATCAGTACGATTTTCTAATGCTATTGTTTTGCTGAAAACAATATTTCCTGTAATGTCTATAACAGTAATGTTAGCATCTGTATAATCATCAGAGATCAAAACTAGGTTATTTTCAATTACAGTTTTTTCCAATCTAAAATTGTGATTATTGATTTCAGAGATATTTAAAGGAGGAGTTAGAATTTCTGATAGAGCAAAAGCAACATTATTTTCAGTTAGTTGTAGATGGTACTCGTTATCATCAGGTAAAAAAGTATTGTCAAAAGGAGTTAAATCTGTTGTGCCTCTACTTGCTAAATTGATACTGTGATGCCAATCAATATTGTCTCCACTTGCTTCATTGGTGATTTCTAAAGCTAAAGCACTTACAGTAGGTATAAAGCTAAACTTATCTATTTGTAAGGCATTTATAAAATCTGTTGCAATATCACTACCAGTGCCAGGATCACCAGTTAGAGCAGATAAACCGAATAACCCACCAGGCGCACTATCTACACCGTCAAAATTTGTTGTTCCAGAATCAGCTGTAGATTCCAAATTTGGTACTACAGGCGGAATAAGCGGAGCAAAGAAACGACTGACTTGTTGTGGAGTTCCTGCGCTTGGTGTCATATTTAATTCAATATCTACATTAATAGTACCAATAGGAGAACTTACAGGTATAGTAGTGTCAGCAATTACAAATCCATTTGTCACGGGAGTAATGTTGTCTTTTGCTAGATAAGCACTCCCAATACCACTACCATTTACAATAGCTACATTTCTAACATTCTCTGGAAAGCCTGAAGCTGTTAAACTGTTAATGTCATTTTCTAATATACTTCTGAATGGATGAGGTTCTGGTAACGTTAATGCTGGATCAAAAGTATAAGCATCAACACCAGATAAATGAGCTTCAAGATGATCGACTAATAACTGTCTTGCTGCAGAAGACTTTAAAAAACCGTTAATCAAAGGCTGCAATTCAGTAACAGGACTTAATGCGTTATTAGCTAAAAAATTCAATTGGTGTTGTAAGCCAATAGGAACATTCGCACCATGATGAGGAGAATCAAAAGAGATATACAATCTGGTATCTGCATCTAAAGTCTGATTTTCCATATAATTTAGAGCATATCTGGTAATAATGCCACCCATACTTGGGCCGATAATTACATTTTGTTCAGGGCTATTGCTAGCTTTAGCAGTATTTATAGTATCAATTAATTCAACCAAAACCATTGCATTGCGTTCAATAAAGTCAGCTCCACCATCAATAGTGGCGCCATCAGCAGTTCTTACGTAGGTTGGGAAGTTTAAGATTACAATATCAAAACCTTCCACGCGAAGCAGGTCTGCTAAATTTTCGGTTCCTGAAGTGCCTTCAAAATCCAAAAGATCATAAATTCCAGTTATATCTCTAGTGTCGCCTGGATCAAAACCATCAACTAAAATGATTGGTTTATCTAAAATGTTATCTGAACTTAAGAATATTTGATACTCACCTTCACCAGGATAGTTAGTAGATTCTCCATATAAAGATAAATCTGGAGTTATTCCTGAAGTGATTGAAACCTGAGAGAAAATTAGTGAGGGTAATAAAAATAAAAGTGTAAAGTAGCTTTTTTTCATGTTGGAACATTTTGATTAACAGCTTAAAGGTACAAAGATTATGTATGCAGATTGTACTTTTCATTTATGAATTTCAATTCGCAATAAAAAACCCTTAAAAGAAAAATATCCTTTAAGGGTTTTAATTTTAGTTGTTTAGAAACTTATCCTAAAAAAGGATATCTATAATCCGTTGGAGTTACAAAAGTTTCTTTTATTAATCTTGGAGATACCCAGCGTAATAAGTTTTGAGCACTACCAGCTTTGTCATTAGTACCTGAAGCTCTAGCTCCACCAAATGGTTGTTGACCTACAACAGCACCAGTTGGTTTGTCATTAATATAGAAGTTACCAGCACAGTTCTGTAACGCTTTTGTTGCTTGATCAATAGCGTATCTATCCGTTGCTAATATGGCCCCAGTTAGCGCATATTCGCTAGTTTCGTCTACTAATTTTAAAGTTTCAGAATATGCATCATCTTCATAAACATATATAGTAATTACAGGGCCAAATAGCTCTGTACACATTGTTGTATATTTTGGATTAGTTGTTAATATAACTGTTGGCTCTATAAAGTAGCCTTTAGATTTATCATAACCACCACCAGCAATAATTTCGGCATCACTTGCAGATTTAGCTTCATCAATATACTTAGCAAGTTTATCGAATGAGCCTTCATGTATTACAGCAGTAATAAAATTGCTCATATCTTCTGGTGATCCCATTTTAAAAGATTTTAGGTCTTCTAAAACAAAATCCCTAACCTCGTTCCAAATACCTTTAGGAATGTAAGCTCTAGAAGCAGCACTACATTTCTGACCTTGAAATTCAAAAGCGCCACGAGTTATAGCAGTGGCTACTTGTTTTGGGTTTGCTGTTTTATGTGCTACAATGAAATCTTTACCTCCGGTTTCACCAACAATTCTCGGATACGTTTTGTAGTTATGGATATTATTACCAATTTGTTTCCATAATTCTTTAAATACAAATGTAGAACCGGTAAAATGTAATCCTGAAAAATCTGGACTAGCTAATACGGTATCGGTAATCATAACTGGGTCACCAAAAACAACATTAATAACACCGTCAGGCACACCAGCTTCTTTAAATACATCCATAATAACTTTAGCAGAATAAATCTGGCTGTCACTTGGTTTCCAAACCACAACATTACCCATTAATGCCATACAAGCAGGTAGGTTTCCTGCAATAGCTGTAAAGTTGAAAGGTGTTACGGCATATGTGAAACCTTCAAGAGGTCTGTATTCAACACGGTTCCAAGCATCACTTGTACTTTCTGGTTGTTCCATGTAGATGTCAGTCATATACTGAACGTTAAATCTTAGGAAGTCTATCAATTCGCAAGCAGAGTCAATTTCAGCTTGATGAATTGTTTTAGATTGAGCAATCATAGTTGCTGCGTTAATCTTTGCTCTATAAGGACCTGCAATTAATTCGGCAGCTTTTAAGAAAATACCAGCACGTTGTTCCCATGTTAATTGAGACCATGCTTTACGTGCTTCTAATGCAGTAGAGATAGCGTCTTCAACATGTTTCTTTTCAGCTACATGGTATTCGCCTACAATATGTTGATGGTCGTGAGGTGGAGACATAGTTCTGGTGTTGCCAGTTTTAATATCTTTTCCGTTAATGTATAGAGGCACTTCAACTTTACTATTGAATAATGATTTGTATGCTTCGGCTACAGCTTCGCGTTCTGGAGAACCTGGAGCATATGACTTAACAGGTTCGTTAACTGCAACAGGTACATTAAAGAATCCTTTTCCCATAATTGTCGTTATTTTTAAGTTTAAAATTTAAGAGCAGTAAAGGTACAATATTTATAATAGAATATAGGTTACAATCAATACACTTCTGAGACGTATAAAACTATATTTTTTGTAAGTTGTCCTCTCAATTCTAGTCAATTGAATATGGTAAAAAATGATGCATTTATTTTAACACTGGCTTATCCAGAAACTATTGTTTCTCATGCAGAAGAATGGTATTCTAAGTTTCTCAGGTTCTTTTTCATTGGGAATAAAAATCACGTAAGAGCAGGTCATGCAGCTTTGGTTCTTATTAAGAAGTCTACAGGTGTTTTAGAATATCACGATTTTGGACGTTACATCACGCCTTCGCCTAATGGTAGAGTGAGAGGAAAAGAAACCGATTTTGAGCTCAATTTTCCTTTGAAGGCTATGATTAAAAACGATAGAATTGAGAATCTAGACGAAATTCTAAAGTTTCTAGCTGCTAATCCTAAATTAACTCATGGTGATGGTAATTTATATGCTTCGGTTTGTGATACAATAGACTATAATTTGGCTCGGAACCATATAAATAAAATGCAATCCGAAGGTTTTATAAGGTATGCTGCTTTTATAAAAGATGCTTGTAATTGTGCAAGGTTTGTGACGGATACACTAATAGCTTCAATTACCTATTCGAAGATAAAAAGAGATTTGAAACGTTCTAAATGGTTTACGCCTAGTACCATCGGAAACGTGGTAATAGCTGATACGGAAAATGATGTTTATGTTGTTTCTGAAAAAGGTGAGATAAAGGAATTTAAATCATCCGTGAGTAAAGAAAATAGGAGGTTGTTTTTAGATACATTGAAAGATTATAGTCCGAGTGTAGTTGGAACTATTAAGCCTAAACACAATGACGAAAAAGAACATCATGCGCAGTGGCTTGGTGGAATAGCGGCAGGAGCGTGGTTTGAGCTTTACAGTTTAAATCATGAGTTTGAGTATAGGTTCAGACGTATTTCACCTTACGGAAATATTGATTGCGATGGAGTTTATAAAATTTGTTCAGCGAATTTTGATATAGATGCAGAATACAATTTTGTGCATTATTCAAACTGTCTGTTCTTTCAAATAGAACAAAAGTCTAAAATCTACAAGTTTGAATTCTTGAAAAACTATAATAATTAGTTAAGTGCAAATGGAGCGCTCAATTTAAAAGAAGGAATGTAAACCTTAAATTTGCTGGCTTTGGTAAAGTTAACCATATTGTAGTGGCCTTGCATTGCTCCAAAAGGAGACGTTAGTAAGCAGCCAGAATTATAAGTATGAGATTCACCAGGTTTTAAAACAGGTTTTTTACCAATAACACCTTCACCTTCAATAATTTCTTCATTGTTTAAGGCGTCAAGTATTTTCCAGTGTCTAGAGTTTAATTGGACGGAATCTTTACTTTGGTTTTCAATAGTTACTTTGTAGCCAAAAGCAAAGTGCACTTTATAATTCTTATAAAATGTGCCTTCAAAATTGGTTTCTACCGAAATTTTAATCCCGCTTGTAACTTGTTGTACCATTAATCTTGTAAAATTGTATGCTAAAATAGCATATTTTTTGAATGAAGCACCATAAAATCTGTTAAGTAGTGGTGATTTTTAACATTTTACGAGATGCAAATGCTTCTAAGGTTTCAAAAAACGAAAAAATTGACGCTTCATCTAGCAAGCTATTGATGGTAACCATCCTGACGAACTCTTGATTTTTGAACTTTCCAAACCCAACCATTAATTCAGAGTTTTCATAAAGTGCTGTGCATAATTCTTTCGCTGGAATATTTTTATAATTGAAACAAACAGATATGGATTCTTCAAAACTATAGAGTGTGTAATCTTCGTGGTTTTTGATGTAATTTCTAGCAATATCAGCCATTTTAAACTGTTTGTCTACAATCTTCTCTAACCCATTTGTACCAACGGACTTCCATAGCGTCCAAAACTTCAGGGCATCATTTCTTCTTCCACATTGAATAGAGGTTTTTCCTAAGTTGAATTCATCACCATCAGTTTGATAAAGGTAATCTGCTTCATTAGAAAAGGAATGATGAAGTTGTTCTTTGTGCTGTGTTACAATTATAGAACAACTCAAAGGTGTGCCTAGCATTTTATGGGCATTAACACTAAAAGAATCTGAGTGTTCTAAGCCGCGAACAAGATGCTTATATTTTTCACTAAAAATAACACTTCCACAATACGCTCCATCTACATGTAGCCATAAGTTATGTGATTTACAGACCTTGCTAATCTCTTCAATATTATCGAATGCTCCAAGTACAGTAGTTCCTGCTGTAGCATTAACAAAAAAGGGTTCGTAGCCTTCTTTTATATCGCTTATAATGAGTTCTTCTAAATGTGTCGCTGACATTTGGCCTTTTTCATTTGTATGGACAAACCGAACCTGATTACGTCCAATACCAGTCATGGCAGCATTTTTAGAAAGCGAATAGTGCGATTCAATCGAAGTGTAAAGCGTCATAGGTTTGGTTATCCCTGTGGCTCTAACAGATTCGTTTTTATAATCTCTGGCCATAATCAAAGCCATCATGTTAGTCATGGATCCGCCAGGTGCAAATGTTCCATCACTTTCTGGATTGTAGCCTGCTAGTTGACAAATATTTTTTATGATTTGTTTTTCAACACCTACTTGCGGGCCAGCGACTTTGTAGGTATACATACTGTTATTTAACATTACAGCAAGTAAATCACCTAATGTTGCTTTGTTTAAACGACCACCAAAAAGTTGATTGAAAAAGGATTTGGAGGCGGTTTTAGGTGTGTACTTTATAATTTGTCTGAGAGATTCTTTTAGTTGCTCATCGACTAGTCCTTCCGCATTTAATGATAAGTCTAATTTTTTATATAATTCTGAAGATGGAATGAGTTTGGCAACAGGTTGTTTTTTTTCCTGCTCAAAAAGTTCATTGCATAATTCAGAAAATAGGGCAATATCATTTTCCATTGGGTCTTTAACTTTTAGGATATAGAAAGATAAAAAGAAATACTAGTGTAAGGAACTTCTAATTAATAAAGTTTAGTTTGTTATGTTTTCAGAATTTGCTTCGCCAAATCCAATAAGTCGATCAAAGCGAGCTCCCAAATCTCTGTAATACACCAATACTTTATAATTGTTTTCGGTTTGCCAGAAATCTCCGCTAATAGCTCCTTCGTCTAACTCCTTGGTTGTTTTATCTACAGCTACATATTTGTAGTTGTAAAATCCTTGCTTTAATCTCAACATAGTTTCATATCGACCGCTTTCTGGGTTGTACTGCATTTTGGTTAAATCTTCAATTGCAAAAGCATTAAAATTACCATAAACATGAATGTCCTTATCGAGTAATTCTTCGTTTTTTAAGGAAAAGTGTACCATAGTATAATCTGCTTCTACATCAACATTTTCGGTGTCGATGGCTGTTACCAGAAAATTACCGTTAATATCAGGATTGTAAGTGTATGGTAAATTTTTTCTAGATACATTGGTAAACAAATAGCTGTGGTAAATGTCTTTTAAATCTATAAATTGAACTCCAACATTAGCTGCTCTAACATCCTTGTTTTCAAAATAGAAATATTCATTACCTCCCCAAAAAGCAGATTCTTTGTTGTATCTGTAAATAAGCTCATTTCCTAGCGTATATTGAGGTTTTAAGTCAGAGATAGATGTGTTTAGATTGTTATTCTGAATTATCAATGTTTTGATGTTTTCCAAAGGGTTATTGAAATTAAGACTACTGGTTGAAATCACCATATCTACAGATTGCTTTTCAGCAATTTCTTTAACATTTCTAGAGCGCTTTACTTGAACTCCTACATTTACTAAATCTTCATAGACCATAAATTTTCTGCTAAACATAAGTTCTTCGTAGTCATCATAGACTGAAATCATATAATTGCCACTTTTTAAAATAGCTCGGGTTTGAGTATTTGGAATTTGTAAAGTGTAGTGTGAGTAGATTTGATATGTGTTAAATGAGTTTTCGTAATTTCTGATGCGTTGGTTGTCTAAACCTCTTATGTATTCCGATTTTACCAAATTTGTCGGTGTCCAATCAAAATTGAAGTGTTCAATGACGTAGTAAAAATCTTCTTCGTAACCAGTAAGCGCATCAAACTCTAAAACTAATTGTTCACCAAGTTTTAGAATAGGTAATTGACCTTGGGTTGTATTGCTTTTGAAAGTGATGGTTTTTATAAAATATGGTGCACTAACTTCTTCTACTTGAGCTAAAAGGCTTAATGAAGTCAAAAAAAGAATAACGAAACTGTGTGTTTTTTTCATATGTAATAAAACTATGGTGTAAAGATAATCAAATTCTATGCCTTGGTGGTTTTAGTTATTTATAATCATTATAAATAAAAATACTAACTTTATTTTGAAATATTATTGCGCATTAATTATTAAATTTGCACCGATTTTTAGATAACTAATCTTTAATACATATGTCAAAAGACATCAGAATTAAAAAGGGTTTAGACATAAAGCTTGTAGGTAACGCCGAAAAAGCAACAGAAAATGCTATAGTAAGCAATTTCTACTCTGTAAGACCCGAAGATTTCCACAGTATTATCCCAAAACTTATTGCTAAAGAAGGTACGCGTGTTAAGGCAGGTGAGACTTTATTTCATAATAAAGATTATGAGGCTATGAAGTTTGTATCGCCAGTTTCTGGTGAAGTAACTGAAGTACAACGTGGACCAAGACGTCGTATAGACGCTATAAAAATAACTGCAGATAAGGAGCAGGTTTATGTGGATCATGGTAAATTTGATTTATCATCAGATGCAGATAAATTAAAGGCTCATTTATTACAGTCGGGATGTTGGGCTTTTGTTAAGCAACGTCCTTACGATGTAGTAGCAAACCCAGAGCATTCGCCAAAGGCAATCTTTATTTCGGGTTATGCTAGTGCACCTTTAGCTGCAGATTTAGATTATACTCTTCAAGGAAAAGAAACTGAATTACAAACAGCAGTAACAGCTTTATCAAAGTTAACAGAAGGTAAGGTTCATGTTTCTGTAGGTAGCAACAGTTCTCCTCTTGCAGGTTTGAATGATGTTGTTGTTCATAAAGTTTCAGGACCACATCCGTCAGGAAACGTAGGAACTCTTATCAACAAAGTTGATCCAATTAATAAAGGTGAAGTTGCTTGGACAGTAAATGCTCAAGATTTGGTAATTATAGGAGAGCTTCTTTTAACTGGTAAATTCAATGCTGAACGTATTGTTGCTTTAGCAGGATCTTCAGTTAAAAAACCAAGATACTTTAAAACTAAGATTGGTTCAGAGGTTTCAACTATGGTGTATGATAACGGAGTTGATAAAGACGGTAATGATCGTATTATCTCAGGAAACGTATTGTCAGGAAAGCAAGTAGCTCCAGATGGGAATTTAGATTATTACAGTAATGTAATTACAGTTATTCCAGAAGGAGATGATTACGAGTTTTTTGGTTGGAATAAGCCAATTTTCAATAAAGTTTCAACATCTAGAGCTTTAACATTTTCATGGTTAAACCCTAAGAAGAAATTTGATTTAAATACCAATACTAATGGTGAGCACAGAGCATTTGTTGTTACAGGTTCTTACGAAGAAGTTTTTCCATTAGACATATATCCATTACAAATTCTAAAAGCTTGTATGTATCAAGATTTAGATGAAATGGAAGCTTTAGGGATGTATGAAGTTGCACCAGAAGATTTTGCATTAACAGAATTTATCTGTGTATCTAAGCAACCACACCAAAAAATAATTAGAGAAGGATTAGACTTAATGCTTAAAGAGATAGGATAATGAGCTTAAAAAGTAATTTACATAATCTTAAAGAAAAGTATAAAGGCACTAAAATGGCTCCGGCTTTTAATGCACTTCATACATTTTTATACTTGCCGAACGAAACTACTCATGGTGGTACACATATTAAGGCGGCGGACGACTTAAAACGTACAATGAATATTGTAATCATGGCTTTAGTACCATGTTTAATTTTCGGTATGTTCAATGCTGGTTATCAGCACCACTTAGCTTTAGGAGAAATTGCTCCTGCGGCTGGATTCTTTGATGGAGCATTTTGGAATTGGGATAACTTAGTTATCGGTTTGCAAAAAGTTTTACCATTAGTCATTGTATCTTATGGTGTTGGTTTAGCAATAGAATTCCTATTTGCTGTTATTAAAAAACACGAAGTAGAAGAAGGGTACTTAGTAACAGGTATGTTAGTGCCGTTAATAGTTCCTGTAGATACACCACTTTGGATGTTAGCAGTAGCAGTAGCCTTTGGTGTTGTAATTGGTAAAGAAGTGTTTGGTGGTACAGGAATGAATATTCTTAACCCAGCTTTAACGATAAGAGCATTCTTATTCTTCGCTTATCCAACATGGATGTCAGGTGATAAAGTATGGGTACATGGAGCAGTTGAACGTGATCAAATGATTGCGGCAGGTCAAAATGTAGATGCCATATCTGGTGAAACAATATTAGGAAGTTTAGCACAAGGTAAAGCAGCAGGATATGATGTTATGGATATGTTTTACGGTATTATACCAGGATCGGTTGGTGAAACATCAACCTTACTAATCATATTAGGAGCATTATTCTTAATCTTCACTAAAATTGGAAGCTGGAGAATTATGTTATCTTCAGTACTAGGAGCTTTAGTAATGGGCTTAATCTTTAATGGTGTTGTAAGTTCAGGATGGATCACAGAATCTAGTAAGTTTTATGGCTTAATGAGTACTGAGTTCTGGCATCATTTATTAATTGGTGGTTTTGCTTTCGGTACGGTTTTTATGGCAACAGATCCTGTTACGGCTTCTCAAACTACAAAAGGTAAATGGATATATGGTTTCTTAGTTGGTTTTATTTCAATTATGATTCGTGTATTCAACCCAGCATATCCAGAAGGTGTGATGTTAGCAATTTTATTAATGAACGTTTTTGCACCTACAATTGATCATTACGTAGTTCAAGGTAATGTGAAGAAAAGAATGAAACGTGTAAAAGTAAAAACAGCTTAAGATGAGTAATAAAACAGACAGTAATATTTACACAATAATATTTGCCATCATAATGGTATTTATTGTAGGAGCTTTATTAGCCTTTACAGCGTCATCTTTAGCTCCAAAAATTTCTGAAAACCAACGTATAGAAAAGCAACAAAATATTCTATACGCAATGGGTATTAACAATAATGATGAGAGTAGTGCGATTTTTGTTTCTACAGAACAAGCACCAGAAGATTTTTCTAAATACATAAAAGAACAAATTGTTATCACTGTTGATGCTGATGGAAAAATCTTAAAAACTCAAACAGGTGACGAATATGTTGCTGAGAATAATAAGGAGCCGTATCTAATTGATATTAAAAAGCAAAAGTCTAATGCAGCTGCTGGTGAACCTAGACAATTACCTTTATTTATAGGTGAAAAAGATGGTAAGACTTATTATGTAGCACCAATATATGGTAAAGGTTTATGGGATGCTATTTGGGGATTCATATCAATGGATAAAGATATGGTTGTTCAAGGTGCTTATTTTGATCATAAAGGTGAGACGCCAGGTTTAGGTGCTAATATTAAAGAACGTTTCTTTATGGACGATTTCTACGGAGAGCATTTATTAACTGAAGCAGGAGTTTTTAAAGGAATTGATGTTGCTAAAGGTAACGCAGATCCTAAAAACGAAGATAAAACAGATAATCAGGTTGATGCTATTGCTGGTGCTACCATTACAGGAAATGGTGTTACAGCAATGATAAAAAGTGATTTAAAACTTTACAAGCCTTATTTCGATAACTTAAAAAACAACTAATCATATGGGACTTTTATCAAAAAAAGATGCCAAATTAATTACTGATCCATTAGCGGATAATAACCCAATTACTATCCAAGTATTAGGTATTTGTTCTGCTCTAGCGATTACAGCGCAATTAAAAGCGTCTATAGTAATGGCAATATCAGTAATGGCTGTATTAGGTATAGGGAATGTGGTTATCTCTTTAATGAGAAATATTATTCCTTCTAAAATTAGAATTATAGTTCAGCTTGTAGTTGTTGCAGCTTTAGTAATTATAGTTGACCAAGTGCTTAAAGCTTTCTCATATGAATTAAGTAAAACCTTATCTGTTTTCGTTGGGCTTATCATTACTAACTGTATTATCATGGGACGTTTTGAAGCGTTTGCTTTAGGTAACGGTCCTTGGAGATCATTTCTTGATGGTATTGGTAATGCTGCAGGTTATGGTGTAATATTAATTATAGTAGGATTTTTTAGAGAACTTTTAGGTTCTGGTACTTTATTAGGTTTTAAAGTATTGGGTGACCCTATTGAAAAAACAGGACTATATTCTATAGGTTATGAAAATAACGGTTTTATGTTATTATCGCCAATGGCACTTATAGTTGTAGGTATTATTATCTGGGTACAACGTTCAAGAAATAAAGACTTAATAGAAGACTAATAATTAAGTAATCAGTAAATAAGTTAACAGTATGCAGATAAGCTACTGTTGACTGAAAAACTGAAAACTGAAGACTTTTAAAAATATGGAACATATAGAATTATTTTTTAAATCGATATTTATAGATAACATGGTATTCGCAACCTTTTTAGGGATGTGTTCTTACTTAGCTGTATCTAAAAAAGTGTCTACTGCCGTTGGTCTGGGTGCTGCCGTAATTTTCGTTTTAGCAATTACAGTACCGTTAAACTGGTTGTTAGATCAATATATATTACAACCAGGAGCATTAAAATGGTTAGGAGAAGATTATGCAGTTTATGACTTAAGTTTCCTATCCTTTATCATGTTTATTGCTACAATCGCAACGATGGTACAATTAGTAGAGATAGTGGTTGAGAAATTTTCCCCATCACTTTATAACTCATTAGGTATATTCTTACCATTAATTGCTGTAAACTGTGCTATTTTAGGTGGTTCTTTATTTATGCAATCTAGAGAAATACCAACTTTAGGTTTAGCTACAACTTATGGTGTAGGTTCTGGTATTGGTTGGTTCTTGGCAATTTTAGCTATTGCTGCTATACGTGAAAAAATTAGATATAGTAACGTACCACCAGCTTTAAGAGGTTTAGGTATTACGTTTATTATTACAGGTCTAATGGCGATTGGTTTTATGAGTTTTGGTGGAATGTTGACAGGTGGTGATGAAGAGTCTAAACCTGAAAACAAAACTGCAACTGTCGAAACAATAAAAGAAGAAGTAAACAAAGAAGCTAAAGTTGAGTCTAACTTAAATGTAGCTGAAAATACAAACAAGTAATTGATTAGTATGATGATATTAGCCGCAAATACAATCGGAACAATAGTAGCAACAGTAGGTGCATTTTTATTAGTAACATTAGTACTGGTTGCATTATTGCTATTTGTAAAACAAAAATTATCTCCTTCTGGCCCTGTAAAGATCACTATTAATGGTGAAAAAGAATTAGAAGTAGCTTCTGGAGGTACACTTTTAAGTACTTTAGGTGGACAAAAAGTCTTTTTACCATCTGCTTGTGGTGGTGGTGGAACTTGTATCCAATGTGAATGTCATGTATTATCAGGTGGTGGTGAAGCATTACCAACTGAAACACCTCACTTCTCTAGAAAAGAATTGCAACATGGTGCACGTTTGGCTTGTCAAGTAAAAGTAAAGCAGGATATGGAAATAACCATTCCTGAAGAGATTTTTGGTATCAAAAAATGGGAAGCTGTTGTTGTAAGAAATTATAACGTAGCTTCATTTATCAAGGAATTCGTAGTAGAAATTCCTGAAGATATGAATTACAAGGCTGGTGGATATATTCAGATTGAAATTCCACCTTGTGAAATTAAATATTCAGATATAGATATTACAGCTCACCCTGAAGAGCACGAAACACCAGATAAGTTTCAAGCAGAGTGGGATAAGTTTGGTCTTTGGCCTTTAGTAATGAAGAATAATGAAACGGTAGAGCGTGCATACTCTATGGCTTCTTACCCAGCAGAAGGTAGAGAAATTATGCTTAACGTACGTATAGCTACTCCACCATGGGATAGAAATAAAAATGGCTGGATGGATGTAAATCCTGGTGTTGCCTCTTCATACATTTTTGCTCAAAAGCCAGGCGATAAGGTAGTAATTTCAGGTCCTTACGGTGAATTCTTTATCAACGAATCTGAAAGTGAAATGCTTTATGTTGGTGGTGGTGCAGGTATGGCGCCAATGCGTTCTCACTTGTATCATCTATTCAAAACATTAAAAACTGGTAGAAAAGTAACCTATTGGTATGGTGGTCGTTCTAAGCGTGAATTGTTCTATTTAGAGCATTTTAGAGAATTAGAAAGAGATTTCCCTAACTTTAAATTTTACTTGGCATTATCTGAACCTCTTGAGGAAGATAACTGGAAAGTGAAGAAAGATATCAATGATGAAGCAGGTGATGGTTTCGTAGGATTTATTCATAACTGTGTTATTGATAATTACCTAAGCCTTCACGATGCGCCAGAAGATATCGAATTATACTTTTGTGGTCCACCATTAATGAACCAAGCTGTTCAGAAAATGGGTGAGGATTTTGGTATCCCAGATGAACACATTAGATTTGACGACTTTGGTGGATAAGCCAAACATATAAAAAAACAAAAAGCCGACTCTTTTAGAGTCGGCTTTTTGTTTATTGAGTGTTGTTGAGTTGTGTAATTTGTATATAATTATATATTTGTCTGAAATTTAACAATATGAAAAAACTATTACTTTTTACTTTATCTTCAATTATTTTGTCATGCTCATCTGAAAACAGTGACAATGATTCACCTTCTGCAGGTGATGGATCAAAAATTAAAACAATTAAAAAAATAAGCAGTGGTGTTACTGAGGAGACAACTACTTATGAGTATAACTCAGAAGGCAATGTGTCTAGTATGACATTTACAAATATTTATGGTGAATCAATTGAAACAACTTATGAATATGATTCAGAAAATATTATGGTTTCATTCACAGAGGTTGAATTAGATGCTTGGGGTGATACTAGAACTGAGATAGATTATCTAGAATATGAAAATGATTTAGTTGTAAAAATTTGTCAAGATATTTCTTATAGCGATGATTTACCTGAGGTCGATAGAATTGAATTTGAATATGATGATAGTACTCAAAATGTTAGTTTATTTAGACATTTCTATTATGAAGATGCAGAATTTTCAGATTGTGATGATGTAGATAATATCTCTAATACGGAAACTATGGAATTTGATTCAAATGGTAATATGACTCGATATGAAAATAGTGATTACTTTTGGTCTCCGACTTATTTGACATATAGTTATGATGACAAAAATCATCCACTTAAGAATGTCAAACCAGATTATTTTAGAAAGTTATTAGGAGCATCTTCAAATAATAATATTAATGCTGCTAGTGAATATAATTCTGATACAGATGAATTAACTGGAACAATATCTTATGAGTATACCTATAACAATAGCGGCTATCCTACTGTGATGGAAAGAACTTATATGACTGAGGGAGGTAGCATAAGTCAATCATTAAGATATGAATACACTTATTATTAATGTATAAATTTAATTAATTTAGAATAGCCTATATTTTTGAAATATGGGCTGTTTTTTTGCATATTTCATTGAAATGCTTTGTTATTTCTATTTGCAAACTAAAGCATTTGCTTTATAGCATTAAAGTCAAATAGCTCAGAGCAATCCATAACATCTGATAGTTCATCTAACTCACAAAGTATTGAAACTACTTCAGAAAGGCCTTTGAAGAGTATGTCTTTTGTCATTGGTTTTTCTGGTTTATGACAGAAACTATGTCCTAAATCATAACCACAAGCTTTTAAAAAAGCAGCTTCAATTTGGAGTAATTCTAAAGGTGAAAAACCATTGAATTTTCTACCAAGATTTTGATGTACCAAACCAACATAATTTAGACGTACAGAGCCATGAATGTCCGTTAGATGTTTCCAACTATCTTTGTGATCCAAAATGTTTCCAACCGCACATTGTTTACAATCTTCAGGATTTAGTGTGTTATTGTGAAAAGCAGTATATAATTTTTTGATAGCATTATCAAAGCGATTTGAAGTTTTCATAATTCATCTTTTTCAGTATAAAAGATAAGAAATAAAATTCACTTGTATTCCATAATCAGAAAAACAGCTGTACTATCTCCAATATTTAGGACCTCATGAGTTGTAATACTATCTTTCTTAAAAGTATATCCAGTTGGAACATTAATTTCTCTGGTACCTTTGTAATCCGTAAGCTTGAACTTACTTCCTTTTAATGTGTAACCAAAGTGTGGATTATGATAATGCTTTTCATGACCTACACCAGGTTCGAATGTACATTTTAAGACTCTAAGTTCTTTGCTGTCCTCAATAACTTCACAAACTGATTCACTTTTCCAACCAGCTTCTAAAGGATCTGGTAGATTAGGTTTGTTTTCTTCACATGAGAAAATAAAAAGTAAGAAAATAAGAATTAACTGTTTCATAAGTGCCTTAAAATTAACAATTTTGAGTTTTATATAACAAAGTAGAATGTTCAAACGTTTTTCTTAATATGAAAAAAGCTTTACTCGTTTTATTATTAATTATTTCAGTAGTTGTTTTGGCTTATCAATTTAAGCCTGTAAAACAAGTGGTAAGTGTTGTTGAGTCAACCATAAGAACTCCAAGTTTAATCAACAAGGATAGTTTAACTATAAAATCTAGAGTGAATGTACCGGAAGGTTATAAGCGCGTAAATTACCCAAAAGGCAGTTTTCAAGAGTATCTTAGAAATTACAAGTTAAAAGCTTTCGGAAGTAAGATTATGAACTATGATGACACTGAATATTTTTGGCAAAGAGGTCATATAGGTATACTTGAAGTCCCTGTACCTAAAAACGGTTTACAACAGTGCGCAGACGCATTAATAAGAATACGAAGTGAATACCTTTGGGACAACAATAGAAAAGATGAGATTGGCTTTAATTTTACATCTGGTCATTATTGTTCTTGGAAAAAATATGCCGAAGGGTACCGACCAAAAATCAATGGAAATAAAGTAACTTTTCATAAAACGGCTGCAGCCAACCATTCTAAAGACAATTTTTACAAGTATTTGAATCTTATTTATATGTATTCTGGTACGTTATCACTTTATAATGAGTTAAAATCTATTAATTCAAAAAATTTACAAATTGGTGATATGCTGATTAAAGGTGGATCTCCTGGGCATATTGTGATGATATGTGATGAAGCGGAAAATGAAAGCGGAGAGAAGCTATTCTTACTTTTTCAAGGTAATACACCAGCGCAGAGCGTTCACCTAGTTAAGAATCTTACAGATACAACAATATCTCCTTGGTATGAGTTAGAAGACGATGCCATTACTCCAGTTTCAAACTACACCTTTAGCAGTGCAAAATTTGTGAGGTTTAAATAACAACTTTGTATCTTTGTATAATGAGTAAATCCCTTACACCTCAAGAAATACATAACTTAGCAATGAATCATGTTGGTAAAGATTTAGAATCACGTGGTTTTGAATTTATTGCCATAAACAGTAAACTAAAAAGACACCCGCAATTTGTATGTATCGATAAAAATAGTCAATACTATTTTGTAGTGGTTAGAGCTGTAATATTGCCAGACAATCCTAATAATTTTGATGTGGTTTGGATGGAGACGTTCAAAAAACACGCTTTTGAAAAAAATGCAAAAGTACTTTATGCAGGAGTAGGCTTAGGCAACCCAAACGGTGAGGATTTACCTATTTACTTAAACGAAGAATACCTTATTGAATATAACGGAATTCAGGTTATTGATATGAACCTAAATTAATATTATTCCCATAAAAATTTATGAAGAAGCTTCTCATTATTTTTATTCTTATTGCGTTTTTTTCATGCGAAAGCGAACCAAAGAATATAAAGATAAATGGTCCTGTATTTGGTACTACTTATAATATACAATACTATTCGGAAGACGACGAAAATTTCAAAAAGCAGTTTGATGAGCTTTTCAAAAGTGTAAACGAATCCATGTCGACTTACATTGCTGATTCTAAAATTTCTAGAATTAATAAAGGAGAATCTCCTGAAGTTGATGAGCATTTTGAGCGCGTGTTTACAACTGCAAAACGTATTTATAGAGAAACTGAAGGTTCTTTTGATCCCACAATTGGTGCTGTAGTAAACGCATGGGATTTTGGTCCTGAAGGAAAAATAACCAATATAGATAGTACAGCTATCGATAGTTTGATGAAAACTGTTGGTTTTAATAGAATGGGATTAAGGGATAAAAAAGTAATAAAAAGCACAAATTCTTATTTAGACTTTAATGCCATTGCCAAAGGCTACGGAGTCGATGTTATTGGTGAATTTTTAGAAAGTAAAAATATTGAGAACTACTTGGTTGAGATAGGTGGAGAAATACGCGTAAAAGGCATTAACCTAGAAAAAAACACATCATGGAAAGTTGGTATTGATGATCCTAATTTTGAAGGTGAACAATCCTATTCTAAAGTCATTGCGCTTAAAGATGAAGCTATGGCAACTTCAGGTACGTATAGAAAATTTAAAGTAGATGAAGCTGGCAATCGCTATGCACATATCATTAATACAAAAACAGGCTACCCAACAAAAACGAATATTTTGAGCGTATCTGTGATTGCAGAAAACTGTATGGCGGCAGATGCATACGCTACAGCTTTTCAGGCTATGGGAATAGAAAAGGTAACAGATTTTTTATACGCGAGACAAGAGCTTAAAGCCTATTTTATTTTTGAAAACGAGAACGGAGAATTAGAAACACTTTCTTTGAATAACTTTCCTGAATAATAGTGACTCGCACAGAAATAGTGTGTCTTATAATTGCTATTAATCAAAATTCAAAAAGTCGTGCCGTTGTTCGTTTCAGGTGCGACTTTTTATTTATAAAGCTTGTAACAGAATAAGTAACCAACCAATTACGAAAAGTAAACCACCAAGTGGTGTGACTGGACCCAAGAAGCGTAGTTTTTTTCTTTTAGCATCGCTTATTACTAAACCATAGATACTAAATGAAAATAAGATAATTCCCAAAGTAAAACACCAATACATTGCAGAGGTTGAAAACTGAAAATTGAATCCAAGTACAAGTAAAACTATAGCGTGGTACATTTGATATTTTACACCAGTTTCAAAACTTTTGAGTTGATCTTCGGATAAGATTTTCTTTAAGGCATGTGCTCCAAAAGCACCAATAATTATAGCTAGCATACCAAAAATAGCAGCCGTAATTATAAAAATTTGTTGTGGCATTTGTTATTAGTTTTCTTTGTAAACCAAAGGGATAATTTCACCTTTAGCTAAACGGAATTTGTCAATTTTAGTATCAGAAAGTTTTGATGTATAATCTATTTCTTCAACTCTAAAACCAATACTTCTTAATTTATCAAAATAATCTCTACCATAAACACGAACATGGTCGTATTGTCCAAAAATTTTGGCACGTTCGGCTTTATCCGTAATAGAATCATCTTCAAATGTCATCTCTCGGTTTAAATCTTGAGGGATCTGAAAAACTCCCCAACCTCTAGGTTTCATAACTCTAAAAAGCTCTTGCATTGCTTTTGTGTCATCAGGAATATGTTCTAAAACATGGTTGCAGAGTATAACGTCATAACTGTTATCTTCAAAAGGAAGATTGCATATATCAGCTTTAACGTCTGCAATTGGTGATAATAAATCAGTAGTAGTGTAATCTAAATTTTTGAGTGATCTAAAGCGTTTTAAAAAACACTGTTCAGGCGCAAAGTGTAACACTTTTTTTTGAGCTGAAAAGAAATCAGTTTCATCTTTTAAATACAACCATAGTAAACGATGACGCTCTAAAGAAAGGGTAGAAGGCGATAAAATATTTTCACGCTGTTTTACATAACCATAAGGCAAAAACGTTTTAAAACTTTTACCATCAATGGGATCTGTATAGCGCTTACCTTTTAGTATTAATGCTAAAATAGGCGCTACAGCATAGCTTAGCCTTATTAATAAAGGTCTCGGAATAAGGTTTAATATAAATTTTGAAAGACGTTTCAATACTGCTAAACTTCAATAGTTTTGTTAGAAGTAATTAAATTATAAATACCATCCCAAAGTGATATTCTATATTGTAATGCAAGTTTTGAGATTTCTAAAGCCTCATTCCACTTAGTAGTATCCTCTCCACATAATTCTTCAATCATTTTTAGTGATAAAGGACCATGCTCATCACCATCTAACTCTATATGTCTATTGAGATAGTAGATTAACTTGCTATAGGTTTCATCTTCGGTTTTAGATTGGTTTATAATTTGAAAAAACATATCAGGAATAACATCTTCTCTTCCAAAAGTAAAAGCCGAAGCAATTTTATGTGATTCTTTAGTATTTATAATATCAAATGTAAACTGAACAAATTTTAGAGTTTCAGAATTTAAATCTGATTTTTTCGCAGCATCAAGTATAGAATAACCATTAACAATATAGTTAATGAAATCTGAGATTTGAGATGTGTTAGCACCAATTTGATCCATAGCATCCAAATACATTTCATAATGACTTTTAGGCTCGCCTAATTCGTTAACATCCGTTTCTTCACCAAGTACAATTTCGTTAATAAAACGTGCAGTGGATGGATTTTTAACAGGTGTCCAAGGTACAGTTGTATTGGTCAGTTGATTTTGAAGTGCTTTAAGCAAAGACATAAAGTCCCAAACAGCAAATACGTGTTGCTCCATGAAAGTTTTGATATCTTCAATGGATTCTAAAGCACTATATAACTTATGATTATTTAACTCAGCCCTTAGGGATGTTAATTCGGATTCTAATTGCGTAATGTTCATTCGGTGTAATTATAAAACCAATGCTTTTTGTCTAAATTTATCTTCTTCAGTCGAGGTGATTCCTAAAGCTTCATTAACATAAGCAAAGGTTGAAAGTATTTCTGGTTGCCCATCTACAATGGCTATATCGTGTTCAAAATGTACACTAGGTTTACCGTCTTGTGTTACAATTGTCCAACCATCTTTTAGTTGTTTTACTCTATGTGTTCCCATATTTATCATAGGTTCTATAGCAACAACCATTCCTTCAATAAATTTTTTACCTCGTCCTCGTCTTCCATAGTTTGGCATTTCAGGATCTTCATGCATCTTACGTCCTAATCCATGTCCTACAAGTTCTCTTACAACACCATAACCTTCGGCTTCACAATACTGCTGTATAGCAAAGCCTACATCACCAACTCTATTACCAACTCTCAATTGCTCTATACCTACGTATAAAGACTCCTTAGTGGTTTTAATTAATTTTTTAGTGTCTTCAGCAACATCACCAATTTCAAAGGTATAAGCGTGGTCTCCATAGAAACCGTTCATCAATGCTCCACAGTCTATAGAAACAATATCTCCATTTTTTAAGGGTGTGTCTGTAGGTAACCCGTGTACAACAGCTTCATTAACACTACATAATAACGTTGAAGGACAATCATAAAGTCCTTTGAAACCAGGTAAAGCTCCGTGGTCTCTAATAAATTCTTCAGCAATTGTATCTAAATGATTGGTGGTAACACCTTCTTTAACTTCTTTTGCGAGCATACCTAAAGTTTTAGAAACTATAAGTGCACTTTGACGCATTAATTCAATTTCTTCTCTTGTTTTTACGATAATCATGTTTCCTAAATTGAGCTGCAAAGATAGGTAATTATAACGATTTTATAATTTTACTAAAACATGATAAATAACAGTTTTTAAATAACTTTACTGTTATAAGTTTGTAGTACAAAAATTGATATAAAATGTATAAAACAGTTACCGCAGAAGAAGCATTAAAAGTTGTAAAGTCTAACGATAAAATATATGTGCAAGCAGCCGCTGCAGCACCGACCTTATTAGTTAAAGCACTTGCCGATAGACATGAAGAGTTGAGAAATGTTGAGATTTGCCAGTTACATACTGAAGGTGAAGCTCCTTACGCTAATCCAGAATATGCTGAAAGTTTTCATGTCAATTCCTTTTTTATCGGAAAGAACGTAAGACATACGTTACACGCTGGAAACGGTTCTTACACACCTGTCTTTTTAAGTGAGGTACCATTGTTATTCAAACGAAATATAGTTGACTTACAAGTAGCACTTATACATGTTTCGGTTCCAGATAAACATGGTTATTGTTCATTAGGTGTTTCTGTAGAGGCTACTTTGGCTGCTATTGACAATGCAGATTACGTCATTGCTCAGGTTAACAAACAAATGCCTAGAACGCACGGAGCGGGCATTATTCACCATACAGAAATTGATGCTTTTGTAGAGTGCGATATTCCTTTACCAACTCATGATATGGCTGAGCCTTCTGCCGTTGAAAATAAAATAGGTGATTATATAGCAGAATTGATTGAAGATAAAAGTACGTTGCAAATGGGAATAGGAAATATTCCTAATGCGGTATTAACAAGATTACATAATCACAAAGATTTAGGATTACATACCGAAATGTTTTCTGATGGAGTCATCGATTTGATTTTAGAAGATGTTATAAATGGTAATTACAAAGGTATTAATAGAGGTAGAGCCTTAGCTACATTCTTGGTGGGTTCACAGCGTTTATACGATTATGTAGATGATAATCCTTTTATAGAAATGAGAGCTTCTAACTATACTAATGATGTTTCTGTAATAAAACAAAATCCTAGAATGGTTGCTATAAATTCGGCAATTGAGGTCGATTTAACTGGTCAAGTTTGTGCAGATTCTATAGGTGGACATATGTATTCTGGTGTTGGAGGACAGATGGATTTTATTAGAGGCGCATCTTTAAGTGAAGGAGGAAAAGCTATTATAGCATTACCGTCTGTTACTAAAAAAGGCGTTAGTAGAATAGTGCCAACGCTAAAACCTGGTGCAGGTGTGGTAACAACAAGAGCACACATACATTATGTAGTTACAGAATATGGTGTGGCTAATTTATATGGAAAAACCATTCAAGAGCGTGTAAAGGCTTTAGTTAATATTGCACATCCAGATCATAGAGAAGCTATAGATAAAGCTTACTATGAGATGATTTAATGGAAATTAAGTTTATTAAAACTGCCACCATTTTTTCTTAACACTTTTAATATCAGGCTCCTCGTTGGTAATTAGTTGATAAACTTCACCCCAACCGAGGATGCCTCCTATATTACGGTCATCTATAAAGATATCCGCATGGATTTTACGGCTTCTGGTTTCGTCAAATTTTTCCTCAGGAAAGCTAGCATTAACAGCATAAAATTCAATACCATTGTCTTTACAAAAATCAACTGCTTCTTGAAGTTTTGATCCGCATCTATAGGTCCAAAGTATGAGTCTGTGACCATCTTGTTGTAGGCGTTTTAAAGTTTCAAAAGCAAAGATTCTTGTTTTACCAATTTTAGGGTAGGCATCTTCAACAATGGTACCATCAAAATCTACGGCTATAATCAATCTATCCTGAAAATTCATGCTATTAATTCAAATTGAGAGGCAAAGGTACAATAATAACAACCTTATACAAGGCTGTGTTGTGTCATTGCTTCCGGTTGAGGAATACCAATAAGTTTTAATACTGTTGGAGCAATATCACCTAAAATACCGTCTTTAATTTCTTTTAAATCTTTATCAATTAAAATAACAGGAACAGGATTTGTAGTATGAGCTGTGTTAGGTGTACCATCAGGATTTATCATGGTTTCGCAATTGCCATGATCTGCAATTAAGATTGTTGTATAGTTGTTTTCTAATGCTGTTGTAACAACATCTTTTACACATTCATCAACCGCTTCACAAGCTTTTATAGCAGCTTCCATAACACCTGTATGACCAACCATATCTCCATTAGCAAAATTTAAACAGACAAAATCAACATCTCCCTTTTGTAATTCAGGAACTAAGGCATCACGCAGTTCGTAAGCGCTCATTTCTGGTTGAAGATCATAAGTGGCAACTTTTGGTGAGTTTCTCAAAATTCTTGTTTCACCATTAAAAGGTTCTTCTCTACCTCCTGAAAAGAAAAAAGTAACATGAGGATATTTCTCTGTTTCAGCAATTCTAATCTGCTTTTTGTGATGCTTTTCTAGGACTTCACCTAAGGTTTCGGTGAGGTTGTCTTTATTAAAAACAACGTTGATGCCTGTAAAACTGTCATCATAATTCGTCATAGTAACGTAGTGAAGATTTAGCTTATGCATGTTATATTCATGAAAATCTTCCTGAGATAAAACTTGTGTTAATTGTCTACCTCTGTCCGTTCTAAAATTGAAGAAAATAACAACATCATCATTTTTAATCATGGCTTTAGGATTGTCATTATCATCAACAATAACTAAAGGTTTTATAAATTCGTCTGTGACATCATTTTCATAATTTTCTTGAATAGATTTTAAGATGTTGGTAGTGTGGTCTCCTTTACCTTCAACCAAAGCATCGTAAGCTAGTTTAACACGTTCCCAACGTTTATCTCTGTCCATGGCGTAATAGCGACCAGTAACAGTTGCAAGTTTGCCAGTAGTTTTTTCTAAATGGTCTTCTAGATCGGAAATAAAACCATAACCAGATTTAGGGTCTACATCTCTACCGTCTGTAAACGCATGTACAAAAACATCCTCTAGACCATAATCATTAGCGGCATCTATAAGTCCAAACAAATGATTGATGTGTGAATGTACACCACCATCACTTACTAAACCTAAAAAGTGAACATTTTTATTATTTGATTTAGCATACTCAAAGGCATTTTTTAAGACTAGTTCATCTTGAATGGTTTTGTTTTTAACCGCAAGATTTATCTTCACTAGGTCTTGATATACAATGCGTCCAGCACCGAGATTCATGTGTCCAACTTCGCTGTTTCCCATTTGTCCTTCTGGCAAGCCAACATGCAACCCATCTGTTCTAAGGCTTGCATTTGGGTATTGTGTGTAAAGAGCATCTATAAATGGAGTTTCTGCATTGTCTATAGCTGAGACTTTAGGGTCAGGAGATTTACCCCAACCATCTAAAATCATTAAAATAACCTTTTTGTTCATGAGTGAATTTTTAACATATCAAAGATAACATATACAACACTATTACAAATTTGTTAGCCGAAAAAATTTAAGAGATTAACTCTATTTTAAGTTTTGGTAAAGTAGTAATAATGAGGGTTGAAGCTTTTGTAAAAGCATTAACATATTTGTTTTCAAAGCGTTAAAAAAATGTTATAAAATTTTTGAGGGTGTAACAGAATGAATTTTCTGTCGTCTATTTAGTATATCAAAAAACAAATCAATTAAATTTTAAAATCTTTCATCATGAAAAAAACAGTAGTAATTTTAGCTTTAGCATTAGGCTTTTCAATCAGTAATTTAAATGCAACAAACGAAGTAGAAATTTCAAATTTTGAAAATGTAGCGGTAAAACCAGTTGAGGTTAGTCCGCTTTGTAAAGCAGTAGCCACAGGCGATATTGAAACTGTAAAAAATCTTATAGAAGCAGGAGCAGATGTAAATGTGAAATCTAATGGTATGATGCCAATTCATTATGCTGCAAAATATAATCGTGTAGATATGCTTAAAGTGTTGATTACAGCAGGATCTAAAATACATGAAGGTTGTGATTTAGGCTTTACGCCATTAAGGCATGCACAGAACGCCAAAGCAAAAGATGCAGAAATGTTTCTTAAGCGTTTTAAAAGAACAGATGTCTAAGGATTAGACAATTATTTGAGTTAGTTAGTTAAAAAAAGCGCCTCATTGAGGCGCTTTTTTATTTATAAAATTATAAACCTTTATTAATTTAGTGTTTAGGATATTATATAGTTTTTAATTATGGATTATCATTTCAAAATTATTTCAAATGAGAACTTGGAAAATATAGTTCCGTTAATTTTTAAGTTGAATGAAGCTAAGATTAGTGAAGAGTTATTAAAATCACGATTCGAGGAAATAAAATATCAGAATTACAAATGTGCTGTGATATTAAAAAATGATATTATTATTGGTGTTTGTGGTATGTGGTTCTGTACCAGGCATTATAGTGGAAGGTCTGTTGAACTAGATCATGTTTACATAGAGCCAGAATTTAGAGGTAATGGTTTAGGTAAGCAATTTATGGCTTGGGTACATGATTATGTTAAACAACAAGGATGCCAATCCATAGAGTTGAATACCTATGTAAGTAATCATCCTTCACACAAGTTTTATTTTAATGAAGGTTTTGAAATCTTAGGATATCACTTTTTGAAGAGAATATAATTTTACTTCAGAAAAGCTAAATCAGAATTAGTTTCAATTTCATAAGGGGATTTTCCATATTCAAAAATTCTAGCTTCAAGGTTACCTCTTAAAGTTAGTTTTTCATCTTTTACTTCAATCCAACTACCTTCTCTAAGACCAATAACGGGTTGTGTATTATAGGCATGAAATTCCTTAATACGTGTTTCTCTAGTTTCTCCCATGTGTGTACTGCCAGGAATGGGATCTAAATAGTGAGGGTTGATATTAAAAGGAACAAAACCCAAAGTTTTAAAACTTGGTGGATAAACAATAGGCATATCGTTAGTAGTATTAATTGTAAGTCCACAAATATTGCTTCCGGCACTTGTACCAAGATATGGTATGCCATTATTCACGACATTTTTTATGGAAGAAAGGACATCATTTTTATATAGTTGTGAAACTAAAACAAAAGTATTACCACCACCAACAAATATACCTTTAGCATTCTCAATAGCATCTTTTGCATTTTCAAATTCATGAATACCTTTTACCGTTTTTCCTATTTTAAGAAAGGCCTCACTAGATTTTGAGGTGTATTCATCATGAGAAATACCACCAGGTCTTGCGTAAGGAATGAATAAGATTTCATTAGCATTTTTAAAATGTACTTTAAGTTCATCTAAAAGATACTCTAAATAACCACTTCCATGTATTGTAGAAGTACTGGCAATTAATATGGATTTCAAAATATTAGGTTTTATTTTTTTCAAAAATACAAAGTACAAAAGACTTTTTTAGAATATCCGTTTACGGTTTTAACAAACATTTATCAAGGTATTGCTATGAGATTTAAAGAATATATCCGAAATTTATTACAATAAAACCAACATAATGAAAAATACACTACTCATATTATTTACTCTCTTATCCATTTCAGTTTTTGCTCAAGAAACAGAGAGGTTTCCTGTCAATGGAAGAATTATTGTTTCATCACCAGATAAGGAAGGGGTAACGGTTTTTAATTTATCATCAAATAAAGGTACAGTCACAGATGAAAAAGGTGATTTTAAGATAAATGTTGCTGTTAATGATATCATTGAATTTGGCGCTTTGCAATTTCAGGATTTTAAAGTTACAATTACTGAGGATGTAATAGAGTCTAAACAACTTACAGTGATTTTGGTAGAAGAAGTTAATAAGCTAGATGAGGTGGTGCTCTTGCCTTTTGGTTTAACAGGAAATCTTGGGGCAGATCTTGAAAATGTAAGAACCTATAACGTAAGTTTAGATGATGTTTATTTTGGATTAGATCATATTGAAGATTTTGAGTTCTCGGCAGACTATAAAACGGAAGCGGAAAACGTTGCATTTAATGAGTATAATCCAGGAATGGAACACATGCTTAACCTTGTAAACCTTGCTGGGTTTTTAGTAAGTCAGGTAGCAGATATTGAAGAGAAGTCTAAAACAAAAAAAGAAAAAGAACTAAAAAGAACTCCATTCAAACAGGCTTTAGATAATTATAGTATTAATTACATCCACAACAATTTTGATATACCTCTAGAAAAAATAGGTGAGTTTATTGATTATGTGGAAGAGCAAGGTATTGATGAAGAGCTTTTAGAAGAAGACAAAGAAATACAATTCTTAGAACGTATTACCCAACTCAGCAAATCTTTCCTAAAAAAAGAAGGTGATAAAGATTAAAAAACTTCTCGTTTTACTGTTGTTTTTTTTTATTTCTGTTGGTAATGCTCAACGGAAAGAAATAAATGGACAGCTAGAAGCTAATGACGAAGTTGAAGGCATACATATTTTAAATCAAACTGCTTCAAAATATACGGTATCAGAAGAGGATGGGAGTTTTACCATTGTGGCAAAGGCTTCAGATACCTTGTTTATTTCTAGTTTAAAATATCAAAACAAACAATTTATCATCACCGATTCTATCGTCAATTTAGGATATTTCAAAGTGCAACTCACCGAAGCAATTAATGAACTTAGAGAGGTTATTGTAGGTAAGATTTTGACAGGAAGTTTGCAGTCTGATCTAGAAAACTCAGATGCAGAAACAGAAATTAATTTTTACGATTTAGGAATTCCAGGTTACAAAGGCAAACCGTTAACGCAAAATGAACGTAAGCTCCATGATGCGGATAGTGGACCAATAGGTTCAATAAATGGAGGTCCTTTCGGCGCTGGAGTTTCTCTTAACTTACATAAAATACTTAACACAGTAAGTGGAAGAACTAAAAAACTCAAGGAAATAGTAGCTTTAGATGAAGAGGAAAAATGCATAAGCAGGCTAAGAAGAGAATATGAAACAGCTATTTTTGAAACCGATACTTTAGCCGATAATTTAAAGAATGAATACTTTATGTTTTGTCAGGAAGATGATGGGTTTAAAGCGTTATGTTACGAAAACAACGACCTCAAAGCCATAGATTTTCTAAAAGCAAAGTTAAAAGCTTACAAGAAAAATAGAGAATCCGCTGTTAAAGAGTAATTTTGGAATGTTTTTTGGATTTGCTTAAAAAATCAATTTTATAAAATGAAATTACTTCAAATAGCTTTTGCTTTTTTCTTAATGCCTTTGCTTACATCTAATGATATTCAGCATGAATACTATGTAAGTGTTACAGAAGTTGAGTATGTAAAAGATCAAAGATCTGTACAGATTATCAGTCAAATATTTATTGATGATTTTGAAAAGCTTCTACGAGAACGCTATGATGAAGACATCATTTTAGCACCAGACAACAAAGCAGAAGAAATCAAAGCATATATAAAACGTTATTTGGAAGATAAACTTCAAGTTAAAGTTAACGGTCAAAAACTAAGTTTCAATTATATCGGGAAAGAATATAAAGATGACATTACCTATTGCTATCTTGAAATAGAGAATGTTTCTGACGTAAAGACCATTGAGATAACAAATAAGGTTTTGTTTGATATACTTCCTGCTCAGCAAAATATTGTTAGGATAAAAGCTTTTGACGTCAATAAGAGCTTTCTACTTATCCCAGACAATGATGAATGCATGTTAAACTTTGATTAAAAAAACGTTAAAAACGCCTTAAATAATTATTTTAGGGCTCATTTTTTAAACAAAAAATTTCATATGAAAATTTTCAACTATTTTCTGTGTGCTTTATTTTTAGTTTCAGCAAGCACATATGCTCAAGATGAGACAAAACCTGAACGTAAGCCGGGTCATACTAACCAAAACAAATTCAAACAGTTGTATGATGAGTTTGCAACTCCAAACATGTTTAGAACAGGTTCTGGTGCGCCAGGTCCAGCTTATTACCAGCAACAAGCAGACTATAAGATGGATATTGAAATAGATGATGATAACACAAAATTATATGGTGATGAGACCATTACTTACACAAACAACTCACCAGACGAATTAAAATATCTTTGGGTACAGCTAGATCAAAATATGCGTGCCAAAGATTCTAAAACACCTTTAATAAACTCTTCTGGTATTGGCCCAGCTACAACATCTTCTAGAGCTGTAAAAACCTATTTAGAAGAACCTTTTGATGGTGGTTTTAACATTGAACATGTAAAAAATGTTGATGGTAAAGATTTAGCATACACAATTAATAGAACCATGATGCGTGTTGAGCTACCAAAACCAATGAATACAGGTGATAAATTTTCTTTTAAAATTAAATGGTGGTATAACATTAATAACCATGTTGAAGATGGTGGCCGTTCAGGTTATGAGCATTTTGAAGAAGACGGTAATAATCTGTATACCATAGCGCAATTTTATCCACGTATGGCAGTCTATAATGATGTTGAAGGTTGGCAGAATTCTCAGTTCTGGGGTCGTGATGAGTTTGCTTTACCATTTGGTGATTTTGATGTAAACATTACAGTACCTGCAGATCATATTGTAGACGCTACAGGTGTTTTAACCAATAGAGAAGAAGTTTTTTCTAAAGAGATGATGAAGCGTTACAAAAAAGCTCAAAAATCTTATGATAATCCTGTAATGATTGTAACTGAAGATGAAGCGATAAAAGCAGAAAAATCTAAAAGCAAAAAGAAAAAAACTTGGAAGTTTTCAGCTAAAATGGTGCGTGATTATGGTTTTGCAACGTCAAGAAAATTCATTTGGGATATGATGGCTGTAAAAATTGGAGACAAGGATGTTATGGCTGTGTCATTATATCCAAAAGAAGGTAATCCGTTGTGGGAAGAGTGGTCTACAAGAGCTGTGGCGAGTACTTTAAAATCTTATTCACGTATGACGTTTGATTACCCTTACCATAAAGCCATTTCTGTAAATACACCAATGGGAATGGAATATCCTATGATTTGTTTCAATTTTGGTCGTGCAGATAAAGATGGTAACTATTCTGAGAGAACTAAATATGGAATGATCAGTGTAATTATTCATGAAGTTGGGCATAATTTTTTCCCAATGATTGTGAATAGCGATGAGCGTCAATGGACATGGATGGACGAAGGTTTGAATACATTTGTTCAGTATGTTGCAGAACAAGATTTTGGGGAATGGAACCCTACAGCTTTATCTGAAGGTCATGATAAATATCCTTCTCGTAGAGGTCCAGCAAAAAATATTGTAAGATATATGGGAGGTGATCAAGATTACATCGCGCCAATTATGACGAAAGGTCTTAATACCTACCAATTTGGAAATAATGCTTACAGTAAGCCTGCAACAGGGTTGAATATCTTAAGAGAAACCGTAATGGGACGCGATTTATTTGATTATTCATTTAGAGAATACGCACAACGTTGGATGTTTAAACACCCAACACCAGAAGATTTCTTCCGTACTATGGAAGATGCTTCAGCAGTTGATTTAGATTGGTTCTGGAGAGGTTGGTTCTATACTACAGATTATACAGATATTGGTATTAAAGAAGTAAAGAAATTTGCAGTAACATCTAAACCAAACGATAATGGTACAAGGTTAGCAGAGCGTTATAATATCGATCCAAATTCATTAGTGTATTTTATAGGTGAAGGAGAAGAAGGTTATGATGATGCTATCAAGAACGCTGAAACAATGGAAAATCTTCCGACAGTAAAAGAATACATCATGGATAATTTTACGCCAGAAGAACAAAAGGCAATCAAAGAAACTCCAAAATACTTCTATCAAGTAACTTTTGATAAACCAGGAGGTTTGGTAATGCCGCTTATCGTTCAGTATGAATATGCTGACGGTTCTAAAGAAAAGATAACATATCCTGCTCAGATTTGGAGACTAAATGATAAAGAGGTTAGTAAAGCTATTGCTTCTGAAAAAGAAATTGTATCTATTACTGTAGACCCTGATTTAGAAACTGCTGATGTAGATACTTCTAACAACTCATGGCCAATAGAAGAGAAGGAAAGCGACTTTGACAAGTTTAAAAATAAAACAGAAGACTAAGAAGTAGTCCAAGTAATAATAAAAGTCGACTTGTTAAAGTCGGCTTTTTTGTTTTATAGATATCGTTTTATTCATAAACTCACTATATATTTGCAACGTGATACACTTAACAACATTCTTATTCATCGGAAGTACCGAAATTATATTTATACTCTTTATAGTAGTATTGGTTTTTGGTGCAGATAAAATTCCTGAAATAGCCAGAGGTCTTGGTAAAGGTATGCGCCAATTAAAGGATGCTACTAACGACATAAAGCATGAAGTTACCAAAAGTGCTAAGGAGAGTAACATCATGGATAATGATACAACTAAAGAAATCCAAAAGGAAATTAATAAGGTAAGAGATGAGATAGAAGATTTTTCTGGTTCTATCAAAAGAGAAAAATAATTCTATATTCTTAAAATAGAATAACATAAAATACCGTATTCGTAAAAATACATTCTTTGAGTTGGTAAATATTTAATATATTTAGAGAATAACCATCTAAATCATATTAAATGAAAAAACAAAAACTCAGCCTACTTGCATTAGTATTACTTACTATTTGGGCTTGTACAAAAGATGAATCTGTTTTTGAATCGGATTCTTTAGATTCAAAAGAACTTCAATTTTCAAAAAAGCCGCTTTCTATTGAGGAAATAAACTCCAAAATTTCCCAAACAATCAAAAAAACAGGAGACTTTGATTGGAGTAAACAAAACGAACACTTTTTGTGGAGCGCTGTCACTCACGGACAAAACATCTTAACTATTGGCTATGGAAACAAAGGTCAAAGCTTTAGTGAAACAGAAGATTCAGCTCTAGAACGAAAAAAAGAGGAAATTATAAATACGGTTTTAAAGTTTGAAGATACGCCTAAAGCTAAGCTAAGGCTTGTTGAGCATGAAATTATTACTGTAATTGATGTTGAGGTAAAAAACATTGAAACTATCATAGCACTAAGGAAAAATCCGTATGTAAGGTATTTAGAACCTAATGGTTACAACCACTATTCAAATAGCATAGCTAAAAGTAGTTCAGGTTGTGATAAAAATGCTGATACTATAAATTCTTCGCATTACACAACAGTGGCACCAAATAATGCTCAAGTGTCTTGGCATTTTAATGAGCATAACATCCAACAAGCTTGGAACTATACTACAGGTTCTGGAGTAACTATTGGGTTGATAGATACTGGTGTGTCTCAATCACAATCCTTATTGAATTCTAGCGGTTTTAACGATGGCTATTCTAACGGACGCTTTGTGCAGAAGTATGGTACTTTTATAGATTCTGCGTGGTGGTGGAGTAGTAATTATGACGGTCCGCACGACAAATGTGGTCACGGAACCGCTATGGCTTCTACAATGGCTGCGCCAAGAAATGATAATGGCATGCCAGTTGGTGTAGCATACAATGCCAATTTAGTAGCTTATAGAGCAACTGAAGATGTATTATTGAATGATTACCACGAACGAAAAGGCGTTTCAGCAGCTTTAACACAATTAGGAAATAGAAATGATGTGAAGATTATTTCTATGTCTATAGGTTATGTTTGGTCTATAGGAAATATTAAAGATGCGGTGAAATATGCTTACAGTAAAGGTAAACTCATTTTTGCCGCAGGCGGAACTTCTACAAGTTTTACAAATGGTTTTGGTGTGATTTTTCCAGCTACGATGAGCGAAACAGTTGCAGTGACTGGAGTTGATGATGGGCCAAATTATGAGAGATGTGAAACTTGCCATAGTGGAAGTAAAATTGATTTTACTATTATTATGGAAGGTGATAATAATACAAGTAAAGCTCCTCCTGTTTTAGGGTTTTACAATGGACAGCGTCGTTATACTGGTGGATCGTCTGTAGCTACAGCAACTACGGCTGGTATTGCAGCTTTAATTTGGTCGAGATACCCAAGTTGGTCTAGAACGCAAGTTTTAAACAGATTAAAGCAATCAGCGGAATTCTACCCAAATAAGAATGGTAGTTTTGGCTATGGAAATATTGATGCTCTGCAAGCGGTGCAGTAAGTTAAACCAATCAAAAATTAAAAAGAGCTTTGTGTTATTTTACAAAGCTCTTTTTTTATTTCTTTCGGCTAATTGTTAAACCATCTCGTATAGGTAATAAAACAGTTTCTACACGCTCATCGGATTTTAAAAGTGTATTATAGTCTAAAACTGCTTTAGTGGATTTGTCCTTATCGTTTAATGGTTCTACAACTTTTCCATGCCACAATACATTATCAGAAAGTATAATACCTCCAGGATTAAGTTTGTTAATTATAAGGTGAAAGTAATTACTGTAATTAGGCTTATCAGCATCAATAAACACTAAATCGAAAGACATGTCTAAACTAGGAATGATATCTAAAGCATTTCCAGTATGTTGTATGATTTGTTCTCCAAATCCAGATTTGTCAAAATATTTACGCTGAAAATCATGAAGTTCTTCGTTAATATCAATAGTATGAATTTCACCATCTATTTGTAAGCCTTCAGCTAAACAAAGTGTAGCATAACCAGTAAAAGTACCTAACTCTAATATGATTTTTGGTCTCACTAATTTAGAAATCATGCTTAGAACCCTACCTTGATAAGGTCCAGAAAGCATAATAGGTTGCAAAATTTTCTGATAGGTTTCTCGAGTAAGCTCTTGTAATAATTGAGGTTCTTGCTCAGAATGTTCTACAACATAGTGGTCTAATTTTTCAGGTAAGAAAAACATAAAAAATAATAAAAGAAAAGTTTTTATTCGGCAGTTTCTTTTTCTGGAAGTACCGCTTCTTCTTGAGGTTGATCTTCTGCAGGTTTGCCCACAAAGAAGAGAACAGCACCTAAAACAACAAGACCTATTTTTATGGCCCAAGCCGCAGTATCTCCCCAAGAATAAATCCACATAAGTATTGTAGGAACTCTGTCAAAAAAGTCTAGAACAATAGCAAAAAGGCCAAAAAAGACCATGTAACCTCCAAGTTTTTTCATGATAAATGATTGTTTGATTAGGTTCTAAATATAGAAATTATTGTCAGAAAAATAACCTTATCAAGATAAAATACGATTAATTAGCTTGTCCTTGGCCACTTCATCATCTCCACATAGCCATTGTATTACGTTGCATTTCCAAATGGCATTTTGTTCTTCTTCATTTATAATTTTTCTTTCAAATGCTAAATCCAAAATTTTTCCAGGATAAGAAGATTGTTTGGCACTTTCCATTTCACCTAATGGATAAGGATCGTCAAGACCCATAATAACTTGTTTGTAGCCTTGATTTTTTATCAATAGCTCTAATGAACCTGTATCATGTACCAAAGTATCAAAGAAAATATTTTTATGACCCACCGCTTTTCTAGGATGTTTTTTACCTTCAAATAAATCTGGTCTACCATCAAATCCTTGAATACGACGACCAAGGTTTATTTGTGCTAACTGTCCACCATGAGCAAAACAAACGCGCATATTAGGGTACTTTTCATAGTACCCATTTAAGGTTAGAAAGTGATACGCATCTGCGCATTGTGCTAACATCCATATTAAATGGAAACGCCAAGATGTGTTTTCTAATTTTATGAATTTTTCACCATCATAAGGGTGGATTTCAACAGCTAAATTATATTTGTTAGCCAGTTCAAAAATTGGTTCGTTTTCCTCATCAAAAATGCAACGCCAAGTTCCAATAGTATCCATATAATGTGTAGGAAGGCAAAGTAGTTGTAAACCAAGTTCTTCAACACAACGTTCTATTTCCCAACAAGCACCTCTCACAAAACCAGGGTGTACTACAAAACCACATGTAAATTTACTTGGATTGTCGTGTTGAATGCGAGCATTAAAATCATTCTGAAAACGCAACGCTTGCTTCATTTCTTCCAAACGCAAACCATTACCATAAAGTTGGGATAAATTTAAAACAACAGCATGATCTATTTTAAAATGCTCCATCCAAGCCAACTTCTCATTTAAGAAAAAACTTGAGTCTGTAATTGGTCTGTTCCAATCTTTTTGAAGCATGAATTTACGATCTTTATCAACCCAGAAAATCCCTTTATCTTTCATGAATTCAGGAATTTCTTCAGGATAAGGAAGAAGGTGAGAATGACCGTTAATTCTTAGTTTACGTTTGTTTTCCATGTCTGTCATTTCTGCCAAGGCAGGAATCTTTTATAAATTAAATCGTGCTTTTTTTATCGCTTTTTTTTGAAAGAACAATATTATTCTTCTAATTGTACTTTTTTAGGTGGTTCCATAACAGAGCCACAATTAGGGCAAGTACGTTTTTCTTTATCACCATAATACTTGTCGAAAATTTTAGGCATATCGGTTTCGATATTATCTAAAGTAAAATCTTCTTCGTATAATTTAGTTGTACAACTTTCGCAGAACCAAAGTAAGGCATCTTGTACACCTTCTTCACGAGGATATTCTATCACCAATCCAACAGTGTTTGCTCCACGTTGAGGTGAATGCGGAACTTTTGGTGGTAACAAAAAGATTTCACCTTCTTTTATATAAATATCTTTTGGTTCACCGTTATCAATAACTTTTAAAGTAATATCACCTTCAACTTGATAGAAAAATTCTGGTGTTTCGTTATAATGGTAATCTTTACGGCTATTTGGTCCGCCAACAACCATCACAATAAAATCACCATCTTTCCAAACAACTTTATTGCCAACAGGTGGTTTAAGTAAATGACGGTTTTCTTCAATCCATGCTTTAAAGTTAATCGGAGGATATAATTTACTCATAATAAAAGCCCCTTTTTAATTTCCCCAAAGGGGAAAAACTCATCCGGGAATAGAGTTTTGTTATAAAATAATTACTGATATAAAGATATGGTATTTTTTGCTCAATCTATTCCTTCCTTTTGAGAAGGTTAGGATGGGCTATTATAAACTTTTTGTTCTTCCACCATCAACCGGAAGGTTAATTCCGTTTATATAACTCGCTTTTTCGCTTGCTAAAAAGGTGATTGCAGCAGCTAATTCTTCTGGTTTAGCAAAACGTTTTGCTGGTACAGCACTTTTCATAGCGTTAGCAGATTCTTCTTCTGTTTTACCAGTTTTAGCACTTTTGTTTTTAATGATTTCGGTTAAACGTTCTGTTCCTGTTGCTCCAGGTAATACGTTGTTTACGGTAATGCCAAACTGACCAAGTTCATTAGCTAAGGTTTTACTCCAGTTAGCTACAGCACCTCGAATGGTATTGCTTACACCAAGTCCATCTAATGGCTGTTTTACAGACGTTGAAATTACATTAACAATACGTCCATAATTTTCATCTTTCATAAACGGAACAACCGCTTGTACTAATACATGATTACATTTTAAATGCTGTGTAAAAGCGCTTTCAAATTCTTCAATTTTTGCATCAAAAACTGGTCCGCCAGCTGGTCCGCCTGTATTGTTTACCAACACATGAAATCCGTGATTGTTTTTGATGTAGCTTTCAACTTTTTCTTTCAATTCCATCGGATTAGAAAAATCGGCAACAATATAATCGTGATTTCTGTGTTTTGGTAATTCGGCTAAAACTGCCTTTAGCTTGTCTTCGTTTCTTGCTACTAGTGTGATATTTGCACCTTCTTCAGCTAAAGCTAAAGCAGTTGCTTTACCAATACCTGCTGTGCTACCACAAACTAGTGCGTATTTGTTGTTTAGTTTTAAGTCCATAATTTTGTCTGGTCGAGCGCAGTCGAGACCTACTTAACTGTTCGGTTTAAAATTAGAATGTGTTGCATTTCTACATTCGGCTAAAATTTGCAACAAATTATACTCTCCAATAGCTAAAGCAAATTTCTTTTTTGCACTCCATTTTTTTATTTTCTTTTCAAAATATATTGCTTGTTCTACATTGTTAAACTTTTGTTGAAATATTAATTCTAAAGGTCTTCTTTTATATGTAAAACAGGTTTTGTTTAATCCCTTTTGATGCTCTTCAAACCGTCTAGAAATATTATTTGTTATTCCAGTATAAGTTAAACCATCTGAACATTTCAATATGTAAACAAAATACGTTTTCATAATTAACCTCTCGACTGCGCTCGAGGCGACATCAAATTAATACTTTATACACACATTTTTAGCCTCAGTAAAAAAGCGTAAAGCTTCAAATCCACCTTCGCGACCAACTCCGCTTGCTTTTACACCACCAAAAGGCGTGCGTAAATCGCGCATCATCCAAGTGTTTACCCAAACAATACCTGTTTGTAGTTGGTTGCTCATTCTCATCGTGCGTTTTAGGTTATTTGTCCAAAGTGTTGCTGATAATCCGTATTTTACTTTGTTAGCCATGTTTAACACGTCGTCTTCAGTTTTAAATGGCATTATGGTAACTACTGGACCAAAAATTTCTTCTTGATTCACGCGACAATCGTCTGTTTTTACTTCGATAATTGTTGGCTGCAAATAGTAGCCGTTTTCGTAGCCTTCAACAGTAACTTCGTTTCCGCCATATAAAATATTTGCCTCTTCTTCTTTAGCAATTTCGATATAGCTTTTCACCTTTTCAAGATGTGGTTTTGAAACTAAAGCACCAATTTTAGTGTCTTTTTCAGAAGGATGACCAACTTTCAAGCTTTTTACTTTTTCTACAAAGTCAGTTTTGAATTTCTCGTAAATAGTTTCTTCTACAAAAATTCGGCTTCCGCATAAACAAATCTGACCTTGATTAGCAAACGACGAGCGTACGGTTGTACTTAACATATCATCATAATCGCAATCGGCAAAGATGATATTTGGGTTTTTTCCTCCTAATTCTAAAGACAATTTTTTAAACATTGGTGCTGCAACTTTGGCAATATGTGCTCCAGTTGCTGTTCCGCCAGTAAAACTAATGGCTTTGATGTTGGGATGCTCTACTATAGCTTGACCTGTCGTAGTGCCTAAACCGTGAACAATATTTAAAACGCCTTTGGGTAAACCAGCTTCGTTGCAAATTTCGCCTAACAAATAAGCCGTCATTGGTGTGACTTCGCTTGGTTTGGCAACGACGCAATTACCTGCCGCGATTGCAGGTGCTATTTTCCAAGTGAACAGATATAAAGGTAAATTCCACGGACTAATACAACCAACAACACCAATAGGTTGGCGTAGTGTATAATTTACAGCGTTTTGACCAACGCTTTCGTGGCTTTCACTTGCAAATTGGGTAATGGCATTACCAAAAAACCTGAAGTTACTTGCTGCTCTTGGTATATCGACCATTTTGGCGAGATTTACGGGTTTTCCGTTGTCCTTACTTTCGGCTTCTGCAAAACGGTCTAAATTGGCTTCTAATAATTCTGAAATCTTAATTAGAATTCTGCTTCGCTCTTCTAATGTAGTTTGACTCCAGCTAGGAAAAGCAGATTTAGCACTTTGATAAGCTTGCTCTACGTCTTCTTTTGATGAGTTTGGGATTTGTCCATAGACTTCACCATTTGAAGGATTGTAATTGTCAATCCACTTATTAGCAATGGGAAGATAGAAATCTCCGTTTATGTAGTTTTTGATGTTCATTCTTCTGTTTTGTCATTTCGAACGAATGTGAGAAATCACATAATGAGATGTCTCGACTGCGCTAGACATGACAGTTTTTATTCTTTTTTATAAGCCATCACCTTAATCTCAACCAATAAATCTGGATGTGGTAATTGGTGTACAGCAACAGTTGTTCTTGTTGGTCCAGTAGCTTTTTCAAAAAACTCAGCGTAGGCTTTGTTATAACCTGCAAAATCGTTCATGTTTACTAAAAAAGTGGTCACATCAACAACGTCTTTTAGACTTGCACCAACCGTTTGTAAATTTTTATCGATGTTTTTTAAAACTTCTCTAGTCTGTACTTCGATATCTAATTTTTTGGTGTTCATTTCGTCAATAAGTTCTACACCAGCAATTGTGTTGTCTGCTCGTCTTGAACTGGTTCCTGAAACGAAAATGAAATCGCCTACCACTTTTACGTGTGGATATGCGCCTCTTGGTGTTACTTTAGTTCCTTCGTTTGTATTCATAATATTTTTATCTTAATGATGCATTGTTTTTGCAACGTTGTCATCATCAATGATGTCGTTAGTTTTTTCTTGTACTATTTTTAATAAAACTGAAAGGTCATCATTTAAATCAATCTCGTTGGCTGCAATCATGTTTAAAATGGCTTTGTCTTGCGCACGACCTTTGGTCATAGCTTCGTTATAGCCAATATTTTCATTGAATGTGACCATCGAGTATTTTGAAAAATATTGCTCTGGGAAATGCTTTTCTAATTGCATTTCTAGCTGGCGTTTTTTCTTGAAAATTGGATTAGCAACATGATCTCGCATTTCGTAATAGTTTTCTTCTGCTAATTCGCCAATAGCATCTGCATCTGCTTTTCTAACCGATTGGTAGGTTTTAAAAATGGTTTCCCAATCGCCTTCATTTTTATCGATAATGCTATCTAAAACAGCAACATCTTCAAAAGAGGCATTCATTCCTTGACCGTAAAACGGAACAACAGCATGCGCGGCATCACCTAAAATTAAAGTTTTGCCTTGATAATGCCAAGGTGAACATTTTATAGTTCCTAACGCACCTGTTGGGTTGTTTGCAAATTCTTCAGCAATATTTGGAATTAGCGCTAAAGCATCCGGAAATTGCTCTTGAAAAAAGGCTTTTATTTTGTATTCAGTATCTAAATCTTTGAAATTATAAGTACCTTCTTCATGTCCTAAAAATAGGGTTACCGTAAAACTTCCATCTAAATTAGCTAAGGCGATAAGCATATATTCTCCTCTTGGCCAAATGTGTAAATAGTCTTTGTTGATTTGATGACTTCCGTCTTTTGCTGCAGGAATTTCTAATTCTTTGTAACCGTGCGTTAAGAAATTTTGAGAAAAACTAAACAAGAATTTACGCTGTAAAAAGTAGCTTTTTCTTAATTCTGAACCTGCGCCATCTGTACCAAAAATAACATCTGCAGTGACGTTAAATGTTTTTTTTGTGTTTCGGTTTACAAAATGAACGGTGTTTGTATCTAAATCTACTGTTTCACATTCTGTATTAAAATGAATGGTTAGATTGTCGTATTTATCGGCTTCAGTTAATAACATGCCGTTTAAATCGCCTCTTGAAATTGAGTTGATGTATTCGTTATCACGACCAGAATAGTTGGACGCAAAGGTGTTGCCTTCAATATCATGTATTAATCGGCCTTTCATAGGGATACAAATCTCACGAGCTTTATCTTCAACATCTGCTAAACGTAAAGCTTTAAATCCGCGATCTGATAAGGCAAGGTTGATTGATTTTCCTGCGGAAATGTCTGTTGTGCGTAGATCTGGTCTGCTTTCATAAACATTGACATTGTAACCTCTTTGTGCTAAACGTAGTGCTAAAAGTGAACCGCATAAACCTGCGCCAATGATTAATATGTTTTCTTTTTGTTTCATTATGTTAGTTGTCTGGTCGAGAGCAGTCGAGACCTTTTTTTGACCTCTCGACTGCGCTCGAGGTGACCGTTTAATTTAAAATTTCTTTCAACTTTTCAACCATTCTAAATACATCTTCAAAACTGTTGTAAAGTGGTACTGGTGCGCAACGAATCACATCAGGTTCGCGCCAATCTGTAATAATATTAGCTTTGGTTAATTTGTGATGTAAACTTTTATCGGCATCTTTAACTTGAATCGATAATTGGCAACCACGTTGTTTTGGATCTGTTGGTGTGATTATTTTTATTTTATCGTTGTTTAATTCATTAATTAAAAACTCAAAATAACCTGTTAGTTGTTCTGATTTTTTGCGTAAAGCTTCCATACCAACCTCATTAAACATATCTAAAGATGCTTTTATGGCAGCCATAGATAAAATTGGCGGATTACTAAGTTGCCAACCTTCGGCGCCAGGTGTAACGTCTAATGGTTGACGCATGTTAAAACGTGTGTCTTTGTTGTGACTCCACCAACCTGCAAATCGCTTTAAATCTTTATTGTGTGCATGTTTTTCGTGAACGAAAAGACCTGCTAAACTACCTGGTCCAGAATTTAAATATTTGTAAGTACACCAAGCTGCAAAATCGACTCCTGAATTATGTAATTCTGGTTGAATGTTTCCTGCGCCATGAGCTAAATCGATACCAACCATACAGTTTTTGGCGTGACCTAATTCGGCAATACGTTTTAAATCTAAATATTGACCTGTGTAATAATTAACACCACCAATTAAAAGCAAAGCAATCTCATCGCCTTGTTCTTCTAGGATTGTTTCTAAATCTTCAATGTTTAGTAATTCTTCGCCTTCGCGTGGTTTCCATTCAATTAAATCTTCATTAGCATCAAAACCATGAAAATCTAGTTGTGTTTGTACAGCATATCGATCTGACGGAAACGCATCACTTTCAATTACAATTTTATACTTGGTTTTCGTTGGTTGATAAAAACTAACCATTAGCAAGTGTAGGTTAGTGGTTAGCGTGTTCATCACTACAACTTCTATAGGTTTTGCACCTACAATTTTCGCCATACTTTCAGTCAAGAATTCGTGATATGGCATCCATGGGTTTTTGGCTTCAAAATGACCTTCTACACCAAGGTTTGCCCAATCGTTTAATTCTTGTTGAATGTATTTTTGTGTGCTCTTTGGTTGTAGTCCAAGCGAGTTTCCTGTAAAATATAACCAATCATTTCCGTCTTTGTCTTTTGGAATATGAAATTGACTGCGGTACTGCGCTAAAGAATCGTTTTGGTCTTGTATTTTTGCATAATTAAGACCTGTTTTATAGTCAGACAATGTGTTTTAGTTTTAGTTGATTTTTGTAATCTGAGTATAAAAATAAGGATAATTAGTGAGTGCTTAAAGACGTTTGGATGCATATAAAAAATAAATCGCTTCAATTTTTTCTAATTGAAGCGATTTGAATATATATGGACGCCTATGGCGGAATATTTAGTTTGTAATATATACGCAGATAGACTTTCCTTTGGATTTTTAAAAATTGAATTTTAAGATTTTTACCTCATTGAAATTTCAATATCTGAGAAATTAAGATTCCAATTACCACCTTCCTTTTTATGGTCAATAGCGATTTTAATACCATTAAAATCTTTATAGTTTTCAAATGTATTAGACAATGATGGTTCTGGTGAATTTCCTTGTCTATACGTCCATTCTCTAATTAGATAATCTTTATCAAAATAAATATCGTAAGCGTCACCAGGGGTGTAACCGCCGCTTTCTTTTGGATAGGTTATAGTAATCATTTGCATCTCAGATTTGCTAATTGGAGCTATTGCTGATTTTGGTTCTGATATGGTTGCAGATGTATCCCAAACTAATTGAAAGGGGACAAAAAACCAAAATTTATCATTAACGAAATTTTTATCAGCATTTGATGGTACAATATCGATTTTAGATCTTATATATTTTACATTTTGTTCTCCAGCATGCATTACAACACTATCTTTTTTAGGAAACCATTGCCAAGAACGACCACTGCCTTTTATGGTGTCTCTATCTACTTTAAAAGTAAATGCTACTTTTTCAACATTCTTCCAATGTTCGTAACCATGAGCATTAGCGATTTTTTCAGCAACACTTAATTCGATTACTTCTTCCTCAATAGCTGTTTCTTTTTTTTCAGATTTGCATGATGAAAGTACTAATAGACATATTAAGCTGAGGTAAAGCGGTTTCATATAAAAAGATGTTTTAAATTACATCAAAATTAATCAACCATGGATAAGTACGCTAATTATTTTGATGTTAATAAAGAAACTTGGAACAAAAAAGTAGCTATACATGCGCAAAGTGAAATGTATGATTTAGCATCTTTTAAGTCTGGTAAATCTTCTTTAATGCCATATGAATTAAAGGCTTTAGGTGATGTTAAAGGGAAATCACTTTTGCATCTGCAATGTCATTTTGGGCAAGATACATTGAGTTGGAGTAGGATGGGAGCCAAATGCGTTGGTGTGGATTTAAGTAATGAAGGCATTAAGCTTGCCAAGCAACTTAATAACGAACTGCAGCTTAATGCTGAGTTTGTATGTTGTAATGTTTTGGATACTTCTGAATACGTAAAGGATAAGTTTGATATTGTTTTTACAAGTTACGGTACTATTGGATGGTTGCCCGACTTGAAGCCTTGGGCTAAAATGATTTCGGAACGTTTAAAAACTGGAGGTATGTTTTATATTGTTGAATTTCATCCTATTCTTTGGATGTTTGATTATGTTGATGGTCAACCAGAAATGAAATATCATTACAGTCAAGATGAAGTAATTTATGAAGAGTACGAAGGTACGTATGCTAATCAATCTTCAAAAATGGTGAGTAAGGAATACGGCTGGAACCATGGATTGAGTGAAGTGGTAAACGCACTTATTGAAGCTGGTTTGCAAATAGACTATCTTAATGAATATGACGAGAGTCCTTATGATGTGTTTCCTGATTTAACAAAAACTGAAACAGGATTATATAAGATGAAAAACCAATTGTTTCCTATGATTTTTGAGCTAAAGGCGACAAAAAAATAAGGTGTTTAGCAAAAAAGTGTTCTGTCAATCTGAACTCGTTACAGATTCTGAAATAAATTCAGAATGACAGTTTTTTTAGTCTTCTAACAAGCATTTAATTTAGTGCTTTTCTTCGTCTTTTAACAATTCAGGAAACTTAGCCTTAAAACGATTTAATCTCGGAATAGAAACAGCCCTTACATAGCTTTGATTTGGATTTCGTTTTTCAAAATCTTGATGGTAGGCTGATGCCTTATAAAACTTTTGAAAAGGATACACTTCAGCAGCTATTGTAGCATCTAACTTTTTAGCTAATGCAGCTTTCTTTTCCTCAATAATTTTCTTTTGTTCATCATTCTGGTAGAAAATTATTGAACGGTATTGAGGTCCATTATCTGGTCCTTGTCCATTAACTTGAGTTGGATTTTGTGATCCAAAATAGACATCTACTAAAGTAGAAAAACTCACCACTTTTGGATCATAAATCACTTCAACAGCTTCGGCATGTCCTGTTGTGCCTGAGTGACTTTTTTCATATGTAATGTCATCTGTATGTCCGCCCGAAAAACCACTGTAAACTTCTTCAACACCCTTTACACTTTGGTAAATAGCTTCAACACACCAAAAGCATCCACTTGCAAAATAGGCTTTTGCTTTGCCGTTTTCTAAAGGAACTTCTGTAGGTTCGGCTTCAATTACTGCTTTTTGTTTTGGATTTACTTGAGCTTGATTATGGCAACTAAAAACGACGCTCAGTATTAGAATAGATAAAATCTTTTTCATATAATTTTTTCTTTTTTCAATAGTCGTTTAAAATTACAAAACCTTAATGCGTATTGTTTTAAAATTCTATTAAAATAAAAAAGCCTCTGCAAATGCAGAGGCTATATCAATATTTTATTTTAGGATTACTTGCCTAGTTTAGCAAATAACTTATCCATTTTTGCTTTTTCTTCTTCAGCTAGCTCAGCATCAACTAAGATACGTCCACTATGCTCATCAGTAATTACTTTTTTACGAGAAGCAATTTCTACCTGTACTTGTGGAGGAATTGTAAAGAAAGAACCACCTGAAGCACCACGTTCTATGGCAACAACAGCTAGGCCATTCTTAACGTTATTTCTAATTCTTAAGTAAGCTTTTACTAAACGCTCATCAATTTTCTTTTGGTATTCATCAGACTTACCTAAAAGTGCTTCTTCTTCTTTTTCAGTTTCTTTTAAAATCTCATTAAGTTCACCTTTTTTGTGTTTAAGGTGTGCTTGACGATCTTTTAAACGATCTTTAGTTCCAGAAATCACTTCTTTTTTCTGCTCAATCTGTACTTTAAATTCTTTGATGTGCTTTTCAGCTAATTGAATTTCTAATTCCTGAAATTCAATTTCTTTAGTCAATGAGTTATACTCTCTGTTATTTCTAACATTTTTTTGTTGCTCACTGTATTTTTTGATTAAGGCCTTAGCTTCTTCAATTAAGTTTTTCTTGCCTTTAATCTCATCGTCAATAATAGCAAGGCTATCATTTAGCTTTTCTAATCTGGTGTTTAATCCTTCTACTTCGTCTTCTAAATCTCTAACTTCTAAAGGAAGCTCACCTCTGACATTTCTTATTTCGTCTACTCTAGAGTCAATTAATTGTAAATCGTATAATGCTCTTAAACGTTCTTCAACAGAAACTTCAGCTTTTTTTGCCATAATTATAAATACTTAACCGGATTTGTACTAATTTTTGATAAAATGATCCTGCCTGCCGGCAAGGCAGGTGCAAAATTAGTAATTTTTTCCGAGAGATAGTCTACTAAAAACGATTTTGTGAACTGCTCACTTTCATAATGTCCTATATCGGCTAAAATAATGCTCTTTTCTGCCGTGAAAAAATCATGATATTTAAGATCTGCTGTAACTAATATATCTGCTCCTGAGGCTTTTGCTGCATTAATAGCAAAGCTACCAGAGCCACCTAAAACGGCTATTTTTTTAACGGGTTTATCAAGAATTTCAGAATGTCTTATACACTCAGTATTCATTTTGTTTTTAATGAATTTTAAACAGCTTTTTGCATCCATTTTGGTTTCTAGTTCACCAACCATACCAATGCCGATATGTTGGTTGGTGTTTTCTAAAGTTGTTATTTCATAGGCGACCTCTTCATAAGGATGCGTGTTGAATAAGGTTTTTAGAACTATAGATTCTAAATGTTTATGAAAGGTAACGGAAATAGCAGTTTCATTTTCAGTATGTAACTTACCTTTTTCTCCAATAACTGGATTAGAATTTTCATTTCCTAAATAGGTACCTTCACCATCAATATTAAAACTGCAAGATTCATAATTGCCAATACTTCCCGCTCCAACTTCAAAAAGTGCTTTTCTAAGTGATTCAGCATGTTCTTTAGGAACATATGTTTGAAGTTTTTTTATAGTGCCAGATTGCGGGATCAATATTTTTTTATTGTTCAAGCCTAGTTGGTTGCATATAATATCGTTAACTCCTTGAATGGCATTGTCTAAAGCTGTATGAATTGAGAAAATGGCAATATTGTGCTGTATAGCTTTAATTACCACACGTTCAACATAGGTTTTGCCGGTTAATTTTTTTAAACCTTTAAAAATAATGGGATGAAAACTCACAATGAGGTTACAGTCATTATCTATAGCTTCATCGACGATACTTTCGAGAGTGTCTAGAGTAACAAGGATTCCTGTAACTTCTTGATTTTTATCACCAACCAAAAGACCAACATTATCAAAATCTTCAGCATAGGCTAGGGGAGCTAAATCGTGAAGTTGATTTATAACATCTTGAACAATCATAAGTGTATATTTGTTTCAAAAATAATATAATTTAGTGCTCGTGAAGTTGATTCGAAAAATATTGTTTCCTGTTGTACCCATTTATTATTTGGTGACATGGTTCAGAAATAAACTGTACGACAATGGTGTTAAATCTTCAAAGTCTTATGATTTTCCTATAATATGTGTAGGTAATCTTAGTGTTGGTGGAACAGGAAAAACACCAATGATTGAATATTTAATCAGGTTATTGAAGGAAGAAAAAAGAGTGGCTACATTGAGTAGAGGCTACAAAAGAATTACTGAGGGATTTGTTTTAGCAGATGAAAATGCAACTGCAGATACTATAGGTGATGAACCGTTTCAGTTTTTTAGAAAGTTCGAAGATATAAAAGTTGCTGTAGACGGCAACCGACAAAATGGTATTGCAGAATTGAGAAGTTTGGAGAGTAAGCCAGAAGTAATTTTATTGGACGATGCGTACCAACACAGAAAGGTAAAAGCAGGGTTTAATATTCTATTGACATCTTATGCTAATCCGTATTATAATGATATGGTTTTACCAACAGGAAATCTAAGAGAACCAAGATCTGGTTCTAAACGTGCAGATGTTGTTGTTGTAACAAAATGTAATCCTTCTATATCGGAGGCAGAAAGGAATGAAATTACTAGAAGGTTAAAACTCAAATCCCATCAAAAAGCATTTTTTAGTTATATAGACTATGCTAAAAATGTAATTTCTTGGCAGAAGGAATTACCATTAAATCAATTACAAGAATTTACTTTGGTAACAGGTATTGCTAATGCTACTCCGTTAGTAGAGTTTTTAAAGAAGCAAGGGGTGAAATTCGAGCATTTAGAATTTCCGGATCATTATAGCTTTAGGCCAAATGATATAGAATTATTAGAAAGGAAGGGGACTATTTTAACAACCGAAAAGGATTACGTAAGGTTGTCGGACTATGAAAGCTTTAAGGATAAGCTATACTATTTGCCAATACAAATGCAAATATTCAATAATAAAGAATTTGATGAAACTATAAAATCATTTGTTAGCTAAAAAAGCTAGAGACAATTTTTTCGCCAGATAAAGCAGCGAACAATTTCTTTTCAAAATCTTCTTGCTTAAAAGGTTTAGAGATAATATCATCAAAACCAGCTTCACCGAATTCATGCATTTTATCTTCAAGAGTTACGGCAGTAAGCGCAAAAATAGTTAGTTCTTTGTCAAAAGTTCTAATGATTTTTGTGGCTTCCAATCCGCTAATTCCAGGCATATGAATATCCATTAAAACAACATTGTATTCAACAGCTTTTACCTGTTCTACAGCTGCTTCACCATTGTCTACAATATCACAGTAAAGACCCATTTTGGTAAGAATCTTTTTGGTGATCATCTGGTTAATCTTGTTGTCTTCAACAATCAAGATTTTTACATCGCTTAGATCCAAATCTTCCATTTTATTGGTTTTTTTCGTTTCCTCTACTATTGGCTCATCAATGCTTTCAGTGTGTTCTAAAGGAATTTCAAAGAAGAATGTAGTGCCTTTTCCAAGTTCACTCTTCAAGTAAATTTTACCTTTCAGAATCTGAATAAGCCCTTTTACAATAGAAAGTCCTAGACCTGTACCACCATATTTTCTGTTAATTTGTACTGAACCTTGAGAGAAACTCTCAAACATTTGGTCTTGTTTTTCTTTTGTAATACCGATGCCATTGTCTTCAATTTCAAATCGAAGCGTGTACATTTTGTCCTTTTGGGCAATTTTGTACGCTCTTACCCAGATGTCTCCATCTTTAGTAAATTTAATGGCATTTCCTAGTAGGTTAATTAAGATTTGGGAAATCTTTAGCTGGTCACCAATATAGGTTTCTGGCAACCCTTTTTCATAATCAAAGTGTAATGAAGTGTCATTGTCATTAGCAGAATTGCCAAGCGCAGACATTACATTTTCTATTTTATTTTTAAGGTTGAATTGTTCTGGGTCTAATTCAACTTTGTTAGCTTCAATCTTATTAATCTGAAGAATATCATTAATAAACGTTAATAAATAATCTCCAGAGAATTTTAATGATTTTAAATGCGGAATTTGATGTTCTTTAGGTTCTTCATCTAAAAGCATATTTGTTAATCCTGTTACTGCATAAAGTGGTGTACGAAGTTCGTGCGTAACAGTAGAAAGGAAATTTGCTTTGGTTTTTGAAGCTAATTCAGCTTTTTCTTTTGCAACAATAAGTTCATCATTTTTCTTATGAAGCATATTGTTGGTTTTCAGTCTAATATTATTGTTTTTATATAATGATAATGTTAGAAGCGAAAGAATTGTGATTAAAGCAATACTTAAAATTGTTGTTATTCTCGTAAAAGTACTCTCTGCGTTAACCTCTTCAATCTGAGCTAAAAGCTGAGCGTTTTCATCATCTTTATACTTATTAATGGATTCACCAGTTGCTCCTTGAGCTAGATTTTCGCGTTTTACGTTAAGGATGGAATCTGATAGCTCAATGTGTCGCTTTATAAAATCATAAGAGTTTTTAAAGTCTCCTTTGTTTTTATGAATATCACTGATTATAAGATAAGCTTGATTAACATTTTCAACAATGTTATTTTCTTGAGCAATGGTGAGACCTTCTTGAGCTTGCGAAAGTGCTAAGTCATCATTTTCAAGAGCACTTGAAACCTTACCATTCTGAATAAGCGCACTACTTAAGAGTCTATCCTGTTTATATTTTTTAGCTAAAATGATTGTCTTCTCCAGTTGAGCTTTTGCCTCTTCATAACGTTTTTCAGCAATAAATACTTTTGCTTCGTTTAGGGTTACTTCAGAGATGTACTCTTCTAAGTCTTCTTGCTCAAATAAGTTTTTTGATGCGGTAAAGTATTCTAAAGCATCTTGATATTCGCCTTTTGTACTGTGAATAACACCTTTAATATTGTAGGTTACTGCCAAACCAGAATAGTCGCTAATTTCACGTTGAATTTGACTAGCTTTATTTAAGGAGATATTAGCTTGATCTTGCTCATTTACCAAAAATTGGACTTTGGCAATTTTAGTGTGAATTTTACCTTGACTGGCTTTATCTTCAATTTTTTCAGCAATTTCAAAAGCTTTATTAAGGTTATCTAAAGCATTATAGTAATCACCTCTATCGCTCTCCAACTTAGCTTGTTCAATGCGGTTTTGAAGTCTTAATGACAGCATGTCTGCGTCCTCTACACTTTCTTCTTGTGCAAAAGCCAGACTACAAAAACATGCTAAAAAAACAAATATGTGATATTTGATCTGGGACATTTCAGCTTTCTTTATTTGAACAAATATAATTATTTATTCGACAAAAGTGCTTTTTTATTCGATAAATTGCAAATTAAATCTAAAATTCTTGAGCTATAGCCAGTTTCATTATCGTACCAGCCTACTATTTTAACCATGTTTCCGATAACAGACGTCATTTGAGAATCAAATATGCAGGAATGAGAATTTCCGATTATATCAACTGAAACTATAGGGTCTTCAGTGTATTCTAATATCCCCTTTAAGTTTGATTCTGCTGCATTTTTAAAAATAGAATTAACTTCTTCTATTGAGGTATCTCTCTTAACATTAATGGTAATATCAGTTAATGAACCATTGGCAACAGGGACTCTAATACCGCAACCACCTATAACATCAGATAAATCTGGGAAAATTTTAGTCAATGCTTTTGCAGCACCTGTTGTTGTAGGTACAATAGATTGTCCAGCTGCTCTAGCACGCCTTAAGTCTCTGTGAGGTTGATCGTGTAAACTTTGATCTGTTGTGTAGGAATGAACCGTAGTAATATAAGCCTGCTTGATGCCTAAATGCTCCTTAATTAAAGAAATCATTGGTGCAGCATTGTTTGTAGTACAAGAAGCATTTGATAATATAGTGTCAGAATCATCTAAAAGATTATCATTAATACCTAAAACAATAGTTTTAATATCATCTTCTAAAGGAGGAACAGAGAGAATAACAGAATTGGCACCGTTGTTTATATGTTGTTGGAGTTCTGTTTTGGTTTTGAATTTTCCTGTTGACTCTATTACCACATCTGGACTTACAGATGACCAATCTATAGATTTTGGACTCGTTTCCCTGTAGAGTGGAATTTTAATATCATTGAGGATGATATGATTTCCATCAAATGAAACGGATTCATTTAAAACACCATGAATACTATCATACTTTAATAAATGACTAAGCGTTCTACTGTCAGCGAGATCATTTATAGCAACAATTTGAATTTTTGGATTTTGAAGTGATAATCTAAAAACTCTTCTGCCAATTCTACCAAAGCCATTGATGGCAACCTTAATCATTAGTTAATGTGTTTTTGAGCCTTGTAAGAGGATCTAACCAATGCACTACTTTCAACATGTCTAAAGCCTAAATCCAATCCAATTTCTTCGTATTCCTTGAATTCATCAGGATTTATAAAACGCTGAACAGGTAAGTGCTTTTTACTAGGTTGAAGATATTGGCCAATAGTTACGACATCTACATTATTATCTTTAAGATCATGTAGCGTCTCAATAACTTCTTCTCTAGTCTCACCTAAGCCTAGCATTATACCAGACTTTGTTCTTCGTTGACCTTGTTCTTTTAGGTATTTTAATACTCCCATACTACGGTCGTATTTTGCCTGAATTCTTACTTCACGCGTAAGACGTCTAACCGTTTCAATATTGTGGGATACAACTTCTGGCGCAACATCAATTATTCTGTCGATATGCTTTTCTATACCTTGAAAATCTGGAATTAAAGTTTCTAGAGTGGTTTCAGGGTTCATGCGTCGTACAGCTTTCACGGTTTCTGCCCACATAATGCTTCCCATATCTTTAAGATCATCTCTATCTACACTTGTTAAAACAGCGTGTTTTATTTGCATTATTTTTATGGAACGTGCCACTTTTTCTGGCTCATCCCAATCTACTGTTTCTGGTCTTCCGGTTTTTACACCGCAGAATCCACAAGAACGTGTACAAACATTACCTAAAATCATGAAAGTTGCAGTACCTTCTCCCCAACATTCACCCATATTAGGACAACTTCCCGAAGTACAAATAGTGTTTAGTTTATATTTATCTACCAAACTTCTAAGCTCAGTATATTTTTTTCCGGTAGGAAGCTTAACTCTAAGCCATTTTGGTTTACGTTCTGGTAATATATTTGAAGCAACTTTTGTTTCCATGCAAATTGTAATTTCAATTTACAAAGATACGAACTTAATAATAAAAATAGGCTAGAGTGTTAATAGATACCAAATACTAAAACCAATTAAAAACAGAATGCCAATCCATGATAAAACATGAAGTTTTAGTGTTGGTCTCCATTCTTTTGGTGTGTGCTTACTGGTAATTAATTTGTAATTAGCAATAGCATAAAATGGCGCTGTAACAAAAGAAAGTATCGTGGCCAATTCTATTAGGAAACCCATTTCAGATTTTAAAAATAAAAATATTGAAATAGTACCAACAACTAAAACTAAAACCCATAAAAGAAAACCGTTGTTTTGTTTCTTTTTGAATAATAGCTCTGTGGTTTTATGCATTGCTCTAGGAGAAGCGTCTAAAGTAGTAAGCGTAGTGCTAAACATTGTTGTAAATGCCGCAATACCAATTATAATATAAGACCAATTTCCCAGTTGTTCTGTATACATGCTAATGAGCTGATTGGCAAAAACAGAAGCTTTATCGCTGAGAGTTTCACCAGAATTGAACATTACTAAAGTGCCGAGCGCAATAAAACCAAGCCCAACAAATATGGCAGCTATAAATCCTACATTAAAATCAAATAGAGAGGATTTTACATCATAATCGTTATTATCTTTATGCTTTTCTATGGCCCAAAGCGATTGCCAAATAGAAACATCTAAAGGTGCTGGCATCCATCCCATAAAAGCAATTAAGAAACCTATGCTACTAGCATTTTCAGGAATGATTTGGGTGAAAACAATAGTTTGGTTATCAGTTTTTAAAGCTAAAAAAACAGCTATAATAGTACTTACGGTAAGCATAATGACTATAATTTTCATCAGCTGGTCTAAAAACTTATATCTGCCTCTAAGTACAATTCCTAGGCAAACAGCAAGAATAATGATTGTCCAGATTTCAACCGAAATAAAGTTTCCAAATAAACTACTGGCCAAACCAGCAGTTACAATAGTAACCGCAGTCTGTATAGTAAACATGGTTAAAAAAGTCAATATGAAATAAATTATCAAAACAGGTTTGCCAAGTCGCTTGTAGCCGTCCAATAAACTTTCGCCTGTAGCTAATGCATATCTTGGACCAAATTGAAAAAAAGGATATTTTACTACATTAATGAGTAATAAAGCCCAAATAAAACCAAAACCAAATTCTGCACCAGCTCTTGTAGATTGAACTAAATGAGAAACACCAATTGCTGCACCGGCAAATAATAAACCTGGTCCTAATGTTTTTAGACTAAATCGCATTATTTCTTTTGAATAATCTCTGCTAATAGTTTTTTAGCACGAAGTAACTTCACCTTTACATTGTTTATAGGTTCTTTAAGTTCTTCTGAAATCTCTTTATAACTAAGCTCTTGGAAATACCTTAAATTAATAACTTCCTGATAATGCGGTTTCAACTTTTTAATATCACGTAAGAGTTTAGCTAAGTTTTGCTCTGTAATAATTTTATCTTCAGGAGAAGGAGAGTCGTCTATAATATCGAGATAGCTGTCTTCGTTGTCTTTTGATGTATTTCTAAAACTACGTTGTTGCTTTCTAACTAAATCTATATGTATGTTTTTGGAAATGGTAATTAACCAAGTCTTAAACTTATAATCCTCATTATAGGTATGTATTTTATCAAAAGCTTTAGAAAATGTTTGTATGGTAATGTCTTCAGCATCATTTTCGTTTTCAGTTCTTTTTAGTTGAAATGCATAAACATCATTCCAATAAGTATCTAATAGAAAATTGAATGCAATTTGATTGTTGTTTTTGGCTTTGCTAATAGCGTCTTTTATTTCCAATGTTTGGGTTTAGATATAAGATTAGCAATAAAGATAAATAATTGAGATGTAATAAGGCATAATTCTAAAAAAGGTGATAAAACTAATAAGTCTATTTCTCCTAATTTTTTAGCAGTGAACCCGAAAGAGAAGAAGTATATGACAAATCTCAATACAATTAAAGCTAAAACCCATTGCCAATTAAAATTTAGGGAAAGAAGTAAGATTCCTAATGCCCAAAATAGAAATTGTGACATATAGAATAATCCTAACAAAAACTGATGCTTAAACTTATAGAATTTAGAAGTACTGATATGTCTTCGTTTTTGTAAAATCCAATCTTTAAACTTGTGTTTTGGTTCAGAAACCGTAAAACTATCGGTATTGAAACAAATTGATGTATTCGATTTGTTTGCAGTTTCGTTGATAAACAAATCGTCATCACCAGAATTAATAAATACGTGATTGCTAAAACCGGAATTACCAAAAAACAAATCCTTTTTATAAGCCATATTTCTACCAACTCCCATATAAGGTGAACCTAGGTTGGCATAGGAGAAATATTGTAAAGCTGTCATAGTGGTTTCAAAGCGTATGAGCTTGTTTAATAGCGAATATGGTTTTTTACAGTAGCCTCCATGACCAATAACAATTGATTTTTCCTTAGAAAAACTTCCTGCAATGTAAGACAGCCATTTGGTTGATATTGGTTTGCAATCAGCATCTGTAAAAACTAGATGCTCATGTTTAGATGCTTTTATACCAAGCGTTAGTGCATACTTTTTATTACCCCAAAACCTTTCATTGGTTTTTACATCTACTAACTTTATGTTAGTGTGTTTGGATGCAAAGTCCTCTATAATTTCTAATGTATCATCAGAAGAGCTGTCGTTTACTAAAACAACTTCAAAATTCGGATAATCTTGATTTAAAATTAAAGGAAGGTTTTTCTTAAGATTTTCGGCTTCATTTTTTGCACAAATTATAACTGAAAGTGGAATATTTGTCTTTTGCTTATTTTCAGCTCGCTTTACAGAGAAAGTAACAAGAAAACTTAAATAATAACCAATTTGGATACCAACAATTACAATAAACGTAATGAAGAGCACCGAGGGAAGTGACAACATTAAGCTTTAAGAATGTTGAGTTTCGTTACAGTTTTCAAATTGATCTGGAGTTTTTCCGCAAAAACCACAAGCTTCACCCTCTTTATTTAGCATTGGGTTTTGGCTAGCACAAGTTCCTGCAAACTTCCCATCTTTTTTTGCCCAGATTTTAATAGCTATTCCTGCAAATCCAAGAGCTAATAATCCTAATGTAAGTAGTAATAACTTCATAACTTTTATTTGGTGCAAAGATAATGCTTTTACATTTATTGCATAAATTAAGGACAATTAGTTAACAATACTTTTTAACTATATATAATAAAAAAGCACATGATTCATAAAGAGTCATGTGCTTTATTCAAAAAAAAAAAAATCTTATTTCTCTTCTTTTAATGAGATTTCAGCAACTTCAGTGTTGTTTTCGTTAGTGTCATCACCATCAGTTCCAATCTTTATACTAAGTGCGAGTGCATCTTCCATATAAGGAATTTGTTTCAACTTACGGTCAGACTCATCTAAAATACCAAGATTAACCATTTTATCTTGAAGCTCGGCCCAAATTTGATAATGTTGTTCTTTTGGTAATTGAGGTAGTGTAATAACATCAATCATAGATGTTTTATCTACTGGGTTAATGTATGCTACAGTTTTTAAATCTTTAGCACGATCATTACCATTAAAAACATATTTTTTAGCGTCTGGGTTGTTAAGCTTCATCAATTCTTTAGAAAGTTCATCTAACTTAGAATTGTTTTTTTCAATGTCACTCCTTAAGTCATAGATTTCATCTACAACAACATTGTTTTCAGCATTTAAATTTTGGTTCTTTTGATATAACATAAAAGATGTTACAGCAAACAATACAGCAGCTGCACTAGCAGCAATGCTATACCAAGGCGTACTTCTTTTTGGTTGAAGTTGTATCACCTTTGGCTCATCATTTAAAGCTTCTAACACATCACCTAAAACATTAGGTGCATCAACAGCGTCAATTTTTGCTAATATTTCTAAATTATCTTGAAGTTCATCATAAGCTTTCTCAGCCTCTGGATAATTAGAAATAAAATGTTCAACTTCTTTAGATTCTTCATGAGAAGTTTCACCTAGTATATATTTGCTAAGCAAATCAGAATTTAAGAAGTTATGTAATTTTGTTTCCATGATCAAATAATTTATGGATTGTAAACCTTTTTCAGTTCCCTTAATCCTATTTTTAATCTAGATTTTATAGTACCCAAAGGAATGTCTAACTCGTCACTCGCTTCTTGTTGTGTCATTCCCTGAAAAAATAGGGCATCTAACACAATTTGGTACTTTTCATCTAATCGTCCAACATGCTCTTTAATATCCAAGACATCTTGGTTTATTTTCGATGTTGGTAATATATATACGTTTGAAGTATCGATTTGGACTTCTTTTTTGTATCTATTATTAAAACTTCTCAGTTTATCGATAGCAGTATTCCTAGCTATACGGTATAGCCATGTAAAGAGTTTTGCTTTTTTAGGGTCGTACTTAGAAGCATTTTTCCAAACCTTTACAAAAGTTTCTTGTAAAGCATCTTCAGCAATTTCCTCATTGATAGTTACTTTTAAAATTACTCCATATAAACTGTTGGAATAGTGCTCGTAAAGTAAATTCAAAGCACGCTTATCTCCTTTTTGAAGGAAATCGATGATTTTTTGTTCGGTAGGTGTGATGCTCAAAATTTATTAAATCAAAGTTTTTTTGATATTTGTAATCCAAATCGGGATTTAAAAACGTAAATATAATTAAATACACTTTATCAGAATAAAATAATGCACCGATAAGGTGATCTACATAAATTAGAATAATTTATTCTTCATACGAAGTAATTGGTTAATAGCATTTTTAAAATTATTCTAAATTCAAAAGTCATAATTATTGGAATTATGACTTTTGTTTTTTTTAGATAATATTGACCTCAGTTTCAATATCGATTTCAAAAAGTCGTTTTATTGTTTTTTGAATGAGTTGTGCCAATTCAAAAATATCTTTTCCGTTGGCGTTACCATAATTAACGAGTACTAAAGCTTGCTTGTTGTGTACACCATAATCACCGAAACGCTTACCTTTAAAACCAGCTTTTTCTATTAGCCATCCGGCAGGAACTTTGACTTCAGAATCTGAAATTTTATATGAAGGTATTTCAGGAAAATTTTCTTTCAGTCGATTAAAATGTTCTGTTGAAACTATCGGGTTTTTGAAAAAACTACCACTGTTACCTATGTCTTTAGGATTTGGTAATTTACTCTCTCTAATGGCAATAACAGCTTTTGAAATATCTTGAATTGTTGGTTTAGTACTATTTGAATTTTCAAGTTCTTGTTTAATGGCTCCATAATCCATATGCAGCGTATGGTTGTGTTTAGTAAGCTGAAGATTAACGCTTGTAATAATATATTCACCTTTTAAATCTTGTTTGAAAATAGATTCTCTATAGCCGAAATTACAATCGTTTTTAGAAAAGGTTCTTAAAGATTGATCTTTAATATTTACAGCTTCGCAACTAACAAACACATCCTTTAATTCTACTCCATAAGCGCCAATGTTTTGAATAGGAGCAGTACCGATATTTCCAGGTATTAGTGATAAATTTTCTATACCACCATAACCATTTTTGAGACACCATAAAACAAATTCGTGCCAGTTTTCGCCTGCCATGGCTTTAACGATTACTTTATCCTCAGTTTCTTCAACAATTTCTTTTCCTTTTAGGTTAATGTGAAGTACTAAAGCATTCACATTTTGGGTTAGTAGCATATTACTGCCACCACCCAAAATGAATAAAGGTTTTTGACTTTCGGTTTTTAAAACTTTCTGCAAATCTTCAATTGAAGTTATGTTACAATATGAATTTGCTTTAGCATCAATGCCAAAAGTATTGAAAGGTTTTAAAGAAACATTGTGGGATATCGTCATTAGTCTTTGTAAACTTTTAAAGCTTCGGCAAGTACTTTTACAGCTATCTTTAAGCTTTCTTCATTTAAAACGTATGCAATTCTAATTTGGTTTAAGCCGACTCCTTTAGTAGAATAAAAACCAGCAGCAGGTGCTACCATTACAGTGTTGTTTTCATAATCGAAAGACTCTAATAACCATCTTGCAAAATCATCAGAATTCTTAATTGGCAATTCGGCTATACAATAAAAAGCACCATTAGGTTTTGCTACTTTAACACCTTCAATTTTTTCTAATTCGGCAATTAATGTATTTCTACGCTTTACATATTCTTCGTTAACTTCATCAAAATAGTTTTGAGGAGTTTCTAGAGCAGCTTCACTAGCAATTTGTGCTAATGTTGGCGGACTCAACCTAGCTTGAGCAAATTTTAAAGCCGTTTTAATCACTTCTTTATTTTTAGAAACTAAGTAACCAATTCGTGCACCACACATACTATATCGTTTAGAAACAGAATCGATAACAATAGCGTGATCTTCTAAACCTGGCTCTTGAAGAATAGAATAATGTGAAATACCATCATAAACAAATTCACGATATACTTCATCAGCGATTAAGAAAAGGTCGTGTTTCTTAACGATTTCAGCAAGTTTTTTTATTTCTTCTTTTGAGTATAAATAACCCGTTGGGTTTCCTGGGTTACAAATAAGTATGGCCTTGGTTTTTGGTGTAATAAGTTTTTCAAATTCTTCGATTGGAGGTAATGCAAAATTATCTTCAATTTTAGAAATTACAGGTACTATGTTTATTCCCGAAGCGGTTGAAAAACCATTATAATTAGCATAAAATGGTTCCGGAATAATAATTTCATCATCAGCGTCCATAATACTTCCAAAAGCAAAAAGTAAAGCTTCACTACCACCTGTTGTAACGATTATGTCGTTATGGGTAACTTCAATAGAATTACGTTCGTAGTATTGAGCAATCTTTTTTCTGTAATCTTCAGAACCTTCAGATCTAGAGTAGGCTAAAATATCAAGGGAATGAACCTTAACAGCATCTAAAGCAACTGTAGGTGTTTTAATATCTGGTTGTCCAATATTTAAGTAATAAACTGTTTTTCCGTTTTTATGAGCTTCTTCAGCATATGGCACCAATTTTCTGATTGGTGATTCAGGCATATTAACTCCTTTGTGAGAAATTCTTGGCATATAATAGTTTTTAAAAATGCTAAGGTCTTAAATTTCTTAAAGTTTATTTAAAAAAAAGCCTTAAAAAATATGATTTAGGCTAAAGATTTGTAACTTAATTTAAAATACATGAATCTTTGACTTTCTTTTGTCGACATAATGTTTTTGTATTAATGTCTTTAATGTTTGGGTTTTTACCAGCTCAGGGTAAATTTTTTTTAAAAGAAGATGTTAGTAAAAAGATTGAATTTCAATTCATCAATAATTTAATCATAGTACCTGTAGAAATTAATGGAGTCAAATTATCGTTCGTTTTAGATACAGGAGTAAGTAAGCCAATTCTCTTCAATTTATCAGAAAAAGACTCTTTAGATTTAAAAAATGTTGAAACATTTTATCTACATGGTTTAGGAGGTGATGGGAAAATTCAAGCCATAAAATCTAGTTATAATAAACTGAAAATAGGGGACGCTATTGGTTTAAAACAAGATGTATATGTAGTTTTTGATAGAGATATCAATTTTGCATCTAGGTTAGGTGTATTAGTTCATGGAATTATTGGTTATAATATTTTTAAAGATTTTGTGGTAGAGATTAATTATGGTTCGGAATATATTAGATTATATAAGCCTGATAGCTATAGGCCCAAGATATCAAGAAAATGGGAAACAATACCTCTTAAAATTTATAATAAGAAACCTTATATAAATGCTAGAGTTAACATTGAAGAATCTATTAATAAAGTTAAATTATTAATAGACACAGGAAGTAGTGATGCTTTATGGTTGTTTGAAGAAACAGAATTAGGCATTGAGCCGAACGAAGATTTATTTTTTGAAGATTATTTAGGTAAAGGTCTGAGTGGTTCCGTATATGGAAAACGATCTAAAGTTGATATGTTTAGTATAAGTGAGTTTGATCTCAAAAATGTTAATGTTGCTTTTCCTGATTCATTATCGGTTGATATTACAAAAACGACACGTAACCGAAAAGGTAGTTTGGGGGGAGAGATTTTAAAACGATTTAGGCTCTTTTTTGATTATACACATGAAAGGTTGTATTTAAAGAAAAATAACATGTTTAAAGATCCTTTTACTTACAATAACAGCGGGATTGTATTTGAGAATGATGGTTTTACTTTTTTTAAAGAAAAAGTTATAATACCAGTTAAGACTAACTATGGAAAGCATGAAGGGTCGTCTACTAGTGCTAATAGTGGTGTAGCTTTCAAACTTCGCGATTTAGTTAATTATAGGACTAGACTAAAGCCATTATTTAAAATTGTAGAGTTAAGGAAATCTTCTAATGCTTATTTAGTAGGTTTAAAAATAGGTGATCTTTTGGTTGGTATTAATGGAAAGAAGGTTGGTGAAAAAACTACTCTTGCGCAAATTAATGAAGACCTATATGGAAAAACAGGTAGAACTATAAGATTAAGTGTATTGCGAAACGGACAAATAATACGATTTAAATTTAAGTTAGATAACGCCTTCAAAAAAGAAGAGCACTCAAATTGAGTGCTCTTTAAATTTTATTAATTAGATTGAAATTTACTCTTCAATCATACTTTTTTCTTTCTTTTCTAAAACACTTGTCTTACTAGAGTCAACTACTAAACCTTTAATTTTTAAGGCAACTGTAGGAGTTTCAGCATTAGAAGTTATAGTTATTGTCTTTCTAATAGGGCTAACTCTTGTAGTGTTATATTTAACTTTTATTTCACCTTTTTCTCCTGGTGCGATAGGATCTTTTGGCCAACTAGGCACTGTACATCCACAAGTAGATTTAGCATTAGATATAATAAGTGGTGCATCGCCTGTATTGGTAAACTTAAAAATTCTTACACCATCAGCACCTTTCTCGATAGTTCCATAATCGATAACATCGGTTTCAAATTCGATTTTTGCTGTCTTTTCTTGAGCATAAGATGTAAAGCCTATAAAACTTACAAATAAAATTGCTATTAAATTTTTCATCATTTTAATTTTAAATAGATACTTTCAAAACTAGGTACTTTTTCGTTCTCCTCAAAATTAATTAGACGTAATACAGCGTATTTAACAATAATTAAAGATTTGTAAACACAATAATCACCTAATAATTTTTCAAAAAAAGAAATATAAGTACTTTTGTCAGTTACTTAGCAAAAACAATACCAAAACATGGAAATTCCATCAAAATATAATGCACTGTCAGTAGAGAATAAGTGGTACGACTACTGGATGAAACATAATTATTTTCACTCTACACCAGATGAAAGAGAGCCATATACCATTGTAATTCCACCTCCAAACGTTACAGGTGTTTTACATATGGGACATATGCTAAACAACACTATTCAAGATGTACTTATTCGTCGTGCACGCTTATTAGGAAAGAATGCCTGTTGGGTACCTGGTACAGATCATGCCTCAATTGCAACTGAAGCTAAAGTAGTTGCTAAGTTAAAAGCTGAAGGTATAGATAAAAATGATCTGTCTAGAGAAGAGTTTTTGAAGCACGCTTGGGATTGGACACATGAATATGGTGGAGTAATCTTAGAACAATTAAAAAAACTAGGATGTTCTTGTGATTGGGATAGAACCAAATTTACGATGGATGACGATATGTCTGAAGCTGTTATTAAAGTTTTTGTAGACTTATATAATAAAGGACTTATCTATCGTGGATACCGCATGGTAAATTGGGATCCGGAAGCTAAAACAACATTATCAGATGAAGAAGTAGAGTATGTTGAAAAACAAGGAAAGCTTTACTATGTTAATTATAAGATTGAAGGCAGTGATAACACTTTAACTATAGCTACGACTCGTCCTGAAACAATTTTAGGAGACTCTGCTATTTGTATTAATCCAGAAGACCCAAGACATCAAAATCTTAAGGGTAAAAAAGTAATTGTACCAATTTGTAATCGTGTTATTCCGATAATTGAAGATGATTATGTTGATGTGGAATTTGGTACAGGTTGCCTTAAAGTTACTCCAGCTCATGATGAAAATGATAAAGTTTTAGGTGATAAGCATAATTTAGAAGTTATAGATATCTTTAACGAAGATGCGACTTTAAATAGCTTTGGTATGCACTACGAAGGTCAAGATCGTTTTGCAGTGCGTAAAGCTATTGTTAAGGAGTTAGAATCTTTAGGGCAAATTGAAAAGATTGAAGATTACACTAATAGAGTTGGTATTTCAGAGCGTACTAAAGCCATTATAGAGCCACGTTTAAGCGACCAATGGTTCTTAAAAATGGAAGACTTAGCAAAACCAGCACTAGATGCTGTTCTCACAAATGGAGATGTAAAGCTCTTCCCTAAAAAGTTTGAAAATACGTACCGTCATTGGATGGAAAACATCCGTGATTGGAATATCTCACGTCAATTACTTTGGGGACAGCAAATTCCTGCTTACTACTATGGTGATGGAAAAGAAGATTTTGTAGTTGCTGAAACACTTGAGCAAGCTGTTAAGCTTGCGCAAGAAAAGACTAACAACTTACAACTAACAACTAAAGACTTGCGACAGGAAACTGACGCACTAGATACTTGGTTCTCTTCTTGGTTATGGCCAATGAGTGTTTTTGATGGAATACGAAATCCTGAAAATGAAGAAATAAAATACTACTACCCAACCAATGATTTGGTAACAGGTCCAGATATTCTGTTCTTTTGGGTAGCTCGTATGATTATTGCAGGTTATGAGTATAAAGACCAAAGACCATTTGAAAATGTATATCTCACAGGATTGGTAAGAGATAAGCAAAGACGAAAAATGTCTAAGTCGCTTGGTAATTCACCAGACGCCTTAAAGCTTATTGAACAGTTTGGTGCAGATGGAGTGCGAGTAGGTTTATTGTTAAGCTCTGCTGCTGGAAATGATTTGTTGTTTGATGAAGACTTATGTGATCAAGGAAAGAAGTTTGCTAATAAAATATGGAATGCCTTTAGATTAGTAAAAGGATGGGACGTTAGTGAAGGTATTGAGCAACCTCAATCAAGTAAAATAGCGTTAGAGTGGTTTGAAACCAAATTGCAAAAAACACTAATTGAGATAGAGGATCACTTCAGCAAATATAGATTGAGTGATGCTTTAATGGCAACTTACAAGTTGATTTGGGATGATTTCTGCGGATGGTTGTTAGAAATGATTAAACCAGCTTATGGAGAGCCAATAGATAGTACAACTTTTAAGGCTACTATTGCTGTGTTTGAAGATTTATTGAAAATCCTTCATCCATTTATGCCTTTCTTAACCGAGGAAATTTGGCAATATATAGAGGAGCGTTCACCAGAAGAAGCGCTTATTATTGCAAAATGGCCAGCAAGTAAACCAATTAATGAAGCATTAATTTCCGAGTTTGATTTTGCTGCAGAAGTTGTTTCTGGTATTAGAAATATTAGAAAACAAAAGAACATAGCTTTTAAAGATGCTATTGGTTTTTCTGTTGTGAACAACGAAAATGTAGCCTCTACTTTTGATGGTTTAATTTCAAAAATGGGTAATTTAAATAGTTTTGAATATATAAAAGAGCCAATTGAAGGTGCCTTAACGTTTAGGGTAAAGTCTAATGAGTACTTTATTCCTATGGAAGGTAGTATAGACGTAGAAGCTGAAATTAATAAGTTAACTGAAGAGTTAAATTATACTGAAGGCTTCTTAAAGTCAGTTCAGAAAAAATTATCGAATGAGCGTTTTGTAAATAATGCGCCAGAACAAGTTGTAGCTTCAGAAAAGAAAAAAGAAGCAGATGCTTTAGCTAAGATTGAAACTATAAAATCTAGTTTGGCAAGTTTACAATAAGACTATTTTAAAGATTAGAACTAAAGTCTCTTAATGAAAATTTTGAGGCTTTTCTTTTTCAAGAATAAATCTTAAAAACGTCTAATTTAAGTTAACCTTCTCATAAAGTGTTAAGTAATTACTTCAATTTGTTAAAACTGATCAATATTTTAAGAATAGTTTAGTTTGAGATGTTTTCAAATTTTCAAGATCGCTTTTAATTTTATCAGTGTATAATTTTAAAATCAAAATGATTATGAAAACGATGAAATTATTTACAACTACATTTTTAGCTACAGGATTTGTTTTAATGTCTTGTAATGAAGGAAAAACAAAGGAAGTTAAAATGAACGATTCTGAAGTCACTGCAATGAGTTCTAGTTTCAATTCTAATAAAACTATTGATAATACAGTAACAACTCGCGAGTATGCCATGAATGATGGTAGTGAAATAAGTTATAGTTTAGGAAATGATGGTGTAGAATCTTTAGAAGATTGGGAAGCATATAACACATTAAACAATGAAATATCAGAAGTGGAAGCGGCAGAACTCCAAACTACAAATGAGAGAATTGCAAGTTGGGATGGAGTGATTGCTAATCTTCAAAATACAATACCAGATTGGTTAAAAACTGAAGAAGTTATGGAAGATGTCGCTGACGTTCAGAAAGAATATAAGGAGTTGGTAAATGAAAAAAGTACAACTGCTAAGGAAAGAGAAGAAAACCTTGAAGAGCTTTCAGAACAGTTTGATGATTTGCAAGAAGAGCTAACGGAAACCGTTAATGAGTATTTAAAAAATCATGCAGATGCCATTGAAGAATATAACGAGGAAATGAAAAAAGGAAAGAAAAAAGCTGCTGTTGAAGAGTATAATGAAGAAATAAAAAAGAATGATAAAATTGCTGATTATGAAGAGCAATAATAGTTTTTTCGTTAGATAATTAGTGAGGGACAGATTTTAAATCTGTCCTTTTTTATTTACCATTCATTTATCTTATTACTATCTAATTTTATAAAAATAAAAAGCAGTATTGTAAAGCCCCAAAGCCCAGATCCACCGTAACTAAAGAATGGCAATGGAATACCAACCGTAGGAATTAAACCCATTACCATACCCGTATTTATGGTAAAATGAATAAATAATATAGATGCAACTCCATAGCCATACACACGGCTGAATTGTGATTTCTGGGATTCTGCTAAGAACAAAATTCTAAGTATTAAAGCAACAAAAAGTATCACGACAAAACTACTTCCTAAGAAACCCCATTCTTCACCTACAGTACTAAAAATATAGTCAGTATGCTGCTCTGGTACAAACTTTCCTGTGGTTCTTGTACCTTCTAAGAATCCTTTTCCTGTCCAACCACCAGAACTTATAGCTTGTTCAGATTGGATGAGGTTATAGGCCTCTTCTTTTTTCATGCGCTCTAATTTGGCCGGATCTTTTTCTAATCGTAACCAAAGACTAATCCTGTTCTGTTGATGGGCTTTTAAACCATGTTCATAAAATAGTTTTACACCATAAGAAAAACCTATACATACTAAAAGAACGATGATATACTGAAATATAGAACCTCTTTTTTTCTTTCTAAAAAAGTAGGCAATCGTTAACACTACAGCAGCTACCAAACCAGCAATTAAAGCACCGAATTTGAGACCCAAAACAGCTAAGATTATTAATGACAAACCAATAACAAGGTAAACTTGTTGTAAGCCTTCTCTATAAAAGACAAAGAAAAAAGCTAAGTAAACAATGGTGCTTCCGGCATCATTCTGAAGTAATATGAGTAATGCAGGCACTATGATTATAGCCGTAACCTTAATTTGATCTTTAATGGTTTGCATATTGGTCTGCATATCGCTGATATATTTTGCTACAGCAAGTGCAGTGGCAAACTTGGCAAATTCACTTGGTTGTATAGTCATACTTCCTATGCCATACCAAGAGCGAGCGCCATTCACATCCTTTCCAAAGATGAAAAGACCAACAAGCGCTAAAATGGCAGCCAGATAAATAACACTTGCAAAACGCTCGTAGAATTTAGCTTCAAAGGATAGTATGAGGATAATTAGAACAAATGTTAAGCCTATAAAAATGGTTTGCTTTCCGTAGGATTGATCCAAATCAAAGTAACTTGTAACTTCTCCTACATGAGATGCAGATAGTATATTTACATAACCAAAACCTACTAATAATAAGAAAATAATTATGGTAATCCAGTCGAATTTAAAACGTCTTTGATCTCTTATCATAACTTACGACTTAGGAATTTCAGATTTTATTTCGAGTAAATTTTGAAACTCCTGCTCAGTAACAGGGTTTAAAGTTGTTTGTCTGTTTATGCCAAAAGGCTCACCAGAATAGGGTTTTTCGTATTCATGTTCTAAAGAATGTTGCAACACGAAAGTTTCCATATCTGTTCTAGTTATTTCACCATCTTTAAGATAATATTCAATCATTAAACTAGCCATTCTACCTGCAAAACGACTACCGAAATAGCCGTTTTCTACAAAAACAGCAATAGCTATCTTTGGATTATCTTTTGGTGCAAATGCTACAAAAATTGAATGGTCAGTTAATTGCGTTTTTTTACCGTCAATCATAGCAAAATTTTCAGCCGTACCAGTTTTACCACAGATTTCAATATCTTGGACTTTAAGGTATTTGGCAGTTCCTTTGTTGTAGACATCAAACATACCTTCAACAACAGGTTCAAAATGTTTTCTGTCTATTGTCGTATATTTTGGTGTTGTAAAATCTGAAGGTATAGAGTCTTCTTCAATATTTTTAATGATATGTGGAGTAAAATAATAACCTCTATTTCCTATAGCAGCAGCCATATTTGCAAGTTGTATAGGTGTTGCTAAGACTTCTCCTTGACCAATGGAATTAGAAAGGGTAAATGTAGTGTACCATCTGTTTTCACCATAACCTCTGTTGTAAGTTTCTGCATCTGGTATTTTTCCGGGTTGGCCAACAGATAAGTCATTATTTAGATAATTTCCTAAGCCAAAACTTTTAATATGATTACTCCAGACATCCATGCCTTCTGCTGGAGTATCGTATTTGTCCATGATTTTTCTGTAAACATTAGCAAAATAGGCATTGCAAGATTCGTAAATACCGATATTCATATTTACGGGACTTGCATGAGCATGACACCCCATTTTACGGTTGCCATAGCGATAACCCATATTACAGCTAAAACGCTCTTGTGTAGTAACAACTCCTTCTTGTAAACCTACTAAGGCATTTAATGTCTTAAATGGTGATCCGGGAGGATACATAGCTTGTAGGCCTCTATCGAATAGAGGTTTAGCAATTGTATCTCTGTAAAGTTTGCTGAAATTTTTAGATCGATCTCTACCAACAAGTAAATTTGGGTTATAAGAAGGTCCAGAGACCATAGTTAAAATTTCACCAGAGCTTGGCTCTATGGCTATTATTCCTCCACGTTTATTGGTCATTAATAATTCTCCATAGGCTTGCAATTCAGCATCTATGGTAATAGTAATGTCCTTTCCTGGTTTTGGTAAGGTATCGTAAATGCCATCTTTGTATGGACCAATATTTTTGTTAAAACGGTCTTTTTGAATGAATTTTATACCTTTTGTACCTCGTAGAATATCTTCATAGGTTTTTTCGATACCTTGTTTACCAATCAAATCCCCTAATCTGTAATACGGTTGTTTAGCAATTATTGAGCGGTTTACCTCTCCGATATCACCCAATACATTGGCGCCAATAGTTGTCTGATAAGAACGTAATGAACGTTTTTGAATATAGAATCCTTCATATTTTCGCATTTTCTCTTGAAGCACAGCATAGTCTGTCTTAGATAACTGAGAAACAAAAGGAGATGGTAATCTTGGTGAATATGTTGTGGCACGTTCTAGTTTTTTATTGTAATCCTCCCTAGTGATTTTTAATAAACTGCAAAACTCATTTAAGTCTGTAGAATCTAGAGGAACAACTTCTCTAGGGATAACCATAACATCGTAAGAAGGTTGGTTTGCAACCAATAGCTTACCGTTTCTATCATAGACATAACCACGCTTAGGGTAATTAAACTCTTTTCTTATTGCGGTATCTTCAAAAAGGTCGTAGTTAGAATTATCATAAACTTGAAGATAAAATAAGCGCGCAATAAAAACGAGTCCAACTAAAATAACAGTGGTTAAGAGTAGGAGTTTTCTCATTTACGATTTCGGCTAAATAAAATTATAATCAATACACTAAGTATTATAGTGAAAATACTAGAAAATAACGTCTTTTTTAAAATTAATAGTATATCGGTTATGTTAAATATCTCAAGTGAAAAAAGTATAAGGTGATGCAAAATAGTACCGAAAGTAACATAGCTTATTAAGCTGCCAATTTCGGTGTTAGTGAACTTAATACTTTGGTGTTCGTAAAGCATACCAAAAGAAGACTTAAGAAGTATAGGCCTAGCGTATGCTAAGCATACAGCAGCAGCAGCGTGTACACCACCAGAATCTGAAAACATATCGACAAACATGCCTAGCATAAAACTAACCAATAGTAAAATCAATCTGTCTTCTTTTACGGGATATAAAAAGATGAATATTATGTAGATATATGGATTGATGTAACCAAAAAAATTGATGTTATTACAAATAACAACTTGCAACAATAGCAATATTACAAACCGAACGATATTTGATCCAATAACACTATTCATCTATGCTGTTTTGTAGTGTTTTAATTTCTTCTGCATCTAAATTTTGAAGTATGTATACTGTTCCAATATTGGTCATGTCGTTAAACAACTTCACATTAATGTTGTAGGTGTCACCACTAATGTCAGTTTCAAAACTATCAATAGTTCCTATCCCAATACCTTGAGGGAAAATAGAAGATTGACCACCTGTTACAATAGTGTCACCAACTTTTACAGGTGCAAATTTTGAGACATCAATCAGTTGAGTGAATTCAGGGGATTTACCATTCCACTTTAGTGAGCCTATATGATTTGTAGATTTCAATTTGGCGTTAATTCTACTTTTTCTATTCAATATAGAAAGTACGGTTGCATAACCATTAGAAGTGTTATCAATAATGCCAATAATACCATTAGAGGTAATTACACCAAAATCTTCTACTAAGCCATCTTTTTCACCTTTGTTTATAGTGAGGTAATTATCCGAAAGTGAATAGCTGTTTTTGTAAACTTCAGCAGTAAATACTTTATATTTTTCTTTAGCGTATGAGGTGTCAATAAAAGAAGAATCTGATTTATTTTCTAGATTTAATATTTTTTCCCTTAGCAATCTGTTTTCTTCAGCTAAAATTTGATTCTCGTCTTTTAAATCAAAATATTGGTCAACAGAATTAACAGTACCATAAACGCCACCAGTAATTCCGTTTGCAGAATTTATAAATTTGCTTCTGTGGTAAGAATGTGATTGAATAGTTAAGGCTAATGCAATACTAAAGAGTAATAAAAACAACAGAAACGTTTTGTTTCGTATAACAAAATTGAATATTTGTTGCATTATTTACTTCTTATTTTATCAATACGCTTTTGTATTTAGATAAGTTTTTTAGTACGATTCCTGTACCTCTAACAACAGCTCTTAAAGGATCTTCAGCAATGTAAACTGGTAAGTCTGTTTTTTGAGACAGACGTTTGTCTAAGCCGCGTAACATAGATCCACCACCTGCTAAATAGATACCTGTGTTATAAATATCTGCAGCCAGTTCTGGTGGAGTCTGAGATAGAGTTTCCATAACAGAATCTTCAATTCGTAGAATTGATTTATCTAATGCTTTAGCAATTTCACGGTAAGAGATATTGACTTGCTTAGGTTTACCAGTCAATAAATCACGACCTTGAACACTCATGTCTTCAGGTGGTAATTCTAAATCTTCCGTTGCAGCACCAATTTGTATTTTTATTTTTTCAGCTGTTCTATCACCAACGTATAAGTTGTGTTGTGTACGCATGTAATAAATGATGTCGTTAGTGAATACATCACCAGCAACTTTTACAGATTTATCACAAACAATACCACCAAGTGCAATAACCGCAATTTCAGTAGTTCCACCACCTATGTCAACAATCATGTTTCCTTTTGGTTGCATAATATCAACACCAATACCGATTGCCGCAGCCATTGGCTCATGAATTAAGTAAACTTCTTTACCATTAACACGTTCACAAGATTCTTTTACAGCACGCATTTCCACTTCGGTAATTCCAGAAGGAATACAAACCACCATCCTAAGTGCAGGATTAAAAAACTTTTTCTTTAGAGCGGGTATGTTTTTTATAAACATACTAATCATTTGCTCAGATGCATCAAAATCTGCAATAACACCATCTTTCAAAGGTCTGATGGTTTTAATGTTTTCATGCGTTTTTCCTTGCATCATGTTGGCTTCTTTACCAACTGCTATGATTTTTCCGCTAATGCGGTCTCTTGCTACTATAGAAGGGTTGTCAACAACAACCTTATCGTTGTGTATTATTAGTGTGTTTGCGGTTCCTAAATCAATGGCTATTTCTTCGGTTAGGAAATCAAAAAATCCCATGCGCTGTACTTATAATTATTTTGGGTTATTTTGTCTACTTCTTGCGATTATCTGTAAATGTAATAAATTATACGATAATTTAATGATTATGGACGTTTATTACATTATTTTTTTCTGACCCGCTTTTAATGCTTAAAATGACGTGTTCCTGTAAAGACCATAGCCACGTTATTGTCGTTACAATAATTAATGCTCAACTCATCTTTAATTGATCCGCCAGGTTGAATAACCGCAGTAATTCCAGCATTGTCAGCAATCTCTACGCAGTCAGGGAAAGGGAAAAACGCATCACTTGCCATAACAGCACCTTCTAAGTCAAAATTGAAAGATTTAGCTTTATGAATAGCTTGGTTTAATGCGTCGACTCTACTTGTTTGGCCTGTTCCGCTTGCTAAAAGTTGTTTGTTTTTGGCTAAAACTATAGTGTTAGATTTGGTGTGTTTACAAAGTTTTGAAGCAAAAATTAAATCTTCTTTTTCAGCATCTGTAGGCGCTTTTGTGGTGGCTGTACTTAAATCTTCAAGGCTGTCGGTTTTGTTATCTTTATCTTGAACTAAAACACCATTTAAACATGTTCTAACAGTTTTTTCAGATAATTCAACATCATTTAAAATTAAAAGGATTCTATTTTTCTTTCCTTTTAAAATCTCTAAAGCTTCGTCACTAAATGAAGGTGCAATTACAACCTCACAGAATAACTTATGAATTTCTTCAGCAGTTGCTTTGTCGATTTCTGTATTTGAAATTAAAATACCTCCAAAAGCAGAAACAGGATCTCCAGCCAATGCATCTATATAGGCTTGATGAATAGTATCTCTTTGTGCAAAACCACAAGCATTATTATGTTTTAAGATGGCAAAAGTAGGAGCTTCACCTTTAAATTCTAATATGAGATTTACAGCTGCATCAACATCAAGAAGGTTGTTGTAGCTTAGTTCTTTACCGTGAAGTTTGGTAAACATTGCATCAAAATGACCGAAGAAAAATCCTTTTTGATGTGGATTTTCTCCATAACGCAACACTTTTCCTTTGGTCTCGCTAATTTTTAAAACCGTTTCTTCTTCGTTTTTATTGAAATAGTTAAAAATAGCAGAATCGTAGTGAGAGGATACATTAAATGCTTTTGAAGCAAAACGCTTTCTGTCTTCTTCTGAAGTTTCACCATTTTTAGTTTCAAGTAACTCTAAAAATTCAGCATAATCATCAACTGAAGATACACAAGTAACATCAGCATAATTTTTAGCAGCAGCTCTAATTAAAGATATACCACCTATATCGATTTTTTCAATAATATCTTGGTTACTAGCTCCTGAAGCTACTGTTTTTTCAAAAGGATATAGATCAACAATAACCAAATCTATTTGTGGAATGTCATATTCCTTTAATTCAGCAACATCACCATCATGGTTTTGGCGGTTAAGAATTCCACCAAAAACCTTTGGATGCAAAGTTTTTACTCTACCACCTAAAATTGAAGGGTAAGACGTAACGTCTTCTACAGGTACCACATCTATACCTAAATCCTTTATAAATTTCTCTGTACCACCAGTAGAGTAGATGGTTACATTAAGATCGTTTAATTTTTTTACAATTGGTGCTAATCCATCCTTACTGAATACAGAAATAAGTGCCGATGAAATGGTTTTGTTAGTCATAATGTTGTGTTGTTGATGCCGCAAAAATACACATATTACCAAAGAAAAGCTTATAGTAAAATACAGTTTCTTTAAGTTTTTTGTAACAATAAATTGTTGAAAACGTCCTATCTTTAAATTGTTTTAAAACAGCCAATACATGCTTGTCTATTTAAGGGTATTTAAAGAAAGTTTTTCTTTTGCGCTAAATGCGCTTAGAAATAACAAGTTACGTACATTTTTATCTCTTTTAGGAGTCACGGTTGGTATCTTTTCTATAATTGCTGTTTTGGCAGCTGTGGATTCTTTGGATAGAAACATTAAAGAAAATCTTTCAGGACTTGATAAGAATACCATTTACTTAACCAAATTTTCTTTTGGACCTAGCGAAGTGCCACGTTGGAAGCGTGATAATTTTCCACAGGTAGATCACGATGATTATGAGTTTATAAGACGAAATGTACCAGACATTGAAGAGGCGGCTTATGTAATCTTTGGTGGAAGTGAAACTGTACGCTATCAGGCTGAGACAATTTCTAATGTTAATGTGACGCCAGTCTCACATGGAATTTATGCCATAGATGATTTAAAAATTGAAAATGGACGTTTTTATTCTGAATTAGAATCTGATACAGGAGCTCCTGTTGTGGTACTAGGCACTAATTTGGCAGAAAACCTTTTTGATGATTTAAACCCAATTGGAAAAGTCATCAGAATTTTTGGTAGAAAGCTTACGGTAATAGGTGTTTTGAAAAAATATGGAGCAGGAATGGGTGATTCACCAGATGATAAAGCTTTTGTGCCTGCCAATTTTGTGCGTCGTTTTAGAAATGGAGGAGTTGATGGTTTACCTGGTGCTGTGGTTATAAAACCAGAAAAAGGTGTAGATGTTGGTGCCTTTGAACAGGTACTAAAACAAAAATTTAGAGCCTACAGAGGTCTTAAAGCTGATGAAGATGATGATTTCTTTGTCAATAAATTATCCGGTTTAGTGACTTTCATTGATGCCATTATCTCTGGATTAAATGCTGTAGGTTGGGTTATAAGCGCATTTTCTCTTTTAGTAGGTGGATTTGGAATTGCCAATATTATGTTTGTAAGTGTAAAAGAGCGTACCAATCTTATTGGTATTCAAAAGTCTTTGGGAGCTAAAAACAGGTTTATATTATTTCAGTTTTTATTTGAAGCGGTAATTTTAGCTGTTGTTGGTGGTTTGGTTGGTCTGTTTTTGGTTTGGGGAATAGCCATGATAATGAATAACGTGGTAGAGGACTTCACCTTCGTTCTTTCATTCTGGAATATGTTTATTGGCTTTGGGCTTTCTACATTAATCGGGTTAATATCTGGAGTTATTCCAGCTATATCTGCTTCAAAACTAGATCCTGTGGAAGCTATTAGGACTGGTATGTAGTATTTTTAGTAAGCAGTAAGCAGTAATTAAGTTAAATTACACTTTAGAGCAATTTAGCAACTTGCTTACAAACAAATTCTAGAAATCTTTCATCATCTTCTGTAAAAGGATCTGGAGTGTTAGAGTCAATATCTATTTGCCCAACATTTTCACCATTAACAAAAACTGGTATTACAATTTCCGCTTTCACTGTAATACTACAAGCAATGTAATTGTCTTGAGCAGAAACATCTGGCACTACAAAGTTCTTGTTACTTACGGCAACTTGTCCGCAAATACCTTTTCCGAATGGAATAATAGTATGGTCTGTTGGTTCACCAACATATGGCCCAAGCTTTAGTTCGTCTTTATCTCCATTTTTAAAATAAAAACCTACCCAATTATAATAATCAACATTTGCTTCTAAGAGTTCGCAAATTTTCAATAATTGCGCATCAACATCAACATCTTGTTGAGCAATAATAGACTTAACTTGTGGTTTTAATTCTTGTAATGTCATTGTTTCCTTAAAGCTTTTTTGCAAAAGTATTTTAAAATGATCTATTTTGAGATACTGTTTTTATAAATTTAACACCAAACTAACATAGTCTTTACTTGAGAGCTCTAATATCAAAATATAAATTAGTTATTCGGTTTATTGTCACCTTTTTGGTAGTTTATGGAATGTTGATTTTAGAGTATCATTTATACCTGAAGTTTTCAGATGGTTCGCAATTTTATCCTGATTATATCACTAATTTAGTAGCAAGGCAGACTAATACAGTAATTAACGGATTTGGATATAATGCAAGTATATTACCTCACTCTAATGAGCCCTCTATAAAAGTTATTATCAACGGTGAATTTGTAGCAAGAGTAATAGAAGGATGTAATGCTGTAAGTATCATTATTTTATTTATTGCATTTGTAGTAGCTTTTTCAGGAAGTTGGAAAACAACACTAATCTATTGTTTTGCAGGAAGCATTATTATTTATGTCTTTAACATTATGAGAATTGTGATATTGTCTATAGGATTGTATCATTATCCAGAGCATCAAGAGCTACTACACAAGGTGATTTTTCCGATGCTTATTTACGGTGTGGTTTTTATACTTTGGATGGTTTGGGTTAACCGATTTTCGAAAAAATTAAAAACCAATGCATAAAGCTTTAAGATTTATTTTGATAGGAGTTCTGCTCTTGCTTTTGGTTTTTATAAGAGCATTTGAAGATGTTTTGTTTTATGATCCTTACCTCACTTTTTTTGAAAATGATTATTTGCACATGGATAGTCCAAGGCGAGAAGTTGTAAAATTGGTTTTAAATACAACTTTACGTTTTGTTTTAAATTCAATTATTTCATTAGGAATTTTGTATTTGGTTTTTAGGGATAAAGGTATTTTGAAATTTTCAGTCATTATTTTCAGTGTGGCTTATATCCTTTTGATTATTCCTTTTTTATATTTTGTCATTAATCCAAAGCAAGAAGATTATTATTTATTCTTTAATATTAGGCGTTTTCTGATTCAGCCAATTTTATTTATACTGCTATTACCTGCTTTTTACTATCATAAAATTCATCGCTAATTTATTGGTGTCTGTCCCATAAGTGAATTTAACTATCTGAAAAACATTAAATTAAGTTTTTAAATGTTTTTTTAAAAACTTAAAGAGCATATTGCTATGAAAAATGTAGTATAAGTTTTAGTTTTGAAATGCAATGGAAAGTATAAGAAATAGCCTTTTTTCTAAAATTCTTTGGGGTTTCATGGGACTTTATTTTCTCAATATAAGTGTTGATGCGGCAGACCCTAACCCAGAATATATTCCTGAAGATTTATCGTTTAATGATCAAGAAAGTATAATTGAATTTATTCTAGAAAAGGTATTAGGCTACGAAGATGCCATACAAGAATATGACGATTATGATTCCGAAGATCATAATACAAAAAAGAATTCTAAGATTGACTTTTTGGTTTACCTAGACTCAGATAATGAAGCTAAGTCGCACTTCTGGCTAACCGAAAAGAAAAATAATTTCCTAGACTACAGTTCTCATTTAGCCAATGGTTTTAAGGAAATAGATAGTCCACCGCCTAAAGTTTGATTTGTTTTTTATAAGACTTTTTTAGTCCAATACTCTATAAAATGTATTGGGTAAATTTTTAATACATAATAAACAAATCAAAATGAACATCAATAAAATACTGATGCTAATAATTATATTGGTATCATCACCTTATGCTTTTGCTCAAAATAAAGAGACACTAAAAGATAGCATTTATATTCAAGAAGTAGAAAAAGATAAAGAACCAGCTAAAGTTCTACACGCAGAACCTTTGTATATTGATTTAATACGGGATTTAGGAGCTAGAAAAGGGGAGCGAGAATGGAACCTTGGATTAGGACTTACGGATAATACAGACTTTGATTCTTATGAAGCCCTTATAGAGTATGAATGGGCACCAATGGATAGGTTAGGGCTAGAGGTAGAGCTGCCTTTTACGTTTTATTCACCCATAAATGGAACCCCTAGAAGTGACATTCCTTCTAATCAACTTAACAGCATAAAAGTAGCAGCTCAATGGTCATTTTTTGTAAGTGAACCAATGGCTACTTCTATGGCAATAGGCTATATCAATGAATTTGAGTTATCTAGTTTTAGAGATTTTGGTAAACCTTTTATAAAAGGAAATGTTTATAATCCTTTTCTTGTTGTAGCGAAACGTTGGGGGAATAATTTTCATTCATTAATATATACAGGGCCAATGATTGGGCAGGATTTTAGTACAAATGAATTCCATACAACCTATGATATTAATACAAGTTTTCATTATATGATAACAGGAACTAGAAATTTCCTAGGTATTGAATTTAATAAGACATTTGATGGAGGTGATTTTGATATGACGTTGCGTCCGCAAATGCGGTTGGGGATAGCAGATGATCTGATGATAGGCATCATAGCAGGAGTTCCTATAAGTAGAGAAAATGAAAGGTTTAGTTCGTTTCTTAGGCTTATATGGGAGCCAAAGCATAGGCACTAAATATTTTAGTTAAATATTTGCCAATGAAAATATCACGGATTTACTTTATAAGTACCTTTAATATGTTCTTTTAAAACATATAAGTTATGGGACAAACAAAGTCTAAAGGCAAACCTTCAGTGGCAAAACAAGCGCCTAAGAAGACTCCACAGGCTTCTCCAAAGAAGAAGTAATTTGTGGACGGTTTATCAAAGTATAAGCCTCATTTTTTGGTAAGTAAGATTATTATACCACCTCCAAAAGAGGTGGTTTTATATTTTAGTAATTATTATTTAAAACAAAAGCCCTTGATTTTCACCAAAGGCTTTTGTTTTTATATATTAAAACTCAACATATCAGTAACGGTGAGTTCAATACTTGTCCATGCTACGAATTACATCATGCCTGGCATTCCGCCTCCCATTGGTGGCATAGCTGGTTCATCTTCTTTGATGTCTACTAAAGCACACTCGGTAGTTAAGATCATACCAGCTACAGAAGCAGCATTTTCTAAAGCAATACGCGTTACTTTTTTAGGATCTATAATCCCTGCTTTAAGCATATCTACATATTGTTCGGATTTTGCATCGTAACCAAAATCTTTTTTACCTTCTAGAACTTTGTTAATAACTACAGAGCCTTCACCACCAGCATTTTCTACGATGGTACGTAAAGGAGCTTCAATAGCTTTGTTCACGATTTGTACACCTGTAGTTTCATCTAAGTTATCAGTTGTGATTTTTTCTAAAGTCTTTTTAGCTCTCACTAAAGCAACACCACCACCAGCAACAATACCTTCTTCTACAGCAGCACGTGTAGCATGTAGAGCATCATCAACACGATCTTTCTTTTCTTTCATTTCAACTTCAGAAGCAGCACCTACATAAAGTACAGCAACACCACCTGCTAATTTAGCTAAGCGTTCTTGAAGTTTTTCTTTATCATAATCAGAAGTTGTTGTTTCTATCTGAGCTTTAATTTGGTTAACACGAGCTTTGATGTCAGCAGCTTTACCTTCACCATTAACAATAGTTGTATTGTCTTTGTCAATTGTTACAGTTTCAGCAGTACCTAACATTGATAAATCTGCATTTTCTAATGAGAAACCTCTTTCCTCAGAAATTACAGTACCACCAGTTAAGATGGCAATATCTTCTAACATTGCTTTACGTCTGTCACCAAAACCAGGTGCCTTAACAGCAGCAATTTTAAGACCACCTCTTAATTTATTTACAACTAAAGTTGCTAAAGCTTGTCCTTCAACATCTTCTGCAATAATTAATAACGGGCGACCAGATTGTGCAACTGGCTCTAAAATTGGAAGGATTTCTTGTAAGTTAGAAATCTTCTTGTCGAATAATAAAATGTATGGATTTTCTAAATCAGCCACCATTTTATCAGAATCTGTAACGAAGTAAGGAGATAAGTAACCTCTGTCAAACTGCATACCTTCAACAACATCAACATAAGTGTCAAGACCTTTTGCTTCTTCAACAGTAATAACACCTTCTTTTCCAACTTTACCAAATGCAGTTGCAATTAAATCGCCAATAACATCATCATTGTTAGCAGAAATAGAAGCGACTTGTTTTATCTTCTCTGAAGAGCTACCAACTTTTTGAGATTGTTTATCTAGATTAGCAACAATAGCTTCAACAGCCTTGTCAATACCTCTTTTTAAGTCCATTGGGTTAGCACCAGCAGCTACGTTTTTTAAACCTTCTTTTACGATAGCTTGTGCCAATACTGTTGCAGTAGTTGTTCCGTCACCAGCTAAATCATTGGTTTTAGAAGCTACTTCTTTTACCATTTGTGCTCCCATATTTTCAAGCTCGTCTTCTAGCTCAATTTCTTTTGCTACAGACACACCATCTTTAGTTACTGATGGTCCACCAAATGATTTTCCAATAATTACGTTACGACCTTTAGGTCCTAAAGTTACTTTTACTGCGTTTGCTAAAGCATCAACACCACGTTTAAGGCCGTCGCGTGCTTCAATATCAAATTTTATATCTTTTGCCATTTCTTAAATTTTTAGCTTTTGCCTATAGCTATTCGCTATTAGCTTACACGTTTATTAATTAATTTTAAGATGCTATTAGCCAAAGGCTAATAGCTAAAGTTTTATACAATTGCTAATATGTCGCTTTCGCGCATCATTAAATAGTCTTTACCTTCAAGTTTAAGTTCTGTGCCACCGTATTTTCCATAAAGTACAGTATCACCAACTTTTACTGTTAAAGGTTCATCTTTTTTTCCATTGCCAACAGCGACAACAGTTCCTTTTTGTGGTTTCTCTTTTGCATTATCAGGAATGATAATCCCTGAAGCTGTTTTAGTTTCAGCTTCCATTGGTTCTACCAGAACGCGGTCTGCTAAAGGTTTAATGTTTAAGCCCATTTGTTATAATGTTTTTAGTTGTTTATTAAATTACGCTTTAGCGTATTTCGAAAATTATGCCAAGTCAGAAGGACTGACAAACTTGCAGAAATAAAAAAGCCAGCTATCTAGCTGGCTTTAAAATATTGTATATAAAAGGTTTATTTAACCTTGAGTTGTATCAATTGCAGTACCAGAATCGTTAGTAGATGGTGTAACTGGCATAGTTGTAGTTTCATCAGCATCGTAAGCTTTAGATTCTATTGAAGAACGTGTGTCAATAGTCAGGTTAGATGCTAAAATCAAAACAATTAAAGCAGTAGCTAAAAACCAAGTACTCTTATCTAAGAAGTCACCTGTTTTCTTAACTCCTCCTAATTGTTGTGTACCACCACCACCAAACGATGATGATAAACCTCCACCTTTAGGGTTTTGTACCATGATTACTACTACGAGCAAAAATGCAACGATTACGATTAAAACTAAAAATATTGTAAATGCACTCATTTTATATTGTGTTATTATCTTTTAATTCTTGTACCAATTTTATTTGGTCTGCAAAGAAACTACTTTTTTCTGGATATTTCAAACTTAAAATTTTGTAAGATTGAATAGCTTTATCATAGTTTTTTTGCTCTAAGTATATACGAGCAAGAGTCTCAGTCATAATGCTTTCTGAAACATCATCGTCATTGTTTACTAATTTGGGTTTTGGTGTATGATCTTTTTTTACAGGTTTTATTTTAGGGTTTTCACTAATAAACTTATCAATGATATCTAATTTATTCTGTAAAGGAGGTGTAGAAATTTCATTTTCAACTGCTTCCTCTTGTTCTGACTCTTCCTCTCTAACTATAGGTTTAAAGCTTGTGATTTTTAACCACTCTACAAAAGAGTGACTTTCATTTTTGTCAAAATCTAGCGGTTTACCTATGTTCAGTTTTTCTTCAGGTGTAATGTTTTTTACATCAACAGCTATAATAGAATCTTCAAGTTTTGCAGGTTCTTCAGGTGTTAAAGAGGTGTCGATTGGTTTGGCCTTAAACAAATCGGGATCTAAAACACCTTCAGTAGATTTTATATGTTCTTTTAAGGCTTCATCAATAGTAACACTTTTGTTTACCGAAATGTCATCTATATCATTAACTTCATAAGATTTAATAACTTCAGAATTCTGTTTTATTTGTTGAGATATTTCATTCTGAGTGAAAATATCTGAAGTTATATAATCGAAAAGAACACTTCTGTCAGCCGTGTAAGCTGCAGTAATTTTTAAGCTATTGTTGTACTTGTAACTCTCTTTCTGTTTTAAACCTTTGAGATATAAAGCTCTTAAAGGCTGAAAATATGGGAATTCTTCAATTTTAGAACGTAACGCTTCTACCTGAGTAGCGGTAACCGCTTCAGGATGTTGTAAAAGATATGTTAGTTCTTGGTTTTGCATAAATAAATTACCAGTTTGCTAAAGATGCATTAAAAATATCTTGGGTTAGACGCTCAAAGATAACTTCAAAAGCTTCATCTTTTGTACCTCCTATAAGTTGCGCATTTGCAGGATAATCATAAAAGAAGGAGAAATTCTTTTCAAAATCTTTTTCGGTATCCTTCATGTTGAAATATCTAACATTTACAGAGACGGTTAACCGGTTTTGGGCAGCTGTGTTTTGTGCTGTCGCTGTCATTGGAGCAATTCTATATTCGGTTATTTCTCCTTCATAGATTAGATCTCCACCAGAATTTACTAAAGATAAACTTGTTTGGTTTTGTATATAATCTTGCAAAGCATTTGTGAAATCAATATCCAATCCAGGCTCTACTAAATCGGCATTATTCTGAAAGAAATTCACCTGAAAAGTCTTTGCGTTTCCAACTTGGGCTCCTGTAAAAGAATACTGAACGTTACAGTTAGTAAGCGTCGTTAAGACTAACAGAGCAAAGATGTATTTTAAATATTTCATTTTATATGTGATTAGATTGCTTTTTCAAAGAAACGATTTTGTGACGCTTCATATTTTTGCAACCTTCATAAATTTGTCTTAAAGATCGTACTGTTTAATTTTTCTGTAAAGCGTGCGTTCGCTAATACCAAGCTCTGCAGCAGCTAATTTGCGTTTACCGTTATGACGTTCTAGAGATTTTTTTATCAACTCTAATTCCTTGTCTTGTAAAGATAAGGTTTCTTCTTCTTCAATTTCTTCAGCAAAATGGTACTTGTCTTCAACATCTGAAGAAACAGACTCATTAACCTCGGAATGTTCTGGTATAGATAGAACTTCTAAATCTTCAACAGCATTTTCAAAATCATCATCATCATTGTCGTTACCATAAATTTTTTGAATAAGATGCTCGTTGTCTTTTTGTACATCTGAAGCACTACCATTTTTCATCAATTCCATGGTTAGCTTCTTTAGATCGTTCAGGTCACTTTTCATATCAAAAAGCACCTTGTATAAAATCTCTCTTTCACTACTGAAATCACTTTCAGATTTTGAAGAGCTTACTACAGCTGGAAGCGTACTTCCTGTGTTTGGTAAATAATTCTGTAAAGTAGAAGCGTTAATTGAACGGTTTTGCTCTAAAACAGAAATTTGCTCAGCAACGTTTCTTAGTTGACGAATGTTACCGTTCCAACGGTATTTTAAAAGTAGATTGACAGCATCATCGTTCAGCTTTACGGTTGGCATTTTATATTTTAATGCAAAATCGCTCGCAAATTTTCTAAACAATAAATGAATATCATCTTTACGATCTCTAAGTGGAGGTAGGTTGATTTCTACTGTACTTAACCTGTAATAAAGATCCTCTCTGAATTTTTCTTTTTTTATAGCTTCAAACATGTTAACGTTTGTCGCTGCCACAATTCTTACATTGGTTTTTTGAACTTTACTAGAACCCACTTTTATAAATTCACCATTTTCCAAAACACGAAGTAAGCGTACTTGCGTTGTTAATGGTAATTCGCCAACTTCATCTAAAAATATTGTACCACCATCTGCAACTTCAAAATAACCAGATCGTGTTTGTGTGGCACCTGTAAATGCTCCTTTTTCATGACCAAAAAGTTCACTGTCTATGGTGCCTTCAGGAATAGCACCACAGTTTACTGCAATGTATTTGCCGTGTTTTCTATGTGAAAGTTGGTGTATTATTTTTGGGATACTTTCTTTACCAACACCGCTTTCACCAGTAACTAATACCGAAATATCAGTAGGAGCAACTTGTATTGCTTTTTCTATGGCACGGTTAAGTTTAGGGTCGTTCCCTATAATACCAAAGCGTTGTTTAATAGCTTGTACCGATTCCATAATTAATTAACGTAAGTGAAAATTTCATCTTGGGAAATTTGAACTTCAGCATCACCAAATGAACCGTTGCGAGTTAGTATTCTATTGTCACTATCATAAGTGATTGTAAAATTATACTCTGAACTATCAGAAATAACACCAGTCCAATTATTTGAACCGCCAAAATGCGCTATACTATTGCCTGATTGATCGTCATAATAATCTCCGATAATACTATATTGATCTCTGGCTTGAAAAGGTTCTAACAGCGGGTTGTCATTTGAGTCATAAATATAACTTGAAGTAGTATTTATTTCACCCGACATTACTGAAGAAACTACATTGCCATTACTATCATAATTCAATATTTCAAGCTGAATTGAGCTGTCATTTATAAAGGACTCCTTCTTAACCAATCTGCCGTTTCCGTTAAAAGTGTAAACAGTAACAATATCAGAACCTACTTCAGTTTTAGTGATTTCACTACCGCTATAAGTATAGTTAAATTCATAATCCTCATCGTCAGATTCTATATCGTTATATGCAATTTGGGTTATTTGTCCAGATCCGTTATATGTTATAGTTGTAACGTCACTTAAGCTGCCTTGATAATAGGTGTTAGTTTCTATAATATTATTGTTAGCATCTCTAGTAACTGTAGTATTTGTTATAATTTCTTGTCCAAAAACAGGTGAATCAGTTATAAACCCATCGAGTAAATTATCTGAGTTGAAAGTGTAATCAATGTCAACTACAATTTCACCAAAAAATGGAACATTGGTATTTGTATTATATGAATAGCTAGATAATGCTAAAAATTCTTCACTCGTATTTCCGTTATTGCCACCACCATTATTGCCACCAGTTTCTCCAGTTAATTCTGGGTCTATAGGTTCGTTGTCACAAGAGGTTATCAAGGTTAGTGATAATAATATAAATAGTATTTTCTTCATTGTTTTGTTTGTTTAATTATTTTCTGAATAACCCACGGCTTCACCAATGAGTGTGGCACTTGTACAATCTGAAATATGAACATTTACAAAATCACCAACTTTGTAATTCTCTTTAGGGAATACGGCAACGGTATTATCAGAAGTTCTGCCAGACCAGTGCAGATCAGATTTTTTAGATTCTTTTTCGATAAGAATTTCAACTGTTTTGTTGAGGTGTTGTTCAGTTCTTAAAGCGCTATGCTTTCTCTGTAGATTTACAATTTCTGTAAGTCTTCGTTTTTTTACTTCTTCAGGAACATCGTCTTCCATTTTACGGCCAGCCAAAGTTCCAGGGCGTTCAGAATAGACAAACATATAACCGAAATTATATTTTACATATTCCATTAAGCTCAATGTGTCTTGGTGATCTTCCTCTGTTTCCGTTGGAAAACCAGCAATAATATCTTGGCTTATGGAACAATCAGGTATTAATTGTTTGATGTTATCTATAATTTCAAAATATTCTTCACGTGTGTGAAGTCTGTTCATTTCTTTTAATATTCGATCACTTCCACTCTGAACAGGTAAATGAATATGCTTACAGATGTTGTTGTACTTCGCCATAGTTTCAATAACATCCATAGTAAAATCTTGTGGATTGGATGTCGAGAAACGAATACGCATTTTTGGTTGTGCTTTTGCAGCCATTTCCAAAAGCTTAGCAAAGTTTACAGCGGTAGCTTTTTGAAAATCTGAAGCTTTTTCAAAATCTTTTTTAAGTCCACCACCATACCAAAGGTAGCTGTCTACATTCTGACCTAAAAGTGTGATTTCTTTATAGCCTTGAGCCCATAATTCGTTTATTTCTTCAATAATACTTTGAGGATCTCTACTACGTTCTCTACCACGAGTAAATGGTACAACACAGAATGTGCACATATTATCACAACCACGAGTTATAGAAACAAAAGCCGTAACACCATTACTGTTTAATCTAACGGGAGAAATATCTCCATATGTTTCTTCTTTAGAAAGAATAACGTTTATAGCATCTCTACCTTCATCTACTTCAGCTAAAAGATTAGGTAAATCTTTGTAAGCATCAGGACCAACAACAAGGTCTACTATTTTTTCTTCGTCTAAAAATTTAGTTTTAAGACGTTCTGCCATACAACCAAGTACTCCAACTTTCATATTTGGATTAATACGTTTTACAGTATTGTATTGTTTTAAACGCTTTCTTACCGTTTGTTCTGCTTTGTCTCTAATAGAGCAGGTGTTTACTAAAACAAGATCAGCTTCCTCAAGATTTTGAGTAGTGTTAAAACCTTGTTCGGAAAGGATTGAAGCTACAATTTCACTATCGCTAAAGTTCATAGCGCAACCATAACTTTCAATAAAAAGTTTACGTTGGTTACCGTCTTTTTGGTCTAGTATTAAGGCTTCTCCTTGTTTATTTTCGTCTATAGTCTTTTCCATCAGCTAAAATGAATTTTTCAATTCTCAATAAGCATGCAAAGATATGATTATTTTATTGATTGTGACAAAGTGGCAGTTGTAATATTTTATTTGAATTTTTGCTGAAAATAGATTTCTTTTGAGGTACTAACCAATTTAATATTATGAGAACTTCAGATTTTGAACAAAAAATGGTTGATAACATTCGGACTTTTATTCGTTGGTGGAATGGTAGCTAGTATTATTGGGTTTTTAATGTGTTTTGTTGGGATTTATGTCACAGCATCGTTTAGTTACTTGCCTCCATACCTTATATATAAAGATATTATTGGTTTTAATTCTGATCCTGACTCAGGTGATACTTTGTTGGACTTAGATGAAAAGGTTACTTTTTAACGCAACCCTTTCATGTGTTTTTCATCTTTTTTAAAACATTAAATTATGAAATACAGTAAAGTTTTTTCGGTTTTAGCCTTATGCTTATTGCTTTTTAATTTTCAGTGTGATGAAGATGAAGTCATTTATAGTGATTGTGATACTTTGGTTATAGTAGATAATACAGCATACGAAAATTCGGAGTCAGCAAATTACAGTATTGTGAATTATGAGATTGAAGGTGATTGTCTCAATATTGAAATTTCATCGAGTGGTTGTGATGCAGATGCTTGGCAACTTTCATTGATAGATTCTGGTAGTGTTGCAGAGTCTTTTCCGCCTCAACGCTATTTAAAGCTAGAGTTGTTTAATAATGAAGCTTGTCTAGCAGTTTTAACCAAGAGTCAATCTTTTGATTTATCTTCATTATCAATAGAAGGGACAACAGAGGTTGTTCTCAATATAGAAGGATTTGAAGAGTCAATAAACTATACATATTAATAAAATATAATCTTAGATTTAAATATTAAAGCCTTACACTTTGTAAGGCTTTTTACATTGATGAGTAGTTAAAAATACGATAAAATGTGTCAGATTTCAGACCAAATTAGGATTGTAAATTAATTTTCATATACATTTGTAACCTCAAAAAAGTTAAGAATGCCAAAGAATCTAGTAATAGTAGAGTCACCTGCAAAGGCTAAAACCATTGAAAAATTTCTAGGAAAAGATTATAAAGTCGAGTCTAGTTTTGGACACATTGCCGACTTGCCTTCCAAAGAATTAGGTGTAGATGTAGAAGGAGATTTTAAACCAGAATATCGCGTTTCTAAAGACAAGAAAGATGTTGTTAAGAAACTAAAAGATTTAGCGAAGAAAGCAGAAATTGTTTGGTTAGCAAGTGATGAGGATCGCGAGGGTGAGGCTATTGCTTGGCATTTATTTGAGTCTTTAGATTTAGATAAAGACAAAACAAAACGTATTGTATTTCACGAGATTACTAAAAGTGCTATCAATAAAGCAATTGAAAACCCTAGAGGTATCGATTATAATTTAGTAGATGCACAGCAAGCAAGACGTGTATTAGACAGAATTGTAGGTTATGAATTATCTCCAGTATTATGGAGAAAAGTAAAAGGCGGACTTTCGGCTGGTAGAGTGCAATCTGTTTCGGTAAGATTAATAGTTGAGCGCGAAAGAGATATACAAAATTTTGAGGCCGTAGCTTCTTATAGAGTAGATGCTGAATTTACCACTGAAGACGGAACATCTTTTAAAGCTAAGTTGCCAAAAAATTTCAATTCAAAAGAAGAAGCTGAAAAGTTCTTAAATGATAACATTGAGGCTACGTATCAAGTTTCCGATTTACAAAAGAAGCCTGCTAAAAAATCACCAGCGGCACCATTTACAACATCAACACTTCAACAAGAAGCATCACGTAAATTAGGTTTTTCGGTAAGTAGAACAATGAGTAATGCACAGCGACTTTACGAAGCAGGTCTTATTACTTATATGAGAACAGATAGTGTAAACCTATCTGATGAGGCTAAAAAAGGAGCTGAGAAAGAAATTATTTCCGCTTACGGTGAAAAATACAGTAAACCTCAGAATTATAAAGGTAAAGCAAAAGGAGCGCAAGAAGCTCACGAAGCTATAAGACCTACAGATTTTTCGAGCCACACTGTAAATGTTGAGCGCGATCAATCAAGATTGTATGATTTAATTTGGAAACGAGCTATTGCATCTCAAATGAGTGATGCTGAGCTAGAACGTACAAACCTTAGAGTAAAAGTAAACTCCAAAAATAAAGTTGATGAGGAATTTACAGCTAATGGTGAGATCATAACTTTTGATGGTTTCTTAAAAGTTTACTTAGAAGGCACAGATGATGAAGATGTAGAGCAAGAAGGTATTTTACCAGATCTTAAAATTGGCGAAAACTTACGTAATAAATATATTACTGCAACAGAAAGATTTACAAGACCACCAGCAAGATTCACCGAAGCGTCATTGGTAAAGCAGTTGGAAGAATTAGGTATTGGTCGTCCATCTACTTACGCACCAACAATTTCTACAATTCAAAATAGAAATTATATAGAAAAAGGAACTCATGAAGGTGATGAGCGTGAGTACAAACAACTGATTTTTGAAAATCAAAAAATAAAAGAAAAGAATCTTTCTGAAAAAACAGGTTCTAATAAAGGAAAATTAGTACCTACAGATGTTGGTTTCATTGTAACCGATTTCTTAGTGAACCATTTTGAAAGTATTTTAGACTACAACTTCACAGCGAAGGTAGAAGAGAGTTTTGATGATATAGCTGAAGGCAAAGAAGATTGGAGAGCAATGATGAAAGATTTCTATAAAGGCTTTCATCCACAAGTTGAAGATGTTCAAGAAAATGCCGAGCGCGAGTCTGGAGAACGTATTTTAGGAACAGATCCTAAAACTGGTCGTCAAGTAAGTGTGCGTTTAGGGAAATTCGGGCCGATGGTTCAGATAGGAACTGCAGACGAAGAAGAAAAACCTCAATTTGCTAGTTTATCACCAGATCAACAACTCAATTCTATAACTTTTGAAGAGGCTATGGACCTTTTCAAACTACCAAAAGCCTTGGGGCATTATAAAGATGATGAAGTAGAGGTTAATAACGGACGTTTTGGTCCATATGTAAGATATGGTGAAAAATTCGTTTCGTTACCAAAGGGTGTAGATCCTTTAAGTGTAGAATTAGATGAAGCTATTATATATATTAAGGAGAAAGAAAAGGCTGATGCACCTATATATATTTATGATGGTTTAGAAGTTACAAAAGGAAAAGGACGTTTTGGGCCATTCATCAAGTGGAACAACATGTTCATAAATGTGAATAAAAAATACGATTGGGACAATTTATCTGAAGAAGACATTGTAACTTTGATCGAAGACAAAATCCAAAAGGAAAAAGATAAACTTATTCACGTTTGGGAAGACGAAGGTATTAGAGTTGAGAAGGCAAGATGGGGTAGACACAATGTTATAAAAGGTAAGCAAAAAGTAGAGCTAGCAAAAACAGTTGATGTTAGCGATATGACTTTAGAAGAAGCAAAAGCTTTGCTTGAGAAAAACACTCCTAAAAAGAAAACAACAAGAAAAAAGACTACTAAAAAGAAAACGACGACCAAAAAGAAGTAATATTATATGAATTTTAGCTTTCTAACGCCTGTATCAGATGCGGTTTTAGCTCATAACGAACTAATAGCGCAACAAGCGCTGGGAAAAAAAATCAAGATTCATTCTCGTCAAAACGGTATTCCAGATTTAGATGATGTGCAGATAGCTATCATCGGAGTTAAAGAAAATAGAAATGATGTCAATTATATTGGTGCAGACGTCAATTTCGATTCTATCAGAGTTACTTTATATACCCTGTTTCCTGGTAATTGGCATACAACTATAGCCGATTTAGGTGATATAGAGCCAGGTGAAACAGTTGAAGACACCTATTACGCCATAAGAACAGCCATTACGGTTCTTGTTGAAAAAAATATCATTCCGATTGTATTAGGTGGAAGCCAAGATTTAACTTATGCTAATTATAGGGCTTACGATAATATTTTGCCAATGGTAAATATTGTAAGTGTAGATACTAATTTTGATCTCGGTGACGCCAACTTACCAATAAAGAATAATAGTTATGTAGGAAAGATTATAGTGGAACAACCATATAACCTTTTTAACTATGCCACAATAGGTTATCAAACCTATTTCAATTCACAAGAAGAGTTAGACCTTATTGAGAAATTATATTTCGAAGCTCACCGACTTGGAGAGATATCAGGTGATATTAATAAGGTTGAACCTTTAATGAGAGATGCTCACATTGTATCAGTAGATTTAAAGTCAATTAGATCAGCCGAAGTTAGTGAGAATCAAAAATATTCACCTAATGGATTCACAGGGAAAGAAATTTGTGCCATAAGTCGCTATGCAGGAATAAGTAATAAGGTGTCTTCTTTTGGTATCTATGAATATTTAAATTCTCAAAAAGACAACTCTACTTCAATGCTTATATCTCAGATGATATGGTATTTTATCGAAGGTGTTAACTGTAGAGTAAAAGATGATGATTTTACAAACGAAAATTATTATCAAAAATATAATGTATTGGTAGAAGATGATGAACTTATCTTCTATAAAAGTTTAAAAACAGGTAGATGGTGGATAGAGATTCCTTTTTTACCAGATGTTAATAATAAATTAAAAAAGCACACGTTATTACCGTGTATGCATTCCGATTATGTGCTCGCAACACAGGGTGAGATACCAGAGCGCTGGTATAAGGCATTCAGGAAGAATAGCTTTTAAAAGAGGCTTTTTATCGATATTTAACATTTTTTTCATCGACGAAATGCATATTTTTAGGTTTAAATGCAAAAAAATTTGAAAAAAAGTTGTTTATTCGAAAATATATAAATATGTTTACGACCTCAAAATTAAAAATGACTAATTTAACCTCGAGTTACTATGAATATTAATAAGTTTATTTTACTTGCCGCAGTACTAGTTTTGGTGTCCAGTTGTAATTCTGGAGACCGTGGACAATTAGTAGGAGTTAGAGGAAAATCATGGCATCCAGAAAAGCCCTATGGGATGACCTTGGTACCTGGCGGAGCTTTTATTATGGGAAAATCTGATGATGACCTAGCTGGTGTACAAGATGCGCCAACTAAAACCGCAACAGTTCGTGCATTTTACATGGATGAAACCGAAATTACAAATAGCGAGTATCGTCAGTTTGTAGAATGGGTTCGTGACTCTATTCTAAGATTGAAATTAGCTGAGATGGCTGATTTAGAAGGTAAAACTCCTGGTAATGGAGATATTGGTGAGTTTGCTTACCAAGATTCAGACCCAGATGAACTTAATGCCTACGAAAGTTACATGCTTAATACTTATGGTAACGAGCAAAGAAAAATTAATCGTGATGTAGATCTTATTTTTGATACAGCCGATTATCCAGATGAATTATATGCTGAAGTTATGGATGGCATGTACTTACCATTAGAAGAGTCTTATAATGGTCAAAGAACTTGGGATGTAAAGCAATTCAAATTCCAATATACTTATATGGATATCCAAAAAGCTGCAAGAAACAGAGGTTTAAAGCGTTCTGAGGTTGTTGTACAACAAGAAGTTGAGGTGTATCCTGATACTACAGCTTGGATTAGAGACTTTGCTTACTCTTATAATGAGCCAATGCACAATGATTACTTTTGGCATGATGCTTACGGAAACTATCCTGTAGTAGGTGTATCTTGGAAACAAGCAAGAGCTTTCTGTCAGTGGCGAACATTATACCATAATGCATATCAGAAAAGTAAAGGTAAACAACCTATAAACTCATATAGATTACCATCTGAAGCAGAGTGGGAGTATGCTGCTCGTGGAGGTCTTCAAGGTGCAACGTATCCTTGGGGTGGACCTTATACTAAAAATGATAGAGGTTGTTTCATGGCAAACTTTAAACCTTTACGTGGTGATTATGCTGCTGACCAAGCACTTTATACAGTAGAAGCAGATGCTTACGATCCTAATGATTTTAACCTATATAATATGGCAGGTAATGTGTCAGAATGGGTAAATGGTTCTTACGATCCTGCATCTTATGAATATTCTTCAACAATCAATCCTAATGTAAACGATCAAGACAATGCTCGTAAAGTTGTTAGAGGTGGTTCTTGGAAAGATGTTGCCTATTTCTTACAAGTAAGTTCTAGAGATTACGAGTATGCGGATTCAGCTAGAAGTTACATTGGATTTAGAACAGTTCAAGATTACATGGGAACTGAAGTAACTAAAAACGCAGCAACAAACTAATTAAACTTAACTTAAACTAAATATTAATCCTTACATTGAGTTAATTAACAACTTAACTCTTTAAAACACTAAAACTTAAAAAATCATGGCACAAAAGAAATTATCAACAATGAATATGGTCTATGGACTTGGAGCTGCAATCGTAATCGTTGGAGCGTTATTTAAAATCCAACACTGGCCTTATGGATCTCTTATCTTAACGATAGGTATGATTGTTGAAGCTCTTGTATTTACAATATCTGCATTCGAAAAGCAAGGTGATGACTTAGATTGGTCTCTTGTTTATCCAGAATTAGCAGGTGGACAATCTACAGGAAAAAAGGCTAAGAAAGAAGAGCCTAAAGATGCAGAAGGTTTATTATCTAAAAAATTAGATAACTTATTGAAAGAAGCTAAAATTGATGGTGCTCTTATGGCTAGCCTAGGAGATAGTATCAAGAATTTCGAAGGTGCTGCAAAAGGTATTTCACCAACTGTAGATTCTATGGCTGCTCAAAAGAAATATAGCGAAGAAATGTCTTTAGCTGCTGCTCAAATGGAGTCTTTAAATAGTCTTTACAAAGTACAAATGGAAAGTGCAAATCGTCAAGCTGCTATCAACGAGGAAGCTGTAGAAAATGCACAAAAGTTAAAAGAGCAAATGGCGTCTTTAGCATCTAACCTATCATCATTAAATGGTGTTTATGGAGGTATGCTATCTGCAATGAACAAAAACTAATTAGGTTTTTATAGATATAAATTAATTCATAATTAAAAAAACTAATTAGAACATGGCAGGAGGAAAATTATCCGCAAGACAGAAAATGATTAATCTAATGTACTTAGTGTTTATTGCTATGATGGCGATGAATATGTCTAAAGAGGTACTATCTGCATTTGGATTAATGGAGTCAAAATTTGCTGATGCAAATGAGGCTACAGGAAATAGAAACGAAGCAATGTTGACGGATTTAAAAACTAAAGGTGAAGAGAAACCTGAGGAATTTAAAATACCAGCAGCAAGAGCACAACAAGTGCAAATAGCTTCAGATAAATTTTATAAGTACTTAGAAACAGTTAAAGCTGATTTAATTAAAGCTGGTAAATATGAAGTAGATCCTGAAACTGGTAAATTACCATTCGAAGCAATGGATAAAACAGATATCTTGGATGAAGCTTGGTTTACAGGTGATCGTTTAACTAAGAAAGGTGAAGAATTTATGGCTCAAGTTAATGAGTATAAATCTTCTGTGAAAGCGGTCTTAGCTAAAGATGAGGCTTATAGAGGAGAAAGTGAAACTTTTGAAAAAACATTTAGTACAGAGAAAGAAGTTAATAAGGATGGAAAGAAAATCGATTGGTTAAATTATAATTTCCAAGGTTATCCTGCAATTGCATCTTATACTAAATTAACAGCTTTACAAAATGATGTTAGAGTTACAGAAGCTAATTTGTATAACTTATTCTTAGGAAATACATTAGCAGAAGCTACAACTCTTAATAATTATAAAGCAATTGTATTAGCTGATAAATCTGCGTTTTTCGCAGGTGAAAAGTTTCAAGGACGTGTAGTTATTGGAAAGTATGCCAATGTACCACCTACTAAATTAGTAGTACAAGGAGAAGAAGTAGATTTGTCAAAAGCTATCGATTCTACCGGAGCTGCAACTTTAGATTTTAACGTTGGTAATGTTGGTGAACATGATATTAAAGGAGAGTTTACTTTTATTGAAAATGGTAAAGAATTACCTATTCCAATTGTAGCGAACTATGTAGTTGTACCAAGACCAAACTCTGCAACAATTTCTGCAGATAAAATGAATGTAGTTTATCGTGGTGTTGCTAACCCTATGACAATTTCTTTTGCTGGTGTTCCAGATAACAAAGTAAATGCGTCAGGTGCTGGTTTATCAAAAGCTTCTGGTATTGGTAAATATGTGATGAACCCTGGTTCAGGTAGAGAGGTTACTATTAATGTAACAGCTACTTTAGACGATGGTTCAAAGGCTAGTGATCAGCAAACATTCAGAATTAAAGATATTCCTAAGCCAACAGGTACAATAGCAGGACAAGATGGTATTGTAAAATTACCTAAACGTAATGTTGAAATAGGTACAGTTGGTGCAGTATTAGAAGATTTTGTCTTTGATTTACCGATTAACGTAACATCATTTAAGATTAAAGTACCTGGACAACCTACAGTTCAAGTTACTGGAACAAAAATGAATAGTCAAGCTAAGTCTGCTATTGGCAGAGCACGAACTGGAGATGTTATTGCTATTTTCGATATCAAAGCTCAAATCACAGGTAATGCCTCTTATAGATTAAAAGGTGTTTCACCTGTAACCGTAGAAGTAACTAACTAAATTAGATACGCTACAAAAAAAAAGAAATCCCAAATTAATAATTAGATAAGATGAAATTAAAAAGCTTTTTATGTATTGGATTAGGATTGTTTGCTGCAAATACTATGTTTGCTCAAGCTAATATCCTTAACGCTAAAATACCAGAAGAAATTGGTATGAAGACTGAAGCACAGTTACTTCTAGATAATGATAAACCTTTAGAATACGGTTATGTAGGAGATAGAGATATCTTATTTTCTAAAATGACTTGGGAAAAGGTGGTTTTAGATGAACGTGCAAACTTTCCTTTATATTTTCCTGTAGAAGATAACTTAGGTGATGATAGAAAGTCGCTTTATATGGTTTTATTAGAAAATGTTAATAATGGAAACATTCCAAAAGTTTATGCCGATTCGTATTTCACTACTGAGCGTACTTTAGAAGATTTAGCACCTTCTCTTAGACGTGAAGAGATCACTGATTACGGTATTGAGTGGATGAACCAAGAAGGTGTTACAGATACCTCTTTAGTTCCTGAAGAGTATGTAATTCGCCGTGAAATTGTCCCTGCTGATATCAGTTCTTATTTAATTAAGGGGTTATGGTATTTCGATAAGCGTCAAGGAGAATTAAAGTATCGTATTTTAGGTATCGCTCCTGCGGCACCAGACGTTAACTTTATCGATTCTGAAGATGATTCTATGAAAGAACCAATTCCAATGTTTTGGATTTTCTATCCAGAGATAAGAGATATTTTACATGATGCTAAAGCATTCAATAATAAAAACAGTGCTGTTCCATTATCTTTTGATCATATACTTAACAGTAGACGTTTTAGTGGATTAATCTACAAAGAAGAAAACGTTTATGGTGATAGAGAGATAAAAGAATATGTTGCTGAAAATGCTTTAATGCAACTCTTAGAATCTGATAGAATCAAAGAAAAAATCAGAAACTTTGAACAAGATATGTGGAGTTACTAATTATTAACTCTTACAAAATTTAAATAAAAACGCTCACTTTATAGTGGGCGTTTTTTTATAGCCATCATTTATGCAACAGCAGAAATCTTTTTAATATTTTCGCATTATAATGAAGGACGTAGATTATATTATTGTAGGTTGTGGTTTAGCTAGTATTGCTTTTTGTGAACAATTAAGAGCTAAAAAGAAATCTTTTGTAGTATTTGATGATAGTTCCCAACAATCATCTTTAGTGGCAGCAGGATTATATAATCCTGTTATTCTTAAACGATTTTCTGAAGTTTGGAAAGCTAACGAACAATTAAGTTTGGCTTCAGAGGTATATGCCAAAATTGAAAAAGATTTAAATATAAAAATAGATTATAAGCTTAAAATCTTAAGGCTTTTCAATTCAATAGAAGAACAAAACAATTGGTTCAATGCTTCTGATAAACCCAATTTAGAACCTTACCTCGCTACTCAGCTCTTAAAAAACACTAATGCCTTTGTAAATGCTCCTTATGGTTTTGGAGAAGTAATGCACGCAGGTCGTTTAGATACAAATACATTAATATCAGAATACAAATCTTTTTTGAATACAATAGATAGCTTCAAGGAAGAAACATTTAGATATGATGGTCTTCAAATTTTTGATAAAACGTTACAATACAATACTATTTCTTCTAAGCAAATTGTATTTACAGAAGGTTTTGGTGTAAAGAAAAATCCTTTTTTTAATGATGTGCCACTTAATGGAACAAAGGGAGAGGTTCTCACTATAAAAGCGCCAGATTTAAATATAGACTATGCAATTAAGTCTTCAGTTTTTATACTTCCGATAGGAGATGATCTCTATAACGTTGGTGCGACCTATAATTGGACAGATAAAACCAATGAACCAACCGAAGAAGGAAAGCAAGAGTTGATTTCTAAACTGAAAACCTTCATCAATTGTGATTTTGAAATTGTGAACCATGTTGCAGGAATTAGGCCTACAGTAAAGGATAGAAGACCTTTGGTTGGTCAGCATGAGAAGTATTCAAACCTATATCTTTTAAATGGTTTAGGTACGCGTGGAGTTATGATAGCGCCTTATGTAGCAGAAAAACTATTTAATTTTATAGAAAAAGGAGAAGCTTTGGATCAAGAAATTGATGTTAATCGTTTCAAATCCTAATCTTTATTTGCTTTTTTCAGCAAGTTCTTTATCGTAACTCATAAATAAATTGATCCAAATATTACGAGAAAGGCGCATTATAATTGGCATAAACACTATCAAAGTCACCACAATAGCTATAAAGGAATTCATTAAGCCAAACCCAATAAATTCATGGCTAATAATAAAAGCTGCAACTGCGAAAGCAATACCCACAGCATAGCTTACATACATTGAACCATAAAAGAATGACGGCTCTATTTGGTATTTGGTTTTACAATGAGAGCACACATCATTCATCTTTAATGTTTCAGAAAGTGCGTAAGGGTTTTTATTAACATACATAGACTCGTGGTGACATTTTGGGCAAGCTCCAAAAAGTATGCTATATAATTTCATTCCTTTTCTAATCATAACTAAAACCTTTACTTTTGCGTTTTTAATACAATGCAAAGATAAATATTTGTAGTTCTGGCATTGTAACAATTGTGACATTTTACAGTTGAATTATTCAGAAATAGTATGCTAAATATTCATAACTTATCAATTTCATTTCAAGGAGAGTACTTATTCGAAGACATTACATTTAAATTAGGTCCTGGTGATCGTGTAGGTCTAATTGGTAAGAATGGAGCCGGAAAATCTACCATGTTGCGAATATTGGCAAAAGAGCAAGATTCTGATACAGGACAAATAGCTGCTGATAAAAATCTAAAAATAGGATTCTTAAAACAAGATATAGACTTTGATTTTGGTAAAACAGTTTTAGATGAGTCGTATGAAGCCTTTAAAGAAATAAAAGATTGCGAGGCTAAACTAGAAGAGATCAACACGCAATTGGCCGAAAGAACCGATTACGAAAGCGAATCTTATCATCAATTAATGGTAGATCTCAATGAAATACAGCATCAATATGAGATTTTAGGCGGCTATAATTATCAAGGTGATACAGAAAAGATTCTTCAAGGTCTTGGTTTTAAGCGTGAAGACTTTAACAAGCTTACTGATACATTTTCTGGTGGTTGGCGTATGCGAATAGAACTCGCTAAGCTATTACTTCAAAATAACGATTTATTGCTGTTAGATGAGCCAACAAACCACTTAGATATAGAATCTATTATTTGGTTAGAAAATTTCCTTAAAACTTATCCTGGTGCCGTAGTTATTGTGTCTCACGATAAGATGTTTTTAGATAATGTTACCAACCGAACAATCGAAATTTCCTTAGGTCGTATCTATGATTACAGCAAACCTTATTCAAAGTTTTTAGAACTTAGAAAAGAAATAAAGGAACAACAGTTAGCAGCTCAAAAAAATCAAGAGAAGCAGATTCAGCAAACCGAAAAACTGATTGAAAAATTTAGAGCTAAAGCATCGAAAGCAACGATGGCACAATCGCTTATTAAAAAACTGGATAAAATTGATAGGATTGAAGTCGATGAAGATGATAATAGCGTTATGACTTTAAACTTTCCAGTTTCCATCACACCAGGAAAAGTTGTTGTAGAGGTTGAAAACGTATCAAAGAATTATGGAAATCTTCAGGTTTTAAACCATGTAAATTTAACAGTTCCTAGAGATGTTAAAACGGCATTTGTTGGCCAGAATGGACAAGGAAAATCCACTTTAGCTAAAATTATTGTTGGTGAATTAAAGCATGAAGGTAAAGTAACTTTAGGACACAATGTTCAGATTGGGTATTTTGCTCAAAACCAAGCAGAATACTTAGATGGTAACAAAACAGTATTAGATACCATGATAGATGCTGCAAACGAAACCAACCGAAGTAAAGTTAGAGATATATTAGGTTCATTTTTGTTTAGAGGTGAGGAGGTTGAAAAATATGTGAAGGTACTTTCAGGTGGTGAACGAAATCGTTTAGCTTTGGCTAAGCTTTTGCTTCAACCATTGAATGTTCTAATAATGGATGAGCCTACGAATCACCTAGATATTAAATCAAAAAATGTTCTTAAAGAGGCTTTAAAAAAGTTTGAAGGTACGCTAGTTTTGGTATCGCACGACAGGGATTTTCTTCAAGGTTTAACGGATAGTATTTATGAATTCAAAGACCAAAATATTAAAGAGTATTTAGGTGATATTGATTTCTACCTAGAACAGCGTAATATTGAAAATTTAAGAGAAGCTGAAAAACGAACGGTAGTTACAGAACAACCAAAAGAGAGTAATAAACAGAGTTACGAAGATCAAAAGAAAATTAAATCCTTAAATAATAAGTTGAGCAATATTGAAGCTAAGATAAATCAGTTAGAAAAAGATATCAAAGCAGATGATACTAAATTAGAAACTGATTATGATAAAACAGCCTCAGATCCAAAGTTTTTTGATGATTACCAAGCCAAGAAGAAATCTTTAGAATCTTTAATGAATGATTGGGAAAGTGTACAAGAAGAATTGGACACTATCAATAATTAAGAATTTTTTAACGATTTCGCTTATTGATAAAGATAACTTTGCAGTTTACTGACTATCATAAACATGCTAAGAAAAGTTATTCTCTCTGCCCTAGGTATTGCCCTTATTGTAGGTGCATTCATCTTCGCCAAATATCTTATAGATAATAAAAACAAACCAAAACCTGTTGTTCCAAAGGTTATAAAAACAGTGTTGATTGATACTGTGAAGAATGGTTCTGTACCCATTGTAGTTTCTGCAAATGGTAATCTCACAGCTAAAGAACGTGTGGAATTGTATTCGGAAGTTCAGGGTATATTTAAAACAGGATCTAAACTTTTTAAACCTGGTCAAAAATACAATAGAGGAGAAGTTTTAATTCGTATTGATGCATCAGAATATTATGCTAGTGTACAATCTGCAAAAAGTAACCTGTATAACAGTATTGCTGCAATAATGCCAGATTTAAGATTAGATTTTCCTGATGTTTTTCCAAAATGGCAAACCTATTTAAATGGTTTTGATTTAAATAAAACAACACCAACACTTCCAGAAATTTCCAATGAAAAAGAAAATTATTTTATTACAGGAAGAGGAATTATAAGTTCCTACTACAGTGTTAGAAATCTTGAACAACGTTTAGCTAAATATAGAATTACTGCACCTTTCTCAGGAATTTTAACCGAAGCTTTAGTTACAGAAGGAACATTGGTTAGAAATGGACAAAAGTTGGGTGAGTTCATTAATCCTTCGGTTTATGAAATGGAAGTTGCCATAAGCAAATCTTTTACAGAAGTATTAAAAGAAGGAGAGTCCGTAAAACTTACCAATTTGGAAAAAACTAAAACTTACTACGGAACAGTCTCTAGAATTAATGGCAGCATAGATGCAACAACACAAACCATTACTGTTTTTATCCAAGTTGAAAGTCCAGACCTAAAAGAAGGGATGTATCTCGAAGCAGAATTAAATGCTGAAAAGGTTGAAAATGCCATTGAAATTGATCGAAATCTTCTGTTAGATAGCCAAGAAATTTATGTGGTTAGAGATAGCTTGTTGGATGTTATTCCGGTGAAACCAGTACATTTTTCTAGTGAGAAAGTAGTTTTAAGAGAAGTGCCAGATGGTACAATTATTTTAAGAAAACCTGTACCAGGTGCTTATGCAGGCATGCAGGTAAAGGCTGCAGATCTAGTTGAGAAATCTAAAGATTCGATACAATAATGAGAAGGATAATTGAATATTTTATTCGGTATCATGTTGCGGTAAATGTTTTTATCCTAGCATTTTTTGTCTTTGGTATTATCGGTTACCTTTCTTTGAAATCATCGTTTTTTCCACTTACAGAATCACGAATAATAAATGTAGCCATAACTTATCCAGGAGCGTCTCCTCAAGAAATTGAAGAAGGTATCGTACTTCAGATTGAAGATAACTTAAAAGGTTTAAAAGGCATAGACCGAGTAACATCTACATCAAGAGAAAACAGTGGAACTATAACTGTAGAAATTGAAAAAGGTGAGAGTTTAGATTTTATGCTTCTTGAAGTAAAAAATGCTGTGGATAGAGTGCCTTCTTTTCCAACAGGAATGGAACCTTTAGTTGTGTCTAAACAAGAGGCTGTAAGAGAAACCATTTCTTTTGCGATTAGTGGAAAAGATATTCCTCTAGTAACCTTAAAACAAATTGCGCGTCAGGTTGAATCCGACTTACGAGCTATAGATGGAATTTCTCAAATTGAAATTTCTGGTTTTCCTGAAGAAGAGATTGAGATTGCTGTTAATGAAACAGATTTATTAGCTTATAACCTTACGTTTTCTGAAGTAGCTGAAGCTGTTAGTAGTTCTAATATATTAGTTACAGGTGGAAATGTAAAGACTGTTGCTGAGGAATATTTAATTAGAGCTAATAATAGGGAATATTATGGGAAAGAGCTTTCTAATATTGTGGTTAGAGCTTCATCTGATGGGAAAGTAATTCGATTAAAGGATGTTGCAATTATAAGAGACCGTTTTTCTGAAACACCAAATGCTACATATTTCAATCAGGAATTAGCTGTAAATATTGCTATAACAAGTACAAATAATGAAGATTTAATTTCTTCAGCGGATAAGGTGAACACCTACATTGAAGAATACAATCAAAAGTATAATAATGTACAAATAGATGTGGTTAGTGATAGATCTATACCTTTAATTCAGCGTACTTGGTTACTTTTTACAAATGCATGGCAAGGTGTTTTACTAGTACTGTTTTTTCTTTCTATTTTCCTAAATACACGTTTAGCACTTTGGGTTGCTTTTGGTCTGCCAATTTCATTTTTAGGGATGTTTATGTTTGCATCTCAGTTTGATGTTACTATAAATGTTTTGTCGCTTTTTGGGATGATTATCGTAATTGGTATTTTAGTAGATGATGGTATTGTCATCGCTGAAAATATTTACCAGCATTACGAAAAAGGAAAAAAACCAGTTCAAGCAGCTATAGATGGAACTATGGAGGTAATTCCGCCTGTAGTTTCTGCAATTATTACAACCTTGTTGGCCTTTTCATTATTCTTTTTCTTGGATAGTAGAATAGGTGAGTTTTTTAGTGAAGTTTCGGTCATTGTAATTTTAACTTTGGTAGTTTCTTTAGTTGAAGCACTTATAATTTTACCTGCCCATTTAGCCCATTCTAAAGCTTTACGTAAACAAAAACCAAGTGACAATTCATCTAAAACAAAACAGTTTTTCTCTTTTATGAGAGGTTTAAATAAAATGGGTGATAAAATTATGTCTTTTATGAGAGATAAGTTTTATGAGCCTGTTTTAAATTTTGTGTTGAGTTTTAAATTACTTGCGCTAGGTATATTTTTAGCCTTGTTAGTATTGACTTTTGGATCATTAGGTGGAGGCATAATAGGTGTTACAATATTTCCTAGAATCGCAAGTGACGCGGCAAGCATAGAATTGGTAATGCCTGCAGGAACTAATGTGAAGATTACAGATTCTATTATTTCAATGATAGAAGAAAAGTCTTTTATCGTCAATGAAGAGCTAACAGAAAAGTATCTTAAAGGAACAGGAAAACAGCTTTTTGAAAACACAATTGTTGATATTAGTAGTAGTTCTACAGCTAATCTTAGAATCAACCTGTTGCCAGGAGAGGAAAGACCTGACGAAATTCAATCCTTTTTAATCACTAATCGATTAGAGGAATTAGTTGGTCCGGTTATAGGAACAGAACGACTAATCTACGGTTCTGGAGGTAATTTTGGAGGTAATCCTGTTTCAGTTTCTTTGTTAAGTAATAATATAGATGAATTAAAAGCTGCGAAGCAAGAATTAAAAAAGTATCTGCAATCCAATCCTTTGCTAAAAGATATAGGTGATAATGATCCTGCAGGAATAAAAGAGATTAAATTACAGCTCAAAGAAAGTGCTTACTTGCTCGGTTTAGACTTAAGAACAGTAATGTCTCAGATTCGTTCAGGTTTCTTTGGCTCACAAGCACAGCGTTTTCAAAGAGGACAAGATGAAATAAAGGTTTGGGTTAGATACGATAGAAACAATAGAAGCTCTATTAACGATTTAGATGAAATGCGAATTGTTACCCCTTCTGGTGAGCGTGTTACCTTAAAAGATATAGCAACTTATAGCATAGAACGTGGAGATGTAGCCATTAATCACCTTGATGCAAAACGAGAAATTCAGGTTTATGCAGATTTAAAAAATCCTGCTACTAGTGCTACAGATATCATTGATGAAATAAGAACGGAATTCATTCCTAATCTTCAATCAAAATATCCTACGATAAGTGCGTCTTACGAAGGTCAGAATAGAGAAGCAGGAAAATTAACCAGTTCATTGGCGGTTGCAGGTCCAATAATTTTATTGTTGATTTATGTTACTATAGCTTTCACATTCAGAAGTTATTCGCAACCACTGCTACTTATTTTACTTATTCCATTTAGCTTAACGGCTGTAGCTTGGGGACATTGGTTGTTAGATTTTCAGGTAAATATATTATCACTTCTAGGTATTATTGCTTTGATAGGTATTATGGTAAATGATGGTTTGGTGTTAATAGGGAAGTTCAATAATAACCTTAAAGAAGGTATGCCTTTTGATGATGCTTTATCCGAAGCAGGTAAATCCCGTTTTAGAGCTATATTTTTAACATCACTTACTACAATTGCAGGTTTAGCACCATTACTATTGGAGAAAAGTCGGCAAGCTCAGTTTTTAAAACCTATGGCAATCTCAATTTCTTTCGGTATTGCTTACGCTACAGTTTTAACTCTACTGGTATTACCATTGTTCTTATCTTTTAGTAATAACATAAAAAAGAACACCAAGTGGTTGGCTACAGGTAAAGATGTCACAAAAGAAGAAGTAGAACGCGCAATAAAAGAACAGAATGAACTACATGAAGACTAAATATTACCTGACTGTTGTGTTTGCTTGGATTTGTAGTGGTCTTACAGCACAGAATGTATTGACCAAAGAAGAAGCTGTTGCCACTGCTCTTGATAATAATTATGGTGTTAAAATAGCTAAGAAATCTGTAGAGGTAGCAGATAATAATACTAGTATTCTTAATGCAGGATTTTTGCCTACTGTTTCAGGAAGTGCAGGAGCTACCTATAATTTAGATAATACCGAAGCTGAATTTTCTAACGGTGAAACCACAATCCTTAATGGTGCTGAAAGTTCACGTTACAATGCTTCGGTTAATGTGAACTATGTTTTATTTGATGGTTTAGGAAGACGTTACAATTACAAGCGACTCAAAGAAGAGTATCAATTAACAGAACTTCAGGCAAGAGAAACCATTGAGAATACCATTTTACAACTGTTTTCGGTATACTACAATGCAGCTCAACTCACGGATAATCTAGATGCTTTAAAACAAACATTGAATGTTACAAAAGATAGATTGGTTAGAGCAGGATACCAGTTTGAATATGGTCAAAATACTAAATTAGAAGTACTGAATGCCGAAGTAGATATTAATAACGACAGTATTAATATCATTAATACTCGACAAGAATTAAAGAATGCAAAACGTGATCTTAAGCTTGTTTTAGGTGAAACTTTTACAGAGGATTTTCAGGTTGAAACTGAGGTTGATTTTACGTTACAGTTTCAGAAAGATAGTCTGTTTGAAAAAGCTAAATCTAGAAACGTAGCTTTACTTCAGACCGAAAAAAATATAGCCATTAGTAAGTTAGATATTAATTCAGGTAAATCTGCTTACCTACCAACAGTGGGTTTAACAGGTTCTTATGGTTGGAATAAAAACAACAATAATGCGGCTTCTTTCGTTGCCGTATCTACAAATACAGGTCTATCAGGTGGCGTTAACCTAAGCTGGAATTTGTTTGATGGTGGAGCTACCATAACAAGGGTGAAAAATGCTAGAATTAATTTAGAAACTCAGCAGCTCGAAAAAGAAAATTTGCTATTGAGTATTGAAAGAGATTTTAATAATGCTTGGGATGATTATATGAATAAACTTGAAATTTATAATATTCAAGAAAAAAATATTCTAACGGCTCAGAATAATTTTGAACGTACAGAGGAAAAATTTAAAATAGGTCAAGTTAATTCCATAGAGTTTAGGCAAGCTCAACTTAACTTATTAAATGCAGAATTAAGTAGAAATAGCGCTAAGTTTGAAGCAAAGTTATCAGAGTTACAAATACTACAGATAAGTGGTGAACTTCTTAATGTTCAGTTTTAAAAGAGGTAAAATTTATGGAAGAGTATTTTTTTCAATGTCCTTATTGTTGGGAGCAAATATCTATGCTTGTAGATACCTCCCAAAATCATCAAAATTATATAGAAGATTGTGAGATTTGCTGTAACCCTATTCAAGTGTCTATAGTGGTTGAAAATCAGGAAATTATAAATTTTGAAGCAAAAAACATTGAACAGTAAGTTTTTTAATTAACTGATAATCAATTATTTGAAAAAACACCCTGTGCAGTTCATCGAAAAAAGTTGCAGTTTATAGAATTTGCTTATATATTCGTTTACTTAAAGCAAGCATAGTGTGTACCCTAACCAAAACCTACTTGAATGAAAATGCTTAAACTAACCCTACTTTTCTGCTTCGTTTCGTTGCTCTCTTTTGCTGAGATTTCAACGGATCAGAAAGCAGCTCTTATAGACTTATACAATTCTACAAATGGTAAATCGTGGAATAGAACGTGGAATTTAGAAAAACCAGTTTCAACATGGTCTGGAGTAAAAATTGAAGATTCAAGTGTTGTAGAGCTTAATCTTAGCTTCAATAAACTAGAAGGAACATTACCAGAGTCTATTTCTAAATTATCAAGTCTTAAAGTTTTAGATCTATCATTTAATAAATTGGAAGGAGAATTACCAAAAACATTGACTAGTATGACTAGTCTTGTTGAGGTAAAATTGTTTTCAAACAATTTAACAGGAAAAATTCCATCAGATATAGGATCGTTAACCAATTTGAAGTCTTTAGAATTATTCAACAATAATTTTACTGGTGAAATACCAGCTTCAGTTGGAAATCTTACAAAATTAGAGAGCTTAATTCTTAGCAGTAATAACCTTATAGGAAGATTGCCAGAAAGTTTAGCAAACCTAAAATCTCTAAAAGTTTTAAGTGTATTTGATAATAGCTTATTAGGCGCTATACCAGCTTCACTAGGTGAACTTGGTCAGTTAGAGGAACTAGTATTATCTAATAACGCATTCTTTGGAAATATTCCAGGAGAATTAGCACAACTAAGTAATCTAAGAACTCTATTATTAAACAATAACCAACTTCAGGGGAATTTTGCTGCATTAAAGGGGAAGTTTCCTAAAATTGTAGATTTTGAACTAGACAAAGCAAATACCGAAGGGGAGTTAGCAACTTTAGATGAAGAGGAAGACGACGATTAAATTTAGAATTATTTCTTAGCCATAATTTAATATTAAAAGCACTCAAAAATTATTTGAGTGTTTTTTTTTGATTAAAACTTGTCAAATCTAAAAAGCATTGTATATTTGCAGTCCGATATCGCGGGATAGAGCAGTAGGTAGCTCGTCGGGCTCATAACCCGAAGGTCACTGGTTCGAGTCCAGTTCCCGCTACTAGTAAATAAAAGGCTTCACATTTCTGTGAAGCCTTTTTTGATTTCTCTGTACAACATATGTACAACAAAAATGGATTTTATTCATTTCAATGTAAGAGTATACATCAGTCTTAGATTTTAATTTTTTAAACAAAGCTCAAGTTTAATTGTTACTAGAAGTTTGTTACTCTATATCCAAAATTCCAAAATACAGTCTGTATTATTGTAAATATCAAATTATCAGTCTTTTAATGGTAAAAAGTTAGAATTATATTTTCCAAAAAATACGTAAAGTCACGTATATTATTGCATATCTATAAGTATTAACTTACAAATCGAAATCATTTCAATTATTTAAAAATTAACAAATGTTTAATTGTGTTTTAGGTAATAAAAGCACTTTTATAATAGTTAGTTAATTAAAATACAAATGATTAAGTCGATTTTGGTTTTTCGGAAACAGTAGGTTAAAACTTAATAATACAATGAAAAAAACTTATAACGTTCTTATAATTGATGATCACCAAATTATAATAGACTGTTATAGATCATCAATCAAACAACTTGAATTTAGCTTAGAAGAAACAGACTTTAATGTAAGTCAGGCAAAAGATTGTCAATCAGGCTACAATAAGATTAAGACTTTAAAATCCGAGTTAGACTTGGTTTTCTTAGATATCAGTTTACCATCAACAAAGAATGAACAATTTACATCTGGTGAAGACTTAGGACTAGAAATAAGAAACAAATTTCCTTCAGTAAAAATAATAGTATGCACTAGCCTTGCGGATAATTTAAGGTTACATAATATTATGAAGACTTTGAACCCTGAAGCCTTTTTAATAAAAAGTGACATAGACTCAAGCGACATTGTTTTGGCACTAAAAAAGCTAATAAATGGAGGTACGTATTATAGTAAAACCATTCTAAACTTTTTAAGAAGTAAAGTGTCTGCTTCGTTGGTTCTTGATGATTTAGATATTCATATTTTAAAAGAAGTCTCTAACGCGGCAAGTATGAAAGAACTCACAAAAGTAATTCCACTTTCTAGAGCTGCAATTGAAAAGAGAAAGCGCCTTCTGAAATCCCACTTTAACATAAAAAACAATAGCGATAGAGATCTGGTTCTTGCCGCAAAACAAAGAGGTTTCATTTGATTGGTTAAAAAAGCGTAATAATTGTATGTTTTTTGCCTCATGAATATAACAACATTTCTTACAAATTCTTAGTTATTTTATGTAAAGTATTTTTTATTAAAATTTCCCAATCAAAGAATTAGAACATATAAAAGCACCCAAAAAAATCCATGATACATTGTCAAAAATAATTTAAAATAGAAATATTCAAACAGCCTTTTTATAATGTCAGAAATACCTCAAACAAGCGAACAGATGCAAGACTTAACTACTTCCCAAGACGGGACAAATGTTGTGGCTAAGCTAAATCCAGAATCATATTTTTTTGTTCATGGCTCTAATTATTCACAATCGGCAAGTCAGGCTTTTGGGGTAGTTGACGATACAAAGTTTAGGACTACAGCATTGGTTACCTTGTCTCCCAATACTAATATCTACACTTTATGCATGGGCTTGGTATGCTTACTACCTCAGGAAGGTGATGCTAATAAAGTAAACCTTATTTTAAGACCCTACAGGCAACCAATTAAAGGACTAAGTGTAAAATATATTATATATAGAGGCTTAGAGAAAGTACAGTTTTTTACTCAGAATAACAACAATGACGATATCATTGCAGGTACTGAAGACACAGGTTCAGGGTTTGTACAAGAAATATGGAAGCAGTTCAATAGGTTTTATGGAGATGAAGACCCTGAAGATCGGCCAGAGTTTATGGCGAAACTCATTGGTTACCCTACAGGAACTATTGATAACAATAAGTTAATTGACGAATACTTTTACAAAGTGGCTTCTTTTTTAGATGAGGAAGCTCAAGAAGAAGACCCTAACAATTATGAATTGCCAATGATACCTAGAGGAACACAATTAGGTGCTTTTTCTGGTGAGATAGGTATAGACATTGTCCTTAACGATGGGGACTATATTATAGAAGGAGATACAAACCCTTTTAAGCTAGATTTGGTCTATGCAAGATCGGCAGCTTACGAACTGGATGCTTCTGGAATAGATGGTTCTACAGATTCAGGGGCTTATGAAATAAAGTGCCTTAAAGAAAATGCTACTAAGTTTATAGACATAGCGGCATTTTATGGTTTGCATGCCAATGGTGTAGGTAAGTTACACGTAGATGATGGAGCAACAATTTTATCAACTAAAACAGATATTGCTTCAAGGCTAGTAAATTTTGCTACCAAAAACAATTTCTATTTATACATACAAAGTAATAGACAGCGTAGTTACAATTTTTACGATAACTACTTGCATCCAGATACTAACAATAATTTTCAATTAGGTGCATCTGCGGATAACTTAACAGAAACCACTTTTGGCACTAATGGTTGGCCAGTACATATTGCAAGCGATGTACAAGACCCGTCTAACGAAAGCAATAGTTTTGCATTTCAATTAATTACTGACAATCATGAGGACACTGCTTTGTTTGTTCAATTGGGTGAGTTAGACTCCCCACACGAAGAAAATTTTGTAAGAAATTCCAATTTATTACAGCAGCCATCAGAAGACGAAAACATAACCATAGATCTTAACTACACGCAATCTGTGATCTTAACATCACCAGCAATAGATGGTAATACAATTGTTTCGTTTACACAATTGGTTTATGAAGGCAAACAACTATTGACTGCAGAGGCTATAAACCCAGACCAACACTATGTATTAAAAGATATAGATGATGTATTTGGGCTTATAGATTCTAAGAGTGTTTTTGAGTTTAACGAAGAGCAATTACCAACAATAGTGAATGAAACTTTGCAAATTATAAATTTCTCCAATGCTTTAGGAGGTAAAGATATTGGGGTTATTAAATACCAGAAAATTGAGGATAAGATACAGATAACTGAGGATTCAAATTTGCAACGGATTACTTATGAGACTTTGATGAATAACATTGCTAGTAGAGCACCTATGTTTCAGGAAAAAGCAATAAAAAATATAGACAATACTAAAAGCGGATTTTATAACTATGGAATAGAACAGGAAGCTTTTTATCTGCCTAAAGAACCTCATTATTTAAAGAAAAGATTTCTAACTATTAATAATGAAATAATTACAGGATTGGAATTAGAAATTCAGGATAGTCTTTTACCAAATAAGAAAATATTAGGAATTACCGCAGAGGAGTTTACCCAGTTAAAAGTTCTAATATCTCAAAATAATTTAGTCAATGCGAAGTTATTTTTTAAGGATAACAACCATACTACAGAAGAGTATTTCATAGCACCAGAAGGTTATGAATATAAGCTTTACAATTTATTTATTGTCGCAGAAGAGAGTACTGGTCTATTGAAAGTTTATAAACCACAAGAAGAAGTCAAAGTGTATCACATAAAAGGACTTGTTTATGCTTCCAAAAATTATGCAAGTGCAGTACCAGATCGCTTTAGCACTTATGAAGATGATTACCTCTTACCATTGATTGACACTGATTTAACTCAAAACCTATAGAGGTATTATGGCACAAACAATAATTCTAGCAAATGGAAAGGCATATAAACGTAGTGCATTTGGCGATGTACGTTATTACTCAAAGGGTTGGGTAATAGGTTTTGAATTAAACAATATATATTATACAAGTTTGTATAGTGGTAAAGGTACAGGAGAATTCACACATTTTATTCGGAAAGATAAATATAATGAATATAAAAATATCGAAGCTGGTGAGGAGCGAACAAAAAAGTTGAGTGAACATTATTTGTCCGAAAGTAATCTCTCGCAGTATCAAGCAGTACTAGGTGATACTATAAATGTTCAAATAAGAAAGCGAATCACAGAAGGTGATGGTACCCATAAATTGTGTAAAGAGGTAAAAAGTTGGTCTTTTACTGGAAAAATTTATAGCACAACTGCATTCTCGCCAGAGTTAGCACCACCTGAAGGTGTTGAAGTAATTAGTACTGGATTAGAAGATTGTTTGCATCTTACTGATGAAGCTAGGCAAATATATAATATGGCTAAAAATCGAATTGGAAACTTTTCTGGTGATTTACTTTGGGATATGGCGGTAGTGGAAGATATAGTTGAGTTATTGACAAAGTTTGAGCCAGATGTGACACAGGCACTGCAAAATATAGGAATGATTAACTTATATGATGAAGAAATGTCACTTTGGGATCAAGAAGCAGATTTAGGTTATTATTATTACACCAACCAACAGCTTATAGAATATAGAGATTATTTAAAAGCTTTTAACAAATGGTATGATGATAAAAGAGAACGCTTTCAAAATGAAGATAATGTCAGCAAATTATATTGGTTGGTTTTTATGCTTGACGAGAAAGTATTAGTTACCATTCCTTACCAAGATAAGATAAGTGTTCTTGATAAATTTTTAACGGAAAATATCCATGAAAGATATATTACAGATTTTAATGGACCATTACGAGAGCCAATGGTGCTTAAACTCCTTAGGACAATAAACGATAGCGAAGCAAGCGATTTTTTAGAAGATCTATTAGAAAGACCAAGCAATACTGATTTTGCATTAGGAGAAAATTTACATAATCCTATTAGACTGAAAGCACTTTATAAAGCAATTGACGATCAAAGATTCACAATCTTTGGGAACGATAATAGAAAGAAATTTGTCGAATTAATAATTGGGTTATGGAAAAAATCTAAATACAGTTTTTATGATCACAGTCAATCTAGTGATAATGACCAAAACATAGATACCACTAGTTATTTTAATAATGAAGGGTTAAGGTATTTTATTGATGATGAAAACCCATATTGGTACATAAAAAATAAAGATATAGAACATTTAGGAGAGCCTGTTATAGAAATGGGTAGTTTTGGTACTTGGTATGATGACGAAGATCAATTAGTAAATCTAGGACCTTTAACATTCAATTTTCGTCAACACTATAAATCCGGTAAAGATGAAGATTTTGTAAACGAGATAATTACCATTCATCAGGATAGAGGCTATACACCTGTATATGGAGATGCTGTTTTTGATGGTATAGAATTTCTACCGCCCTTTTTTGGGGACACTAATAATAAACTAAAATACCACGTTTATCAACCTATAAAATTCATCCAGTATGAAGATGATGGCAACCGAATTCTATCTTTTGAGACTGTACCTGCATTAGCTTTTTTTTACGAACAAGAATATGAAAAGCTGAAAGAACTTGATGCTACAATTGTACTTGCAGCAGAATTAAGTTTAGAGGTACTTTTCTTTGCTATTTCTGGTGGAGCAAGCTCTCTTGCACAAATAAGGCACCTAAGGTATGCAACAAAGCTAGGGCGAGGCATATCTGGTACAGGCAATGCAGTTAAGTTGTGGCGAGGTGCAGAAGTGGCTTTAGAGGCGTTATCATTTTCAACAGGTACAATTTCATCTACATTTAATTACTTAGCAAGTACGACAACTATTGGTACACCTGAATACGAAAAATATAAAGACCTAAGAATGTTTTTTGGTTTATTAGCTTTAACAAGTGGTGTTAGCTCAATAGGTGCTAGATCTTTAGCTATTAAAAAAGCTAGAAAGCTTGTGAATGATATGGATGTGGATGGTGTAGTTTATAATATAGATCCAGAATTAGACAACATAATCAGAACCATTGGTAATTCAGATATCTTTATTACTCAAATGCGTAGTTATCTGACGTTTTTAGAAAGCAACCATAGTTTAGCTAATTTAGTAAATAGATTTGATGCACTGTCTGAGCTTAAAAAACTGTCTTTTTATGATGATTTTAATGATCTTAAAAATATAGACTCTTGGAATAAAATTAGTAATTCACCTGAGGCCTTTAATAATTGGGTTGCCCTTAAAAACGTTGAATATCAAGATACAAAATTAGTAGGAGTAATTACAAATCAAAATAGAACCGATGGATTTATTCGCTATTATAACGAAGATGTATCTAAAACCATATTGTCTAGAAATTTTTCTCAAACAGAGAGAATAGCTTTTATTGATGAATTTGCCGATGCTGAAGATGCTATTTTTAATAATTTCAATAATAACCCTTATGGTATTGAGTTGGGAATGCAGGGAATATTTCCTGTAGCTACCTCCGGAGATGTATTAAAGTTAGATGAAATAAAAGACATTTTAAGAACCACATTTGCAGCAAATGAGTTTGATGTATTAGGTTTTATTGCTATGAAAAATTCTATTAAATGGAGTGATGTTGAACCTAGCTTCTTAAATGTAATAGATGATTTTGTTCCGATGAGTAAAACGGAATTGACGTCGTTTAGAAATGAATTTTCGCAATATGTTGTGAGTAATCCTGAATTGAAGAATTTATTTTTCAAGTCTAATAGATTACGTGTTATCACAAAACGTTATCAAGATGATGTCTTGATTGATGAGATTATAGAACTATTTATTTCTGGAGATAAGGCTAAAGTAGATCCTATTTTGGATAATTTTCCACCAGATATACGAAACAAGTTCGTTGAACCATTAAATGAAGAGTTATACTTTGATGTATTTAATCGAGCATCTATGGATATTTCTAAAGGTATTGCCAGGTTTGATGATACTGAGGTGAAGTATATCTATAATTATTTAATTAATCATATTGGCAGTGGTAATAGAGTTGTTATGGAAATAGAATCAGTATTGTATACTTGTGCAAATTGTAGAAAATACATTATTGCATTAAAAAAATATGCAGAAACACAGAATGTTGATTTATCAATAATTTCTAGAGCACATCCACGAGCATTTAAAAATAGTGATGTTAATACAATAATAAATGAATAATGGAAATACAATATTTAAAAAAATTGATTGAGTATCCAGCAGGGCGAGATGCATATGGGGAAATTTCTTTTGAGAACACACCAAGTTCAATGGAAGAGATTTTACAATTAGAATTGACGTATAATAATGGAACTCCTTTCCCAAAAGTACTGAGAGAATTATTGTATTTGGCTGGTGAGAATTGTTATTGTCTGGAATATAATGCTGTAGACCCAGATTTTATTGAACCTACTCAGACTTATATGCAAGAATCAGTAAGAAATTATGAAATTCCTAATATGGGATTGAATTTCACTAGACCCTTCTATGTAATTGACTCTGTATATGTAGGTAATTTTAGATTTGTTTATCTAGATGAAGGCAATGATCCAATAGTACATCATATAGATACAAGAGATGATTCTATTCAAACTTTTGGTCAAACATTATCTCAGTTAATATGGCATGTGATTAGACATACACATAACTTGTTTTAATAAAAAATGACAGAGGAAGAATTAAGAGCACGACTAGTGGAGTTAGAAAGCTTTATTGCTGCACCAGCCCAAGAAGAATATAGGAATTATTATAGTAACCCTTTAAATTTCTCAGGAGGTTATCATGTAAATAATGAGGGACTTACCGAGTTTAGAAATGCTAAAATAGAGATTAGAGAGATCAAGTATCAATTAATGACACCAGAGCAACAACAAGTACATGATGAAGAATGGGAAAAAATTAGGATTAAGCATGAAGATGATTAGATATACTAGAACAATGAAAACCAACAAAAAGCTTTTAACGGTCATAGGAGTTACTACTTTATGACAATAAAAAAAATGGTGTAAGCCAACAAAAACAGAAAAGAAAAACAAATAACAGAAAGAACATGCCAGAAAACAGCACACCAGTATTAGCCAGAAGGTTTTATCCAACGCTATCGAGCATCGTAAACCAGGATGAAATCCCTGATGCTTTAGGATTTATAAAGGATGGTATTGCATTTCTTTTCGATAAGATACATTTTAAGGATTTACAGTATTCTAAAAGCCCTAGAGGTGATGCAGCCTTTTATAGCCTTTCTATAGTTACCAAAGACCGAGTGGATATTGAGATTCCTGGCACAGGTGTGTTCTTAGTATTAAACCCAGATATTAGCACGGCAAATCCAGACAATACTATATCTGCTTTTCCCATTACCATAGAGTATGAGTGGCGTATCTTGGCTTACCTGCGCTCATTTAATTTAGACCAGTTCGATTTTTCACCCAAAGCTTTTTTTGAAACTGCATTACGTGTCTTAAGCATTTCCCAAGAACAGGCCATAGCCAACTTTATCAATACGTTTACCGAACCCGTAGGTGGTAATTCTAGCCTACAGCAGTTTGTTAACGACATGCACGCTTTCAATACAGATGCTGGTATAGATACAAACATAGATGACAATACCACCTTAACTGATGTAGTAAGGGATATATATGTTAAAACCCAAGATTATGCAACTTTAACAGCATTTGGGGCTTACATACTAAACAACAACCTTGAAGAAACAAAGGAAAAACTTAAGGTGTATTTTCAATCGTTACTACCACAGGATATAGAAGAATACATCAAAGATATCCTTATCCCGAAATTTAGAGCCACATTATTGCTAACAGCAGCTATTGAGTTTCCAAGAAATATGCTAAAACCAGTATATCCAGAAGGCCATCCCAATGCTTTAGAGGTTATACCTGAAGATCCAGGAGATGAATTCCCAGATAACGTGATGTTAAGTTTTGGCGAGGCTTTATTTTACGCAGATACTGAAAAGGGGTTTGGTTACAATATGGATATTGTACTTAATACCAACACACCTGCACAAATAGGCAATACAGGGTTGATTATAGATATCCATAATCTAAAGATAGACCTTAGTACAGAAGAAAATATTGTAGAGGCCAATTTAGATAATCGCCCTCCAGAATTTATGGGTGTTTATATGGAAAGAACAGATGTGTTTTTACCTAAAAAGTGGTTTAAAAAGGATACTGGGCAGACTTTGGCTATTACGGGTGAACGTTTATTGATTGGTACAGGCGGTATGTCTGGTTCAATTGCGCTTAGAGCAACTTATGCAAAAGATGAAGCAGGCCAAGTTACCGATTATTTTTCGGAATATTTTGAATTTAATTATCCTATAACTGTTCTTTCTAATGGTTCTCCTGAAATTATTAATGATGGTGAATTATTGCCGCATATAAACGCTTTAGAAAGTCCTTATGACTTAAGATTTAAGTTTCCATTAAGTATTACTTCTAATACTAATGGCTCTGTTTATAACTTTGAATCTGAATCAGATTATTATAGTTTTATAAACGCAATAGACGTTAATCGTTTTATGTGGTTTAAACTGGGTAAGAATCCAGATAAAGCATGGAAAATAGGTTTTGATCGTTTTGATCTAGTTTTTCATCATGGAGAAGTTATTGAATCTAATTTACATGCTCAATTGGTAATACCAAAACTTCGTAGAGTTAACGGGGAAACCAATGAGAATGGTGAAACTATTATTGATTTAACTGGACATTGGAATAATGAAGATAACTTTAATTTAACAGCTGCATTCCTTCCTACAGGCTTAGATTTTACATTGTTCAATTTTGTAACAATAAATATGTTAAGTGCAGAGGTTGGTCGTCAAGATGATAATTTCTACATAGGTACATCATGTGAGATTTGGTTTCAAAATGACATAATGAATAAAATTCTTGATGGTCAGAAAATAGTAATACCAAATTTTAGAATTTATGATAATGGGAACATGGAAATTGTTGGTGGTACAGGTTTTATCCCAACAAATATTTCATTAAACCTTGGTCCAGTAGAAATTGCAGTAACAGGAATCCATTTTGGGTCACATCAGAGAGAGCATAATGGAATTATGCGTAAATATAATTATTGGGGTTTTGATGGTGCAATTAGTTTAGATCCCTTAGGTGTTGATGCTCGTGGTGAGGGAATAAAATATTATTATACAGTAGACAATGAAGAAGTAGCTGTAGAACATGGTGGTAATCCAGAGGATTATGAACACTCATACTTACATATAAAGACAATTGAAGTCGATTTAATCATACCTGGTAATGCTGATCCAAGTAATGCGACAGCCATAATTCATGGAATGTTATCTATCCCTGAGCCCGGAGAGTCCCCAGAATATATAGGGGAAGTTAGTGTTCGTTTACCAAAGGCAAAAATCGGTGGAGGTGCAGCTATGCGCTTACAGCCTAGACATCCAGCATTTTTAATTGAGGCAGGAATAGAAATCCCAGTGCCTATACCTCTTGCGGCTACAGGTGTAGGGTTCTACGGTTTTGGAGGGTTGTTGGGCTATAAGTATGTGGCTGAAAAAGCTGCAGTCAACTTATCTCAAGAAGATAGATGGTATGATTATTTTGTTTACCCTCAACGAGGCGTAAACCTTATGAAGTTCTCTGGACCAGAGAGAAACCACGATATTCCGTTCTCTGTAGGTGCTGGCACCGTATTAGGTACAATGTTTGATGATGGATTTACGTTCTCTACAAGGTTAATGGCTATCCTGTCTTTACCTTCAGTATTTATTTTAGATGGTAGGGCGAATATATTAGGCGAGCGAATTGCTATGCTAGATAATAGTGAACCTCCATTTTTTGCAGGTGTAGCTTTTGGTGATTCTTCTCTGGAGTTTTGGTTTGGTGCAGATTACCAGTTGCCAAACAATGGATTTATCATAGATTTATTTGCAGAGGTTCAAGCAGGTTTCTTTTTTAATAATCCTTCAGCGTGGTATTTGAATTTTGGAACTAAAGAGAATCCTATATCTGCTCGATTCTTAACTATCCTTACGGCCCAATCGTTCTTAATGCTTTCTTCTCAAGGTATTGAAGCAGGTGCACGTGTAGAATTAGATTTGAAGAAAAACTTTTTTGGAATAAAAGTTGAATTGAATGCCTATGTAGAGGCAGGTGGTTTTATAAGTTTTGAGAGACCACAATTAGGAGGCTATGTGGCTATGGGAGGAATGATTAGGGTATCCTTCTGGAAAGTTGCTGGGTTTAAAATTAAATTAGACGCCATACTTTCTGCAGAAGCTGCAGAACCATTCCTTCTCTATGCAGAACTTCGAATTAGAATATGTATAAAGCTTATTTTTAGAATTTGCTCCCCAAGAGTTACGTTAAAATTAAAATGGGGTGGTGATGATCAGCCAAACAGAGACGCTATTGCCCCACTTCCTAATGCAGGTAGTCATCATATAGATAGAACTGAGCAATCAGTAAAAGGTATCCATATGCTTACAGGAGAAGTATTTGATATTAATTTCTTAACTGTTGTACAAAATGGTGACGAAATTAATGTAGATCCAGACTCTATAACGGAGATTATTCCTGTAGATACCTTTATAGATTTCAAAGCTATGAAGGGATTGATACCAGGAGAAGTTTCAGGCCTCATAGGTGGTTATAATAATCCGCCATCGAACTATGTTGACTTAATTCCACCAAAGAAAGTGGTTAAAGGAGGTCGTGAACTTCGTCAAGTAAAACATAAATATAGTATTGAACATATTGAAATTAACGCATTAGATAAGGACGGTAACTGGAAACCTTATCACCCTTTTCAGGCCGTTGTAAAGCCAGAAGATGGTACAGTTGATTTTACAGATTTACCATTTGGTTACTGGCAGAAGTCAAGCAAGCAATATAATGCTGTAAGATTATTGGCTACAAACCCTTTCTCGTATCTTACTGCTGGGGAACCAGGTTGGTTAATTCCAGAACAGATGGGTATTGGTCCTTCGGATTTATTCTGTGAAGGGGAGCAAAGAGACATAAATTGTATGGATTTTCAAGTTTCTCCGAGTTTAGGTGCAACTTACTATCCACCAACGCAATTTGAATTCCACGATATTAATGGCGTGTTTTTTAATCTTGTCGGATTTTATTTTGAAACTATAGAAGAAGGGGAACCAGTTACTATTAGTGGTGATAATTTTAGAATATCTGATGCTTCAAACTCACATGGTTATACGAGATCGTTAGAGTTTGATAATTATAATGCTTTAGAAATTCTTCTTCCAGAACCTTCTACTCAAGTAGATTTGCTTTTGAATACTCATGCTCAAGGTGTAAATATTATATATTATAGAACACTTCTAAATAATTTCAATTCCAGCGCTGAATATGAGCAGATCACTTCAGTTTATAAAACGGCAAATGAACTACAGAATGTAGTTTCTTATACTAATGAGGAAGAGTTCATAAGCAAAATAATTATTTCACCTAATACACCAAATTCAGATCAGATTGATCTAATACAATCTCAAATTGCTGCTTTATATGCTGAAGCATACTCTAATGCCTCTGGACAAGATGCTGTTATTCTAAGTGCAAACGAAGAAGCACAAATTAATTCTTGGGAGGCACAGTTAGCTGAATTAAAAGGTGAAGCATGTACTTTACCAGTTAGGTCTTATTATTTTGTTAATCAATATAATGAGAATGTCTCAAAGACAACAATTAATATCCCAGACTTATTTAAGTATGAATCAAACTATTTCTCAATCGGTAATTTAGACAAGACTGGTGAAGGTGCTATGGTAAGTCGATTTATAAATAAATTTGATGAGCAAGGTAATATTATAGAATCATTTGAAACCTTAAATCAATGCATTACGATTAAAGGTGATACTTTATTTAAAACAGATGAAGTGTGGATAGATTACAAGTTTGTAGAAAATGAAGAAAGAGCCTTTGATTTACGAGCAACAAAATTTAATAACAATTTAGATGTTATTTGGAATAAGGATGTTCTGTATAATATTGAAATTTCGGACCCAAAAAATCCACCTTCAAACTACATTAAAGCCTTAAATTCTAGATATACGATTTTTAGTATTGTTAATACAAAAAATATATCATTAAATCTTACTTTATTGGATAAAGAGGGTAATAAAATTCACTTTGTTTCAACAAGTGAAGTTCCTATAGACCTCCTTACATCAATTATTAAAATTAGCCCATATAATAAACAAGAGGGCGCATCTATCTTGATAGAAACCAAGGGGGAATATTTCTTGTTAGATTTTATGATTGAATCTGATAAAATAGTATTGAACGAAGTACAAAAACTTGATGCATCAAGTGTCTATGATATAGAAAATATATCCGAAGATCTTCTGCTTATCTCATCCTTAATCGATGAAAAATTTTGTATAACTATTAATAAACGAACTGATGGGTTTGTTTTAGATCATATTCTAACACAAACATCAAATGAACCTCAATTTACAAACCTGAAGTTTATATCGAAATATGAAAAAGATGGTGTTGTCTATGTTAGAAATAGCAAATATGTATTTAAGATTCAATTATCAGAAAAAGAAGATTTCAATATCCTAGAAGCTTGGAGAGTAGCAGATCAAAGAAATGAAATAAAATTTATAAGATACGATCTTAACGAAGATCACTTTGTAGTTTATTCAGCTTTAATAGAAGGAGTTAATGATACCTATACGGGTATAGTAAAATATGATTTTAATACATGTATTTTCATTCCTTATAGTGTAGCTAATGGTTTTGAAAGTTTAGAGCTAAAATCAAGCATTATTGAAGCAGCAACTAGAGATGAAGAAGTTGAACAGATTGAGTTGGATAAGAGTCAAACTAGTGCTTCAATTATATTAGAGGAAATATGCCCTGTTACTTTTGATGATATAACACCGCAGAAATGTTATACATCTCTACAGCGTATTTGTTGGATGACTTTAGAAAATTTTGAATACAATTCAGCAATTCCAGGACAAGCTGCAATAGTCGAAGACCAGAAGTTTATGGTAGAGGCCGTTGAAAAAGTCGTACAACCTATATGGAGACCAAATACCAAATATTTTATCAAATTTACATTAAAAGATGAAGTTGATAATGGTGAAAGTCAGGAAGGTATTTTCGATTATTATTACGGTTTCAAAACTGTTGGTCCTGTTGGTCATTTCCAACATCACCCAGAAGTAGACTATCTTCCTCAGGATGCAAATCCAGATCAGTATCCTATAACTTCACTGAGACAGTATATAGATTACAACCGATCTTATCCTAATGCGGATGGTAGTTTGTTACAGGCAAAACCAATATTTTACGGTAATGAGCAATGTAAAATTAGTCTATTTTTTGACAAGCAGTGGGCGTATCATATGCTCAATAGTTGGTCTGAATACCAAGATATGAATGAGCTATCAGGCGCATTGCATATTGCAATAAAAGATCCTGTTACAGATGTCATTATCCCTTACCCATTACCAGCAGACTTTGATGAATCTGTACCTGAACCAACAAACGAGGTTTGGGAAAGTGATACTGACCCGAGCATTCCAACAGGGATTTTATTATTAAATAACTTAATAAATCACATTAATACTAATAGTTCACATATAAGTTGTGAGCTCACCATAGGTGACCCGCTTTCGCCAGCTGGCTACACTTACAATGTAACGCTATCCAATCTAAAACCTCAAAAATTGTATACTGCACTTTTTTACAACGCATTCGAAGTAAATAGTGATAATGTTTTAGACAGTAAGGAGATTCACCAATATGTTTTCCAAACTTCGCGTTATCGTAATTTTGAAGAGCAGGTTAATAGTTATATACTTATAGATGAGGAAAGCGAAGAAACTCGTCCTGCTATTTTTGAATTGCCAATTAATGTTACAGCTGATGAGGTAACAACCGCTTATAACATTGTTGCAGGGATAAGTGATTTAGAAAGTGATGCTTTGGAAAGTGATTATCAGCACCTTTTCGATAGAGTTATTCAAGGGGTTTGGGGAATAACACCAATGGATCCTGCGGTTTCTACTGAATTTAATATTATCAAAAATAACGGTCAAGTAATTGGGATTTTAATAAGGAACCCTGAACCATTTAATATTCCAAAGATTCCGTTAGATGTCATAGCAGACACTATAAGTGTAGTAGATGATATTAATGACTATAGTGTACTTCACTCAAAAGACTATTCTCAAGCACTTATCATGCATTCTGATGGGTTTATCTCAGCTACGAATATTTCAATAGAGTTCTTGTATAAGACATGGAACGGTAATAGTAGACAGTATGAATTATCAGATACAGTAATTGTTCAAGAATTAGAAATTCAATAAAATTATTAAGAAAGAATGGCATTTTTAAATCAATATAATCACTCAGGTTCAAATGTTTACCAAACGGTAGAAGTAGATGATAGTATATTTGTATTAGGTTATGATTACAGTTATAACGAAACTCCAAAGTATCGCTTATACATCTCAAAAATTGATAGCTTAGGTAATTTAGTATGGCACAAAAGGGTTGTTTTTCCAGACACAGTCATAGGTGGATCACTAATTCATAAGCTTCATTTTTCAGACATAAAGAAAGTAGATGCTAACGGTGATTTAATAGTCTTGGCCAGAGATCTTAACAATGTTTTATTGATTAAGCTATCTTCCCAAGGCGATTTAATATGGGTAAAAAAGGTTTATGATAAATCAGATACGGCTTTAGTTTATAGTTACTTGAGTTTTCAAGTAAGATTACACCACATAAACCAAGATGAAATAGTAATTGTTATAAGTGATATCCATTCTTACAATGGGGGCGTAAAAAAAATAGATTATAAGTTTATTAAAATAGGAATTGCATCAGGAAATATTATTCTTTCTAAAATATTACCAACGCAAAGTCCTTACATAGTAATAAGAGATCAAATAGTTTACAAAGATACTATCATTTTAGTAGGTGGAAGCGGAGTCGTGTTTAAAATAGATCAAAATTTAAATATTGATAAATCTTATTCTATTGTGATTGATGGTAATCCAGGAGGATACCATAGTTTTCATTTTTATCATGCTAGTGAGTATAATCCAAATGTTGGAAATTTTGCATTGTTGGGTGCTTATGCCTCTTCTAATGGATTCAAGATGTTATTGGCAGATTTAGATCCTGATAACCTTAATAGTATAAACACATTATATGCTTGCGATGAAAATTTCCATCAGAGCTATGGTAATATAGAAAGGAAGAATAGTGGATATCAATTCTGTAAGAAGGGAATACTACATCAGTTAGATAGCAGCAGAAATCTTGAGTGGTCTAAAGAAATAAGAGTTTCATCCATCAACAGACAGGTTATTCCAGTAGATTACGATTCAGATAATTATATCTATTCTCAATATTCTAAAACAGATCCCAATGGCTACTACATCATCGGTCAGACAGAACAAGATTTTGAAACCTGTGAAACAGTTGGTTTAGAGGAATCACTTAATTTTGAATCAATAAGAGTAAGTGTTAATCAGCTTGATTTACAGACAAATGATTATAATATTTCCCAGTATGCTGACCCCAATATAAGCGTATTTGCCCTTGATCTAATACAACATATTGATATATGTAAGGATTCTTCTGATATAAAGCCTGATTTAAATCAGAGTTCAATACATGCTAATCCAACCTGTATACTACCAAATGGTCAAATGCAGTCTATTGTGTCTGTTAATCTTTGTGATACTAATGGTAACCCAATGACATCTGGTGGTGAGAATCTCGCCATTTCATCAAGTCATGGGCAATTAACTTCGGTTACCGATCATAATAATGGAACCTATTCTGCAGTTTTAACAGGAACTGTAAATGGGGAAGTTGCGAATTTAAACTTTAGTATTGATGGAACTCAGGCGCCAGATTCGGTGAATGTTACAATATCCGATTCTTGTGTTAACAATAGTCCGAGTATTAGATTTAGCCTAATTAGTGTTAGGCCTTCTTGTGTTGCGCCTAGCTCTTCACCCAGTAGTTATATTCTAATTCAGATATATGATAATGCAGGTAATCCTGTTGTAACAGGCGGCCATAATATTCAGGTATTTACGAACTTAGGTCAAATTGTCAATATTCAGGATAATAGTGATGGAACCTATTCTGCGGAATTTTTCAGTACAGTAGAAGGTATTGCAACATTAAGTTTTTCAATTAATGATGTAATGGCAATTCAAACTGCTAATATCACTATATCCAATAGTTGTGGTAAAGAAGATCCTAATGCAAACTTAAGTATAATAAGTGCAAATTCTATGTGTATTGTTCCTTCAAAGGGGGAAGAGTTTTCAGTTGTTACTGTTCAGCTATTTGATGGCAATGGCAATCCTATACAATCGGGTGGTCAGACCGTAGTGATCCAGACAAGTTTAGGTACACTGTCAAATGTTAATGATTTAGGTGATGGAACTTATACAGCAAACTTGAGTAGTACAATCGGTGGAACAGCTTTCTTAACTTTTTCGGTTAATGGGGTTCAAAGTCAAAATTTTGTATTGGTTACAATTTCAAAAAAATGTGGTATTTCTTCATCTGTACCAAATGTAGATAATAGTACAATACATGCTGAAGCCAATTGCGTTAGACCAGGAAATCAGACGTTAATCACAGTATCTTTAAATGATGAAGGTGGAAACCCTATTCTTGTAGGTGGTGATCAAGTTGTTATTGAAAGTAGTATAGGAACTCTTACCAATGTTGTAGACAATAATGATGGAACCTATACAGCTTATTTCAGTAGTAATCAAGTTGGACTTGCAAACATATCATTCTCTGTTAATGGATTGTATAGTGATAATTCCGTTAACATATTAGTGTCTAGACGATGTGGTACTACTAAGCCGGATATTAATTACAGTACAATCAACGCATCTATATCCTGTCTACCTCCTGACGGAATAGCACAAAGTACTATAACAGTACAATTATATGATCTAAGCGGAAATCCAATATTAATTGGTGGGCAAAGTGTTATAATACATACAGATTTTGGTACTCTATCACCAACTAACGATAATGGTGATGGTACCTATACAGCATTATTATCCAATGCGTCTGAAGGTGAAGCAACTCTGACATTTTTAGTTGATAATACTCTAAGTCCTAACTTATCAACAGTCACTTTTTCAAAAGACTGTGAAGGTACTGGTACAGATTTAGATATAAATTCAAGTACTATTATAGCAATTCCTAGTATCATTTTAAGTGATGGGGCAGATACTTCTATTGTCAGTGTTCAATTAGTGGATACCAGTGGAAACTATATAATAACCAATGATTATTTGGTAGAAATTCTTACAGATTTTGGATCTATTACTCCAACTGTTTTTGACCCTGTTAATGGACAATATAAAGCAGAATTAACAGGTAGCTCAAATGGGTTAGCAACTTTAAGTTTTACGGTCGATAGTTTAACAGCTCCTGCGCAAGATACTGTAACTATAACATCCGATTCAGGTGGTAGTGAAGTAGACCTAAATGTTAGTACAATAATTGCTACACCGAATAATATTGAGGCTAATGGGACTTCTTCGTCCTTGATAACGGTCACGTTATTGGATAGCGATGGAGCACCAGTAACAACGACTCTTCCTGTGGAGGTTGTCTTTGCGAATGGTACAACTTATGTAGCTACTCTCAACCAAAACGGCGGTAGTGCCAATATATATACGGCTAATTTAGTTTCTTCAACTACAGAGGAAAATGTTATTGTCAGTTTTACTGTTGGAGGCCAAGAAGCCATTGGTAATACAGCAGCGGTAAATATTCACAAAGAAGGTAGGGAAATACCTATAAGGGAAAATACATCTATACAATCTCCTAATTTCTATATGCAAGCAGCAGGGTCTTTAGGGCTAGAGAGTACAATGGGAATACATTTACGCTGGTTGTTTAGAGGTGCATTAGGGGAAAAGCATCTACCTAAAGGTAACCATGCTCAGACATTAAATAATTTTAATAGACCTAATGATTTTGTTAAAATTTTTAGGGCACCTTATGTAAAAGAACAAATTACTTTAAATCTCTTTAGTAATCCTGATTTGGTAGATAATGATAATGCACTTTGGATTTATAGACCTGATGGTCGAGATTTTTATGTGTACTTTAAGAACTCTAGTAAGTATAATACAGTTCTAGCTACCATAAACCCAATGACAAATCCTCAAGGATTTATAGAGGCTTACGGTTCTGAACTTATAGAAATTGAAAATAAAACTGCGTTATTTTTTGCCGTTGAAATGGCAGTTGATAATTATTCGGGTACTAGTTCTCTAGAATTGGAATGTCTATATGTTACTCAAAACAGTTTTATAGCATCAAAAATAGTAGGTGCTAGAAAAACCTATTCTGATTCTGAATTAAATAATATTAGGCTTTTATGTGAAAATGGTAGAAGTATAAGATACAAATCCTATAATTCTACTGTAAGTACCATTAATTTTGAACTTTATGAAGATTTTATAGGAAAAGCAAACGATGCACAAAGTTGGGAGTTTAAAGGTGAATATGCTTTAACATTAGATAATGGAACAGCATTCAATGGACTTGAGCCTGTAGCTGGTTCTGTGCATGGACATTGGCAGCGCTACAATGATGATGCCTATGTTAATGTCTTAAATTATCAAGATAAATGGGGAGGCACCGTAGATTCAGGTGATAGAAACATTAAGCAAATAGTAGAACAGTTCATAGAACTTAGTGATCTGGATGCAAATAATCCTACAGCAATTGAAGCCGTACCTGTAGATGATTATGAATCTATGGATATATCCAATTTAACTATGCTGAATATAGCTGCTTATGATTATCATATTGCACGTATGCTTGGGTTAGGTGTATTGGACATGGATACTCAAGCAGTTAGTGGTAATCAATATATCTATATTGCTGAGTACTATACTGAGGCTGATCTAGAAGATGGCTTGGGTGCTAGAGAAGTACAACATTTATCAATGAGTTTGCCTACAGGTACTGCTGATGAACGTTTGCCTTTACCAGCTGATTTAAGTGAATTTCAACCAGGCGTCTTTTTGGGTGATGATACCGATTCACCAGAAAATTTAACAGCAGAAGATGGATATACCCACGATGGAAGATATCGTTTTGTTACATTATTCTGCCAAGATATTATGGAAGATGAAATTGATTCAGATTTTTATAATATTTCAGAACAATATAATCGTTCTGAATTTACATTCCCTTTATATGCTGGGCTTGAATATAGAAAAAATAATGAATCTGTTTGGCAAGTACCTGAATTGTCTCATGATACTGAATATTACAATACAGTTCCGTCTGGTGAGGTAGCATATTTTGAGACCCTTCCTATCGTTTTTCCAGATCCTAATTATCCATTATACGTCCACAAGCAAAAAGTTAGCGGTACACATTATTATAATGCTTATGGAATAAACTGGTTTTCTAGAGCTGTATCTGGAGATACAATATTAACTATAGAAACAGATTTACGTCCAATTAATCCTCTTGTGCCACCAACTAATAATAAGGCGTTTCTTATTCGTAAGGAAAATATTTTAATGCTTACAACTGCAGAAGAGCAGGCTAGATTAATGGCTGTAGCACCCAATGAAATATTGGTAAGGTTAACATGGAACTATCATTCTGCCCATGAGCTTATTAACTATAATATTGAACCAGATATAAATATATCGAATAGTCAACTAATTAACGATCCAAATAATTCACAAGCACTATTTCCTGACAATGAAGAAATTTTTGCAAATGAGATAGATATATTCTTTAGAAATCAGGTGCCTAACCAGATTACAGGTCAGGCAGTAACTATAGATGATCATCCAAGTAATCCGTTATTGTCTATTATAACCTCTCAAGATTACATGCTTGCAAGTACAGGTCAAGTCTTAGCACCGGAAATTTCTTCAGGAACTGAAGACAACTATATAGGTGGGGTTTTTGTAATTAACAATGAACAATACATAATTCATGATATTGATAACTCTGGGGAATGGCCAATATTTTCAGTTTATAAAAAGGAAATCAGTAACTCCATAGTTTATGAAGTTTCACCTGTGGTAGATGTTGACAACCTTCAACCCCCTCAATTAGTTGGTGATGCGCTTTTCATGGTTATTGAAAATATGCAAAATAACGCCAGTTGGCAACAAGTAGGTGTAAATAATCCACATAGTTTTAAGGTTAAGGTTAATGAGTTGGATGATATTCATAGAGAAGTGATTCAGTTTATAAATACCGATGGACAGATAGAGCGTAAAGTAGAAAAGACAAGAGGTATTTGGAGCGAGGCAGTTATAGAAGAAGTTATGGAGCCAACAGACATAGATGCTGATGGGAACATCATAGCCACGGCTCATTTAGGGCAGTATAAATTTACTTTAGACATAGGCCTAAATCAACATTCTCAATACAACGCGTCTGGAGATTCCGTGGAGTGGTATAAAGGTATTATTAGGGTACGAACAGTATCAAATAATTCGATTATTGGTGGTGTTCTAGAAAAAACACGCAAGGTTTTACAGGTTAGTAAAATAGAGAATATTGGTGGTCAAAATGTTATTGTTTATGCTAAAGACCCAACATTCTCAACTGAGTCAAGTTATGATGCGGTACTCACAGGCAGTGAAATAGAAGTCAACTTTTATCCTAGTTATAAGGTTTATTTGTACGAAAATATAACACACGGATTAACGGAAGATATTATTTTACCTGAAGAAGGGGAAGGTGTAAGAAATTCAATATTTGGATTTAGGAGTGTGTCTACAGATCAACTTGATGTTTCAGGTGACCCCTACCGTTCTAAAATTAGTGTTCCCGCACTGATGTTTGCTCATGAGATAATTGAACCACAACAACCAAACATTGAACTTCCTGAAGGCTTTATCTATGCTACTATGCCAGATTTCTTTGGGCGTTCTACTTTTTCATTTAATGCTAGTTATATACATAAACCACATGGCTTATTATTTTATCGAAGTAATGATGAATCTCTTTTAAATGCCTTATACACAAAGAGTACAGTCTTGGAGATCAAGGAAGCTTTAAAACCGATTAGTGGTGTAGAACATTTTATTGTCGATAGATGGAGAAATTTCTTAGACTTCGAAAATTTGGATACAGCTGGTAATTTCGAAACATATGAAGGCTATACATTTCCTAACCCAGATAAAAAAGCCTTATTTGATTGGGCAAATGAAATTATTACTCAATTAAACAACAGTATAGAACCACCATCACCAGTATTGGAGTTGTTTAATACGGATCCTGAGGACCCTAATAATGATTTAGGTGATTTTGCGGCTGGTGATTCTAGAATTTTTCCTTATGTAAAAGGGGCTATTCTCAATGCTTTTGTCTCCTTAACTGAGGTTCCAATTGTATACGAATATATAAATGAACTAGATCCATTAACAGGAGAAGTATATCAACCTAAAGCAAAGCCTCAAAACATTAGGGATACCAATGGAAATATTTTATTACCTACAGACGAATCCTTTGATATGGCACCTATGATGCGTGTTACAGGGAATGATCCTCATGCCACACTTTATACAGACTTTAATTTAGACGGTACGTCAGATAATTTGTACTTCTATGCAGTAAGAGAAATGGGATCAACAATGAAACTAGGTGATTTTAGTCCATTTTTGGGACCGGTCAAGCTAGTTAATACAAATGCTCCAGAGGCACCAGAAGTTAAGCGTATAATGCCTGTTTTGGAAAATACGGTTCTTGGAATACCTCCGTCAATTCAACTAGAGGTCAATGCTTACCCTAAAGTTCAGAAAATTAAAAAAATAAATATTTACAGGGCATTTAGCAGGTTGGATGCACAATCTATACGTACTATGGATCTTGTAAAAACTATTGATCTGGAAGTAGAAGAAATCATTGATAACGCTATCTGGAAAGTTCATGATACATTTGATGATTTACAGGAAGTACCCTATGGTGATGCCTTGTTTTATAGAGTTACAGTAGCTAGGAAAGTTGAGTATACCGACAAAGATGATAATATTGTAACTGAGTACGCACCTTCCAAAGCTTCTAAATTAGTAGCAACTTTGATGGTTGAGGTTAAAAACCCTCTAGCACCTATTGCGGATTATTATTCCGAACCTATAACTCTAGAAGGTGTTCTGGGAGAGGTCACCCTTCATTGGAATAAGACATGCTATATGGGCAAGTATCATATTTATAAAATGAATATTCAGGGGAATTGGGTAAAAATATATGAAGTAAAAACCAATAATGAAGATATATATGTACCGTTGCATCTTACAGACTTAAATTCTGCAGATCTCGTGGTATTAAATGAAGATGGTGATCCGTTATATCATCATTTTAAGGTTATTGCGGAAAATACATCTGGTATGTTCAGTACAGAAGAGAATATTTTAACAATATATACGGAAGATGAATGGCAGGATCTTGGTGGTATATCCTCGGATGGTACAGATGGAATGATTATAGGAGGGACTTTTATTATAAGAGAAAATTTAGATTAATAAAAATAAATAATATTATGGCAGAGAAAAACAGAACTGACCTTAAAGCCTATTTTGAGGAAGGAGATAGACCTACTGAAAGTCAATTTGAAGATCTAATAGATAGTTTTGTAAATAGACTTGATGATGATTTCGTTGCAACTTTACCAGATGGTAATGAGTCACAAAAAGGGATTGTACAACAGGCATCAGAATCCGAAGTAGGTTTGGGAGTTAACAATTCTAAATATGTAACTCCTTTAGGAGCAAAAACGGCAGCTCAGACTTTTGCACCTGTTCAAAGCGTCAATGGTCAAACAGGGACGATAACAATAGCTTCTAGCAAGGCTAATTGGCTTTATTTTGGTGGCAGATTTTATATGAATACAAATAATCGATGGGTAGGTGTTAGTATCGATTATGGTCAAGAAGCTGAAAATAAGAATCAGAATCATGGAACAGGTACTACTCCTTCTGTAGTATGGAATTCTTTAGGAATTGGTTTTTTACCACAAAACACCATTCTACACAGCTTAGAACTTGTGGGGCGGGTCAATAACGCTGAGGTAACAGGTATTGAAGTACAACTTTCTTGTCAAGGAAATAATTTGGACGAAGGTATTGGATATGACTCTATAGCGGAAGCTCTAAATGAAGTAATATTACCACCAACAAGTTTAGGTAATAATGCACCAAGTTTTCAAGATATGCAACGTCATATATTACCTCTAGGAGATTTTGTTTTAGATAGGGATCGTATAATTGAGTTTTGTTGTCGACCAGTAGGAACAATTACAGCAACTCGAATGTGGATTATGCAAGGATATCTTCATTTTACTTTACCTTAGTACTTTAATTTAAAAATTATGAAGTATTACTTAATTACCGCATTTTTGTTGATCTCTATTGATTTATTCTCCCAAGATTGGAATCTTGCGAATAAAATTGCGGCATCAGATCGTGCAGAAATGGACCAGTTTGGTTGGTCCGTTGCTATAGATGGTGACTATGCTGCTGTATGCGCTGTGGGAAATGACACTGACGAAAATAATATGAACCCATTACCTTCTGAATCACCAGGTGCTGTTTTTATTTTTGAAAAAAACACCTCTGGCGATTGGACTCAAACACAAAAAATTGTTGCTTCCGATAGAATGACAGGAAGCACACATTGGTTCGGAAATTCTCTATCTATATCTGGAAGTACAATGGTCGTTGGTACTTATGAATCTGAAAAAGTTTTTGTCTTTGATAGAGGTAGTGACGGTATTTGGCAAGAGACACAAATATTAACTTCTCCTAATACCACATCAAGTGATTCTTTTGGAGAAGAGGTTGCTATATCTGGTGATTATATAATTATCGCAGCAGAAACAGATCGCCTTGGACCAAATATGCCATCACAAGGTACAGCCTATATTTTTGAGCGTAATTCATCAGGCACTTGGATTGAAAAACAACTCATTTATGCTGCTGATACTGGAAGCTCTTTAGATTTTTTTGGTTCCTCTGTTGGAATTTCAGGTAATTATGCGATCGTAGGTGCAAAACAGGAAGACGAGGATGAAAATGGTTTAAATTTTGTAGATAATGCGGGTTCTGCCTACATTTTTGAAAGAAATTCAGTAGGTAATTGGGTTCAGGTTCAAAAAATTGTTGAGAGCACCAATAGAGAGGATAGTGATTTGTTCGGGTTTAGAGTGGACATTGATAACAATCGTATCGTCGTTAGTACATTTTCAGAAAATACGGATGAAAACAGCGAAAATTATGGGTACAATACAGGTGCAGCGTTTGTTTATGAAAGAGATAGTGGTGGTAATTGGAACTTTGTACAAAAATTAGTTTCCTCACAAAGGGCTTCAAGTACAAACTTTGGTTACCATGCATCAATTTCAGGTGATTTTATTTCTGTTAGTGCTTATACTGAAGATGGTGGAGCAGGTGTGGGATATATATTCGGGAGGGACAGCAATAATTTTTGGTCAGAACAACAACAGCTAATAGCACCTGTAAGATTTCAGGATGATTATGTGGGTTACTCTACTGCTATTTCTGGTGGATCTGTGGTATATGGTGCGTTAGGTGAAGATGAAGATAGTAATGAGACAAATTTTATTAATTTTGCTGGCTCTGCCTATATTTTTGAATATAGCGGAAACTTATCCGTTGATGATATAGATTGGAATAATAGTTTGAGCTTATATCCAAACCCTGTTTCAGATGTTGTAAATTTTATATCAAAGGATAGAATAGTAGATGAGGTGAAACTGTTTTCTTCACAAGGGCAACTCATTAAAACTCTGAAATCAGAAAATATTGAATCTTTAGATATTAGTCATTTATCTAATGGTGTATATCTCATCCAGACAAAAAGCGGACAAGACACATCTACATTTAAAATAATTAAAAAATAGGATTATGCTAGTTCTTTTAGATAATGGTCATGGTGGTCTAATAAATGGAAAATATGAGACACCAGGTAAGCGAAAGGATTGGGGCGATAAGGGAATTATTTACGAAGGTGAATTCAATAGAGCTATTGTAGGTGGAATCATAGAACAACTCACTTATCTAAAAATCCCCTACGTTAATATAGCTCCTGAATACTGGGATGTTCGTTTAGAAACTCGTGTTAAACGCGCTAATAAATATCCGCCAAATAGCTGTTTTTATTTAAGCGTACATAGCAATGCAGGTGGAGGTGAAGGCAGCGAGATGTTTACTTCACCTGGTGATACAAAGAGTGATGGGATTGCTACTATTTTTGGTGAGGAATACAAATCAGAATTTCCTAATAGAAAATTAAGGACAGATTTTTCTGATGGTGATCTGGATAAGGAGCAACGCTTTTATGTGCTGACTAAAACAAGTATGCCAGCTGTATTAACTGAAAACTTCTTTATGGATAATTACGATGAATTCAGTACAATCTTAAATACTAGAGAAGGACGACAAAAAATAGTAGATTATCATATTAAAGCTATAATTAGAACAAAAAAGGAAATATTTAATAATTAAAATATCTAAAATTATAATTATGAAGCCGATAAAAATTACAATTACTAGTTTACTTATAAGCAGTTTTTTATTTTTTTCATGTAATAGTCTGAAAACAGCTGTATATGACCAATATTCTTACCAAAAAACAGTAGAGATAAAAGTTGAAGCTTCGAACTTAATTGATAAGGCAACAACGCCATATGAAGACAACCTTCAAGAAGTAGGTGAGTTAGGTTTGGAAATTCAAAAAATTATTGAGTACGAAAAGAATAAACCAAATAATGAAATTACTTATGCCATGTGGCAAGTATTAGCAGATAAGGATAAAAATTTACTAGTTGGTTTTTTTAAGCGTTGGAAAGAAAAGGGGCAACTTAACTCATTTTTTGTAGAGGAAGCTAAAGTTCAAATCATGCAGGCAATGGATTTGTTGTTAGAGTATGAAATAAAAAAAGATAAGGAAACGGAAGATAAATTATTACAATTAATTACTCAATAACTATGGATTTTGAAGCATTATTAAAGGAACTAAAATCGGCATTGACACAACTCTTCGGTGAGAAATGGTCAGATTTAAAAGGGGAATCTAAAAAAGATATAGAACAGTTTTTAAATGATAGTAAGGACAAATTAAAACGTTGGACTGAACTATTAGTTAATGGTGATATTGATCTTGACGATTATGAATGGCTTATAAAGAGCCAAAAAGATTTAATGTTAATGCAGGCGCTTCATAGTGCTGGAGTTCATAAAATAAGTTTAGGGCATTTTAAGAATAAAGTTGTTAATACTATAATAGATGTAGTTAAAGCAGTAGTTCTTTAAAAAATATGCAAAAGGATAGAACGGTATATAATTGTCATACGCATACGTTTACAATTGATCATGTACCAAATTTATTTGGTAAGAAACTCGTTCCTTTAGCCTACCAGATTGTGACCATGAAATTGGTCAAATGGTATTATCTTAACTTAACTGATAGAAGTTCAAAATATCGGAAATGGAAACAGCGATGGAATAAGGTTAAATATTTTGTTGTCGATGTTCTAAAATTTACTGTAATTGGGTACTGGGTATTCAGTATTCTTTTCTTTGTTCTAAAATGGGCTTTTAAAATTGTCTCTAATTTTTTAGCAATAAGTAATTTTTTCGGACCTCAAAGTAAGGCTGCTTATAGACGCTTTGTTAATTTGGGGCGTTATGCATCCTACAGCAAGCAAGGTCAATCAAAAGTTTTTGACCTTCTTGAAAAAACTTATGACAAAAACACAAAATTTGTAGTTCTTCCAATGGACATGGATTATATGGGTGCGGGAAAACCTATAGCAAATTATCAAAATCAAATAGATGAACTAATTAAAGTAGCTAAAAACAACAAAAACAGCTTATTACCATTTATTTTTTTAGATCCGAGAAGAATTAAGGAAACATGTGATTTGAAGGGGATTAATTGTTATGAAAATTATGTAACGAGAAACCTATCGAAAAGAGTTTTTTATGGGATAAAAATGTATCCAGCATTAGGTTATTATCCCTTTGATAAAAATCTAATAGAGACCTATAAATTTGCTCAAGAATTCAATATACCTATCATAACTCATTGTATAGAAGGCACAGTTTTTTACCGAGGTAGAAAAGAAAAAGAATGGGATACTCATCCAATATTAAAATATACTAAAAAAAGAGGAGAAGATCCCGTGTTTATCCCTTTGCCACAGAAGAAGAATTTTGATTTCACAACTAATTTTACGCACCCTCTTAATTATCATTGCTTACTAAATAAGGACTTACTATCGGAGTACTTAGGAAAAGAAACTGATCTGAGCAAGCTAAAAATTTGTTTAGCACATTTTGGTGGTACTAAAGAATGGAACAGATATTCTGAGGATAATTGGAACAACTATAATAACAATATATCTCATCTTTCAAAAAACGAATACTTAAATAGAAAAATAAAGACTACACTTAATCACGGTAGTTCAAGAACCATATGGTGGAATGCCAGTTGGTTGTCTATTATTTACGATCTAATGATACTTTATGAAGGTGTATATGCTGATATAAGTTTTATTATTTTTAATCAGGAACTTTTTCCTCTGTTAAAATTTTTGCTTGAAGATGAAAAAGTCAGTAATAAAATTCTTTTTGGTACTGATTATTATGTAGTAGCTCAAAAGAATTCAGAAAAAGCATTGTATCAGAACTTACGTAGTTATATAGGTGAAGATTTGTTTTTTAAGATAGCAAATGAAAACCCTAAGCATTTTTTAAAGTCTCAAATCTATATACCATAAAGATGTATAAATTTTTAAAAATACTTAGTAAGTAATTTACTTAACTAAAGGGCTAGTTAAGCACTTTATGTAATCTCTTAAATCTTCGAGAGATATATGGACATTGTCGTGATAGTTCTCATTGATCCTTCTAAAGGACTCATCATCAAAGGTCTCAAGTTCGTTCAGGACATATTCCTGCCATAAGGGTAATAGTGAAATATATATATTGAGGTTGATATTTAAGTGTATGGGAGCAACATGATAGCCCAATATCTTCCTAAAGAAAATAAATGTGTGGTCGTATACCAACTTATTACTAGGTAGTGGTTTGCCGATTTCCTCAAGGAACATTTGAAACTTAATAATTTCGACCTCCAACTTATGTCTCTCTTTTCTAGTCATTATCAAACTTTACTTAAAACCTACACAAATATAATCCGTGGTTTTATAATAAAGCATATACTTTAACCGAATTCCCACCAGAAAAATTTTATATAATATCTATATTAGATTGTGAGGTATTGAATCACATGATAATTATCTTTAAGGTTTAAATCCGAAATATTGTAATCTTTCAATTATAATTTTTACGTCAATACTTTTTTCAGATCTTCTTTCCACTCCGAAAATCCATCAATTGATTTATTATAGTTGTGGAAAACCCTTCTGAATCCGTCCTCGGTCTTGCTAATATACTTCAACTTACCATCTGCTCTTACAGTTTTGATTATCTCATTTATCTTACCCAAGTAATCTTGTATAACCCCGACACTCTTTTCTGTACTCCAAACATAAGTAGCCTCTTTTGTATTCAATGTTTCCCATATGAAATGATATCTATTATCACCTTCTATCAGGAAAACGAATGAGAAAGGTTTGTTAATAAACCTTAACTTCATCAGTTCATGTGTATGTTTACTTGAGAGATACCTCAAATGATCATAATGCTTCGTGTTGGATATCTTGAGTAAGTCTTCGATCAGCTCTTCATGATCTTCATATAAAGCCTTTAGTTCTAGGTCACCATTTGAAAACGTTTCGAAGTATTCTTCTGTTGTGAAGAGGTTGTTTTCTTGTTCCGCTCTCGAACTATTTTTAATAGTTGATTTTACAAATCTCAGTTTTACTTCTTCAATAAGTTCCTCATCAATTCTTTCAATTTCTTCGGATTGAGCAAACGAGGAAACCACTTGATGGTTCTCAATATCTACTTTTACAGTGACTCTTACTTTCTTGGTGTTTAGAACGTTTTCAAAATAGTTTTTTACGGCATCGTACTGCTCCAAAATAGCATCATTTTCAACAATGAACTTAATACTGTCTTGGTACTCTTGAAACTTTTGTTCAAATGATACAAATCCGTTTTTAAAAGCAAGGTCTTTTATAGGAAAATAAAAAGACCTATTGATCTGATAATTTAGAGTGCTTATTTTGACATCTTCTTTTATCGAGTGGAAATCTTGGGTTTTCTGGACGGCTTGTCGTCTAATATTTCTTCGGTTTGAATATTTTCCTTTACTTAAAAGGGTGCTAAGAAGTCCAAGGGTGTCTATATTTTTGAAAGAAACGCTTTGCAACTGGTTTAGTTTTTTGGTTAATTTTTCTTGGGAACTATCAAACTCTGATTTTCCATAATTGTATGAAATCACCTCACAAAAAAACCGACGTTCCTGCTTGAAATGCTTCAATACCCTAATGATCCAATAAGCATCTGACTGAAAGTTAGTCACTTGTTGCTTTAGTGTCTGGTTTTCAATATTGATCGCCTTGTCTTCCGTCAAGTAGGCTTGAGCGTTTTTGAATAGTATTTTAAGTTTAAGACCTTCCATTTTTGTCGATATCTATTTATTTAAAGAACCAATTGCCATTAAAAATAATATTTTCTTAGAACCCAATTTGACCAGCATATCATTTATTTTTTTTACATAAAATATACACATGAGCATTAGTCAATAAGTATATATTTTTATAGTTAAAGGAAAAGGTTCGTATATAAAATTTAAGAAAATACTAAATAGAAAAGGGAAGCCTAGGCTTTGTTTGTCAGCTTCTCTTTTTCTTTTTATGTAGGTTTAATTATAAACCCTAATCCTATTCTCGATCATATAAGGTTTATTATTGATAAACCTTTCGCATTCATGTGAATTAAAATTTACAAGTTATTCTTCAAAAATGTTAATCAGTCCTTCGATATCTATAACCTTGCAAATAATAATTAGCTTGCTTTACAATGCATGTACCAAACAGAAGAGGTAAAAGCTATTGAACTTATTAAAATCCGATGACATTATGGATTATAGCCGTATAGGTTCAAGTCCCGCCTTCAGTACTAGCCTTTGCGAGTTTTCTTGCAAAGGCTTTTTTTATTCAGGTACAACATAGGTACAACAAATTTATATAAAACACCTTTAAGTTATCTATTAAATAAGCTTAAACCACTAGTGGGCGTCAGTCTCATTAAACTTGTAAAATATCTTCAAGAAAATTGGTGGTTTGTTATATTTTCACAGAGAGTACACCATAATGATATTTAAATCCGTGAAGCTTTTTATCTTCTGTTTTTGGATAAAAGAAATTCCATTGATCCTCCTTCAAGCTTTCTAATATCTGTTCGATTTCATTAAGTTTTTCGGTTTCAAGTATGTCACCCTCTCTTAGCTTTCGTGTTAATTGCTGAAACCATTGTAATTTTAAACCTTCTGAGTTACTTATTTCCGTAATTTTGGAAAATGTAATTTCTTTTTCATCAGAGCTTAAATTATTCTCAATAATTTTTTCAAATAAATGAAAGGCTTGAATTTGATTTTGCATCTCCAAGTCAAAAAATTCGTTTAAGAAGTTTTTGTGCTCTAAAAGTTTAAAAATATCTCCGTCTGAATTCGAATAGCATAAGTATTGGTAGTTACTTGCAAGCTTCGTTGCTAAAAAATTACCTTCATTATAGTCTAAGTGGTAGTCAATAATCACTTGGAAAATTTTGGTGGTTTCATGCATGCAGAACGATGACCTACCTACAGAATTTATAACTGTATCAAGAAGCTTATCCTTATTAGAACAATTGTTATAAGCCTCCTTCCACAATTTTACGAAAAAGTCTACTTCGTCACTTGGTATACCGTTGATAAAATGTAATAAAAATAATTTGACACAGTCGTAGTACCTATAAGGTAAGTTTTCTTGAACTATGAAGTACAAAATATTCCTTACCCAATTACTAGAACCCGAAACACCAAGTTCTTCAAAAGCGCTGTCTTTTCCCAAATAAACTGTAATGATTTTATCTATAAGTTCTTGGTCAATCTCTTCCAAAAAGATTTTTGGGTTTTGGTTAATTGTCTTTTGATTTCCAAAAATAGTTTCTATAATTTCTTTTGGTGGGACTATTTGGTTATTCAAAACCATAGCTTGAAGCCATAATTTATCAGACCTACTATCAGATAAAGCACTACAAACTATACCTTTTTCCTCTTTTGTTAAATTTTCCCATACTCCAAAAGTCCACACCATATTGTAACCTACAAAATAGGTCGGTAAGTTTTGGTCAAAAAACTTTTTAAATAATCCATTTCTTAGAGAGGGTTCCTCTTTGGTTGAGACTATAAAAAACTCAATCAAATGCATTTCAAAGTGATTAAGTATTCTCAATTTGGAAATCTCTTTGAGCCTTTGTAACATTTGTTTAGTTATCTGTTGCCCTTGATTTGGATATATCATATCCTTAGCTTTATTCATAGTCCCAGAAAAACGTGCGTAATGAAAATATTCAACATCTTTAGGAAACGTTTTTAAAAACTGAACAAAAAGTCTGGCCCAAATTCTCCAATGCCATTTATGCACATTTTTAGGAATGTCTCTCCAGCTAATACTATCGCTAGCATAATCTGTATTGAAATTGGTCATCAAATTACTAGCCCGAATACAAAATATTTTATTGGTTTTAAAAAAATACTCAAATCGTTCACTTAGATCTTTGTTTATAGCCTTGCTGTTATTGTGTAAACCTTGAAAAAATCCTTTTAAGGCAAAAAAGAGTACACTAGGATGCTCATCTGTTAGAATTTTATCTTTGAGTTGGGAATAAGCGTCAGAATTAAAATTTAAGAAGTAGAGATAGGCAGTAATGTTTCTTATAAACACTTCACTACTCTTAAAAGCATATTCCAAAAAGTTAATATTTGGAACCATACCATAATTTTGGGTAGTCAATAGGCCACTCCATATATCACTAATTGATAAATTACTATTTGCTCTCAGTTTTGATAATATGCTTTGATAAGCATCCTTAGAAATAAATTCTAAATCATTAAAAAAGTCGCCATAACTGAAGCGATAAGGTTTATCATTATGAAACGTGATTTTATATTCTTCAGATGTACTTTGAAGTTTAAAAACTAGTGAAGGCCTCATGTGTTCCATTAATGTATTATCATAAATGCTCATTAAAAACTGTGCGCAACTATCTGAGACTTTTGGATAAATACTATTAACATGAACTTCATTAACAATTTCAATGATTGTGCTTTGTTGCTCGGTAAAATTTTTGAAAACAGCATCAATATTGTTTGCACAAATGAAAGCTGATTCTTCATTTAAACAAGTTAAAAGATTGCTAATTTCAGATATTAATCTTCTTTTTTTTCCACGGGACAAATGGGTAAGTAACTTCTTGCCGATTTCTTGATAATGAGGATGTGTGAAAACATATTGGTCATCCATAAAATCTATAACGCCACTTTGTTCCAAAGTATCTAATGCTAATTCTATATCTGAAATGTCGTCGCCAGAAGGGTCATATTCTGGTAGCAAAAACTCTTTCGTTTGATAAAAAGAATATGTCTCTAGATCTTCACTTTTTTTCTCTAAAGAAAGTTTTTGTTTTTGATTATTGAAAATGTAATCAAAGTCATTGATAGATAATCCGTATTTGGTATTTGCGCCCAATCCAAGTAATGCGAGTATCTTCCAAGCGAGGTCATTTTTTGCCAGTAAATGGTTACAAGTATCATCAATATCAACTTGAGCCATTTTATACAAATCCACTTTGAGGAATTTTTTTGATGACAACTGTTTTTGCTTAGAGAGGTAATACAATTGTCCTGGTTGAATTTCATTTCCCTCAATAATCAGTTGCCTTATAGCGCTTTCATTTTCAGGTAAAATATCTGAATCAACTATTAGCTGCTCCCAGATGTCTAATAAAAACTTCTGGTCCTCCACTGTTAAATCAAGCCATTGGTATCCATTTAAAGAAGAGTCGCTCAAATTGGTTTGATTGAAAATAGAAAGAACGATTTCCTTTTTTGAAGTCACTATTAGAAGATTTTCTTCGGGTAAAGTCTCAAGCAAATCTTTTACTAATTTCAGCTCAGAGAGTTTTTCATCACCAAAGGTGTGGCCAAAAGGGTCTTCTAAGATACAGATACGTCTTTTGCCTTCAGACTCAAGAAATGAGGACGCATCACGCGTGTTCAAAACGCGTTTATATAAATAATCTTGGTTATAAAAATCTAAAGCAATCCTGAATGCAGTTTGCGATTTACCACAAAATGATATTCCGGTTAAGAGCAGAACTTTTTCTTTTTTTAGAGTAGCTATAAGCTCTTGTTCTATATTCCTTTCAACATAGCCTTGTGTCAACTGTGGTTTATAAGGCCCATCCAAACTCTCTATTTTTGAGTAAAATGCTTTGGTTTCATTAATAAATTCTTGGATGCTATCAATTGATACCTCTAGATTCTGTCCTCTATTTTTTTTGATATGGTTATATTTCCATTGAAGTAACCTTTCTTTTTTGAACTTACTTTCATTTAATGGATTATCAATAACCTGATGGTGTTTATCACAAAGCAAAATTAAATTATCATAAGACCGTCTTTGGTCATTGGTCATTTTTTCATTAAACCGAGGTCCATTTTTGTTTGCGGCTTCTATATGACATATTTTTCCAATGACAGTAATGTTATCTTCTGCAATCAAGAAATTACTGCAATTTGGTTCAGCACATTGGTTGTGCGACTCAACAAATAGCCTTTTTATTTCTGAAATCTTATAATCTCTAGGTCCGATATTTGAGGTTTTTTTGCTCAAAAAAGTGGTTTTGGTATTTCACAAATTTAGTTCTAATAAATCAAAAAAATTAAAAATAACCTCTCAAGGCTTCAATAATTAAAAGTTGAAGGTTTCTGCTGCAAATATTTAGGAAATATCTATAAAATTAATTAAACTTAAATGATGAAAAACGATGGTAAAAAATTTGAAATACTAACAAAAGAGTTCTTCTCTTTCCTATTTAAAAAGCTTGGTTATACAGTACATAAAGAACGTATTCAATTTAATGGAACACAAGATGGTTTTGATGTTCAAATGGTTATTGGTAAAGATTATAAAGAGCGCATATTTTATATAGAGTGTAAAGACTACTCTACCGATGTAAATTTTGCCAGCATATATACAAAAGCACATGATTTAGTAACAAATTACAATTTGAATAAAAAAGATATGGCACTATTTGTAAGTCCTAAGTCGAATTTCAAAAACAGTAAAAATGCAGAAAAATCAGAGCCAACATTAAATAGAATTTTTCCTTTCAACATAAGACTATTAGAGAAATCTAATGGTGTTGAAAGCTTGTTCGCTTTGAATAAAGACATCTACAAGGAAATTTATAATCAAGAGCTTAGTTTTAAAATAAATGACCAAGAGGAAATTGATAAGTTTAAAAGCATCATTCTTTCGAGGGGAAAATTTAGAAAGATTGTAATAAAAGAAGAAGATAAAGTAAAATACATTTCTGATACAAAAAAGTGCTCAAATTATATTCCGCGAACTATAATTAAGGAAAGAGAAACCAAAAAATCTCATAGACAACTTTATCACAATGAAGAAGGCTTAGGTAATTTAATCTCGATAGTTAAAGATAACATTTCTAACTCGGAAAATGATGGATTGGCACTATTGGGAAATCCAGGTTTGGGTAAGTCTGTAGAATTGACTGAATTGGCACTATATTTTTGGGAAAATAGAGAAGAAACAAACATTATCCCTTTTTACAGAGTTATAAACAGTTTTACTGTTGATAGTAAAATAAGTGATTTTCTTCCTAAGGACTGGGATAAGATACCTGAGCTATTGATTGTTCTAGATGGTCTTGACGAAATATCATATATCAATGAGTTCAAATCCAAGCTTCAGAATTTTTTAGATAAAAATAGAGATGACTTACAGCATATTTATTTTGTTATCAGTTGTAGAACGAATGTCTATGAAAACATCGTAAAAGGAATTCCAAAATTTGAATGTTTTTTTCTGCATAGCATCAGTTACCGAAGTGCCATAGATTATCTACGGTCAGAATTCAAATTACCACGTAACGTAATTTCAAGTTTATATGTCAATGAAGACCAAAGAGAGTTTTTAGAAAATCCTTTTTATCTAAACCTTTTTGGGGAGTATTATTCGGTAAAATCGAGCCTGCCAAAAAACAAGACAGATCTAGTTGAAAAGTACGTTGACAAAAGATTGGAAGAGGATAGGGTTAAAAAATTTAGGAACAAAGAAGTATTTGACAAATCAATAATAATTTCTGGTTGTAAAAAAATTGCATTATCGATAGAGGCTATGCAATCAAGAATAATTGAAGATTCAGAATTAACAATTCTCATTCCAAATCATAAGGCTGAACTGATTAATTCCTGTTTTGTTGAAAAAATATATAATGCTGACAGGTGGCAATTTGAGCATAAAAACCTTCAAGAGTTTTTTGTCGCCAAGGCTTTGATGAAACTTCCGTTTGAAGAAATTATAAGTTTTATAAGTCTTAATTCTGCAAATAATAAAACACATCCATCTTGGCTAAATTCAATATCCTATCTCATCAATGATTTGGATTCAAGCGAAGATGTATATGTTAAATTAATTCAATGGTTAAAAAAGAACGACCCTGAAGTTTTATTTAAGTCAGATTCTGACCGAGTTTCCGAAGAAATAAGGTCAGAGGTTTTTCAAGATTACTTTATTAAGAGGTGTAAAGAGAACACGTTATGGATAAGGTCTTACGATAATGAGACAAGAAAAGTAGCCAAGTTCGCGAACACTAAAAAAGACATTGATTTTTTAATAACTGAAATTAATGATATTACAAATCATAGAAGAACAAGAATATCTGCCTTCCATTTACTGTCTTACATGAACTTGAAAGAAAGAGAAAATGAGATAAAAGAACTTGTCCTAAAGTATCTGGATGATAGAAATGATGACTTTGATTTAGATGCAAAAGCAGATTTGATTGGGTTTGTAAAACGTCTTGAATATCATCTTGACGAAACATTTTTTGAAAAGCTGCTATCTAATATTGTAGAAAATGATTATCACAGAACTTTCACAGCCATACTGGAATGTTTTCAAAAAGACCTATTAACTAACGAAAAATCTATTGACTCTAATAATCACAGAAAATATATTAAGAATGTCGCTGCCATCATATCAGGACAAAAGACAAGAAAGTTTGATGGCGAAAGAAACGTAGCCTCAACTGAAAGACAGAACCTAAAGAATGTTCTGTTACAGTTTAAAGCCATTGACGATTTCTTATTTGCTCTAGATTTTTTACTAATAAGAAGAGACAGTTATCATCTTAACGAAAGCGAAATAAAAGATACGGTCAAAAGACTATCGGAAATGTACTTTGAGGACAAAAAGGTGTTTGACAAGGTCGTAAACTTTATTTATTTAGGAATTGATAAAAGGCAATATCTCTTTGAATTTGAAGAAAAATTCTGCGAATTTTTTAAAATCACTAATACTCAATACCAAGGTTTTTTAAGGTTTTATGATTTAAGAGATAGGATAGGTATACGGTTTATGTCATATATAGCCGATGAAGATAGTATTAAGTTTTTGTTAGAAGAATACAAGAAAGATAAGGTTAATAATAAAACTATATCCTACTTTAGGAACAATCTAAGCTGGGAAAACTTAGAATTGAGTCTCGATTTTCAAAAACTTATTTTGAAAGAAACAAACTATGATTTTAATGGTGAAATATTAGAGAAATCCGAGAGGGCCGAATGGCAAAAATTCCATAAACTCAAGGAAGGTCTGAGCTTCGATTTATTATTTCACAAGGACAAGATGAAAGATGTCATTAAACTTCTTTTTGATAAACTTGAATCGAATAAAACAAATTGGGATGTGCTTCATGCATTTGAACAATTGCATTGGAAGAGTCTTGAACTACAAAGGTCAATTCCTCAATCTGCCATCAATGTAGTGCATGACACCTTGAGGCTTTCTGATTTTAAACATATTACCTGTGAAGATGTATTTAAATTGATTGATACTGATTTATATCTTATTAAAAAAATCAAGGATAATATTCATTCTAAGCGAAAGAATAACTTAAGTAATATGAATAAGCGCGGTGTGAGAATTACCAAATCACAGTTTGATTTTATCAATGATTGGTGCCAAGAAAAAATTAAGTCTATTAATGAGAAATCGGAATGTTTGTTGGATAGGGAAGAATGCGGTCTTATATGGTATTTCAGAAACTTGTTAAACTTAAAATACCCAGATGAGATTCTTTTAGAACTTCTAGAGGTTGACGGAAGGATGAATTTTAATGAACAACATTTTGGTATTGGTTATATATGTAAATTACTTGATAAGTCAATAATTGATAATAGAATTATTCAAAATATACGAAACGGAATTAGTGATGAACAAATAAGAAAAAACCATTTTGTGTATGCCTTCGATAACCAATTGAAGGACACATATCCTAAGATAGAAGAATATCTACTGGAAAATAATCAGAACAACTATTTTAGAAAAGAAATCCTTAAGAAGTATTGTCAAATAAACCTTTCGGTTTCCTTGCTCAAAGATATCGCTGATAAATCTATGCAAGAAGAAATTACGGATGATATCGTTTGGCCTGTTTTTGATATTTTAATTGAAAACGATGAAAGCGATTTTGTCAAAGATAGAATACTTTACTACTATCAATCCAATGAAGAGTCTTTAAAAGAATTAATTGGTATTAAATATCTTATCAAGTCTAATTACGAAAGAGCCTTTTCATATTTTAACAATTGGATTAAAGGGCAAAAAGTTTACACAAGAAGAACAAAAAACAGTTTACGAACAGAAGATTTTCCTAAACACACCAACCCAAAATCAATTCCTGACATAATAGAGTTAATAAATACTTATTATGACAACAATGAATTTAATTTTGATGATTACAGCAATCCCATTAGGTTTATTGTAGAATCAATTAATGCTATTGCTCAGAATAACTCACAAGAGGTATGTCAACAACTCATAAATGAGTTAGAGAAAATTAGGCAATCTCTCAACAGCGATAAGCATGATTTATATTATATCAATCAAGTTATATTGGATTTAAAAGATATACACATAAAGCTTGAATCCAAACCAATGCCATTTCCGTCTATTGTAGGTAAAATCAGAGAATATCAGTATTATTTTGCATAGAAGTATCTGAAATAAACTCAGAGCATATTTATATTATAAACTATTTAATCGGTGTTTTTAATGATTTTCTTGTATGATTAACTTCTTCATGTGAAATAGGTTAGGGAAAGATTAAACTAGCGGTCAATCAACAAGCCCTTAGAGTTGAATACTAATGGCAAAAGACCAGGTTTTACAACATTTTGGTTGTAGTACTAAATTCATCGATGAATAATTAAAAAAAAGGGAAGCTCGGACTTTTGTGTGTCCGCTTCCCTTTTACCTATTTAGGAAAGATTAATTACAAACCCTTAACCTATTTTCAGGTATAAAAGGCTTGTTATCATTGACAGACCTTTCACATCTTTGTGAATTGTCATTTGCCGATTGTTCTTCAAGAAGGTTAATTAATCCATCAGCATCGATGCCTTTGGGAATAATCATTAACTTGCTTTGCAATGCATCTGCCCAACAATAAAGATGAAAAGCAGTCGGACTTCTTACGCCACATTCCCAGTGGCTGACCAGTCTGTCCGCAACGCCAAGTGTATGATTTAGTTCGTCTTGGGTAATTCCAAGACGATAGCGTTGCCTTATCAACTGCTTTACAACATCATGGAGAAAATCACTTCTGATTTTATGAGGATAATTAAACTTAATATGCATTTTATATTCCTTTCTATTTCAGTTAATGTCCTAAGACTGTTTTTTCATAAGCCAAAAGACAGTGAGCTTATACGTGCATATTTTTCAAATTTCCATAAGATTATAGATTATACGTGATAAAAAACACATTAAGGTGTTAAGCATAAAAACCTTAAGTCAGTACACTATTTTGAACTTTCCTTCTAAAACATTCAAGAACTGAAACCAAAAAGAGGAAAACAAATGGTTAAAACAATCGAAAACAATTCTGTCGTTCTTATTGACCCCGATGAAGAACCAAAAGTCGTAGCTGCATTAATGGAGAATATGAACGCCTTTATATCCATTAGGACTATGGAGATAATGACAACACTTGATAAAGCAACACAGTACAGAGAGCGAAAAGCAGGACGGTTTCCCTTACTTCATAATCTCACTCTACACGGTAAACGTAAGGCCTATAGAATTGATGATTTGAAAGCGTATTTGGTTAATCCTCAAAATTATAAGTCATAGTTAAATAAAGGGTGTTTGTAGAATTGCAAACACCCTTTTTCAAAAAGAGAGGGGATTTAAATGAGTGTCATTCCAAAAAGAAAAACATTGCGTCAAGAGGATATAAACATCGAGTTAATGCAAGAAGCCAGTCTCATAATGGCAGAAGTGGTCAAGTTATATGGTGATGCATACTTGTCGATATTCGTCAGAATTTTAAAAGAGATTGAGCAACAAAAGGAAAAGCAAAACTATAAAAAAATAGCTTTACAAATGATCAATGATAGGTCATAATAGCTTTTAGTGTTTGGCAGTCAAAAACGGTAACCACGTTGTCAACCAAAAATGACCTGATGAGTTTTTAATAAAAGATTTATTCTTTACACATCAAGGGCTTAAGCCGAGAGTAAAATTCCTTACGAATCCCATCCTCTCCTCCATTTACATAAGTTTTTATGTCAGTAAGCCATTGGAATAAATCAAATTATTATCTCATCAGGTTTCATAAGGGTCAAAACCTTGTGATTCTGTCAACCAAAGTGGTAACCAGAACGGAAACCAAAATGAGATATTTACTCAATCGCAACGGATGGTATTTTTATGACCGTCGAGTCCCTAAATGTTTTTCTATGTATGATGATAGAGGGCGAGTAAGGGTAGCTCTGAGAACCCAATGCAAAAGAACCGCTTTTAGAAAAGTGGTTGCTGAAAACGATAATATTGAAAACTATTGGAAAACACTTTCAAAGAAGAAAGAAAAACATTGCCCTGTAAAATTTAAGCAATTGATGGAAACATCAAAGCAACTAGGCTTTGGATATCGTCCAGTTGAGGAAATCAGTGAGCTTAATTTAATAGAGCTGTTGGAGCGCATATTCGCAATCAAGAAACATATAGATAATGAAATTATCGTAAAAGCTCTATTGGGCAAGGAAACACATACCCAAAGCAATGTTTTATTGTCACAAGCCCTAGAGAGGTTTTGGAAATATTCAAAACCAACATTGATGAACAAAAACCCTGACCAACAGCGTAAGTGGAAGAATCCACGAATCAAAGCGGTAAATAACTTTATCCAGCAAGTAAATGACAAACCAATAGATGAAATAACCAATCTCGACCTAGTAAAATTCAGGGATTGGTGGTTAAAACGAATGAAAACTGATGGTATAAAGGCTGACACGGTAAATAAGGACTTTACGCACTTAAAAGGTGTTTTGGAAATCGTTGCTACGCACGAACAAATAAATTTAGATGTCGATAAAATATTCAAGAAAATCCATATTAAGGAAACGGATAGGCAAACCCGAAAATCCTACCCAACTAAATTTATTAGGAATAAAATTTTAAACCCTAAAACACTAAAAGGGCTGGATAAGGAGGCGCAAAATATCCTGTTTGTTTGTGCCAATACAGGAGCTAGACCTATTGAAATAGTTAATCTTACAGAGGATGATATTTTCTTGGATGAAGAAATACCCTATATCCATATAAGACCAAGATTGGGGTATTCATTAAAGACCAAAGAGAGTGAACGAAAACTACCCTTGGTTGGATTAGCACTAAAAGCATTTAAGGAGCATCCACAAGGGTTTTGCAAATATCTAAGTAAATCAGATAAATTAACTTCTACAATCAATAAATGGCTTTCTAAAAATAATTTAAGACCAACACTCAAACATAGTCTGTATTCTTTGAGGCATAGTTTTCAGGATAGACTGACAGCTTTAGAGATTCCCGATAGAATTCAATGTCAATTAATGGGGCACAAATTTAAAAGACCCAAATATGGGGATGGGGCTAGCTTAGAGCATTTGAGAGAAATTATCTTTAAGATTAATGTTTGAAAGTGTTTAATTGAAGATAATATTTTTAAATCAACTCAATGTGATTTAAGCTATTTGATTATAAGAAAACTAATAATCAACAATTTACTTCAAGAGCCAAAAACGTGAGAATTGTAATGACCTTCTCCAGTTTTAACACATTTTCTTCTACAAGCCAAAATAGCTTCTTTTTCATCAATTAATGCCCACGAAGTTTCAATAACTTCGCCTTCCATTTTTTCTACTTCCTCAATCTTAAAGGGCTTTATAATTTGGATTCTATTTTCTTCATCTACAGCTTCTATAAGAATTTCATCCTTATCAAGCTCAAAATGTTTGTGCAATAATGTTATTCCAAATCTATCAAGAGAATTATATTTTTTCAAAACTTCTTTTATCTCTTTTAAGCATTCAGTGTCGCTATCGTTTATTGACTTTATGTCCATTTCATGTTTTAAACTATTGTGTACAAGCGGTGTTAAGTTTTTCATATCATAGAGTTTTCTTAAAAATAAGGATTTTAAATGTACTATACAATACAAATTACTCGAATGGATGGATTATACAAAATAAGCTTGCCAAGCTTTGATAATATAACAGGAAAAGGTAATACGTATGATAAGGCGTTTATAAAATTATGGGAACATCTATATAATAAATTAAACACACTCATTCAAAATGATAAAAAAATTCCAGATTCTTTTAAAGATATTAAAAGTGCTAAAGAAACAGGTGCAGATGGTGTCCTTAAACTAACTAATAATGTTAGTTTAAAAATTGAAATATATAATCTGTTAACTGATTTTGAAAACATCCAACAATTTAAGTTACTCGAAAAAAACGGACTTCTCGATGTAAAACATCCGTCAACTATTGTTGAATTTGAAAAAGCCTTTAATATTCTTGGATATGACCTAGATTTTAGACTTAATTCGATTTCTAAAAATCAAGATTTGTCTAACTGATTATTTTTCCACCTTATTTCAATCATAATAATATAAGTCTTTCCTTCCTCGATACTCTTTATATAACGCACATTGTTAGCTTTAAGTTTCTTAAGTTTAAGTGATGCTACTGCTTCATAAACAGGATCGAGACAATAACCTTTAATAGTGACTAAATGCGTAGCAAAAAAAATCTTGATAACCCTCTCATCCCCATCCTTGCCTATCCAAGAAGTTATATAATGGGCATAGCTAAAATTCTGCCGCGTTCCATCAAGGAGTTCAAAATCAATGGTCTTGGTTTCCCCAACCTCATAAACATTAAGTTTGTTTGGGTCTTTTGTCGTTTCTTTTTTTTCTTTGCCGTTCTTGGCAATTTCCAAGCTTTTGAATTTATAGGTCTGGCTCATAATCCTTGTCTATATTTTTAGATTTGTTCTTTGTTTTGGGCACATCAATATCAACGGTTCTTGGCATAAAATCCTTGTCCTTGACTAGTTCTGTTGCACCCTGTCTGTCACCTGATTTTTGGATTTGTGTCAATAGACCGTCTTTGTCATCTGTGTAAATAGTCACATTCTCTCTTGCCCTAGAAGTCGATACATAGAACTGTTTTTGGTTACTGGCGGGAAAGGTCGCACTTGGTTGATTGATAAAGACATGGTCAACTGTTTTGCCCTGCGCTCCATAAGAGGTGGAACAATAAGCATAATCAAAATTACCAAAATCCTCTGACAGTTGAAATTCACTTACCCTGTTCTTGGATATTTTAACAGCAGTGATGCCGTATTTTTTGCTAAGTTTTTTGATTTTTAGGACTGTTCCGTTATTCAATCGTTTTCCTTTCTCGTCATAACGTGGCTTATTAATTCGGATTTCATCACCCTTGCTCAAAGCTATTTGTCGAGGAAGACACACATCATAATCCTTTGCCTTTAGTGTGGGCAGGATATGATGTACGCCCTGAACATTCATTATAATAACCTGACCGTTCTTGGTTTTCTTTACGGTTAATTTTTCACCTTTTTTAATACCTTTCATATGCTGATTGACTTGGATGATATCCCCTTTGTTGTAGTTCCTGACATCCTGTTTTTCAGCCAATGTCAAATATTTGTTGTCCAATATCGTGACCATACGTTCTCTCTGGGCAATTAATTTTTTCTGTTTCAAGCCTCGTCGGATATCTTGGTTGATTTTCCTTGCCTGTTCCCGAGTTGGAGAAATGACCAGTGCAGATTTCTTTTCATTGATGGTCTTTAAATAATCATCTGCCAAAGTCTTTGAAATATCAACATAGTCACTTTCCTTTATACTGCCCATCGTATCCAGTTTTTTAAAACCACTCACAATATTGCCCTTACTAATATCAAAAACCGCAGATTTATAGTTTTCTTCCCTTTGCCGATAGATGGTTTCCAAGGAAGCCTGTGGGACGTATCCAACGGTTTTTAAAATCCGCATTGCATCCCCTCGGTCAACGGCTGAATGTTGCCTTGGGTCACCAGAGAGAATGACCCGAGATTTGTTCTTGTTGGCAATGTTCAAAATATCCGCCATATCCTTAGTGCCAAGCATTCCTGCCTCGTCAATCCAAAGGACTTGTCCTTTGGTCTGATCCTGTAAATCCTTATCAATGAGAAATCGTGCCACGGTCTGGGCATTTTCAAAACCCTCGCTTTTCAATACATCGTGTGTAGCGTTGGAGGTCGGTGCAAAAAGAAATACTTCTTTGCCCGATTTTTCAATATTCTTTACGGCTTGAGAAATCAAGGTTGTTTTACCAGTCCCTGCACCGCCTTTTATCATCGTGAGCTGGTCTTGGGAAGTCAGGATATGTTTAAGTGCCGTCTGTTGTTCCTTGCCTAATTTTTTAAATTGCTTATCGGGATGAAATGACGGTTGAAAAGGTCTGAACTTGCCCATTCCCTCTCGGGCAAGTTGAACCATAGTCCATTCTTCCTTTAAGACCAAAGCCGTGGTGCAAAGCGTTTGGCTTCCAACCTCAATCTGAAAAACCCTATCATCTTTATCCAAGGCATTATCTATGGCATCCAAGGACACGTCCTTGTTGTCAATCGCATAGGTGTAACCCTCTGCCAAAATTTGCCGTTCTCGCTTGACACTTGCCCGACTAAAGGAATGGTCAATAGCGTATTCTATGGTTTTTTTGGCGGTTAGGTTTTTATTGGTCGTTTTTGTCTCGCTGTTTACTTGTTCATTAATACCATTATCCAGTAATTGATTGCGCCACGATGCTTGCAATTCTGGCATTGTTCTATTTTTTTGCTTTTTAGCCCGAGTCCTTGCCCCAAGCTCGTCCAGTTCCTTGGGATTGGTAATTCCCTTTTCCTTGGCGACCTGACCAATCCTATTGGTGCGTTTGGAAAAATGGTCAATGGCTTTTTGAGGGATAACGGAAAGCTCAAAACCGTTCTTGGTTTTTCTTATATCAAAACCCTTTTCAGAAAACTTGTCCGCCAAGCGCTTTTGAAATCGTGCCTGATAATAGGGCATATCCCTTTTGATATTGTGGAACTGCCCTGCCTTGAACTTGTTCTCAACCTCGTCATAGGTCACATTGAACGTAAAGCAGTGGCAATGTAAATGCGGATCTGGTGGATGTCCGTCCACAGGTCTTGCCGTTTGGTGGATAAAATCAGCCCAAAGCATTTTGCCAGTATCCCTGTCATCATATTGGTTTTGTGTACGGATGCGAGTCTGCATTGCCGATTCCATTTCAACCATTGTTTCCCTGACACTTTCCTTGAATAGATTTAATGCCGTATCATTATCGCTCAAAGCGTGATAGATGGACACGGATTTCGGGCAATGAAAGCTGATATCGTATCCAACACGTCTATCCTTGACCGTTCGTTGGGTCAGGGAGTTACCATTAGTGGGATTGATATTGTCGCAGAGTTTTTCAAACCGTTCCTTATCGACAAATTGTCCTTCAATATCCAACTGTTTGGCAATGCGTCCATTGAACCTACCATTAAGTTCCTGGTCCTCGATATAGTAGTCCGCTTTGGAAAGAGCATCCCGAAAATAGCTCTTGGCGTGACCAGAGGTCTTGCTTTGAAACATACGTATCATATCCTACCTAACAATTTTTGATGACAATTGTTCTATAAGGGTTTTTGGCTAACCGAGCTACGGACGGATACTTAAGGGATTAAGAAATCCTAAAATACAAAATATTCTGATACGTTTTTCCTTTGGTTATAAAGTATTGGCTTTTGGTTATATCTGTCAGTACACCATCGCTTTCCTTTGCCGTATCAAAGCACTGGATGATTGAAAAAGGCTCTAACACCAATGCAGTTGTTTGCCCGCCACTTGCCCGCGTAAACGTGTGGTTCTAGACAAACAACTTCTGCCTTGATGTTCTTTAAGCCCCATCATCTCAATTTTAAAACAAAGGAGTAAGACGATGACAACACAGAACAAAACAGCCACGGACACCAAAACCAAAGGCGACAAGCCTACGCATTCCCTCTATGTGAAGAGTGAGCAATTTGGAAATCCCATAAATATGAGGCTATCAGCCATTTGGAATAATCCCGAAAAGGGCTATATGGGCTTAAGTCCCGAAAAGCTTCGCATCAAGGAGTTTCCTAATGCCAAGAAAGGCGAACCTCGTTTCCAACTGTTCCTTAAGACCAAAATCTATGGGCAGGAAGCCTCAATACAGTTTGGCGAGATTAAACCCGAAAAGGAAGAAAACTGCTTTGAGGTCAATCTTGGAGACCTTGTGATTTTTGAGAACAAGCCTCGTGAAGTGGTTGAAACCAAACAAGCACAAAAGAAGAAAGTAGCCGTCAACGGACAGCCACGACCATAAAACGATAAGGGGGCAAAAGCCCCCTTATTCTTTACAGGAAAGGAAATGTTATGAACTATAACACTAAGTTATTGGCCGAGCAAAATGATATGTTCAGAAAACATATTGGAACGCTTGAATCCAATACTATAGAGGTCAAGGGCAAATATTGTATGACGCAGGGCGTTATGAACCTTAGCAATTTTCAGAAACTTGATACCCTCATAAAGCTGTGGGAGTATGAAAATTTCAATGAAGATAATGATCCTTATAGTGAACACGATTATGGGCGTTTTACCTTGGAAGAAAATAAACAGGACATTATCTGGAAGATTGATTATTATGATACTAAATACCTTTATGGTAGTGAAGATCCTTCCAATCTTGAAATTACAAGACGTGTTTTAACTGTTATGTTGCCTTATGAATATTAGGAAATTAAGTCTAACTTAAAAAAAAATCATCATAGAAATAAGTATAATTAAAGCATAGCGTAGAGTATTTATATGTTTTATTGGATATTTTTATTTTTTTTACGTTATTGAAAAACAAAGTTTTACAGTTTTTTGAAATGAATCAAAAGTTATCTTTTTTTTGGAATAAATATAACATAGGTTGGATTTTAATCTTTTCTGTAATCCTTCTTTTAGGAGTTTGGGCGATACAATTTTTTTTCTTTTTATCAAAAAAAGATGACTACTGGGTGTCTTTTAATGCATCTTTACTAGAAGATATCATATTTTTTACTTCTATTGGAATTCTATTATTGATCATACAAATTTCAATGTCAAATCCTGAAAATAAAGAATTTAGAAGTAGAGTAAGGTCAATTGCTAATAATCCAAAAGTTAAAAATGAAGGTAAAGATTATCTAGAAGAACAAATTAAAGACATAGTTGCTTATACAGAAAAAAATCATACTTATGTAGAAATCAAAAATAAGAATGACAATTTAGTAGAAGTTTACAGTGAAATAGAAGCTGAAATTGTAAATATGTGCAAGGATATACCTTTTACAGTCAAATCAGGTTACTCTGTAAAGCCTGATAAACAACTAAAAGGTAATTATGGTTATATAAAATATGCAGGTATAAAAGATACTCTAAATCCTAGTAATGATAAAATATTTATTGATAAATCAGTAGAAATATTATATTCAGATAAGATACATAGGAAAGATAATGAAGAGGTTAAAATCTCAAATGGCGGGAGTGCTATTTCAGGTCTTAAATATTCTGTTTATGAAGAACTTGATACCGATAAAAATGATGACAACAATTGGCATTACACATATGTAAAAAGGTTTACTAATAATTTTTCTTTAAAAATGATTAATAGAACAGATGTTGCAATAAAGATAGATTACAAGATAGAGCGAAATACGAAGACGTTTCTTGATGAATGCGAAAATACTGAAATGCTTCCAAAAAATATGAAAGACACACATGAACTTCTGAAAAATGAAACTTTATATCCTGGGGATAAGGTTTTGTTTTACATTTCAAGTTCTTAAACTTGGCATTTGTTTTGTATTTACAATCTCAAAAATTAATGTTATATTTGTCTAACTACTTATGAAAATAAAAAAGGATATTAAAATGTATACAATTAAATATGCTGGCGGTGGTGGAGTTCACTAGTCGTTAGAAAATAAACGATTTAAAGACCATTCATATGAATGGTCTTTTTAATTTCAGGTTGTTTATTTTTTTAATCCCATAGACACTGCGTAGTATTAGTTTTGGTAGTTTTGGGGCCTTTGGTCTGTGATATGGGATTGGGGTTGGTGCGCTTTTGCCCAATGGTTAGTTCTTTTACTTAGCAATGGTTTTTCTACTGACTCTAAAATTCGTTTTAAATTCTTTTGGTTTATTTAGCTCAGTACTACCAATCAATAATTTTTGGAATATATCTCAAACCTTGAATAGGGACAAGCAATGCTCTTTCAGATTCCTACTTGCTCTTTTAAAGGTTTTCGATGGGACCACTTTAAAATTATTGAAGGAGCAGACCTATGGATAAATCCAAAATCAAAACATACCTAAACGATATTATCGATGACGACCCTGAAACCATTAGAGCATTCGTGGCTGAAGAGGCTCTTGGATATGATAATCCCAAATTGTTTTTTGAGGATTTACAGCAATACGGATGTATCAGTGGAATGGTAACGTCCCTGATTTACTACCAAGACACCCACAATTTTTTTGATTGCTATTATGATGACATCCAAATTTTAAAAGAGACTTATGAAAGTAACACAGGTAAAGCATTGCAAATAAAAGACGATATCAAAAACTTTTTGGCTTGGTTTGCCTTTGAGGAAACTGCCTTTCAAATCTATACTGAAATTGATGACGGTTAAAGCATATTTCATTTTCAAATATTGATTTTGATACTCTTTAATCACCAAAAAAGGTTAAATAGAACACAAAATTAACCATTTATAAATCTGCCCCTAAGCAAATTAAAAACTTATCCCTAAGTAAAAGATACCTTTAATTCAACAGGTTGGTCTTTAACCAAAAACTTTATTTAACGGTGCTAATTGTTTTGTTAACACTTAGCTAGCATCGCTTAGGTCAAGCTTTGTCATCCTTTATCGAAAATCCTTAACTTTGACCCTTATAAAACAATATGCATTGCTAATTACCAATTACAAAACGTACCCTAAGCACTGCATAATACCTAACCCTAAGCAGTGCTAAAAGTAATCAGACATCTCCCCTAAGCGGTGCTTATGCAATTTTTTTTATGAATATTAAGATAATTCAAACATAAAATGTAGATTGTATTGTTTTGAAAATCAGTTAGTAAAAAATAAATCCTTATATTTAAACACCTTAATCCCCTAAGAACATCTGAATTCGATTGAAACAGATGTTAGACATTCCAATGATACAATGGCCAATGGGTCATCCCTTTACCATTCGTGATGCCTGCGAGGGTGTTCTCATCATGGGAGGACTAGGCAGTGGTAAGACATCAGGTTCAGGAGCGCTACTGGCAAAAAAATATCTAGAAAATGGGTTTGGGGGATTGATCTTGACTGCCAAGGAAGATGAACTTCAACTTTGGAAAACCTATTGTAAGGATTTTGGTCGGGAAGATGACCTAATAGTCATAGGTCAAGATTCCCCGGAGTGCTTCAATTTTTTGGACTATGAAAGTAGCCGTTCCGATAAGGGAACAGGAATCACTCATAATATAGCCGATACATTAAAAACAGTTATCAAGGCAGGAGCAGATGATGGAAGGGAATCCGATAAGGCATTTTGGGATGCATCTTTACAACAACTATTGGTCAATGCCGTGGATTTGTGCCTTTTGGTACAAAAGAAAATTCGTTTCGAACATATTTATCAAATCATCCAATCCGCCCCCAAAAGTAAGTCTGAATTGGCTAACGAAACTTGGAGAAAAAATTCAGCCTGTTTTCAATCAATGGAGCACGCTGCTACGCAACTCAACAAAGCCCCACAATCCAAGGAGCGTGATAATATGGCAAGACGGCTCTATATCATCGAGGACTTCTTTCTTGGTAATTGGCTCTATCTTTCTGAAAAAACCAGATCCATTGTAGAGCAGATGTTCTTTGGCTTTGGGGACCGTTTTATGCGTGATCCTCTGTATTCTCTGTTCAATACAGACACGACCGTAACACCTGAGGATACCATTAAGGGGAAAATTATTGTTTTCAACTTGCCCTATCTGATTTATGAGAATATAGGACGAGACGGTCAGATTTTATTTAAGTACGTATGGCAAAGAGCGATGCAAAGACGGCAGATAAGGGAGGGAAGTCGCCCTGTGTTCTTATGGGTCGATGAAGCTCATTACTTTCTTCACGACCATGATATTGATCATCAATCCACAGCAAGAAGCTATCGTGCCTGTACCGTATACCTAACACAAAACTTGCCTAATTACAGTTTGCATGCAGGTGGAGGGGAAAGGGGAATGTACCATTTTAAGGCACTAGCGGGCAACTTGGGGACAAAGTTTTTTCACGCCAATTCCGATGTAGAGACTAATGAATATGCAGCCAACCTAGTTGGAAAGGAACTTAAATGGGTTGGGAGTGAAGGGCAATCCATGGGGGAAAATTCGAGTTTTAGCGAAGGCAGTTCACAGAATATGCTCTATACCATCGAGCCGTCAGATTTTGCAAGACAAAGAACAGGTGGGCCACTCAATGAATTCTGTGTGGAAACTATTGTACACCGTCAAGGTATTCCCTTTGAGAGCACTGGAAAGAATCATGCATTATTCACTATAAACCAAAAACAAATATGAGCAATTCAACCGACAGCTTGTTTTACAAGTACAACCCAGAAAAAAGAAATATTTTTATAGAGATTCACAGTAGTCGCAACAACACCGCCTTGGAATTTTTCTCTAGCTTTTTTATGTTGTTTGCGTCCCATGCCTCTGCGATTGTAGAAGTGTTCTTGAGACGGCGTTTTGGGGAACGCTATATAACCTTGGCACAGTCCATCGGTCTTTTTATAGTTATCAATGTTGCCTATGGGTTTCTTGATAAGTGGTTTAGGTTAAAAGGTGGCGGTACTTTTCTCTTTCTTTTCTCGGTAGGCTTTCTAGTAATGGCTATAATACATAGACTGGAGATCAAAAAATACGGTACTACCTATGACTTTAAGCGCTTTAGTCTTTCAGATGGGGAGATAGCCCCATTTTGGTGGGAACTGATTGGAAATAAATTTTTGGGTGTACAAATCTCAAGTTACCATGTCAGGGTTTTGTTGGAGCCTGCCTTACCGATTTTTATAGGTGGTTTATTATCGTTTTTTGAATTTTCCAAAGCGGTAGGAATAATCCTTATATTTTGTGGCTTTGTCTACGGTGTCAGAAATTTTGTCAAGGCACAAAAGGGACGTAATTGGGTTCTGGATAACATAGATAAGAAGATTTCCAATGAAATGAAATATGATGTGTTTATCAGGAGAAAATCCAAAAAGGATACAAAAGGGGTGTATTTACCTATCGAGCTACCAGAGGATAAACAAACAAGGACGGCCCTTTACAATGCAGTTAACAGTTCAATGAGCGATACAAAGGATGTTTGGGTCAATGATTTTTTGGATGAGGATCACAAAAGCACAGGCTTAAATGAAAATATTGAGAGTACCGGTGGAGGAAATGGATGATTATTTTTTCTTCACTAGATGAGCTTGTTCAGGAAATTTTTCAAGGATGACATCTTCAATATACTTAGCCATATTTTTAACAAATTTTTCAAGTTGTTCTTTGGGAAGTTCGCCTTTGTGGAAACGTTCAATACTGCCACGAATTTGAATTTCTGAGGCCATCGATGCCTGAAGATTAGGCTTAAACCCCAATTCCTTGGAAATCAACTGACGAGCTTCATCTTTATATTCTGGCTTGGTATTGAGGTATTTATCCATTGATGACCATGACATAAGTGGATGTTTGTTACTCATTGATTTTCCTCCGTTCAAAAAAAAATAATAACATAAAAATGAGATTATGGCAAGGTTAGAAAAGTTTCAGCTTGAATATATCAAGGGCAATGCTTTTGGGGATAAAAATATTCATCAATTGATGAAGGAAAAAAAGGATGCACTTGATGATTTAAAAAAGGAAAGACCAACATCCTATAATAAGCCAAGTCCTAAATTGACACCTGAAAATGACATAACCATTGATAAGACTTTTAAGTCAAAAGGATTGGATAATGAAACATACATACAAAAATATGAGACAATCAATAAAGGTTACAATGATAAGATCTTTCAATCCACTAAAAATCATTTTGAAGAAAGTAACCCGCCAGAAGATTTACAACTGTTGGACGAATTAGGGAGGGAAGATTTAGCATTATTACTAGAGAAAGATTCTGATGCTGTTTTGGATAAGTGGAAAGAACAAGAACTTCAAGAAACAAAAGATCACAAATTAGATATTACAATGGATGACAAGAAGTCCAGGGAGGTGTTTGGTACCTTGGAATCAGAAAAGGATATTGTGGAGATAGATAAAAAGGATTTCAAGCAACAAAAGAACATTGAACAATTCGTACATATGGACGAAGAAAAAAATAAAAAAGTTTTTAATAGGAGGTCTGTAAAGGATGACTTTAAGGATAATGAAAAAGATATTACGGTGGGAAGAAGTAGAACTTCTTCACCTTCAGACGATTTTGAGTGATCAATTATTAGGGCTAGGTCAATTAATTCTTACATAAGACTTAAATCTGCAAACGAAGTGTGGTTCTCATCAGTTAGTATAATATGGTCAAGGACTGAAATATCAAGGTATTTTCCCGCTGTTACAAGTCTTTTAGTCAGATTTATGTCACTATCACTAGGGGTTGTGTTTCCTGAAGGATGATTATGTCCTAGAATAATACCACATGCTCTTGCTTTCAGTGCTGAGGAAAAGACAAGTTTGGCATCCACTAAGGTGCCTGAAACACCACCTTGTGATATGGGTACTATACCCATGCAGCGGTTGTTCCTGTCCAGTAATAATATCTTGAATTCCTCAAAAAGATTAATAGTAAGGTCATTCCAATTTTCACGGAAGAGTCTGTGGGCATCCTTGGAACTGGAAATTTTTGGACGTTCATCTGCCTTTACCTTTCGAGTATAGGTCAATTTTATCTCTGAAATTTTATAAAGGTCTCTTTTTGTCATCAGGCCAATATGGCCAATTTAAATTAAGGTTGTACTGACATAAAGAAAATTTATAGTTCAATATCCTTATCCTTGTGCTTTGGATTAGGTGTTAGATCGGTATAGCTTCTGTCCATACCATCCAAATCTAATGGAGGAATGATATCTTTCTCGAGGGCAATATCTTTACCATATTGTTCCATACCGTCTTTCATAGCCTGCATGCGGTTATTGCCGGCATTGATACCGTTTAGATCATCAGGTTTGAGCCCCAATTCCTTGGCCACTTCATAGCCTTGGTTAAAGGCTTCCAGATAATCCCTGTCAACTTTTGTATCGCTCATGTATTAAAATGGTTCTTTTGCATGACGTTCCAAATAATCATTTATGGAATTGCGATCATAGAGAATGATACGCTTTTTGGGTTGGGAAAAACGAATTTTTCCTTCATCACGGAGCTTTTGTAATGTGGTCTTTGAAGATATATTGAGCAGAGACATGGCCTGTTCGCCATCGATCCATTTGAATTGATGGTCTTTGTCACGCTTTTCTTCCAAGTGTTCAACGACCTTGTCGAAAAGCTTATAAAATGCTTCTTCCTGTAAACAAACAACTTGCATAGTGCTAATATCGGAAAAATTGAGAATAAAAAGCAAAATAAAAGCCCACTATTAGTGGGCCAATTATATAGTGAATTAAATAATCATTGTTTTACTATCTTTTTTATAACATAGCGTTTGTCGTAAATAAGTTTGATAAAATAAATACCTGATTTAAGATTTTCTAAATTCATTTGTTTATTTCCAAAGTTTGCAACCCCTACAGGTTGCCCTGATAATGTGTAAATTTCAATTGTATCAATATTAATATAGCTTGGTGATTCAATATTTATTATACCTTCTGTAGGATTAGGGTATAGATCAATATTCTCAACTAAAAGTTCCTCTATATTTAACCCAGAGCAATCAAGACCACCATCTGTGATCGTCCACCCATATGTATCGATGAGGGTGTTTCTTGCTGTCTCAGAATTACAATAGTTACTGTTTCCACCATGAAACTCAACATTAGATTGTAATGATTGATTTGCCCAACTATTTAGAGTTGCATCATAGTATTCTGTTGAAAGTGTCAAACCAGTAAACATTCTTTCCATTGTTGTCACATTTTCTACATTCCAATTATCTAAAGGTTGGTTAAAAACATCTGCAAAGTCGAACATATAATCCATGAATACGACACTACTGACATCCCAGTTGTTCAAAGGTTGATTGAAACTTTCTGTAAGTGCAAACATTCCCCCCATGTCAGTAACATTACTTACGTCCCAATTATCAAGAGGTTGGTTGAAACTGTCGCTCGACCAGAACATTGAATACATGAAATTAACGCTAGAAACATCCCAATCATTAAGTGGTTGATTAAAGCTTTGCGAGTATTGAAACATGCCTCTCATATTGGTCACATTAGAAACATTCCATTGATCAATAGGATGATTGAATGTATTAAAACTTGGACCGCCAAAAGGAGGTGGAGCTGTAAAAGCAAACATCTTTTCCATGTTTGTGACACTACTAACATCCCAACTATTTAAAGGTTGGTCAAAAGATTCAGCATCAAAAAACATCTCTTTCATATTGGCAACATTACCAACATCCCAACTATCAATATTTTGATTAAATGAGGTTGCACCAGAAAACATTTCTTGCATGTTATCAACATTGCCAACATTCCAATTATCTAAAGGTTGATTAAAAGAAGTGGCATTGTGAAATACGAATTGCATTTTTTCTATAGTGCTGACATCCCAACTATTAATATTTTGATTAAACGAAATTGCACCCTCAAACATAGCGTACATCGTATCAACATTAGACAGGTCTGGGGTATCAGTAGCATTTATTGTTAAATTTTTTGCACCTTTAAAGGCAGCTAACATTGAACCCCACTGAATATTACCCCATTGCTCCACAGAAATAATCTTTTCTTCAACATCAGTATCATTATTGATTATAATACTTGGAAATTGACCTCTTATTCTGACCGTGTAAGTGCCTGGCACACTATAGGAATGAGATATTTCATCAGTCACCCCTAAATCATCAAAAACCCCATCATTGTTCCAATCCACATCATAGTTATAGGTGAAACTATTTGAAAGTACAGGAATTTTAATAGTTAAATTATCTAGAGTACTTGGGTTATCAGTTTTCCAAGTAGTCACAAAATCATTTTCAGAGGTTTGTGCAAAAAAATGGCTTTGACTAATCAAAAAAATGATCACCCAAAATCCCTTATTCGTATTTGTTCGCATTGTATCAAAGTTGAAAGATTAATAAAAGTAGAATACCCTGAGTAAGGACGATTTATGATTATAGTTTACTTAATGAAACCCACAATAGAGTTGCCTTTGGTCTTCTAGGTACAATTTGTCCGAAAATTAAATATATTGTGCCAACATGAATTTTCTTATTAATGCTAACAAAATGATTGAGTTTAATTAACTTATTGCTTGTTTTCATAGAAAAGTCCAAATTTAAAAATGGTATCTATATAGATAAAAATGTTACATCCAAAGGAATTTTTTAATTCGTTAACCATAGCGCTTCAATTTTTATTATATTTACAATAATTCCCTTATGATTTTAATAGTTAATAAATTCAACTATTCTCTTGTTGGATTTATTCAAGACATTTTGCCTGTCGTTCAGAGTGATGAATAGTGAAAATGTATATTATCCCTAATTGAAAAGTGATTTATTAACTATTAAAACATTTAAAATGGCAGTTTACAGACTTCTTGGAAATGCTATTGTCTCAAATGCTGAATTTCAGGAAAAGGCAGTGTTAGGACAAATTGCAACATTCTCAAACCAACTAAAAACAGATGCTAATTCTGCGTCAGTGGAGTTCAAGAACGGAAAATTAGAATCAAACAATTTTGTTCAATCTATTTTACAACCAAATGGTGAGATTACCCCTTTTCAACCTATCGGTGGTGGTAAACCCTTAACGATTCAAATACGACATCTTTATACTGGAAAGTATCCTAAGAAAAGTATTTTTGACAAAACCAAAGACATGCTTGTTACATCAGCTATGAAAAGCATAGCTACATTTGATGCCGCACCAAGAGCGATAAACTTTCTAACAAATGATGTAAGAGAAAAACATGGGATGTCCAACCCAGCAGCTACTGATAAAGGTACGCCTCTAATTCATTATTCCCCAGCATTGACTGAAACTAATACAATTTTAACATTAGAAATAGGTTTTGATGAATTTCCAAATCAAGCATTTGATGTCGTTAGTTCAGCATTATCCCAAGCAGCTGGAATACCACTATTTATGTCGGCGAGTACCCATTTATTGGCTGCAAGCTCAATTTTGAAGGTTGCTGGTAATATAGGAAGTAGGGTATTTGACAAATCACCAGTCTTTAAAGCTACTGAATCTTTAGCGTTTGCTACTCCAGGGGAATCAATTCCTGTAGCTGATTTCAGACTTATCGTAGAAGATAGTGTAGATATAAATAGAGAATTTGGAAAATACAGTCTATCGACAGATGGATTAGTAGATACTAGTGGCAACAAGTACGACGGAGATATACCATATGTCATCATAAGTTTAGATGGTGCGAAAAACGACAATTACAATGAGTTCATACCAACTGCGGCTTCGGCAGTTGTTCTTGAAAAGTTTTACAATATTAGAGAAGGACAAGGACAAACATTAGATCCGTTGATAGACGCAATTAAGGTTTATAATGATTATAAGTTTAGAAGAAAAGCAGATAGCTTAAAAGAGGATATGGATAAAATTGAAGACAAAGAATCAGACCAATACCTTGAGGCTAAAGAAGAATACGATGCATTAATTGAAAATATACTTTCAGATGTGCTAAAGCCAAAAAATGAGTAATACAAACAATAATAAAAACATTTAAAAACTAGCCTTCAGTGGTTTTTAGAGATCATTAATTCAGGTAATGATAAGAGTAAAATATGAGCAAGAAAGATATGTTGCTTTATGTAATTGGAATTGGAGTATTTTTTTATGTTAGTTTAATACTATCAAATACTCAAAATAGTCTTAGAGAAAATATTACAATTAACAGAAAATTAATCAATGAGATTCCTCAGTTAGAACAAACAGTCATTCGATATGATTATATGTCTAAGGTATTATTGTCAAACTCTACCAGAAAAAATATTGCATTTTTAATAGGTACTATGATGAGTATTTTAGGAACAATATTGATAATAAGCAAAATTGAAAGTTCGGTAAATTCCAGTGTTGATACTTTTGAAAAAGCTAAATTTCAAATTACGACTACATCCCCAGGGGTATTTGTTGTTTTTTTAGGTGGTATAATTGTGATAACAACAATTTTAAAAAGCGATAAATATGAGTTTTCAGATAGCCCATTAACTACAACTGAATATGAAACTAAAAAAACAAGTGATTTAAATAATGATTTAGATATTGATTCATTAAAAGTAAAAGATTTTTTAAAATTTAATTAAAGCATGAAAAAAAGAGGTCTAATAATTCTATTTTTATTTGTTGTTTTTTTATTTTCTTTTAAAAATTATAATGACGACGAAATAAAAATAACGGGTAATACATTGTTGATGAAGGTTAAATTGTTAGATGGTGGAGAATGTCTCAATTTAGAAAAAGCTAAAATTTTTTTATTAGCTTACCAAGAACTTCATAAAAATCATAAATCAATATTGCATGATAATTCAGAAGCATTGAAACTTATTGAGAATAAATTAAATAGAAATAATTGTAGGCCAAATGCCCTCAGTATACCCTCAGGTTATTCTCTTACAAGGAAAGTTACTGTCGGTGGAAATGGTATTGGAAATACCAAAGGAAAGGAAATACCTTCTTATTTACTTGCAACATATTATATGAGCAACAATGCGCGTGAAAGTTTTTTAAGTAATTTGCCAAGTGAATTAAAGAATGAGTATTTTAAATTAAAAAATGAATTTCATGTTAATAATCAAAAACTTGAAAAGAAGATTATCGAAGAATCAAATCTCATAAAAAGTTTAGATAATCAAAATTATGTCAATTGGTACTTTCAAAATAATAACGAAATATTTAAAAAGTTAGATATACAAAGAACAGAAGAGTTGAAATTTGATTTAAAATTGAAAACTCAGCAATTTCAAAATTAATAAAAATCTTATTTCATTCATTTGAATTTCAAAACTGGGTAATTTTCTGATTTTTTTCTGTACGGTAGAAATCTACTTAGACTCTATGTAATAACCTAGATAAAGAGCTTATTTTTATTTTCAGTAACTTTTTTTCTATAGATTCTATATCGATAATATTCTTCAATAGAAAGATTATTTTTATACTTAATAAAAATTCGTTTTTATTTTGCTTTTTGTCCGAAAATATTTAATAATCGGACAGTTATGATTGGAAAGGATAGACATGTATAAAACTGTCATGACGTTGCATGGTAAAGGCGGGCAACGGAAATACCTTAATCAAGAGGAACGATTAATATTTCTAGAAATTTCAAAAAAGAAACCGATTGATGTCAAGATTTTCAGTCAATTATTGTTTTATACGGGTGCCAGAATTGCTGAAATACACAACTTGCATATTTTCAGTATAGATTTTTCAAATAAAACGGTTATACTTGAAACCCTGAAACGGAGAAAAAAAGGTGTCTTTCGGGAAATCCCTTTGCCTTTATCACTTTTGAACATACTTGAAACTTATATTGAAGGCTTACTTAAGAGATTTCCTAATAATCAGTCCTTGTTTCTATTTTCTTTACGCACTGCTTCTAGGCATATAAAGCATATAATGATTGAAGCTAAAATCTCTGGGGCTAAAAGCTCGTCAAGAGGTTTGAGACACGGTTTTGCAGTTCATGCCGTTTCACATGCACCTTTGACAATGGTTAGAAAATGGCTAGGTCATTCCTCTCTTGAAACAACGGCTATATATCTTGATGTAGTTGGTAAAGAAGAGAGAGAAATTGCTGAAAAACTCTGGCTTAAGTAGTAAATTGTTATACATTTTATGGTATAAAATATATAGTGCGAGCATCAACAAACGGATGATAACTATCTTCGGCTAAAATCAAATCATCAAGAATTTTTAAACCAAGATAACCAGATCCTTTCACTAACCTTTTTTTAAATTGATGTTAGATTGATTTGGTTTTTGTATTGCAAGAGGGATGATTGTGTCCAAGAATGATAGAACAAGCCCTAGCTTTCAGAGTAGAGGTAAAGACCAGTTTTGCATCGATCAAAGTACCCGACCATCTCCCTTGGGATATTGGAACATTTCCCATACAGGTATTGTTACGATTAAGGCTCAGTATCTTAAACCCTTCATATAAATTGATGGTCAAATCATTCCAGTTGTCACGAAAGAGTTTTTCAGGATCTTTGAAACAAGATACTTTTGGACAGTCAGAGACTTTGAACTTGCGTTTATAAGTTATGGTAATTTCACTAATATTAGTTTTGAATTTTTCTGTCATCGAAAAATGGCACAAAAAATAAATATGAGATAATACGCACTAAATTAAAATAAAAATTCTAAATTTAATATTCTCCCTATAGTTAATTAATAGTTTATTGCAACACATTAGGTGTGCGATCATGATATTTTTTATTTTAAAACTATTAAGTAATGGAAGAAATCAATGGTATTATTCTACCTCTTCAATTTAGAAATTATTTTTTACAACAAACAATAAACGAAATACATAAATACTTTAGCTCTGAAAACACCTTAGCAGAAAATTTAAAACGTCCTTACCGCCTAGTAATAATATCAATATGTCTCCTGCTATTTAATTGTGGTTCCTCCGCTAAATTAACTGAAAGGGGTTTTAAAAAACTTGAAAAAGAGGAATATCCAAAGGCAAATGAGCTATTCAGAAAAGCACTTGAAAAAAATAGGAACAATTCAAATGCTTACTATGGACTTGGCAAATTGGCTTATGAAAAAAAAGAATACATAGATGCAATTTCATTATTTGATGAGGCAATAAATCAAGGTAATGAAAAAGCCATTAAAGACCGTGGTTTTAGTTACTATTCAATTGCTTTGAAAGAATATTCCAACAGTCATTTTAAAAAATCGCTTATTAGCATTAATAAATCTTTGGATGATTTCCCAAGTTTAGAAATTGCTTTAGAACTAAGAGCAAAAATATTATTGGAAAACATTAAAATTGACTTAACAGATAATCTTCCCCAAAAAGTAATTAGTAATTATAGCTTACTTGTCGAACAAAATGATAAATTTTTAATACCTATTCATGAGGAAATAAAAAACCTTGAACCTAGAGTTAGGCTACTCGTTGCAGAATACAACTTATCAAAAAGTAAAGACGCTCTAGCATTAAAAGATATAGATATTGTAATAAGCTCAAATACGGTTTACATGAATAAATACCGTAAAGACGCTCTTCGCTTAAAAAGCGACGTTTATAATTTTAGAGCTACGAGAGAATATGATCGAGAGAACTTCAGTTTAGCTTTGGAGAACATTAATAAGGCAATTTCATATTCTTCTAGCAAAAATCTATTATATAACAGAGGATTAATAAATAAAGAACTTGCGAATATCCAATTCAAAAAGAATAATCTTCGAGAAGCATTAAAGCTGATTAATTCATCTTTAGATGAAGGAAGAAGTAGCCATAAAAGAAGATATTATGAGTTGAGAGCACAAATTTTCTTTGCAATGGCAGTGGCAGAAACAACAGATATTAATAAACAAATAGAATTGTGTGAGTTAGCCTTAAAAGACGACGAATACAATAGTGAAATACAAGCATATATATATAATCTTTATTTATCTCGAGTAGCAGATTTAATTGATGCTAAGAAATATGAGAAAGCTAAGGACATCTTTAAAAAGGCAGTAACAATTGATGACTCACACATATCAACTTATGAGTTGTTCCAAACTAGCTTAAATGAAAATAAGGAAGAGATTTTTATTGATTCCGCCATAGCCGAAATATATGCCATAAATTTAAGATATAAAGATGCCATAAACTTACTTTCAAGACATGAATCAATAGCGTACTTATATAGACCAAGATTTTATTTTGATTTAGCTAGATATTATGCTTTAAATAATGAAACATACAGCGTACATAAAATTTTATCAGAGTACTTCGTTAAATCCAGTCTTCATAATTACTATTTATTCTTTAGGGAAAAAGCTTTAACAGACCCTAGTTTTATTTCGTTAAAAAATGATAATCAATTTCACAAGTGGCTGAATGGCATTAATAGAGTAAAACTAACTGTGAATAATATTTTAAATATCCCTCGACGAGATAGTTGGAGTGAAAGTGATTCTTATTTGCAAGTTTCTCAAAATAAAAGACTCTTATTAACAACCCCCAAGGCTCAAGACAAAGCTAATGTCTATTGGCCGGAGGATCTCTTTCATGTAGTATTTGACTATGATTATGATGAACCATTAGTGTTTTTATTAACGGATTCTGATTGGGATACCGATCAAGTAATAAGGTTTGAAGATTATTTTAATATTCATCCAAGTAACTATGATGTGATCTTAAATGAAAAAACAGATACAAAAATAAATATTGATTTTGAAGACTGTAGTTCTTGTCCATATGAATACTCAACTCACACTGAATTACCACCCAAAAGCTCGTTTTGGTCGTCTTTTGAAGATTCACGAATACGAAGACGAAATATAGAGTCAATAAATACAGTCTATAATCCAGAGATAAGAGAAAAATATGGTAAAGTAAATCAAAGCTACTATTTCATATCAGGAATATCATCTTCATTGGCTCCATGTTTTGGGAGCTATGCAGTAGCAATATCAAAAAAAGGTTTTGTCACCAAACAAATATTTTACTGGCTTATTCAATCAGTCAATGATATTGACTACCAAAAATTTTCATTTGAAGCCTTTTTAGAATATATGCTGAACAAAGTTGGAAACAATTTTCTTATCAATGCAAATAACTTCAGAATTTTCTGTGACTGTGCTTATAATAGTATTAAAAGTTAATTACAGCATCCAAAGCTTCATCAGTTTCCTTGTGCATAAAATTTTGCTGATAGTTCACTGTAGTCATAATAGAGGAGTGGCGATATAATTTTTGCAACATTTGTATTGGAATTTTATGACCCGATAGATTGCCAAAAGTATGTCTGGCAATATGCATTGATAACTTTTTATCAATACCTAATTTACTCGCAACCCTCTCTAACCGTCTATTGATGCTTCTTGTGATTGTATTTTTTCTCGTGGCTAATTTCTTTGGATTTTTAATGTCGGATTCCTGTAAAAATGGAAAAATTAAATCACTCTTTTCTTTTGTCGTTATATAGATGTTTAATATAGCTTTTGCTTTTTCTGGTATGGATAAAGAAACAAGCTTTTCATTTTTATCCATTCGATAATGAAGCCGACCATCCCTAAAGTCAGATTTTCTGAGTTTTATAACATCCCCGACACGAATGCCAGCAAAGTAAAAACTCAAAAGCCAAATATGAACTGCGACTTGTTGGGGAGGAGTGAGGTTTTGGGCCTCCTCCAAAAGTTTAACTTCTTCTTTGTTCAGTCCTATTTTTTCACTCTCAGGAAGCTTAATTTGTACTTTATCCTTGCCGAAAGGATAGGGTTTAGAGTCAATATCAAATTCCTTAATCGCTAGGTTGTAAATAGTCCTAATCAATATAAGGTAGTTAATAGCAGTTCTGGTTGAAACATTTCTCTCGTATAAAAGATGATTTTGAAACTTTTTTAATAGGGTAACATCCAGTTCGGAAAAGGGTAGATGGCTAGTTCCTAGAAAATCTTGAAAAATACCTAGTCTTCCTTCTTCGGTTTTCAGTTGCCCAATCTTATTTCTTTTTCTTATCGCTGATAAGTGAATTTTTGAAACCTCAAAAAAATCCATTTTGTCTTTTCCGACTATCTTTTTCTTAATGCTGTTTGAGGAAGCGGAATTTTGATTTGTTTGGGCATCAAGAGCTACACTATGCGCTTCACTTAACTTCTTCAAAAGATAGTTGTTTAACCTCTTTGAGTTTGGATGTGATTTTTTAGCCAATCCCTCTTTGGAATTCCAATCACTTTCTTTGATATATTCACCTGTAAAGATAAATCTTGATTTACGATTTTGGGTAATGCGAAGGGCTATGGGAAAAGTCCCCTCTTTTTTCTTATAACTCTTTCTGAGTACTATCTTTACAGTTGCCATATTTGCTATGATTTTACTAATATAAAGATATGAATTTTATGTACAACATATGTACAACAAATGATGTTTTTATATGTTAAATTTTGAATTTAAGAAGTTGTGTGATTTTTATAAAATACTGTATGTCATTATTTTTAAATCCATTTGAATTCATTTAAGACCATATGTCATAGAACTCATAACCCGAAGGTCACTGGTTCGAGTCCAGTTCCCGCTACTAAGCGTAAATCGCACCAAAACCAACGGTTTAGTTCACTCTAAACCGTTTTTTTATGCTTTATATTCATGAATTGGTTACCTTAGAGTGTCAAAATGAACACGATTTAGAACACAATTTGGAACACAAACCGAAATTTACAGAACCTAGGATCTTTAATGCCAAAGGGGATTTGAATAAACGCTGGTATGTTTATTTCTCTTATCGTAATCCTAAAATTGGGAAATTACCTTATTATGATATAATGACTAACTAAATCATTTTTATATAATTTTAAAGGTATATATTTTCGGTTTAGATTAGCCTTTAGCGATAAAATATGTTAGAGTATATTCTGAATAAAGTCGAGGGTTAGTAAAACCAGCCGCAATGAAATATAGCCCTTGTTGCAAAGCGTTATTTATTTTTTAATTCGATTTTTCGTCCATCAGAATCTTGTATGATTGCTGTTTTCCCCCATTCAGTTATGTTTATTCCATTTAGGATTTTCCAGTTGGTATTTTTAATGTTATCAATTGTCGTTTCTAAATTCTCAACTTCAAATCCAAGTCTTAAAGAATTGTCAGCTTCTCTCATTGATTTAGTCAAAGGGTAAATCTCGAATACAAATCCATTATTTTCACTTGCGTAATGGAAAGGTCCATTTCCGTGTTGGTGATAATCAAATTCAAATCCGATTTCCTCATATTGAGTTTTTAAATGGTCAGGATTTTGTGTTCTGATTACAAGAAGGTTTATTTTCATTTATTATTGGATTTTTCAATGACAAAAGGGTTTATTTAATGCTTTATAACGGTTTTGGCTATGGTTTCTTGTGAGAATTTAGCGATTAACTTTGCAAGTACAAAATGACGAGGAAATTCCGCAGGAATTTCCGTTGTAAGCCTTTACCAGCAATGAACTATACACATTGTTGTAAAACGTTTTTATTAGTCAATTCCTAAATCATTTGTGAAAGAATGATGTAATTCAATTTCACTTATTGGAACTCCAGTATTATATTCAGTTATTCCGCAAATAATTCGCTCAACTTCATATTTGCTTGATATATTTTCAATGTCAATTAGTTTGTCCCTGTTTAAAGATATTGTCCAATCCACTAATTGTCTTAATGTTCCTTTTGAAACAGGTGTTGTTCGTTTAATAGTTTTAATTCCGAAAATTTTGACGTGAGAACCTAATTCTGGATTAAAATCTAACGCTACTAAATCAGGTAATTCAAGTCCAATTTCCGTTTTTAATTGACTCCACTTTTCTTTCAATTCCGATTGATTAAATAATTCCGATATTTTCATATCAGTTTTTATTTCCTTTTCGGCCGAAGTCAAATTTCTTAACCCTTTTCTGATTCTATAAAATACTATTTGAGTTAGACATTTATCTGTGGGATTTATAATAATTCTGCTGAAAACAATGTTAGCGCAATCTTGAATAGTATAAATTTTTTCGGCTTCAGAATCTTCAATTCGTATTCCAAATTTGTCCTCAATAGACATCACTAATTCGACTGAATCTAATCCCATTATCGGTTTGATTTAAATGTTTTACAACGGTCGTGGCTATGAGTAGTGCGGGCGCAAACAAGCACTTTCCTTTCGGTTGAGCACAGGGCCAAAACCTTGTTTTTCGGGTTTTTATCTTAATATTTCAAAAAGCCAAAACAAGGTTTTGGCAGTCATTGCAAAATAACGATTTCTTTCGGGTTAAGCACCTAATCCCGCATTACTTATAGCCGTTGTTGTGAGCAGTTATTATTCGTCAGTTTCTTCATCACTAAACCCAAAAGCATTATCCAATCTCTCGTGCGTAAATATATTTTTTTCGGTTCCGTTTTTTAAAACTTTTAATAGTTCAATCCCATATTTGTAAACATCTTCTAATTTTTTCTTGCTTACCGACTTTTTTAATCGACCGTGAGAAATTTGGTTACGATAATCCCTAAACTGATGATATTTATTTTTTAAGTCAGAATAATCATCTTCGGTTAATTCATTCGTTTCGAGTAGAATTCGCAATAATACGTTCAATGAATACATCATTGGCATCATTAGCTTTCTACGAATATTTATATCCCTCGTGTTTTTTGTTTCACGATATGGTTTTATTATATCAAAACCTAATTTCTCAATATCTCCAGATATTTGTAGAATCGCCATTTTCACCGAAACATCCTTTAACTTTTTGATGTGGTCTAATTCACTTTTTGATATACCTAATAGTTCCAAATTATCTTTTGAGAGATAAACTTCTAATTCTTCTCTTAATGAGGAATTATATTCATCTTTAAGAAAACGATGGAAAAAATCTTTAGTTCCAGTCAAATAGAAATAGACTGCCTCTTCATTAGGAAAACCAAATCTGTGTTGTAATGTATTTCTATCATCTACAAGTAATTCAATTATTGGTTTTTCAGGTATAGTAATTCCTAAATCTGCCAAACCTTTGAAAGAGTCCCAAATTCCAATTGTCAAATTCTGATTTTTTGTACTGTAAATTGATTTCCCTTCTACTAACAATTTGTCTTTAAGAATTAACTCTACTGAATTCGCTAAATGAAGAATTACAAACTTAAATTTTCTATCATTTTTTTCTCCATAAAGTTCGGTAGCGTGTGCTAATAATTCTATTGCACTTACATATAATGGCGATTTCATCATAATTTTACGAATGTTGGTTTTAATGTCTAGTCCTGAAATATGGCTACAGGTTAAAAATTGATTTTAAGCTGATTTTAAATATACCATATTCGGTGTTTTATAGTCTAAAGATACATGTAATCTTATTTGGTTGTATAGATTAACAGCATTTTTGGTAGCTCTTTTCGCGTGTTTCACGCTATCAAAGGTCTGGTCGAGATAAAATTCGTCTTTTAGGATGCCGTTTACACGTTCCGCAATAGCGTTTTCGTAGCAATGGTTATCTTCTGTCATACTAATTTTGATGTTGTTTTTCTTTAAAATTTGCGTGTACACATTACTACAATATTGTATTCCTCTATCTGAGTGGTGTATGAGGTTCTCTGTGCTTTTAGCTTGATATAAAGCCTTTTTAAGCGCTCTGGTACAACCGCTAAGTTCAAGGCTGTCACTAAGGTCATAACCTATAATTTTTCTAGAATACATGTCGGTTATAAGCGCTAAATAACAAAACCCTTTTACAGTTCTGATGTAGGTGATATCACTTACCCAGACTTGATTAGGTCTATTAACAATGACATCTTTGATAATGTTTTTATGTTTGTAGAACCTATGTAACGAATTGGTTGTTTTATAGCTAGGTTTCTTTCTGTTAATAAGCATATTGTGTTTTCTAAGAATGTTGAAAAGTGTGTCCCTGCCTACTTTAAGGTTAGCATTGTCAAAATCATCTTTTAGAGATATTTTGAGTTTACGCACACCTTCTCTAGGTAAGGATCTGCGTTTTTGGTTGACAATTTGAATGCTCTGTTGTTCGAGTTTTAAACGATTATCAGCTCTGATTTTATACTTATAGTAAGCATCACGTTTAAGTCCGAAAGCGTTACAAATTGTGGTTAAAGACGCAAATCCTTTAGCATTGACTTTAGTTTTATCTAACGCTCTATATTTAGCTTTTTTTTTAGTTCAGCAACCGATTTATAGCCAAGGTCTTCCGCAGCAACTTCAAGGTATGAATCTTGAATCATGGCATCTAGGTCTTTTTTTAACAAGAGTTTTTTAAGCTGTTCAATTTCTTTTTGAAGTTCTTTAATGCGTGTTATTTCATCTTTAGTTTTCACAGTTATTCTAGTGTTCATAAGGTCTTTACGATTGTACTTTTTAATCCATTCGTTGATTGTGGTTGGATTAATTCCATAAGCCTTACCTAATTGATACTTGTTTAATTTACCGGTTGTAAGTTCGTCTAAAATTTTCAGTTTAAAAGGTTCTGAATACCTTCTGATGATTTTGTCGTTTTTGTACATAATGTTTAAAATTATGTAGCCTTTATTCAGGACGGGTCATAATTGCTCACAACAACAGGATATACGCATTAACTATATCCACATTATAGGTTTACTAAGATAACAAATCTTTTAAATCATTTAATAAGCTGTTAAAAGTGAGATAAGTATATGTTTCTAAGGATTTATTATCGTAAACATTAGTATTTATTTTTACCATTCGTCGACACTTAATTTCCATTCGTCTACGTTAAACTCCGTTTAGACTAAATTCAAAAAATAATGCATTATAAATAGGTTATTTTGTGTGGAAATTTAAAATTTAATGCTTTGAAATCCCTCAATGTTTTACTTATAGAAGACGATATGATAGAAGTAATGAAGCTCAAAAGAGCTACAGATTCATTACAGTTAAATCATAAAATTACTGAAGCCAACAATGGTGAAGAAGCTTTACAATTGTTAGAGAAAAAAGACAGTCTTCCAGATATTATTCTTTTGGATTTAAATATGCCAAAAATCAATGGTATTGAGTTTTTAAAAATCTTAAAAGCCGATGACCGTTTAAAATATATTCCAACAATTATATTAACCACCTCTAATAATCAACGTGATCTTTTAGAATGTTTTAAAATCGGTATCGCAGGATATGTGTTAAAACCCTTAAAATATGAAGATTATGTTTCTAAAATTGAAAAATTATTAGCATATTGGAGTATAAATGAATTGATTACGGTATAGCGAACTCAAGATTTTAAAATAAATATTGACATAGAGTTATGTAATTATTTTTAATAATTAAGGTTTCATGTAGTCATTCAAAAGCAATATAAATAAACACATGAAAGGAATAATTTTTACTGAATTTTTAGAACTCGTAGAAGAGAAGTTTGGTTTAGCTATGGTAGATAAAATTATCACTCAATCCGAGCTACAATCTGGTGGTATCTATACTTCAGTAGGAACTTATGAGTTTTCAGAAATGCTTCAATTGCTTACGCACCTTAGTGAGAATACAGATATTTCTAAAGACGATTTATTGTTAGTGTACTCAGAGCATTTATTTAAAGCGCTTGTGCGATCGCACCCAAATCTTGTAGACCACTACAAAGACCCTATGGATTTATTGGCTTCAATAGAAAACCATATTCATGTAGAGGTTCAAAAAATTTATCCAGATGCCCAATTACCAACCTTTGAGTTAGAAGATAGAAATGACGATAAGATGGTTATGGTTTATAAATCAGATAAGGCATTGTATATGTTAGGTAAAGGTCTAATGCAAGAAACATTCAAGCTTTTCAAAACTCCTGTTGAAATTAATCTTGAAAAACTAAATGAAGCTGGTACAGAGGTACGGTTTTTTATCAATAAAGCATGATGACCTTAGATGAAACAGAAATCTTAAAAAGAGCACTAGAGCGTGAAAGAGCTTCAAGAAAAGCAGCTGAAAAAATTCTTGAAGAGAAATCTACTGAGCTTTACAACCTAACCCAAGAGTTAAAGATATCGAACACTAAGCTAGAGCAGATTGTTCAAGAACGTACTTCAGAACTAAAAGGCGTATTTGAAAACATCATTGATGCTTACGTTGTTATGGATTTGTGGGGAAATGTTCTAAAGATGAATGATGCCGCAGTCCATCTTTTGGGCTATGATAAAAGATTAGAGGATTTCAATCTCATTACATTGGCTGATGAATCAGAGGTAGATAATGTTATGGGAGCTTTCGATATTTTAATGAATCAAGGAGCAGTAACTAATTTTCAGGTTAAAATTAACACGAAATCTGGTGAACAAAAGCTAGTTCAAATCAATGCAAGTATTATTATAGGTTCAGAAAACAAGCCTATAGCAGCACAAGGTATTGTTAGAGATATTACCAAGGATAAAGAGGCTGAAGAACATCTTATACAATCAGAAAACAGATTATCTACACTCATAAGAAATTTAGATTCTGGCGTTCTTCTAGAGGATGAAAACAGAAAAATTGTATTAACTAATAACAAGTTTTGCAACTTGTTTGAGATTCCTCTACTACCAGAACAGTTAGTTGGATCTGATTGTTCAAATTCAGCAGAGCAAAGTAAAAACATGTTTCTAGATCCAGAAGGATTCGTAGAAAGAATCAATGAAATTGTTGAAAAAAGGGAATTGACTCTAGGCGATGAACTCAAAATGGTTAATGGAAAGATTCTAGAGCGAGATTATATACCTGTTTTTAGTGACTCTAAATACAAAGGTCATTTGTGGAAATATAGAGATATAACTTTAAAAAGGAGATACAGGCAGAGTATTGAAATAGAGAAAGAAAAATACAGAAGCATCATTGCCAACATGCATCTCGGTTTGGTAGAACTAGATAAAGAAGAACGCATTGTGATGGCTAATCAGAGCTATCTTAAAATGACAGGTTACTCTGAAGATGAAGTCTTAGGTAAGGTAGGTAAGGATATACTATTAGCAAAAGCTGATAGAGATATGGTGGAAGAGAGAATGAAGGAAAGAAAGAATGGATTAACCAACGCTTATGAAATTAGGATAAAAAATAAAAAAGGAGAATTAAGACACTGGCTAATAAGTGGTGCACCGAATTATAATTTTAATGGTCAAGTCACAGGTTCTATAGGTATTGTTTATGACATTACAGAAATAAAGGCACTTCATCTTCAAAAAGAAAACTTGCTCTTAAAGCTAGAAAAAAGTAATGATGAACTTCAAGAATATGCACATATTGTTTCTCATGATTTAAAATCTCCGCTACGTAGTATTGATGCTTTATTACAATGGATAAAAGAAGATAATAAGGATAAGTTGGATGAAGCGAGTATGCAAAATATTAGTCATATTGAAACAACATTAGAGAAAATGGAGCAACTGATTTCTGATGTTTTAGAATATTCTAGTGTAGGTTCAGATAATAGTAAAAATGAGTCTGTGGACACTAATGATTTAGTTAATGACTTAATAAAGATTCTGTACATCCCAGAGCATATTGAGGTAGAGGTTCATAATAAACTCCCTATAGTCACTGGTGATAAAACAAAACTGCAACAGCTGTTTCAAAACCTTATCAGTAATGCTGTAAAGTTCATTGATAAGCCTAAAGGAAAGATAGACATAAAATTAAATGTGTCTTCTGACTATTACCAGTTCTCAATTAGTGATAATGGTATAGGCATAGAAGAAAAATTTCATGAAAAAATATTTAAGATTTTTCATTCTTTAAATAAAAGTAAAGATTCAACAGGTATCGGACTTTCCATAGTGAAAAAAATTGTTGACCTTCATGATGGCAAAATTTGGCTAAACAGTAAGCCAGGAATAGGAACTACGTTTCATTTTACATTAAAAAAATAATATGAAAACATTACAATTAGTAAAAAAAGGTAATAAAAGCTGGGATTATATAACCCCAAAACAAGACTTGAAAAGACCTTTAGTATTAGTGTTCGGTAATCGTTTTGCTTTGGAAGATACCAAAATTTATGACGAAATAAAGGAGCTCTTTCCTGATGGTGAAATTATTTTTGGATCTGCATGTGCAGAAATATCTTCTGATACAGTTAATGAAAATAGTATTACCATAACGGCCATAGAGTTTGAAAAAAGCAACTTTATAGTTAAAACTAGTAATGTTTTAAATAAAGATTTAGATAGTTATAAAACAGGTGATGAGTTAATTGGTCAGTTTCCAAAAGAAGGATTAAAATATATTTTTGTGGTATCTGAAGGAAGTTTTATAAACGGAAGTCAGCTCACAAAAGGAATGAGTTCTTCAACTGGAGATAACATTATTATCACAGGTGGATTATGTGGTGACGATACCCGATTTGAAAAAACAATAGCAGGCTACAATGAAAATCCGAAGTCAGGCGAAATTGTAGCTATTGGTTTTTATGGGGATACTTTAGATATTTCTTTCTCTATTCATGGTGGTTGGACACCGTTTGGACCAGAACGAATCGTCACTAAATCTGAAGGTAACACTCTATATGAATTAGACGGAAAACCTGCACTAGATTTGTATAAATCGTATTTAGGAGATAAAGCAAAAGATCTTCCAAGTGCGGCTTTGCTTTACCCATTGAATGTAACTTCAGAAAATGAAAAACAATCTATAGTAAGGTCTATTTTAAATATTGATGAAGAAACCAATGCTGTAATTTTAGCAGGCGATATAGCAGAAAATGCTAAAGTACAACTCATGATGACCAATGTAGACAATATAGCCAACGCATCAGAGAGAGCTGCAAAACAAGCATTAGAGCTAAGAGAAACAAAACCTGAACTTGCCATGCTAATTAGCTGCATAGGTAGAAAATTGGTTTTAGACCAACGTGTTGAAGAAGAAATAGAAGAGGTCATTGAAGTGTTGGGGAAAGACACTACTATTTCAGGTTTTTATTCCTATGGAGAAATAGCTCCTTTTCATGGTGAAGTTGCATGCCAATTACATAATCAAACAATGACTATTACTTTAATTAGTGAATAAATGAATTCACTGCTCAAAAGACAAATGCGCAAGTTCTTAAGTGAAGAACTTAAGGAGAATAAAGATTTGGAAGCTTTTCTAAATGCTGTTGATTTGTCTTATAATAATTTTGAAGAACAGTCTAATATGATTCAAAGAGCTATGAAAATTAGTTCTGAAGAGTTGTTTGAAGCCAACAGAAAACTACAGCGAGAAGCTAAAGAACAAAAAGAATTAATAGACAAGCTTAAAAATGTTATCAATAGATTAAAGTTTTTTGACAGTAATTCTGAAAGTAAAGAAGACAAAGAACTCAACGGAATAGAACTTGTTGGTTTTATAGAAAATCAGGCTAAGGAAATTGTTGAGATAAATAATCAAAGAGAGCTACTTTTGAAGGAGCTAGAGCATCAAAATCAAGAGCTTAGCGATTATGCACATATGGTGTCTCACGATTTAAAATCACCACTCCGTAGTGTAGATACACTAACCGCTTGGTTAATGGAAGATAATAAAGACAAGCTAGATGGTCATGTTACTGCGCAACTTGGTTTAATCCGCTCAAACGTTGAAAAAATGGATGCGCTTATTAATGGTATTTTAAACTATTCAACTATTGGTAAAAACCAAATAGAAGCATATAACATAGATCTTAATTTATTACTGAAAGATGTGCTTAAAATGATGGAAATACCGAAACATGTTTCCATTGAAATAGAAGATTTGCCAACCATAATTGGTGATAAGTACAGATTGCAACAGTTATTTCAAAACTTAATTGGTAATGCAATTAAGTATAATGATAAACCTCAATGCCAGATTAAGATAGGCTTTAGCAACAAAGAACCATTTTGGGAATTTTACGTTAAAGACAATGGTTTAGGGATTGAGGAGCAATATTTCGATAAGATTTTCAACACATTTGAAAAGCTTGAAAACAATGGAGATTCTACAGGAATTGGCTTATCAATCGTAAAAAAGATAGTAGAAATATATGGTGGCGAAATTTGGTTAACTTCTGAAATGAGTAAAGGCACAACATTTTATTTCACTATAAAAAAACAACCTCGTGGAGCAGCCTAATCTCAATTACATTTATAATATGTCTGGTGGCGATAAAGACTTTGAGCAAAAGCTCATAGATATTATTAAAGCAGAGTTTCCAAATGAAAAAGCATTCTATTTCAGTAATATAGAGGCTGGTAATTATAAAGAAACGGCAGGAAATGTACATAAGATTAAACATAAAATTAGTATTTTAGGTCTTGAGAAGAGTTATGAAGTTGCTGTGAATTATGAGAATAACCTCATGGAACACAGTACAGAAGGCAAAATTGAATTTGAATCAATTTTGCAAAACATAACCGATTTTTTAGAGACCTTATAACCCTATTTTATGAATTGTATAATTATTGATGATGAAGCCACAGCCAGAGCTATTATATCTCAGCTTTGTACCAACGAATCTAGCTTAAATGTTCTCGAGGAATTTCCAAATGCAATTCAGGCTATTAAATATTTAAATCAAAATGATGTAGATTTAATTTTCTTGGATATTCATATGCCAGATTTTACAGGTTTCGATTTTATTGAAACCATTAAAAACCCACCAAAGATTATACTTACTACTTCAGATGCTAATTTTGCCATTCAAGCTTTTGAATATGATTGTATCGTAGATTATTTAGTAAAGCCAATTACACCAGACCGTTTTAGTAAAGCGATACAAAAAGCGGAGAGTTCTGCAAAACCTATAAAATCTAAAGCAAAAGCTTTCGATGAGGTAGAAACTACTTCAGGAAATGATCTCTATGTTAATATTGATAGACGCCTTATTAAGATAGATATTCCTAGCATTTATTTGGTTGAAGCTAAAGGTGATTATATTCAAATAAAGACCGAAGAAAAAAACTACACCGTACACTCCACTTTAAAAAAGATTGAAGACAAATTACCAGACAGTCTATTTTTAAAAATTCATCGTTCCTATATCATCAACGTTGATAAAATTATAGACATTGAAGACAATAGTGTTTTAATAAAGAAAGATGTTATTCCGGTGAGTCGTTCTAACCGTCCAGAATTAATGAAGCGCTTAAATCTTCTTTAATCAAAATCCATTTAACGTTTCAAAAATGTGATTCAAGGTACTTGGTTTACCAACAAACGAATATTATTAACTCTACACTACTTTCAAATCTATATTTGTATCATATTCAAAGTTAGTTTTATGAATATGGTTAGATAGCAAAAGTAAAAAAGGTACAGGTTTTCTGTGCCTTTTTTACTTTGTAGAAATATCTAATGTGTTTTGTAATATTCTGAAAAACAACACATCAAATATTATCTTCCATTGGTCTACACATAATGTTTGTCCATCGAAATTTACCGAACCAAAAGCGCTATCACGACTATGTTTGCTTCAGAATTAAAAAACTAAAAAACTTTAATTATGAAAATAGCAATAGTAGGAAGCGGATACGTAGGTTTAGTTACCGGAGCATGTTTCTCAGAAGTAGGTATTGATGTTGTTTGTGTAGACATCGATGAGCAAAAAATCGAAAACCTAAAAAACGGAATCATCCCAATTTATGAACCAGGTTTAGAAAATATGATTAAGCGTAACATGTCTAAAGAGCGTTTAAACTTTTCTACAAGTCTTGCTGAAACCATATCAGAAGCAGAGGCAATATTTATTAGTGTTGGTACACCACCAGATGAGGATGGTAGTGCAGATTTAAAACATGTACTAGCAGTTGCAAGAGAATGCGGTAAACACATGAACGATTACAAGTTGATTGTAACTAAAAGCACTGTACCAGTGGGAACTTCTGAAAAAGTTAAAAGTGCAGTTCAAGGCGAGCTGGATAAACGCATGGTAGATGTTACTTTTGATGTAGCTTCAAATCCAGAATTTTTAAAAGAAGGTGCCGCTATTGATGACTTTATGAAACCAGATAGAATTGTTATTGGTACAGAAAGTGAAAGAGCAGAAAAGGTACTTGAAAAGTTATACAAACCCTTTACGTTAAATGGTCATCCGGTAATTTCAATGGACATCGTCTCTGCCGAAATGACAAAGTATGCAGCAAACTCAATGCTTGCTACTAAAATTAGTTTCATTAATGACATTGCAAACCTTTGTGAAATTGTTGGAGCAGATATCAATAATGTTAGAAAAGGGATAGGTTCAGATTCTCGTATTGGTACAAAATTCATCTACCCAGGAATTGGATATGGTGGATCATGTTTTCCGAAAGATGTGCAAGCTTTAATAAAAACGGCTAGTGAAAATAAATATGAACTACAAGTACTTAAAGCAGTTGAATCGGTTAATAAAGCTCAAAAGTTAGTGTTGTTCAATAAAATCAATTCACATTTTGAAGGTGATTTAAGAGGAAAAACCATAGCAATTTGGGGATTATCATTTAAGCCACAAACCGATGATATGCGCGAAGCACCTTCATTGCAAATCATAAAGGAACTATTAGCTGCTGGCGTAACGGTAAAAGCATACGATCCTGTTGCTAAAGAGGAAGCACAGCATCATTTTGGAGATACAATTACGTACTGCGACGATCAATATGAAACGTTAATTGGATCAGATTGTTTAGCCATATTAACAGAGTGGGCAGAATTTAAGATTCCTAATTTCAAAGTGATGAAGCATTTGTTGAACAGTCCAATTGTTTTCGATGGAAGAAATATCTATGACAAAGAAGAAATGCATGCTTTAGGTTATCAATATTCTTGTATTGGTATAAATACTGAAAAGAAAAACATCACTAAAACTCAGCTAAATATACAAGTAGCATAAACAGTTTCAATTCAGAAGACTTCAACCCCAAGAATCATGAATAAAAAAAGAATATTAGTTACAGGAGGAGCAGGATTTGTAGGCTCACATCTTTGCGAAAGATTATTGTCCGAAGGACATGAAGTATATTGTTTAGACAATTTTTTTACAGGACAGAAGCAGAACGTTCTGCATCTAAGGTCTAATCCGTACTTTGAGCTAATTCGCCACGATGTTATTAACCCTTACTTAATAGAAGTAGATGAAATCTACAATTTGGCCTGTCCTGCCTCGCCTGTACACTATCAGCATAATCCTATAAAGACCATTAAAACATCTGTAATGGGAGCCATTAATATGCTAGGATTAGCAAAGCGTGTCAATGCTAAAATTTTACAAGCTTCAACGAGTGAAGTGTATGGCAATCCGATGGTACATCCACAGCCAGAATCGTATTGGGGAAATGTAAACCCAATAGGTGAACGTTCATGCTATGATGAAGGTAAAAGAGCAGCGGAAACATTGTTTAGAGACTATCATGCACAGAACAATGTCAATATTAAAATTGTTAGGATTTTTAATACCTATGGTCCAAGAATGCATCCAAATGATGGTAGAGTGGTGTCTAATTTTATTGTTCAGGCTTTACAGAATAAAGATATCACTGTTTATGGTAAAGGAGAACAAACTAGAAGCTTTCAGTTTGTAGATGATTTAGTGGAAGGTATGATAAAAACCATGGCAACAGATAGTTCATTTACAGGCCCAGTTAATATTGGTAATCCAGATGAGTTCAAAATCATCGAATTGGTGGAAAAAGTCATTCAACTTACAGGTTCAAAATCTAAAATAGTTTTTAGACCATTACCATCTGACGATCCATTAATGAGACAACCAGATATCACTTTAGCTAAGAAGCAACTAGACTGGGAGCCTAAAGTGAAATTAGATGAAGGCTTAGAGAAAACCATTGCCTTTTTTAAAGAAGCCATTAAATAGTAAAAAATTCAATTTTTAAAGTCATGAAAAAAAAGATATTAGTTATAGACGATGAGTTAACAATGACAACGCTTTTAGAATTTTTCTTATCTAATAAGTACGAGGTTAAAGCAGTAAACTCAGGAAAAGCAGCGGAAAGTTGGTTAGAAAACAATCTACCAGATTTAATAATCAGCGATATTCAAATGGATGATATGGATGGGTTTTCGCTATTGCAAAATATTAGATTAAGAGGTTATACAAAGCATACGCCAGTTATAATGCTTTCTGGTAAAGCCGAAAGTAAGGAACGCATAAAGTCTTATAAGCTAGGAGCTCAAGATTATCTTATAAAACCATTTAATCCAGAAGAATTAGATGAGGTTGTAAAGAAAAATCTATACCCAATCCATTATGCTAATGCTTGGTAAAAGTAAATGATCTGTTAGATATTAATTCCCCAGATAACATGAAAACACTATACATAGGAAAAAATATAGACGACATCCAATGGAGTATTGAGAATACAGAAATCTCAGTGATTTTTTGTAGTAATAGTTTAGAGGCTGTCAATATTTTAAAAGTTCAAAAGGATGTTGAAGCTATAATATGTGAGTATAATTTGACTGGAAATAACGGTCTTTATTTACACAAAAGACTAAAAGAAGAGGTCTGTTTGTCAGCGATACCTTTTATTCTTCTTTTACAGGAACATAATAATCAAGTTTATCAAGATGCTTTTAGAGCTGGCGTGAATGATTATTTTGTGATAAAATCGACTAACATAGAAGAGATTTTTCTTAGAGCAAAACAATTGTCTAGAGGAAAAGAAGCAGCGTCATTGGGCAGTAAAGAAGTTGAACCAATCAAGTATCAATTTCCACTTTCAAAGAGAATTTTTGATATCGTTATAGCGTCAACAATCTTATTCTTTCTTTCACCACTGTTTTTAATTACGATTATAGCAATTCGATTAGAATCGAAAGGAAAAGTCTATTATATAGCAAAGCGTGTTGGCCGAAAAACCTTTGATTTTTACAAACTAAGATCCATGAGAACCGGATCGGATAAGCTATTGCAACAACTAGCTAAAGATAAAAATCAATATAATAAACCTGAAATTAAGGTAGCAGATGAAAAAGAAGAATGTCCACGATGTAGTAAACTGCAAAAAGGCGAATCTTGTTCGCCATTAAAATATGCTGAAGGAAATAAAATTTGTGATTATTGGTATACAAAACAAAAAAAGCAAGAACAGAAAAACAGTTCAAGTTTTATAAAAATAGTTGATGACCCAAGGATTACTAAAGTTGGTAAGATAATAAGAAACACAAGTATAGATGAGTTGCCTCAACTAATCAATGTCATTAAAGGAGACATGTCTTTAGTTGGAAACAGACCTTTGCCAGTCTATGAAGCAGAACTGCTAACTCAAGATCAAATGTCTAAACGTTTTTTGGCACCAGCAGGTATTACAGGCTTGTGGCAAGTGGAATTAAGAGGAAAAGGTGGCGATATGTCGGAAGAAGAACGTATTGCATTAGATAACCGTTATGCAGATTATTTTGCAGGTAATAATTATTCATTATGGTTCGATTTAAAGATTCTCATGAGAACTGTTCCTGCATTATTTCAAAAGAGCACAGTATAATTTTTTTTGATTTTTTGGTTGTTGATTTTAGCTACTATTTCATTAGGTTGAAATAGTAGCTTTTTTTATTTCAATAGACCCCAAATAGCTTAAACATAGTATATTTTCAATTCATCTACACTTACCGTTCATCCATCGAAATATACCAGAATTCACTCTAATAGCAGTGTAAGTTTGTATCAGTTAAAACACGTCTAACAAAGACAAATGTTTAAAATTATGAAACCTACTTTAAAAGTTTTAATAGCAGTATTTATCCTATCGTTGGTTAATTATTCTGTATACGCGCAAGATTCAATTGTAGATGTAAACCAAAAAGAATTATTTAAACTGTTAATACCAGAGCTTGAAGTTTTAATAGATTCTGCTTTGGCAAACAACGGGATGTTAGGATATAGAAAAGACGAAATTGAAGTTAAAAAAGCCAACCTAAAATCTAAGCGTCGCAATTGGACCAGAAATTTTGGGATCCAAGCAGATACAAGATACGGTAACTTCAACAATTTTTCTAACAATGTTTCAGGTTCAAATACTGTAACACTTTCAAGTGCAACAACGCAGACTAACTACGGTGTTGGATTGTACTTAAAAATTCCTGTGTTTGATATTTTCAACAGAAAATCTGAAATCAAACAAGCTAAAACAGAAATTTCTCAAGCAGAAAATTTGGTGAAATTTCAAGAAGATGAAATTAAAGAAATAGTAATTCGCTATTATGAGGATTTAATTTTGAAAGAAAACCTGCTAGAAATTCAAGCCACCAATCTAAGCGATGCCAAAGTAAATATGGAAATGGCTAAAAAAGAGTTTACCAACGGGCAAATAGAAATTTACGAATACATTCGAATTTCTGATATCACAGCAGGTGTTACTGCCGAGTTTGAAAAGGCAAAATCCAACTTATTACTAGCCAAAAAACTTTTAGAAAACTATACAGGTGTTCAAATCAACTAATGTCTTAAACACAACAAGATGAAACCAATTGATTTTATAAAACTTATCCTAAAACACAAAACTATTCTAATAGTTGTACCCTTAATTTTTGGGTTGTTGGCGGTGTTACTCACCGTTAATCCAAAAAGAAGCTACTACTCAGAAACAATGTTGTACACTGGTATTGCTTCGGGTTCGTCTATAGAAATGGACAAAACATTTAACTATCTGGCAGCTAATAACGCGTTTGACAATTTGATTAATGTTATAAAATCAAGAGATACTCAAGAAGAAGTGGCGATACGTCTATTAAGTCAGCATTTATCATTAAAAAAGCCAAATCATAAATTCATTTCAGATGAATCTTATGAGGCGTTGATGGAAATTCTTCCGGAAGATCTAAAAAGCTATTTGGCAAATGATCAAAATCTAGATGAAAACGGGAACTTAGATTACGAATCAACAGTTACATACTTAACTGAATTAATGAATAGTGACAACTCAAATTTTGTGTATTCATTACTAAGTTTTGACGATCCACATTATTCACTCGAAGCAATTTCTAAAGTGAAAGTAGAGCGTATTTCTTCTAGTGATTTGGTAAAATTAAGTTACGAAATTGATGATCCTGGAATCTGCCAACAAACATTAAAAATCTACATAGATGTTTGCACAAAAAAGTATAAAGATTTAAAGGAAAATGGGTCTGATACAGTGGTGAAATATTTTGAAGCACAACTTTCTGAATCTGAAAAAAAGCTAAAAACGATAGAGCAAAAACTACTAAAATTCAATCAAGATAACAACATTATCAACTATTACGAACAGAGTAAAGCAGTTGCTATTGTTAAAGAAGATATGGATGTCGCCTACAAAAAAGGAATGGCACAATTGGCAGGATCTGAAGCTTCTGCTCAGCGATTAGAAGAAAAATTAGCAATACAAGAGCTAATTCAACAAAAAAATAATGCAATTGTAGATAGCAAAAAAGAATTGGGTGAACTTAACTATAAAATAGGAATGTACACCGCAAAATCTAGTAATGATGAAGTATCAAAACAGAATTTAGAAAACCTTAAGAAGCAAGCAAAAGCACTTCAAAAAGAAATTAAATCTAATGTAGATGAGTTGTACACCTTTCAAAATTCAACCGATGGTGTTCCTATAAAAAAAGTATTGCCAGATTGGGTAGACAAAACTGTAGAAAGTGAAGATTTAAAAGCGAAACTTTCGGTGATGAATCAACAAAACAAAGCTATCGAAAAGCAATTTGCTACTTACGCACCAGCTGGTGCAAACCTGAAGCGTATAGAACGTGAAATTAATGTGGCAGAGCAAGAATATTTAGAGATTTTACACGGACTTAATTTGGCAAAATTAAAATTTCAGGATGCTCAATTGTCTAGCAATTTAACAGCTGTAGATCCACCTTTTTATCCGTTAAAACCAATTCCATCAAAACGAAAAATCATCATTATCGCAATGGTATTTATCACTGGAATTATAATACTGGCCACCATTTTGTTTATGGAATTTTTTGATGATACCTTAAAAAATGAGCTAAAGGCTTCAGAAAAATTACAAATACCATCAATGGGTATGTTACCAAAGCTTTTTAAAGCAAAACCATATTTAGATCTGGTAAGAATGCAAGACCGATTAATGGATTTTGTGATGCAAAATTTTCATCAAAACTTTAAAGCTCAAAATAATACCAAAACACCAAAAATTATTATTGTTTTTAGTACTAGAAATAATGAAGGTAAAAGTGTTATTACCGCAAATATTGCAAAACGATTAAAAGCATCTGGACATTCAGTTTTAGTATTAAATCATTCAAATGAAGATAAGTCAAAAACAAGAGTTTCTAAATCACCTTGGTTGTATAAATTTTTAGGTTATCAAGATCCGAGAATAGATTATGATCACCCATTTTTATCACAAATAACAACTGGTTTAAGTGCTTCGGAATACAGTGTTTATAACACGAATAAAGCTTATAAAGATGTTGTAAATTATGAAGAACTGAGTGTTGATACCTCAGAAGCAATCAACCAAAACCCAGATTATGTTTTAATAGAATTACCAAACTTAATAGAGTTTAATTATCCTTCAGAATTGATAGCAAATTCAGATTTAGTATTAATGGTTTGTCGCTCTAACCGCTTATGGACAAAAGCCGACAATAATATTCTGGATCACATAAAAGAATTAGTAGGTGATAAGATTCAATTCATCGTCAACGGTGTAGATATTAAAGAAATTGAAACGGTTTTAGGCGAATTACCTAAAAAGCGATCAAAAACTAGAGTTAGAATAAAAAATATGTTCCGTTTTCAGTTTTTCACTAACAACCATATTTAAAAATGAAACATCCACGATTTATCTTAAATAACACAGCAAAAAAATGATAATAGGATGTTCCATGTGACCGTTGGAAAAAATAAATATTAACACATGAAAAAGCTAATACATAAAATAATTAGAGAAGATAACTTCTTATCCTTGTCAGGCAACTTAATTATTGCATTACTTGGTTTTGGCGGATTTGCACTGTTGGCAAGAAGTTTAGAAACTGAAGAATTTGCACAATGGGTATTATTTATTTCAGGTGGATCATTAGTCGAAATGCTACGTTACGGTATTACTAACAATGGATTAGTTAGGTTTTTATCTGGTGCTACAGACCAAAATAAAGAAAGATTTATTGGTGCAAATGTTGTAATTAGCTTCTGCGCTACATTGATAATCGCATTAATATTAATAGCAATAAAACTGTTGTTTAGTAATGTAATTAATACATCTTCTTATGCATTATTCTTTAAATGGTATCCTGTTTTAGCGTTTGTGAATTTGCCACTAAATAATGCGCTTGTAGTACAACAAGCTAAAATGAAATATGATAACATCCTTTTTATTAAAGCCCTAAATAGTGGATTGTTTTTTAGCTTTTTGTTGGTAAATACAATTTTTTTAAAACTTTCAATTTTAGAAATTACAATCGTTTTTTTACTAATCAACACCTTAACTTCTTTGGTGTGTATTGGCAAATCTTGGGATGGTTTATTACTGTTTAAAAAAGCGAATAAAGCCACTTTAAATACACTGCTCAATTTTGGAAAGTATAGTACATTCACACTAATTGGGACAAACCTATTGCGTAACGCAGACATCTTAATCATAAGTATTAGTCCTTTTGGTAGCACAGCAGTAGCTTTGTTTAGTATTCCTTTAAAGTTGACTGAAATCCAGCAAATTCCGTTACGAAGTTTTACCGCGACAGCATTTCCAAAAATGTCAAAAGCAAGTTTAGAAGGAAAAACCAACCAGGTTAAAGAATTGTTCAATGTGTATTCTGGTGCCATAACCTATTTGTTTTTTGCGGTCTCGATAGTCACTTTTGTTTTTGCTAAAGAGTTTGTAATGCTTATTTCAGGAACACAATACTTAGATGAACACATTACAGGAATAGACATTGTTTCAATTGTAAAAATACTATCCGTTTACGGGTTGTTATTACCAATTGATAGAATGACAGGAATTGGTTTGGATAGTATTAACAAGCCTAATATAAATGCTATAAAAGTGCTTATTATGTTAGTTGCAAATATAATAGGTGATTTGGTGTCTATTTATGTATTTCATTCCATAGAAATGGTTGCCGTTTCAACACTAATTTTTACAACCGTTGGTATTGTAGTTGGTGCTTATTTTCTCAATAAAAGCTTTAAGGTTTCCTTAGTCGAAATTTTCAAAAGTGCCAATCTGTTTTATAAGAATTTATGGTATAAGTCTAAGCAATTTAGAAGAAGATATCCCGCTTTATAAAAGTTGAGATTAATAGCAATTTTCTAAGCTACAATGTAAAAGTTGTAGCTTTTTTTATAAGTGAAATTCAAAGTTGTAAACGATGAAACGACTTCATCAATATTAGGTTTCTATTCGTCTACACTTAATGTTCATCCATCGAAATCTAACAGAATTCTCTCTGTCTTCAAGCTATGTTTGTATTGTAAAACAAGCAATTAGCAAGTTTTTTGAACATACAATGAATGCAATAAAAAATCATATCAATCCTTTTGAAACCAATTCAGGTTCAATGCGTATTACAAACCTAAATACTGTGATTGCAGTGATTGGTCTGTTAAGCGTTTTAGGACTTATTATTATAAAGGCTGAGGTTTTAGGATTTGCATTATGTATGGCGTTGTTTTTTGTAACAGCTTTAGTTTACACTGTATTCAAAACACCTAAAGTTGGTATTTATCTACTTATCATTTTAGGCTTTTTTGTTACAGGTGCAGCTAGATATGTCGTAGCACCTTGGGGATTGACTATAGATGCTGTTCTTGTACTTATTTATATTGCTTTATTTTTTAAAGGATTTGCGGTGAAATTACCGTGGATTAAAGCAAAATCAAGCTTAACTCTAGTGGTTAGCATTTGGATGGCTTATGTGTTTTTAGAATTAGGTAATCCAGAAGTGTTAAGTAGAGAAGCTTGGTTTTATGCAATGCGCGGTGTTGCTTTATATCAATTTTTGGCAATTCCGTTATTATTTATGCTTTTTAATAAGCAAAAAGATTTAGATAATTTCTTCATCATTTGGGGTATTCTTTCAGTAATAGGAACATTAAAAGGCTTACAGCAGTTCTATTTTGGTGTAGATCCTTTTGAGCAACGTTGGTTAGATCAAGGTGGCGCAGAAACTCATATACTTTTTGGGAAACTTAGAGTGTTTTCATTCTATTCAGATGCAGGACAATACGGTGCATCACAAGCACATACAGGTGTTGTGTTTGGCATTTTGGCAGCATTCAAAAAAACAAGTTTTAAACTTAGAGCATTTTTTATTGGCGTGGCAATGGCTGGTTTTTTAGGGATGATTATCTCTGGAACAAGAGGCGCTATTGCTGTGCCTGCTCTAGGTGGTTTTATGTTTTTAATTCTTCGTAAAAACATTAAAGTTCTTGTCTTAGGCGCAATCTTAGGAATTGGTGTATATGTGTTTTTTGCTCATACAACTATTGGGCAAGGTAATGCTGAAATTAGAAGAATGCGAACAGCTTTTGATCCTAACGAAGCATCGCTACAAGTACGTTTGGCTAATCAAAGAAAACTTAAAGGTTACTTGGCTTCAAGACCTTTTGGTGGCGGACTTGGCGCAACAGGAAATTGGGGACAACGTTTTACACCACACAGTTTTTTAGCCAATACAGCAACAGATAGTTGGTACGTGATGATTTGGGCAGATACAGGCATAGTAGGCTTAGTGTATTACTTGTTTATGCTGTTTTTTATTCTCATTTCTGGTGCTCGAAATGTGATGTTCAAAATAAGAGATAACAATTTAAAAGTTCAGATTACAGCGCTTACCTGCGGAATGGCAGGTATAATGATGGCATCTTACGGAAATGGCGTGTTTGGACAAATGCCATCAGGAATTCTTATGTACGTAACTATGGTGTTTATGTTCATTTCACCGCAATTAGATAAAAAGAAAAGTTTAACAAACCAATAAAATTTTAAGTGATGAATTACAGAAGTATCAACGATTTAAACGAAACAATTTTAAGAAAGCTTCACGTTATTCCAAGAAACATAGATTTGGTTGTTGGTGTACCAAGAAGTGGAATGTTACCAGCTAATTTATTGGCGCTTTATCTTAATTTGCCTTATACAGATATTCACTCTTTTATTAAAGGTTTTGTGTATAAAGCAGGTGCAAGAAAACAATTTTTTGAAGCTTCAGAATATAAAAACATTTTGGTAGTAGATGATAGTATTGCTTCAGGCTCAGCATTGGTAGAATGCAAAAAAAGTTTAGAGCATTTAAACTCAACATTCAATTTTAAATATTGCGTGGTTTATGCGTCACCAGAAAAAGAAAGAGTAGTAGATATTGCTTTAGAAACTGTTGCGACACCACGTTATTTTCAATGGAACATTTTTAACCATTCAACTTTAGATAAAGCGTGTTTTGATATAGATGGTGTGCTTTGTGTAGATCCAACAAAGGAACAAAATGATGATGGACCAAATTATGTTTCATTTTTATTGAATGCTGCGCCACTTTACATTCCTGGTAGTAAAATTGGGACATTAGTGACTTCAAGGTTAGAAAAATACAGAGCAGAAACCGAAACTTGGTTAAAAAATCACGGTATTAAATACGATAAATTAGTGATGTTAGACTTGCCAGATATGAAGGCAAGACAAAAGGCAAATTGTCACGGAAGTCATAAGGCAAACGAGTTTAAAAACAGTAAATACAATCTGTTTGTTGAAAGTGATCTAAAACAAGCAATCGAAATCAATAAACTAACCAAGAAGCCTGTTTTTTGTACTGAAAACTTCAAAATGATTTATGAGTCAGAATCTATGACTTACAACATCAAAAGTGGAAAATATCTTCCGTTTTTAAGAGAATCAGCATTGCAATTAAGAACACTATTTCACAAGTTGAAAAGAAGAGAATTAAAGCTTAATTCAAACTAATAGTTTAACCCTAAAAACTAAACCAATGGAAACCCTAAATCAAATAGTTAATTATATCATACAAAGCTTAGAAGTTGCTTTAGTCATCTATTTCGCTATATCATGTTTGTATGTTTTAGTGTTTGCTGTCGCAGGACATTTCTATAAAAAGCGTAAGCAAGTCGCTAACGATAAACTGAATAAAATAGCAGTATTTATTCCAGCCTATAAGGAAGATGCAGTGATTGTTGATGTGGCAAAAAAAGCTTTGTTTCAACAATATCCACCAAGCTTTTTTGATGTCATTGTCATTGCAGATTCTTTGAAAAATGAAACCTTAAATAATTTAAAAGAATTACCGCTTAAAGTAGTTGAAGTAAGTTTTGAAAATAGTACAAAAGCCAAAGCTTTAAATGCAGCAATGTTTAGCTTGACAAAACCCTACAATTATGCCATAATCCTTGATGCAGATAATATTATGGAATCTCATTTTTTAACTAAAATGAATACTGCATTTAACAAGGGTTACCAAGTGGTGCAAGCACATAGAAAAGCTAAAAACCTAAATACATCATTTGCTATTTTAGATGCAGCTAGTGAAGAAATTAACAATCACATTTACAGAAGAGGTCACAGTGCTTTAGGTTTATCTTCTGGGTTAATTGGATCAGGAATGGGATTTGAGTACAACTTATTCAAATCTATTATGAAAACCGTAACAGCTGTTGGTGGTTTTGATAAGGAATTAGAGTTTGAATTAGCTAAACAAAACATCACCATAGAATATCTTCAGGATACAGTGGTTTTAGATGAAAAAGTTCAGAAGTCTTCAGATTTTTCTAAGCAAAGAAGACGTTGGTTAGCAACACAATTTATATATCTAAAACGTAACTATAAATTAGGATTTAAAGCGCTTTTAAAAGGCAATATAAACTTCTTTGATAAAGTGTTTCAAATGGTTGTGCCACCAAGAATTTTGCTTTTAGGAATCACTACAATTACTACACTAATCTATTGTGTTTTAGATTTTGGTTTCGGTATTACAATATTCGTTTCTAGTCAGTTTTGGTTAATCAATTTTGGACTTTTAGTAGTTGCTTTTGTGTTAGCGCTTCCAAAATCTTTTTATAATTCGGCAACGGTAAAAGCTATGGTTTCTATGCCTTCAGCGTTTTTTAGAATGTTCCGTTTGTTGTTCAATTTAAAAGGTGCAAACACCAAATTTATTCACACATCGCACGGTGTAATTAAAAGTTAAGATGATGAGAATTGGTATAGAAGCACAGCGATTATTCAGACCGCATAAACACGGAATGGATAGAGTAGCACTTGAGTTAATTAAGAATTTACAAGTGTTAGATAAAGAAAATCAGTATTTCATTTTTGTAAAACCAGATGAAGGCAATACTGTAATTGAAGAAACTGAAAACTTTAAAATTGTTGAAGTTGAAGGCGGATCGTATCCTATTTGGGAACAGGTTAAACTGCCAAAAATGGTAAAATCTTATAACTGCGATGTGTTGCACTGTACAAGTAATACAGCACCATTAAATGTAAAAATTCCATTAATTACAACACTTCACGATGTTATTTTTAAGGAAAGTACTATACAAAAACAATTGACTAGTAGTGCATCATGGTACCAAAAAATAGGGAATCTATACAGACGATTAATTGTAGATGCTGTTGTAAAAAGAAGTCACCAATTAATAACAGTTTCAAATTATGAAAAGCATAATATTTCTAATGTTTACAGATTAGATGATTCAAAAATACAAACCGTTCATAATGGTGTAAATAGAAACTTTACATCAGAAATTAGTGAAGCTAAAAAGGAAATGGTAAGAGAAAAATATAACCTTCCAAAACAGTTTTTACTTCACATTGGGAATACAGAGCCTAGAAAAAATACAGCAAGAGTTTTAAAAGCATTTAATAAGTACAACAATAATTTTTCAGATGAAGTAAAGCTCGTATTAATAGGTCTAAATGAATCTAAGCTGAAAAGTCTATTGAAAGACATAGGTTTAGAAAAAGAACTAGCGAAAAAGATTGTGTTAACAGGATATGTTTCGGATGAAGATTTACCTGCTGTATTTAATCTTTCGGAAATGTTCTTGTTTCCATCCTTACGCGAAGGTTTTGGAATACCAATTATAGAAGCTATGGCTTGTGGTGTTCCTGTAATTACTTCAAACACTTCTTCAATGCCTGAAGTTGCTAGTGATGCAGCATTATTTGTAGATCCAAATAGGGTAGGAAGCATTTTTGAAGCTATTGTAAAATTGCGTTTAGACAGAGAGTTTAGAGACAAATTAATAAGTAAAGGACTAGAACGTCATAAATTATTTTCTTGGGAAAATGCAGCAAAAAAAGTGTTGAACATCTATCAACAATTTAATCACAAAAACATTCAGAAATTATGATAAAAGGAAGAGATATAATTATTGTAGGCATTCAACCTTGGGATATCGAAATTGGTAGTAATTGTAAAAACATTGCAACAGAATTCGCTAAAGATAATCGCGTACTTTACGTGAACCCGCCTTTAGATAGAATTACTAGATACAAGCAAAAACAGAAGGAAAGCATTCAAAAACGAATAAAAATTTCAAAAGGACAGCAGTCTGACATCGAAATAATAGATGAAAACTTATGGAATCTGTATCCAAAAACATTGATTGAGTCGATTAATTGGGTACCAAATCATCAGCTTTATAACACCTTAAATAAACACAATACAAAACGTTTTGCAAATGATATTAAAAAGGCTGTAAGGCGTTTGGGTTTTAAAGATGTGCTGTTATTTAACGATAGTTCAATGTTTTTAGGACTTCATTTAAAAGACTATTTAAGACCAGAATTATACACTTACTACGTAAGAGACAATTTGGTAAAAGTGCCTTACTGGAAAAAACACGGCGAACAACTAGAGCCAAAAGTAATTGCAAACGCAGATGTTGTAGTTAATAATTCAGAATACTATGTAGACTATACTTCAAAATATAACCAAAATAGCATAATGGTTGGTCAAGGTTGTGATGTCACAATGTTTGATGATTCCGAAGGAAATATTCCTGTTCCAGAAGAATTTAATGCCATTAACGGACCAGTAATTGGCTACGTTGGCTCATTGACTACATTACGATTAGATATAGAATTGATAGAATTTATTGCTAAACAAAGACAAGATTGGAACATTGTTTTAGTTGGGCCAGAAGACGAAAATTTTAAGCAATCAAACTTACATCACTTACAAAATGTTCACTTTTTTGGCAACAAACCAGCAGATCAATTAGCGTCATATATCAAAGGTTTTGATGTAGCTGTAAATCCGCAAGTCGTAAATGAAATCACTATAGGAAATTATCCTAGAAAAATAGACGAATATCTCGCAATGGGAAAACCTGTAGTGGCAACAAAAACCAAAGCTATGCAGATGTTTAAAGACTTTACCTATTTAGGGAAAACTAAGGAAGATTACGTAACACTAATCGAAAAAGCTTTAACAGAACACTCTGTAACCAAAGCAAAGCAACAAATTGAGTTTGCCAACAAACATACTTGGGCAAACAGTGTAAAAGATATTTACATGGCAATGGAAACAACCTTAAAACTTATTTAATTATGGAATTAGTAGCAAAAATAAAATCGAATAGTACCTTAAAACAATTAGCACATTGGTCAATTTTAATTCCTAATCAAGCACGACCAAGATTATGGATCAAATGGTTTGTCAATCCATTTATTCATAAAAAAGGAAAAAAATCTTGCATAAGAAAACGCACGAGGTTAGACGTTGTTCCTTGGAATAAATTTACTCTTGGTGAAGCATCTACAATTGAAGATTTTTCAGCAGTAAATAATGGTGTAGGCGATGTTATTATAGGTAATAGATCGCGTGTTGGATTAAGCAATACTATTATTGGACCAGTAAAAATAGGAAATGACGTAAGATTAGCGCAAAATGTAGTGCTGTCTGGTTTAAATCATAATTATGCCGAAATTGATAGTCCAATTCACGAGCAAGGCGTATCTACAAAGCCTATTGTTATAGAAGACGAATCTTGGATTGGTGCAAACGTTGTGATTGTTCCTGGTGTTACTATTGGCAAACATTCTATTGTTGCAGCAGGTAGTGTTGTGACTAAAGATATCCCTCAATATGCTGTTGCTGCTGGTAATCCGGCAAGAGTTTTAAAGCAATATAATTTTGAAACTAAAACTTGGGAAAAGGTAAATCACAAATAATCAAGCCAACTTAAAAAGCAGTCTACCGAAACTAAATAGCCATTAATCTAAGCTGAAAGTCGTCACAAAGAAAATTAAAAAGTTACATCAAAAACTCAGCTAATTTCACCCAAAAATAAATGTTATGGAAACTCTAAAAATACTTTTCTGGATTTTATTATTTATCATTTTTTACACCTATGTAGGTTATGGCATTATCTTGTATGTTATGGTAAAAATCAAGCGATTATTTTCAACAAAAACAAGTGTTAATACTATTGAAGAATTGCCAAAAGTTACGCTTTTAATTCCTGCATACAATGAAAAAGATTATGTGTTTCAAAAGATGGAAAACACGCAGAATCTTAATTATCCAAAAGATAAATTAAATATAGTTTGGGTAACCGATGGATCTAACGATGGTACAAATTCACTTTTAGAAAATTACGAAAATGTACAGTTGTTTCATAAAGATGAAAGAAGAGGAAAAATCAATGCCATGAACCGAGTTATGCCTCATATAAAAACACCAATTGTGATTTTTAGTGATGCAAATACTAACCTTGGTGAAGACTCAATTACACACATTGTAAATTGTTTTAACGATGAAAAAGTAGGTTGTGTTTCTGGTGAAAAACGCATAGTAAAAAAGGAAAGTGATGCAGCTGCAGGCGCAGGCGAAGGTTTGTATTGGAAGTATGAATCTACCTTAAAAAAATGGGATGCAGAATTGTATTCAGCAGTTGGTGCAGCAGGTGAATTATTTGCTATAAAAACCGAATTATATAACGAAGTAGAGCAAGATACGCTTTTGGATGATTTCATTATCTCATTAAGAGTCGCGCAAAAAGGATATACTATTCAATATAACCCAGAAGCCTATGCTATCGAAACAGCTTCGGCTAATGTAAAAGAAGAATTAAAACGAAAGATTAGGATTTCCGCTGGCGGTATTCAATCAGTAATCAGGTTACGTTCGTTACTCAATATTTTCAAATACGGATTATTGTCATTTCAATATATATCGCATCGTGTGTTACGTTGGACGATAACACCGTTAAGTTTGTTGCTGTTAATTCCTGTTTCTGCACTTTTAGCCTTCAACGAAGGACTCAATAATTTTCAATTTTACACGGTTTTCTTTTGGTTGCAAATAGTAATGTATATGTCAGCTTTATTAGGTTGGTTATTAGAAAATAATGCCACAAGAATCAAAGTGTTATTTGTGCCGTATTACTTCTTTATTATGAATTTGTCGGTTGTTTTAGGCTTCTTCAGATTTATGAATAATACACAATCTGTGAATTGGGAACGTGCAAAAAGAGCAGTTTAAATTAAAAATTAAAGATAAATTTTCAGGATTATGTATGTAGGTCTTATTATAGTATTTAATGAATTTGAAAATGATGTATTAAAGAGCAATTTTATCTCATCATTTAATAAACTTAAAGATGTCAAGATTTGTTTGGTGTGTAATAATAGTAGCGATCAGGTTTTTGAAATTCTTTCAGAAATAGCACATCAAAACGAAAACACAACAGTTGTAAATAATAAACGGAAGAAGTCTAATACAATTTCAATCAAATCAGGTGCAAGGTCTCTGTATAGTGATGATAACTTAAAGTATGTAGGTTATATTATCGGATCAGATAATATTGAAATTTTGAAAGAATTAGAAGACTTTGTTGAAAATTATCAACCTATTCTAGAATTTAATCAACAAGAAATAGCTAATAAAAAAGTAAGACAGACTTACTATCAAAGCTTATTTTCTGTTTCTGAAAGTATTGAGAAAATAAATTCAGAAACGATTTTTACAACTCGTCGACAGTAAAATGTAATCTACCTAAAGACAAATACTTAAGAAAGAATATTTAAAAAACATCAGTGAATGTAAGTTAATTTTACACTAGTAATAACTCAAAAAAGATATTAGTTATGGCACTAAAAATTACAGAAAACAACGGAATATTTACAGTAGAAGGTTCTCTAAATACCGAGACTTCAAAATCGTTTAAAATTCATATGGATGTGCTTTTTCAAACCTGTGAAGAGGTAGTAATAAATATTGATAACGTTACTGAAATAGATGTCACTGGACTTTCAGTTTTAAGATATTTCTTCAATAATTCTCAAAAAGAAAATCGATCGTTTTTTATTACAGGCTATGGTTGTAAAGAAATTTATGATGACTTTAGAACCAATTATGCAGCATAGTTTTTTAGAAATAAAAGGTTGGTGTAAATAAGTTAGTGTCATTAGGAGCGTTATAACTAACTTACTGTAGAAAATTCATGCTTCAATTCTGCCAATCGCTTTCCAGAATAACTTTTTACAAATTTGTGCAAGTGGCTCTCATCGGTAAAGCCAAAATCTAAAGCCAACTGTTTGGTGCTTACTTGTCCGTTTTTAAGACGTTGTTCTAAAAGCTCAAATCTATATTCTTGAATATATTGCTTTAAGGCAGTGCCAACCTTTTCCTTAAAATAAATACCAATGTAATTAGGCGAAAGATTAAAATGATTCGCAATTTGCTTTTGCGTTAATAACTTTGGATTATAGATGTTAACCTCAATATATTCTAACAATTCTTCTGTTGTATTGGTTATTTTTCTTAATTCACTTTTTAGTTTAGAGTCTTGTAATAAGTTGCGTTTTATAATAAGCACCAAGCCTTTAAAAAACTGAAAAATAATTTTCTTGCTCAAAATTTCATTTCTCTCATACTCTCTCACGATTAAGTTCAAAATGTTTTCCACAAGAGTTTTATCTTTTTCAAACTTTAAAATATTACCAGACGTTCTAGCTTTGTTATTAAGAATAATATCAACGTCTCTATTCCAATTTGAAGGATTGTCAACATCCTTGGTGTCTAGGTAAAAGTTAGTAAACTTAAAGTAGATAAAACGCGTTTTTTCATACACAATAAATTCGTGCTCATCTTCAGGGCCTAGAAGATATAAGTGACCAGCTTTGTAAGGAACAAGTCGTTTATTTAGATGATGAACACCATAACCTTTTGCGATAAATATAATCTCAAAATGGTTGTGATTGTGCAAAGGATGTTCCCAAAACTCAGTTTCAAAATCATGAACCTTTAGTTCACTGAATTGCTTATAACGTTTCATAATGTAAAATTACAACATTACCATAGATATTTACAGGGTTGCTTTGTGAGTTCTTGATTAATTTTGATAAAAAATCGAAACTACTGAAGAATGAAAAAAATAATTATAGGAAATACAGACCTAGAAGTAGCACCAATTAATTTAGGTGGAAACGTTTTTGGTTGGACTTTAGATGAAAAGGAATCATTTAAAATTTTAGATGCTTATACAGCTGGAGAATTCAACTTTATTGATACTGCAGATATGTACTCATATTGGGTTGATGGAGGTGAAGGTGGACAATCGGAAACCATTTTAGGAAAATGGATGAAATCTAGAAACAACCGAAAAGACATTGTTTTAGCAACTAAAGTTGGTGGTGAAACCGGTAAGCACCCAGTCGATACAAGTAAAAAACACATTTTAGAAGCGGTAGATAAATCTTTAAAACGTCTTCAAACCGACTATATTGATTTGTATTACACGCATTTTGATGACGAAAAAACACCAGTTGAAGAAACTCTTGAAGCTTATGATGAAATCATCAAAGCTGGTAAAGTACGTTACATTGCTGCTTCTAATATATCTCCAGAGCGTTTAGAAGCATCGTTTGCAGCCTCAGAAAAATATGGTTTGCCAAGGTATGAAGCTTTGCAGCCACATTATAATTTGGTAGAAAGAGAAAACTACGAAAGCAAATATGCGCCATTAGCAGATAAGTATAACCTTTCGGTATTTACCTATTGGTCTTTAGCTTCAGGATTTTTAACGGGTAAATACCGTTCTAAGGATGATTTAAGTAAAAGTGTGCGTGGTGGTAGTGTAGAAAAATATTTAGACGAGAAAGGCTTAAATATTCTAGCTGCGTTAGATAAAGTTTCAGAAAAGAACAATACAACTCAAGCTACAGTATCACTAGCTTGGTTATTAGCACAACCGCATATTGGCGCACCAATTGCAAGTGCAACCAAAGAAAGTCATTTAAAAACAATGTTTGACGCACCAAAACTTCAACTAGATTCAGAAGATTTAGAATTATTAAATACAGCAAGTAAATAACACTATGAATACAAGAAGAAAATTTTTTAAGCAATCTGCTTTGGCAACTGCAGCGATAGCTGCTTCACCATTAAGTAGCTTTGCTAGTCAAGATATATATTCAGAACACAGTACACGACTTCAAGGGTTACCTAAAGGTGATTTAAAGTTTCCATCAAAATTTGGTATGGGAGGTGTTGCTTTGGGTAATGGCTTTCAGGAAAATAGTAACGAGAAAATAACAAAAACACTAGAAGCGGCATGGAACGCTGGTGTTCGTTATTTTGATACTTCTCCTTGGTATGGTTTAGGTCTCAGTGAGCGTCGATTGGGACAGTTTTTATTCGAAAAAAATAGTGAAGATTTTATCGTTTCTACTAAAATAGGACGATTGATGCAACCTAACGATAACTTTACTCCAAATTCAGATTTATTGTGGAAAGGAAAACTGAACTTTAAGCATAAATATGATTATACAGCTTCAGGCGTAAGAAATTCTGTAGAAGACAGCTTACAGCGTATGGGCTTATCTTCTATTGATGTTGTTTTTGTGCATGACTTATCACCAGATAATGGTGATTTAGGAGAAAGTTGGACTGAACAATTTGAAATAGCTAAGAAAGGAGCATTTCCTGAGTTGACCAAAATGCGAGAAGAAGGCATTATAAAAGCTTGGGGAATGGGAGTAAATACACCACAACCTATTCTTAAATGTTTGGAAGTAGCAGACCCTGATATAATGTTGGTAGCTATTCAATATTCATTGGTAGACCATAAAAATGCTTTGAATAATGTTTTTCCAGAAATGGATAAGAAAAATGTAAAAGCTGTTATTGGAGGACCATTAAATGCTGGTTTCTTAGCAGATAGAAATCGTTTTAACTATGGTGGAACTATGCCAGAAAGTATGGTGATTAAAAGAAAACAGATCAATGCAATCGTAAAAAAATATAATGTTGATTTAGCAACTGTAGCTTTAAATTTTTGTGCAGCGCACCCAACAGTGGCATCAGTAATTCCAGGAGCTAGTTTAGCTGAGCAAGTTACAGCTAATGTAGACTCCTTTAAAACAAAAGTACCGAAAGCACTTTGGGAAGAGTTAAAAGACGCTAAGTTGATAGAGCAGAATGCTCCTGTCTGAATAAATTTTTAGAGTTCTCTGTGTTTTGAAGCTTTTGTTTAGCTTTACACCATGAATGATAATTTAAAAAATGAATTCTTCGGTATCGGTATTCAAAATGGAAAAACTCCTGAAAACTTAGGTGTGCTTTGGAGATCTGCACAAAATTTGGGTGCGAGTTTCATTTTTACCATTGGTAACCGTTATGCAAAACAGGCTTGTGATACACATAATGCTGTAAAGTCAATGCCTTATTTTCATTATGAAACTTTTGATGATTTTTTTAATAATTTACCAAAAGGCGCAAGAATTGTAGGTGTTGAATTGACAGATGAAGCAGAGGATTTGGAAACATTTCATCATCCAAGACGATGTGTGTATTTGCTAGGAGCAGAGGATCATGGATTGTCAAGACAAGCTATTGATAAGAGTCACTTTTTAGTAAAGTTTAATTCGCAACTTAGTCTTAATGTTTCCGTAGCAGGAAGTATAGTAATGTACGATAGAACGCTCGGTAAACCGAGATCATAAAAAAACCTCGAATTACTAATTCGAGGTTTTTTATTGTATCAAAAAAAGTTTTTTAACCGTTCATTGAGATTAAAAACTCTTCATTATTTCTTGTTTGTTTAAATCTTTCGTTAATGAATTCCATAGCTTCAACAGGATTCATGTCAGCTAAATACTTACGCATTACCCACATTCTTTGTATCGTAGCATCGTCAAGTAATAAATCATCACGACGCGTAGAAGATGATGTTAAATCAATTGCAGGGAAGATACGACGGTTAGAAATCTTACGATCTAACTGAAGCTCCATATTACCAGTACCTTTAAATTCTTCAAAGATTACTTCATCCATTTTAGAACCTGTTTCGGTAAGCGCTGTAGCAATAATAGTTAAAGAACCTCCATTTTCGATGTTACGTGCCGCACCAAAGAAACGTTTTGGTCTGTGAAGTGCGTTTGCATCTACACCTCCAGAAAGGATTTTTCCTGAAGCAGGTTGAACCGTATTGTATGCTCTGGCTAAACGTGTAATTGAATCTAAAAGAATCACAACATCATGTCCACATTCTACCAAACGCTTTGCTTTTTCTAGTACGATATCAGCAATTTTTACGTGTTCGTGAGCTTCCTTATCAAAGGTAGAAGCAATGACCTCACCACGTACATTACGTTGCATATCTGTAACTTCTTCAGGACGTTCATCAATTAATAAAATCATTTGATAAACTTCAGGATGATTAGCAGCAATAGCATTTGCTACATCCTTTAGAAGCATTGTTTTTCCTGTTTTTGGTTGAGACACAATCATACCACGTTGCCCTTTTCCAATTGGAGAAAATAAATCCATAATTCGTGTTGAAATAGTGGATTGTTTTTCTGCAATGTTGAATTTTTCTTTAGGGAATAATGGAGTTAAGTGCTCAAAAGCAACTCTGTCTCTAACCACTTGTGGACTTTGTCCGTTAATTTTATTTACTTTAATTAAAGGAAAATATTTTTCACCTTCTTTTGGTGGACGAACATTTCCTAAAACAGTATCACCTTTCTTTAAACCAAATAATCTGATTTGAGATTGAGATACATAAATATCGTCAGGTGAGGTTAAATAGTTATAATCCGAAGATCTTAAAAAACCATAACCATCTTGCATGATATCTAAGACACCTTCACTTTCAATAATAGCATCGAATTCAAAATCTGGCTCACGGTAACGGTTTCTGTTATCCTTGTTGCCATTATTTTTTGAATGGTTGTTATTGTTGCTGTTATTATTGTTGTTATTATTTTTTTGATTGTTGTTGTTAGGACGACTTTGTTTTTGATTATTGTTAGAACGATTCTGTGGTCTGTTATCGTCCTTTTTATCAGTATTCGGTTTGTCGTTTTTAGCCTTGTTGTCTTGTCTTTTAGAGTTCTGGCTATTATTGGTGTTGGACTTGTTGTCCTGAGGTTTAGCGTCTTGTTTTTTGTCCTTAGCCTCAGTTTGTTTTGGCTCTGGACTAGGCTGAGTTTTTTTCTGAACTCTAGCACGTTTTTGCTGTGGCTTACTTTGTTTTGGTTCTTCCTTTTTAGGTTCAGAACTTACTGTAGCCTTTACAGCTTCTGGGTTTGCAGCTTGATAATCTAAAATTTGATATACCAAGTCTAATTTTTTTAAAGTACGATATTTAGGTACATTTAGTTGTTTAGCTATATCCTGCAACTCAGGAAGCTTTTTAGCTTTTAACTGGGAAATTTCAAACATTCTTATGTTATATAATGTAAATTATTTTTGATACTATTAATTCAATATTTTCTAAATGAAATAAAAAGAAAAAAAGTGAAATTAATTTGGAAGATTAGAATGATGCAACTCAGTGCGTTACTTCTTTCTATTGCAATAATACAATTTTATTTTAAAATAAAATCTATCTTTTTAAAAAATAAACTACTAATTTTGTGCTGCTTTTGAAATAAAATAATGATTCAACGTATACAAACACTTTATTTAATTTTAGCTGCAGGTATTTCTGCAGGCTTAATATTTGTGTTTCACTTATGGACAAATAGTGAAGGTACTAAGGTGTTTGCGGTAGATAACTATACCTATTTAGGTATGTTTTTAGGGTCAGCGTTGTTATCAATTATTTCAATTTTTAGATTTAAAAACAGAAAATCTCAATTTGTTTTGGGACGACTGAATATAATATTAAACTTTATTTTACTAGGAGTCTTTGTGTATCAATCTCTAAATTTATCTGGAGAAACTAACGTTTCTGAGAAAGGTATTGGGATTCTTCTTCCTATTTTTTCTATTGTGTGTTTAGCCTTGGCTAACAAGGCTATTAAGAAGGATGAAGATCTCGTAAAATCTGTAGATCGATTACGATGAACCTAAAATCTTAGTAGTATTAGTGCGAAAAACCCAGACTCTGCCGTCTGGGTTTTTCATTTTTACCGCTTAAATTCTATCACTTCTAGATCCTTAATATTTTTTCCTTCAATTTTGAAGCGTAGCATAGTTCTAGCTTTATGAAACCCATGTTTGCCAACAGCACCAGGATTCATATGTAGTAGATTTAGTTTTTTGTCTGGCATTACTTTTAAGATATGGGAATGTCCTGTAATAAAAATATCTGGAGGATTGGATATCAATTCATCACTAACTTTAGAATTATATTTTGGTGGGTAGCCACCAATATGGGTAATCCAAACATCTACTTCTTCACAAAAAAATCTATTGTTTAGCGGAAACTCAGCCCTAGCTTTGTTGTCATCTATATTTCCGTAAACAGCTCTTAAGGGTTTTAAAGCCTTTATTTTATCGGTGACCTCTAAATCGCCTATATCTCCAGCATGCCAGACTTCATCAGCTTGTTTTACATACTTTAAAATGTCATCATCGATATAGCTATGTGTATCGGATAAGAGTAGGATATTTTGCATTAAGATAATATTGTGAGTTTTACTACTATTTCTGTTTATCTTTGTAGCTTCTAGCAAAAATAGCTAATCTTTTGAGATATTTTATTGAGTTATCATACAATGGTAAGGCCTATCATGGTTGGCAAAATCAGCCCAATGCAATTACTGTACAAGAAGTTTTGGAGAAAGCGCTGTCTACGATTTTAAAATCGGAAATTAGTATTGTTGGTGCTGGGAGAACAGATGCAGGAGTACACGCATCACAAATGTTTGCTCACTTTGATTATGATGAAAATTTTGAAGCTAAGGACTTGGTTTATAAACTCAATTCTTTTTTGCCAAAAGATGTTGCTATTCAGCAAATTTTTAAAGTGAAGCCAGAAGCTCATGCAAGGTTTGATGCTGTAAGCAGAACATATCATTATAAAGTTTCTACATCGAAAAATGTTTTTGATTATGATTTTGCATACGAAGTTCAGTTGCCATTGAATGTCGATGCTATGAACAAAGCCTGTAAAATTTTATTTGAGTATAGAGATTTTCAGTGTTTTTCTAAAAGCAATACGGATGTAAAAACTTATAATTGTGATATTAAGGAAGCGTATTGGACAAGTAACAATAATCAGCTTATATTTACAATTACGGCTGATCGTTTTTTGCGAAATATGGTAAGAGCGATTGTCGGAACCATGGTTAACATAGGTTTAGGTAAGTTGAAACCTGAAGATTTGCATGCTATCATAAAATCGAAAGATAGAGGTGAAGCTGGGTTTTCGGTACCAGCACATGGATTATATTTAACGGAAATAGTATATCCTGAAGATATTAGGAATTAAAGAATGGCAGAAAAAGGAAAGAAAATATTTGATTTATCGTTATTCAAACGGTTATTACAATACATAAAACCGTACAGAACAGTTTTTATAGTATCACTGGTTTGTGTTGTTGGTTTAGCAGTTTTTGGTGCTTTGCGTCCAGATGTTCTTCAAAAAGCGATAGATACACAAATAGCCCTAAAAAAGTATGACGGGTTTATCTTTTATATTATCATAATTTTAGGGCTTCTTATTTTAGAAGTAGTTTGCCAGTTACTTTTCATTTATTATGCTAGCTGGTTGGGACAGTCAGTGGTTAGGGATATTAGAGTGAAGTTGTTCCGACATATGTTACGATTCAAAATGACTTATTATGATAAATCATCCGTAGGTGTTTTGATAACTCGAGCAGTGACAGATATGGAACGTATCGCTGATATTTTCGGTCAAGGTTTGTTTATGATCTTCAGTGATATTTTGAAAATGGCAGTTGTTGCAGGATTTATGTTGGCCATGAACTGGAAATTGAGCCTTATCGTATTTACTACATTGCCATTAATAGTAATAGCGACAAAGATATTTCAAAAATATATGAAGCGCGCCTTTGAAGATGTGCGAACTGAGGTGTCTAATCTTAATTCTTTTGTTCAAGAACGTATTACTGGAATGAAAATTCTTCAGCTTTTTACAAGAGAAACTACAGAGTATAAAAAGTTTAAAGCGATTAATGAACGTCATAAAAAAGGATGGTTAAAAACCGTTTGGTATAACTCTATCTTCTTTCCAATAGCAGAATTTGTTGGTTCATTAACTATGGGAGCTGTAATATGGATTGGTGGATTAAATACAGTTGTTGGTGAAACAGCCACAATGGGTGATTTGATTGCTTTTACAATGTTTATTCCAATGCTGTTTAGACCTTTAAATCAAATTGCCAATAAATTCAACACATTACAAATGGGAATGGTTGCAGCAGATCGTGTGTTTAAAGTTTTAGATACCAATTCTAATATCGATGATAATGGCACAATTGAAGCTGAGCATTTCAAGGGGAATATAGCTTTTGACAATGTCAGATTTTCTTATGTTAAAGATGAAGAAGTTTTAAAAGGAATTTCATTTGATGTTAATGCAGGTGAAACTGTAGCTATCGTTGGTGCTACAGGTGCCGGTAAATCTACAATTATAAACTTGCTGAATCGTTTTTACGAAATCAATTCTGGTACAATTAAAATCGATGATATTGACATTAAAGACATCACTTTAGAGTCTCTTCGTGGTCAGATTGCTGTTGTATTGCAGGATGTATTTCTATTTGCTGATACTATTCTGAATAATATTACTTTAAATAATGAGAACATAACAGAAGCAGACGTTATTAATGCTGCTAAGGCTATTGGAATTCATGAGTTTATATCGAGTCTTCCTGGTGGTTATCATTACAATGTGAAAGAACGTGGTGTGATGTTATCTTCTGGTCAACGACAGTTAATTTCATTTTTAAGAGCTTATGTTACCAATCCAAGTATTCTAATATTAGATGAAGCAACATCATCTGTAGATTCATATTCTGAACAATTGATACAAGATGCTACTGATAAAATTACTGAAGGACGTACTTCTATAGTAATAGCGCATCGTTTAGCAACCATTCAGCAAGCCGATAAGATTATTGTTATGGATTCTGGACAAATTGTTGAAATCGGTACACACAAATCTCTTCTTAAAAAAGAGTCAGGTTACTATAAAAATCTTTATGAAGTACAGTTTTTAAAAGCTGAAGCCGTTTAGTTTATGCTATCCTTTAAGGCTCTTTGAGCTTCTACGTTAGCTTTTTGAGCTTCGATTATATTGTCAAGATTGCCAGTATAGTACATGAATATTAAAGTAAGTACTATTGCTAAAATAAAAAGTACACCTATAATTCCAATAAATAATAGCGACCGTAATAATATTTGAGAAAAATTAAGGCTATAAACACGTTTTAGGCAATAAGCGAAGTAAAAGAAGGTAAATGGCATTGTAATTAATCCAAGCATTTGTACTGATAATATATTTAGCGGAATTAGGGTAACGGTTAAAGCTGCAATACAAATGGAAAGTTGTGCTTGTCCATAAAGAAAAACAACTATCAATTCCGTAAAATTAAATTTTTTAATTCCTAAAAAACTCAGTTTAGCAATTATTGCATAAAGTGGAATATAGAGCATCATTATTAATGATTGATACTCGGTAGTAAGGCTATAAGTAGAATCAAAAAAAGCTTGTTGTGTTTTACCAACTTCGGTTGTAGTATCATAAAGGGATAGCTCCGTTTGAAATTTTTTCATGATAAAAATTTGTAATCCGGAAAGCGTGATAGCTAATGCAAAATAGCTGATAACATTAACATACTTTTTTCTTGTACCGTTAATATAGCCAACAATAACATCTTCAGGTTTTTTGAAAAGTTGAATAAATGTTCTTAGTAGTTTATTATCGTAGTTCAAAAACGTTTCACTGACATGTTCAAAAAGATTCTTTAGCGTCAGTCTATTGCGTATTATTTTACCACCGCAACTTTTACAGTAATCATCTGTTTCAGATAACTCGGTATGACAGTTTCTGCAATTCAATTAGCTATTGTTTTGTATTTAAATAAAATTAAAATTATGCCAAAAATAAAACCTAAAATAGCATAGAGTATAACATAAACCACTACTACAAGAAGAAACTTTGCCGTAGTGGCCCAAAAATCTTCTCTGAATATACGTTGTAGAACATATCCTAAATATAGGAAAAGAGGTATGGTAAGTATTGTTGAGACAATTAAATAATTAAGACCAAATAACAGAAATAAAATACTAAAAACGGCCGTTATGATTATAATTTGAGCTGAATAATAAAGATTTATGACAAGGTGCTCAGTGTAATTGTATTGTCGTTGTCCCAATAAAAAATAAACTATCCATGTACAAAACGCAGTAAAAGGAACCATAATAATATATATTATACCTTGATATTGGTTCATTCCTTCAAAACTCAAATCCTTAAAGGGATTATCTTCTTGTGAAGCAGAATTCACTAAAAAATCCATATTTAAGGAATCTTTAAAGAATGTCGTCATTAAAAACACCTGAATACCTGCTAAGGTTAAGGCTATAGCAAAATACTGTAAGACATCAATGTACTTTTTTCGAGTCCCTTCAATGTACTCTACAATTACGGTTTCAGGTCTTTTGAATAAGTCTACAAAAGTTAGTAAAAGTTTATTATCGATTGACAAAAACTGTTCATTGATTTGCTTAGTAAGGATTTTTGGTGTCAATCGGTTTTTAATAACCTTGGCACCACATTCATCACAATATTTTTGCGAGTCTTTTAATTCTTTATGGCAATTTCTGCAGGTCACTAAGCCAAGTCCTTTTTAATTTTAGACACTAAATCATCGGTATCTTTGAACATTACAAATTCACCACTTTTGAAATAGGAAATTTGTCCGGTTTCTTCACTTACGGCTATAGCAAGCGCATCGGTTTTTTCAGTAATTCCCACAGCAGCTCTGTGTCTCAGTCCAAATCGTTCAGGAATATTCTTTTCGTTGTTTACTGGAAGAATAACACGCGTTGCTTTCACTATGTTTTTCTCTATAATAATGGCACCATCATGCAAGGGACTATTCTTAAAAAAGATGCTTTCTATGATTGGCTGAGATACCAAAATATTCATAGCGTCACCTGTATTGGTTAAGAAGTCAAGATTATTGTTACGTTCAATAACGATTAAAGCACCAGTATTTGTTGTTGCCATTCTGTTGCAAGCATTCATTATGGCATCAACATCTGTAGAGGTTGGATCGTCGTTTTTAAGGAATTTAAAATTCTTTAAAATGCTCTTTTTTCCACCAATATTGGTAGAGCCTACCATAAGCAGAAACTTTCGTATTTCAGGTTGAAAGACTACAATCAGAGCTATAATACCAACTTTCATAAAACCATCAAAAATGCTGTAAAGCATTTGCATTTCAAGATAGTCGGTCAATCGCCAAGCGATGTAAATGACAAGAATCCCAATAAAAATATTGATAGCAACCGTACCTTTTACAAGTTTATAAATGTAATAGAGTAGTATGGCCACGAGGAAGACATCTACAAAATCTATAAATCTAAAATCCCAAAGTTGTAAGTTTTCCAAAGGTTAGAGCTTTTTGCTAATTTAATAATTTATGTTAATAAATGAATTCATTGTTTTCGATGAAATACATTTTAGAATCAACCTTTTTGAGGTTGGATTTTATCCAAATGTATTCTTGAAAAGATAAAGATTCTGAAAAGTGAAGGCTAATTTTTGATACATTTCCTAATAAAGGGTTTTCAATAACAACATTCAAATAATCATAGAACAAAGACTTTTTAACTTCCGTATTTAAAAATGATGAACGTTGAGATATAATATATTTATCATTTTTAAATCCAAATTTTAAATCTACGTCTGTGTGATGAATTCCCGATAATGAACCAAACATATTAGTTGAATCTTTAGTTCTATTTAAATATTGATCAGAATTAGTTATTTTATGATTGATGTCTAAATTAATCTCTTCATCACTAAAAATGTAATTGACATCCGTAAACTCAACAAACCCTAAATCACCAATGCCTGTATAATTACAAGTAAAGTAGTTTTTTGCATTTTCGTTTTTGTGCATTTTCGCATCGCGTTTTTTGTCTTGTAAAAACTTAATGTGTGGAATCGCTTGTTTAAGCGTTAAGCGTTTATCTACATTAACTAACCAGTTTGTGGTACTGATAAGGTTTTTACGATTTAGCAAAACCGAATCAGGTTGTGTTTCATCATAAAAAATATAGGCTGGTGAGACGTCCAACACTTCAGTAATCTCAGCATGTTCTACTTCAGGTAATAGCAAAACACGCTCGTTGTTACAGCTCAATATAAAAACTGATAAAAGTATTAGGTAATAATTTTTCATTGTAGTTGGTTAAAAAGCGTTACACATTCCACAGCTTCTTTCACATCGTGCACTCTGAGAATTTTAGCGCCTTTTTGTAATGCAATCATATGTAAAGCGGTTGTGCCATTCAAGGCATATTCTGGAGTGGTGTTTAAAGTTTTATAAATCATGGATTTTCTAGAAATGCCAGCCAATAAAGGCTTGTCTATCATTTGTAATAATTCAAGATTGTGCAATAATTCATAATTCTGTGTTGTGGTTTTAGAAAACCCAAAGCCAGGATCTATAATAATATCGTTGATTTTTGCTGCATGAGCAGCATGGATACGCTCAGCAAAATACGATATAACGTCTTTGGTTAAGTCATCATAATCCGTTTGCTGTTGCATCGTTTTAGGATTGCCTTTCATGTGCATCATGATATAAGGCACACCTAGTTTACCGATAGTGGATAACATATTTTCGTCAAGCTTTCCTGCGGAAATATCATTAATAATAGCAGCACCAGCTTCAATACTTTTTTTAGCGACTTTACTTCTAAAGGTATCAATAGAAATTAAGGTTTCAGGAAACTGTTTAAGAATGAGTTCAACAACAGGAACAACACGATGTAATTCTTCATTCTCCGAAACAAAATCAGCACCAGGACGCGAACTGTAACCACCTAAATCTATAAAGGTTGCACCTTCTGAAAGGTGTTTTTCAACTTGGCTTAAAATTTCAGATTCATTTTTATACTTTCCTCCGTCAAAAAAAGAATCGGGAGTTACGTTAAGTATACCCATAACTTTGGGAAGCGATACATCTATAAGTTGGCCTTTGCAGTTGATTGTCATCTTTTGGATTGAAATTTAAAATTCAAAGTTAACATATTCATAAACTTTTAAGTGCTTTTCAAAACATTGAATACAGAACTTTGAACTTTAAACTAAATAAGCGAAATTTACGCAAATTTAAACGGAATTTAATGCAAGATACCTCAAAACAGTACGATGCTGTTATCGATAAGTGCCGAACGCTTTTTGTAAATAAAATGAGCGACTATGGAAGTGCTTGGCGTATTTTAAGGCTACCATCACTAACGGATCAGATTTTTATAAAAGCGCAACGTATAAGAGGATTACAAGAGAATGATGTGCGAAAAGTTGATGAAGGTGAAGTCAGTGAATTTATAGGTATTATTAACTACTGCATAATGGCGCTGATTCAGTTAGAAAAAGGAGTTGTAGAGCAACCAGACATGGAAACTGCCGAAGCGACTCAACTTTATGATGAGAAAATTGCGATAACAAAACAGTTAATGCTCGATAAAAACCATGATTATGGTGAAGCTTGGAGAGATATGCGTGTGAGTTCATTAACGGATTTAATCCTTCAAAAGTTATTGCGCGTTAAGCAGATTGAAGATAATGCAGGTAAAACTATTGTTAGTGAAGGTATAGATGCTAATTATCAGGATATGATTAATTATGCGGTTTTTGCAATGATTCATCTTGGAGAATCAAATTAATAAACAAATTCCAAAAACTAAATTCCAATAGAATTGCCAAAAAACAAAACATATGATTTAGAAGTTAGAACATTTTTGTTTGCTAGAGATTGTAGGTTTTTAGTTAGAGATTTGAAAAATACAATATCAAATAATGAGGATGGTAAGCAGTTAATTAGATCTTCAGGTTCAGTTGGAGCAAATTATATTGAAGGGAATGAGAAGTTAGGGGATAAAGACTTAAAGTTTCGTTTAAAAATTTCTAGAAAGGAAGCTAAGGAAAGTGAATATTGGTTGAAGCTTTTAAAAGCTTTGAATGAACAATATCAAGAAAGAATACAAAATTTAATAGAAGAGGCTGGAGAGTTGAGAAAAATATTATCATCAATAATTAATAAATTAAGTTAAAAATCAAATGTTTAATTCCATTTTTTTGGAATTTAGTGTTTGTTTTTTTGAATTTTTATATGAAATACATAACACAAATAAGCAGAATTTTCGTTGGAGTATTATTTATAATCTCAGGGTTTATCAAACTGAACGATCCATTAGGGTTTTCATATAAACTTCAAGAATATTTTGGAGCTGACGTTCTTAATATAGAATTTTTAATTCCTTATGCGCTTGGACTTTCAGTTTTTGTTGTTGTTTTTGAAGTTGTGCTTGGTGTATTTTTATTAATAGGCTACAAGCCTAAATTCACGGTTTGGAGCTTATTACTAATGATTGTGTTTTTCACGTTTTTAACCTTTTATTCAGCATATTTTGATAAAGTAAAGGATTGCGGTTGTTTTGGTGACGCACTAAAACTGACACCTTGGGAAAGCTTTACTAAAGATGTTATCCTTCTTGTGTTCATTCTTATCCTTTTCTTCGGAATTAAACACATAAAACCAATTTTTGGTAAGTTGCCAACAACGGTTTTAGCGCTTTTAAGCTTTTTGGTTTCGCTTTGGTTTGGTTACCATGTGTTAATGCACTTACCAGCTATAGATTTTAGAGCTTACGCCATAGGGAAAAACCTGCAGAAACAAATGGATATTCCTGAAGATGCTGCCAAACGGGTAACTGAATATACTTGGACTTTTAACGTGAATGGTGAAGAAAAGGAATTTGTAACTAACGGAAGCTATCCGCAAGTAGATGGTGAATATGTAAGTGTAGAAACAAAAATTATTGATGAAGGTTACATTCCACCAATCCAAGACTTTTCTATTGAGTCTGAAGATGAAGATTTAACCTCACAATTTTTAGACGAAGATAAACTACTTATCGTTGCGATGTATAATATAAATACAGGTGAAAGCGAAGGAGTTGCAAAGCTAAAATCATTTACAGATCAAGCCATTGAAAAAGGTTATAAAGTTATAGGTTTAACGTCTTCTGGTGCTGAAGACAAAGTTAGATTTAAGCAAGGACATAACTTGAATTTCGATTTTTATTTATGTGATGAAAAGGTGATAAAAACCATCGTTCGTGCCAACCCAGGAATTGTAATTCTTAACAAAGGAACTGTTATGAATAAAGCACATTGGAATGATATTGAGGATATAGAATTAGAAGGAGAAGAAATTGTTTCGATAAATGAAAATATTAGTAAACCAGAAGAGAAAATGGAACCAACATTCGACGATTTGGCTTTATACGAAACAGAGTATGAAAAGAGCATGTACATGGCATCTGAATATTATTTGAATACTTTAAAAATACCTGATTCAATATTGGTGAAATTAGTACCTCATAACCATGATGAATTTCACTTGTTTTATATGACAACAGGACCAGATCATAAGCTGGGAAAAACAGACTTTTTTTATGAAACTACACAATGGATTTTTGAAAAAGTTGTTTCAGAAAAAGATGATAATTTTTACATGCCAAGTATTCAATTGGCGAGTTTTGCAGATGGTGAATACGCAGAAGGTTTTATTGAAAATTTAAAACTTATAATAAAAGCTGATACTGATAAATTCTGCAAATCCATAAAAGGAAAGGAATTTGCTGAAAAAAATCCAATCAAGTATTATTCAGTTGAGTATAATTGTGAATAATAAATAATATAGACCTGATAAGATATCTTTTAAATAAACTGTTTTACGCGTTCATCACCTTATTGGGTGTCGTTACTGTTATTTTCTTCCTTTTTACAATTTTACCAGGCGATCCTGCAAAAATGATGTTGGGTCAAAATCAAACAGCAGAACAAGTAGAAGCTGTAAAACACAAATATGGTTTTGATAAGCCTTTGGGAACACAATACTTATACTATCTTAATGATTTATCACCAATTTCTTTTCATTCAAAAAATCAAGAAGATTATACGTTTTTAAGCGAAAATAAGTATACGGCCCAACAACTGTTTAGCATTGCTAATACTGATATTGTGATTAAAGCACCTTATTTAAGAGAGTCTTTTACAAAACAAGGGAAAAAAGTAACAGCAGTTATAGGAGAAACCATTCCTAATACGTTTGTTCTAGCGGTTTCTGCAATTATAATAGCTATAAGTTTGGGTATTGTTTTTGGAATCATTTCGGCTTTATATAAAGATACTTGGGTCGATAAAACTATTCAGGTTCTCAGTACGTTTGGTATGAGTGTACCATCATTTTTTAGCGCTATTCTTTTTGCATGGTTATTTGGTTTTGTATTACATAAATACACCAATTTAGAAATGACAGGAAGTTTATATGAACTTGATGATTTTGGTGAGCAAATGCAAATCAAATGGAAGAATTTAATTCTTCCAGCAATAGTTCTTGGTATTCGCCCTTTGGCTGTTGTTATTCAGTTGATGAGAAACTCTTTATTAGAAGTTTTAAATCAAGATTATATAAGAACAGCTAGAGCCAAAGGATTGAGTGAGTTTCAGGTGATTAAAAACCATGCAGTTAAAAATGCATTAAATCCAGTGGTGACAGCCATCTCAGGTTGGTTTGCTTCCATGTTAGCTGGTGCCGTTTTTGTGGAGTATATTTTTGGATGGAATGGTTTAGGCAAAGAAATCGTAAATGCTTTAAATACTCTAGACTTGCCTGTAATTATGGGAGCAGTTTTAGTTATAGCTATCGTCTTTATAACCATAAATATATTGGTAGATATTGCTTACGCTTGGTTAGATCCAAGAGTAAAGTTATCCTAAAGCTATACTGATAAATATCAAGTGATTTTCGCCTTATTTATGTTATTTTTGTTCATATTGATAAATCAACTTAGACTATGAGAAAAAATATTGTTGCAGGTAACTGGAAAATGAATAACGATTTACCAGAAACCGAAATGTTAATATCAGATTTAATAAAGCAAAATCAAACTTCAGATGCAGAAGTTATGATTGCACCAACGTTTACGAACCTATGGCAAGCTTTTGAATCCTTAAGGCAAGAAGGTATTGAAGTTATTGCTCAAAACATGCATTTTGCAGAAAATGGAGCTTATACAGGTGAAGTGAGTGCTAGTATGCTTAAGAGTATTGGGATTAAAACTGTAATCTTAGGCCACAGTGAGCGTAGAGCATATTTTAATGAAACGGATGAATCTTTAGCTAAAAAGGTTAATGCTGCTTTAGAAAATGATATGAGAGTGATTTTTTGTTTTGGTGAGGAGTTAGCAGATCGCAAATCTGGTAATGAAGAAGCAGTTGTTGAAAGTCAAATTAAAAATGCTTTGTTTCATTTAGGAGCCGATGCTTTTAAATCCATTGTTTTAGCTTATGAACCAGTTTGGGCTATAGGAACAGGAGAAACTGCTTCTCCAGAGCAAGCTCAAGATATGCATGCTTTTATAAGAAAAACATTAGCTGATAAGTATGGTAACGACGTTGCAGACGAAGTTTCAATTCTTTACGGTGGAAGTGTAAAGCCAAATAATGCTAAAGAAATCTTTTCAAAACAAGATGTAGATGGTGGACTAATTGGTGGTGCTTCTTTAAAGGCAGAGGATTTCTTTGCTATAGTAAATGCATTTTAAAAACTAATTGTCATTCCTAAACAAGCAGGAATTATACTTAAGGGTATTCCCTGAATTTTTTGAATTCAAGGAATGCCCTTAACTTTTTAAAATTAGAGGATTTTAAATTGTGATTGTCATTAACAATCATAATCCTCTAATGAAATACCGAATCAAGATATGGCATTTCTTTTTTCTTTTGCCAGTTCTAATTTCAGCACAAGTTGGCGTTAATACTACCAATCCGAATGCACTTTTAGACATAAGTACCTCTAATCCCAGTTCTCCAAATAACACTGACGGTTTATTAATTCCCAAAATTGATGAATACCCTTCTATAAATCCTACAGCAATCCAAGATGGAATGTTGGTTTATGTCACAGGAAATGGAAGTGTCACCAAAGGTTTTTATTATTGGGATAATAACACAACCTCTTGGGTTTCTTTTGCGGGAACAACAATTGAGAAAATTGATGATTTGTTAGACGGAAAATCTGATGACGATGGTACAAACGATGGTTCGTCAATTTTCTTAGGTGTTGATGCTGGTGCTAATGATGATGGAACGGATAATGGAAATATTGGATTAGGCTTTGAGGCATTAAAGGCAAATACTTCAGGATTGCGTAATGTAGCTGTGGGTCATAGATCATTATTTAGCAATTCTACTGGTTCGACAAATTCAGCACTTGGAGCTACGTCAATGTATAGTAATTTAAGTGGTTATAGTAATACAGCTATTGGAAGATCTGCTATGTTTCATAATACGGATGGTTATCAAAATGTAGCATTGGGTTATTATGCAGGTTTTTTTAATAACGGAAATAATAATGTGTTTGTAGGTTATCAAGCTGGTTCTTATTCTTCTAATACAATGATAGGAGGAGTTTTTATAGGGGCAAATTCTGGCCGTTATGAGACAAATGATAATCGTTTATATATAGAAAATTCAACAAGTTCTAGCCCTTTGATTTATGGTGAATTTGATACTGATTTTTTAAGAATAAATGGTGATTTTGAAGTTGAAAAAACGACAAACGCAAGCGCAACTGTTGTGACCCCTTTTGGCTATCAATCGTCTTTAAAATTATTTGAAAGAGGAGGGAGCGGTGACTATGGTTTCGAATTTCAATACGATGGTTCACCAGATAAATTGTATTTATGGTCAAGAACCTTTGCTGGTAATGAAGGTATACGTATGACATGGCTAAAAGATGGAAGAGTAGGAATGAATGACACTGCACCAGATGCCAGATTAGATATAGAAGCTATAAACCAAGCAACACCAACAAACACAGACGGAATTTTAATTCCTAGAATTGATGTATTTCCTGCAACAAACCCAGGAATTAATCAAAACGGGATGTTAGTGTTTTTAACCTCTGATAACTCATTTTATTACTGGAATAATTCAGCGACAACATGGGTTAATCTTATGAATTCTTCTAATGCAGTAGAGCGAATTAACGATTTAGCCGATGGTAAATCAGATAACGATGGTACAAATAATGGCTCTTCAATTTTTTTAGGTGTTGATGCAGGAGCAAATGATGATTTGACAGATAACAGAAATATAGCAATCGGATACCAATCTATGCAAGACAATAACAATGGTAATAATAATTCAGCTTTTGGGTATTTAAGTTTAACAAATAACACTAATGGTGATTATAATGTAGCTATTGGTAATAGAAGTTTAATGACAGCAACGATAGGAAATCAAAATACTGCTGTTGGTTTTGAGGCTTTAGAAACAAACAATGGTAATTATAATACAGCAGTTGGTTATATAGCATTAGATAGTAATTCTAATGGCGATGGTAATACAAGTGTTGGTAACCAAGCTTTATCTTCAAATACATCAGGAGACTATAATACCTCAATTGGGTATCGCTCATTGTTAGATAATAGTTCTGGAGATCAAAATGTTGCTGTGGGTTATCATGCATTACAGAACAATACTACAGGTAATAATAATGTTGCTATCGGTTATAATTCACTTAACCTTGTCACAACGGGTTATTCTAATACTGCTTTAGGTACATCCGCAGGAGCAGCAGGTGCTACATTTTATAACACAACTGCTTTGGGTAATGGTGCTGCACCAAACTCGCCAAATCAAGTGCGTTTAGGTAACTCTAGTGTTTCCGTAATAGGTGGTTATGCCAACTGGTCTAATTTTTCAGATAGGAGGCTGAAAACAAACATTCAAGAAAATATTGTTGGTTTAGAGTTTATAAAAAAATTGCGTCCTGTAAGTTATAATTACGATATGGATGCCATTGCTCGTTTTGAGAACACACCAGATAGTTTGCGTATTAGAGAAGCAGAAAAATTAAAGATTCAAGAGATTCAAACTGGTTTTATTGCGCAAGAAGTAGAACAAGCAGCACAAGCGGTTGGTTTTGATTTTCATGGTGTAGTAAAACCTTATGATGAAAACGGCACTTATGCTTTGAGGTATGCGGAGTTTGTTGTGCCTTTAGTAAAAGCGATGCAAGAACAGCAAGAGATTATTGAAACTCAAAATCAAGAATTAAAGAGTCTAAGGGAGGAAATAGAAGCTATAAAAGCTCTGCTTAAAGAGAATTATAAAATAGATTAAAAGCTTTGTTATTAAGTGTTTAGGTCTATAAGGGTATTCCCTTAATTTTTGTAATTCAAGGAATGCCCTTAAGTAAATGATAGTTAGTGGTTTTACATTGCAATAGTGAAAATCAACTATAAAAAACTGTAATCATGAAAAAAATTAGTCTTTTAATTGCACTTCTCATTTCTGCAATTGTTTCTGCTCAAACCGTCTATACCGTAGACAATAATGAAGGTTCAGCTGCTGCTTACACCAGTGTACAAGCTGCTATAAATGATGCTTCGGCTGGTGATATTATTTATATTCAGCCATCTCCCAATGGATACGGAGATATTCAAATGACTAAAACTCTAACCATTTATGGATTAGGGCATAATCCTGAACTTAATAATGGTCTTGTGGCAACTGTTAGCAATATTTTATTTAGATATGCTGATGCTTCGGGTTCTAAAATTTCTGGTTTAAATATTAATGGAATTTATTTAGATAATACCACTTACAATAATCATAATGTTGTTATTACCAACAACAAGATATATCGAATTTTAGGAAATAGTACTACGGTAAGAGCAAATAATACTATCATTTCTGGAAATTATATTCAACATAATAGCAATAATGCCATAGATATTTACAATTCTCAAAATTGGATAATTTCTAATAATATAATAGAGCAGTATAATACAGTCTCAACATATTCTCTTTTTAATAGGTTCAATGTATCATCAACCTTTAATAATAATGTTGTGTTAACTCGTCAGAATGGAGACTCAACCCAATCAATTAGAATGTTTCATAATTGTTCAGGAGCACTTGTAAGTAATAATATCTTTCTATTTACTGGAAATAGTGTTACTAATATGAATTTGGGTACTAATTCAGGTTTAGACTTTCAAAACAACCTAACCTATAGTTATAATGCAACATTTGATCCATTGTCTGGAACCAATAATATTGATGATACCGATCCTCAATTTACAGCTTTCAATCAAAATACATCATTAAATAGTACATCTAACGATTTTGAAATTCAATCAGGTTCTCCTGCCGAAGGTGCTGGTACTGATGGTAATGATTTGGGTGTCTTTAATGGTAACTTTCCTTTTAGCTTAAGAGGTTATCCAACTGAATTACCATACCTCACAGATTTTGTTATCTATAATAATATTATAAGTGCAGGTGAAACATTGGATGTGAATGTGAAAGCTAACGCAAACTTTACAGATTAAAATATGAATCGTATGAAAAGGTTGCTTAATATATTGATGTTCTTTTTTTGTGTTTCTGGGTATTCACAAATTGTTGAAGCCGAATATTTTATAGATACAGATCCTGGTGTAGGCAATGGAACCTCTATTAGTATGTCTGGTGAAGTGATTGATTCGGACTTCACAATACCAACCACTAGTTTATCAGAAGGTATTCATAAACTCTATGTGAGAACTTTAGGTACAGATGGTAATTGGAGCTTATATGCAAACAAAGTGTTTTACATTAACCCTGTTCAAGAAAATACTGCAAATATTACATCGGCAGAATATTTTGTAGATACAGATCCAGGAATAGGAAATGGAACAGCATTAGCTTTGACTGGAGAAAGCATAAATCAGAACTATACAATACCAACAACAGGACTTCCTGAAGGAACACATAAATTTTATATAAGAGTTCTAAATTCTAATGGAAACTGGAGTCTTTACGATCAAAACCTGTTCTATGTAAACCCTTCTCAAGTTAATGCGTCAACCATAGTTTCGGCGGAATATTTTATTGGTACAGATCCAGGTTTTGGCAACGGAACGACTTTAAGTATTTCAGGAACTGAAATTAATCAAAACCTAGCTTTAACTCATAGTTTGGCGGATGGTTTTCATAAAATCTATGTTAGAGTCTTAAATGCTGAAGGTATGTGGAGTTTGTATGAGAAAAAGTTGTTACATGTTTATCAGAACAATACAGCGCTTATAACAGCAGCAGAATATTTTTTTGATATAGATCCAGGCTTTGGTAACGCTACTTCAATAGATTTTGGAGATGTTGAAAACCTTGATCAAGATTTCACGGTACAGGTACCAACAGATTTACCAGAGGGAGATCATTATTTGTACCTAAGAGTATTGAATACTGATGGAGTTTGGAGTTTGTACTCAATTTCAGAGACCTTAACGTCTTTGTCAATTGAGGATGAAATAGCAAATCAATTCAAATTCTATCCAAATCCAGTTAAAGATATGCTGTATCTGGAAACGAACAATCAAGACATCAAAGATTTAAAAATTATAGATACTAACGGAAGAGTTGTATTGGAAAAACTACCACTAAACTCTAAAGTAGACTTGAGTGCGCTTAATTCTGGCACATACCTATTGTACTTAACTACCCAAACAGGAAGCATCTCAAAAAAACTAATCAAACTTTAAAAAAACTAAATCAAATCAATTATGAAAAAATCAAAATTCTTTTTAGCCCTAACTATAGCCTTAAGTTTTTCGTTAATGAGTATGAGATGTGAGGAAGATGCACCAAGAGAAGGTGAAGATGCGGATAATGCTGGACCAGTAATTACCATCAATACTCCTTCAGCAAATGCTGTGTTTTATACCGATGGAGGCGTAGATTTTCCAGATTATATCGTTATAACAGCTGATGCTACTGATGACTCTAAAATAGACATGGGTTCTGTTACTGTCTATAATGATTCTGGAATGCAAGTTAAATATTATGAGGAAACCTCTTCAACACAAAACGGAATTTCAATTATAGATATTTATACATCTTTCAGGACAATTCAACCAGGCAACTATACTTTAGAATTTAAGTTTGAAGATATTTTAGGTAATAGTTCTACAGTTACTAGAAATGTGACTTGCGAATATTCAGAACCTTCTGGAGGTACAGATGGCTAAAAACTTAATTTTTGTAAGAAAAATAAAATACCTAATTTCAAAAAGTAATTCTATCAATTTGAAATCGCTATTCACTTATCTATTTCTGGTTTTTACCATGGCTATTTATAGTCAGCAACGCCAAATACTCATGGATAGTTTGCTTAATGTTACTCAAGAGTCCAAAGACAGTTCTAGAGTAGCACTTGCACATTCCAGATTGGCTTGGATGTATCTTAATTCTGATGTGTCAACAGCAAAAGAACATTTAGATACTTCAATGGTTGTTTATTCTAAGCTTAAAGATATGGACGGTGTAGCGATTTCAAATTATAAATATGCAGTCTACAATCGTGTCATTGGAAATTATCCGGAAGCCCACCGTTTTATTGATTTTTATATAGATTATGCCAAAGAACAACGTGACACGTTTAAGATAGCCAACAGTGCTTATCAAAAAGGTGTGATTTATAGTTTGCAAACCGATTACGAATCAAGTTTAAAGGAGTATCACAAAACTTTAAGGCTTTACGAAGCCATCAAGGATTCTGCTAGTATCGGCTTTACCCTCAATAGTATTGGTATTGTCTATAAAAATTTAAAGAAGTACGATAAGGCTATTGAAAATTATGAACAAGCAATCGCTTTGCATCAAAAAATGAACGACAAAGGTAACCTGGCTAATGTTTATAATAGCATTGGTGCAGTCTATGCCGAGCAAGAAAAATCAGATGAAGCTTTAGAATATTTTAAGATAGCTTTGGATCTGGATAAAGAAATTGGGAATAATTGGGGAACTGCTAAAGTAGGTAACAATATAGGTCATGTTTACATTGAAAATGGGAAGTATAACGAAGCTCTAAGTTATTTAACTAATGCCTTAAAAATTCAAAGAGAGCATAATTACGAAGCGGACATTGCTGAAACATTAACCCAGTTGAGTGTGGTGCATTTCAATTTGGGGAATTATCAAAAAAGTGAAGCACTAATCAAGGAGGCATTTGAGAATGATATACCATCAGTAAAAGAATATCAGACTGCACATCAACAAGCCTACAGGATTTATAATGCTACTAATCAACCTAAAAAAGCACTAGAACATTACAAGGCTTACACTATTTATAAGGATAGTATTTTCAATGAAAACAATCTGAAGAACATTAATGCACTTCAAATTCAATTTGAAACTGAGAAAAAAGACAAATCTATTCTGCAGCAACAAATAACCTTACAAGAGCAAGAAATTGAAATTCAGAAAAAGGATAGACGCTTTCTCTATGTTTCAGGTTTGGTAGTGTTATTACTATTAATTGCCATAGCGTCTTGGATAGTGTTTAGGCAAAAACAAAAACGAAAAAATCAAGAGTTAATAACCCTTAAAAGAGAATATCAAATCAAATCTTTAGAATCTTTAATCGAAGGAGAAGAGAAGGAGCGTTTACGTATTGCTAAGGAATTGCATGATGGCGTCAACGGAGATTTATCTGCCATTAAGCACAAACTTTCAACGTTGTTAGAGATGAATAATAATGTCATTAACGAAGCAATAGCAATGATTGATAGTTCTTGTGAGCAAGTGAGAGCTATTTCCCATAATTTAGTACCACCATCTTTAGAGAATTTTAATCTCATTGAAGCAACAGAAAATTATTGTGCTAATTTAGATGCAGTAAGTAAAGAGCAAATAACGTTTCAACATCTTGGAGACGACATTAGTTTAACGAAAAAAGCTGAGGTTAATGCATTTAGAATTATTCAAGAATTAATCACTAATGCTCTAAAGCATGCAGAAGCAAGTGAGATAAATGTTCAGATAAGTCATAGAGACAATCTTGTTCAGATTACAGTAGAAGATGATGGTAAAGGTTTTGATAAGAATAACGTAGATTCGCAAGGTATTGGGTTAAGTAATATACAGTCTAGAGTAGATTACCTCAATGCGAATTTAGATGTAATTTCTAATGCTCAGGGCACATCGTATACCATAGATATTGACTTAAACAATATGAATGACAACTAATATTGCTATAACAGACGATCATGAAATGGTACTTCGTGGTATTGAAACCATGTTGAATAATACTGCAGAAATCAAAGTTATTGCAACCTATACCAATGCCAAAGAAACTATTGAAGGTTTAAAGAACGATCATCCAGATGTATTGCTTCTAGATATAAATTTACCAGATATTAACGGGATAGATTTAAGCAAGCAACTACTGAAAACTCATAAGGGTTTAAAGATAATAACCTTGACTAATTTTGATGATATGTCATTTGTGAAGCGTATGTTCAAAAATGGCATTCATGGCTATTTATTAAAAAACGCTGATAAGTTAGAGCTGGTAACGGCACTAAAAACGGTATTGTCTGGCGAATTATATATTCAAAAAAGTATAAATGAACGATTACTGAATCAAACCAAATCCAAACCTTTTGATAACGGTTTAAACATAAAACTTACCAGACGAGAGCGCGAAGTTCTTATTGCAATTTCTGAAGAACTGACTACGCAACAAATTTCAGAAAAGCTATTTATTAGTCCTAAAACCGTTGAAACACATCGCATGAACATTATGAGCAAACTTGGTGCAAAAAATAGTGTTGGAATGATTAAAATAGCTATGGAAAGACAATTACTATAACACATTTAGATACCTATTTCAATCTGAAATCGTAAATACCAATCGTTAGAAGTACTTGAATCAAAATAATTAAATTCACTATTGGTTACTTCAGCCTGTAGTTTTAGAGAATGCTCCCAAATATATTTGGTTACGCCTAAGCTATACTGATTAGTTTGTGGTGTAAGCGTTTCAATTTTTTTGTGAGGTTCTTGATAAGAGAAGCGTCCAATAATTTCATAATTGCTTTCAAAAATATAACTCAATTGCGTATCAAAACCATGACCAACAAAAACGTACCTAGAATCTGAGGCATCCTCAGGATTTATGGTAATAGGATTGTCTGTTGTTCTATTCATATATGCCGTTTGAAAAGCCCAACCATTATATTTCAATACAGCATCTAAAAGTACGGATTGTAAATCTCGTTGTTCATATAAATCATCACCAATGGTACCACGAGTTCTTCTAGCATTATTATTAAAGTGATATACACCAGAAAGCATCAATTTAGGTGTTTCTTCTCGTTTAAGATCTCCTTCAAACAACGTACCATTACTTTTAAAAGCACCAAAAGGAAAAAGTTCTAAACGTCCTGTGACGGCTAGCCCATTATCGGGTTCTTTAGTCCAGTTTCTTCCTTCACCAGTACTTATAGCTGTTTTAACATTATAAGAAAACTTGTTTTCTAATTCGTTTAAGTAATACACTTGTAGTCCAAAATCCCTATCAATATTAAATCGAGCGTTGTTTATAGAGCGGTCTGTAAGTTGTAATGCTCCAGAAGAATTTATACGTTGTCGGTTACCAGGTAATTTTGTTTGTCCAAAACCAATATTCCAATGCTCATTTGGTCTGTAAAATACAATGGCATCTCTAATAATATTTAAGTTATCGCCATCCTCAATAGCTCCCACATCATTTGGAGAAAACGATAATTGAATCACATAAATAATACTAGGATCACCAACATAGCCATCAAAACGTAAACGCAGTCGTCTTATCATTGCCTCGTAGCCATCTTCGGTATCACTATTGTTTAAATAGGTGAATCGATTTTGCATTCTAAACCTAATATTCAATTTGAAAATACTATCAGGTGAAGTAATACCTAGCCCTTTTCCGTAGCTATAATAAGGTAGAGCAGAAAGTTTTATATCGTTGTTTTCTTGAGAATGAATAGAAAATGAGAGTGAAATTAGCAAAATAGCATAAATATACTTCAGCATAAAAGAGTATTTTGGGAGGCAAAAATAATACAACTCGGGTAATGATTACTATTTTTGCAATAATAAATAGTTTAACATGTCTGAAATATATATTAGCTACGATTTTGTTGTAGAACCGGTTCAACCAGCAACTGAAATTCTCATTGCAGAATTGGGTTATGCTGGTTTTGAAAGTTTTGTAGAAAATGAAGAAGGAGTAACAGCGTACATAAAAAAAGATGAATGGGATGCTTTTATTCTTGAAGACATACAGATTTTAAAATCAACTGAGTTTAAAATCACATATAACTTCAATGAAATTGAACAAACCAACTGGAATGAAGAATGGGAAAAGAACTTTAATCCCATTGAAGTTGATGGTTTGGTAACTGTAAGAGCACCATTTCACGAAAAGCCAAGTACAAAGTTCGATTTGGTTATAGAGCCTAAAATGAGTTTTGGAACAGGTCATCATGAAACAACACATATGATGATTCAACATATTCTAAAAAATGATTTTGAAGGTAAATCGGTTTTAGATATGGGGTGTGGTACAGGTGTTTTGGCAATTTTAGCAGAAAAAGTTGGGGCTACAAAAATAGACGCTATAGATATTGATAACTGGTGCTATCTAAATAGTTTGGAAAATGTAGAACGAAACGATTGCAAAAACATTTCAGTTTATGAAGGTGATGCAACTTTGCTAGAAGGTAGACATTACGACACTATTATAGCTAATATCAATAGAAATATTCTACTTGCAGATATGGCATCTTATGCTAAATGCTTGAATGCTAATGGGATGTTGTTTTTAAGTGGATTTTACAAAGAAGACATACCTATGATTGAGGCAGAATGTGAAAAACACATGTTAAAATTGAATGAAATTATAGAAAGAGGTCAGTGGGTATCGCTAAAATTTATAAATTAGTGTGGTGAATTAAGTTATCCTCAAATTCATTTACGTTATGACAAAAGAAAAATATTCAGAAGAATTACTACTAGAAGAAGAGGTTTTAAAACAAAATGAAATTGTGCTATTCAATGATGATGTCAACACTTTTGACCATGTCATTGATACACTTATTTATGCCTGTGATCATACTCCAGAACAAGCTGAACAGTGTTCTATCATAGTACATTATAAAGGAAAATGTACAGTTAAAACAGGTGCTTACGATGATTTAAAACCACGTTGTTCAAAATTACTTCAAGCAGGTTTAAGTGCTGAAATCGTTTAAGATATTATTCGTTATCTTATTTTTTAATCTTGCAAGTATTTATACCTAAAACGGTGTAAAGTGGACAAAAACTTATAAAACTTGTCAATAAAAAGATGATGGCGAAAGCCATTAATACATAAGCTAAAGTTCCTTCAATGACATTAAAATAATAGAGTAAAGCTACGGTTATAGCTAATACTACTCTAATACCTTTGTCTAAGCTTCCCATATTTTTCTTCATGATATTAGTTTTTAATCTTACTAATACTAAAGATAATAAAAATATAGGCTAAAATTTTAATGTGGTAACTTATCTTTCAGTAAACCATATACATAGGTGCCCAGTAAAGCGGCTGCAATAACAATAAGTATAGAGAAAGCTCCTGTACCAATTAAGATATACATAGGTCCAGGGCAAGCACCACAAAGTGCCCAGCCTAATCCAAAAATAGAACCACCAATAATATACCTAGTAAAGCCTTTATCTTTTAAGGGTACACGTAATTGGCTACCTTCAATTGTTTTTAGTTTTAACCGTTTAGAAAGTAAAATAAGAAGAATACCAGTTACTACAGCAGAGCCAATTATCCCATACATATGAAAGGATTGAAACTTAAACATCTCATAAATACGATACCAAGAAACAGCTTCGGATTTTACTAAAACAATTCCGAAAACAATACCTACAACAAAGAATTTAATATACTTTCCCATCTTAAAATAATATTGGATAGATGAAGTGAATCATGATTAAACCTCCTACAAAAAAGCCAATAACAGCAATTAGTGAAGGTAATTGCAAACTACTAAGGCCTGTAATGGCATGGCCTGAAGTACAACCACCAGCATAGCGCGTACCAAATCCAACCATAAAACCACCAGCAATTAAAATAAGTAAGCCTTTAATAGAAAATACATTGTCCCAAGCAAACAATTCTTCAGGTAGAAGTGATTTTCCAGCATTTTCAAAACCTAAAGTTTTTAATTCGTTTACCGTTTCAGGATTAAGATGCATGTCTATAGGATTCGATAATAAGAAGTGAGCAATAAAACCACCAGTTATAGCGCCTAAAACCATGATAAGGTTCCAACGTTGACTTCTCCAATCAAATTTAAAGAAAGGTACTTTTTTTCCGGCACCACCAATAGCACATAGTGTTCTAAGGTTTGAAGACATGCCGAATGTTCTTCCAAAATAAAGTAACGCAAACATTACTAAAGCTAGTAACGGACCAGTTATATACCATGGCCAAGGTTCTAAAATAAAATTCATAGCTAATTTTTAATGATAAAAATTAAAATTCAAGGACAAAAATCTTGTTTCTGCCCAGTTCAATTTTTCCTTCGTTTTCTAACTGTTTTAAAATTCGGGAAACCACAACTCTAGAAGTATGAAGATCTTCAGCGATTTCCTGATGCGTAATTTCTAAAGTTGTAGAAGCAGACAGCTTTACGTGATCTTTGAGATATTTAAACAGACGCTCGTCCATTTTCATAAAAGCCAAAGTGTCTATAGTTTCTAGCATTTCATCAAAACGCACTTGGTAACTATCTAAAATAAAGTTTCTCCAACTTTCATTATTATGAAACCAAAGTCGCATATTATCAATAGGAATCATAATTACCGTAGCATCGTCATCGGCAATAGCCCTAATCTTGCTTACAGATTTTGCCATACAGCAGGTTAGCGACATAGCACAAGTATCACCAGATTCTAGCACATATAACAATAGTTCATTGCCAGTGTTGTCTTCCCTTAGCACCTTAATATTTCCTTTTATTAGCAGAGGAATAAATTTTAATTCCTGACCAATATCAATAATAATATCATTTTTATTGAAACTTTTAAGAACAGCAACATCAGCGATATTGTCAATAGTTTCAGTATCGAATAAATATTTAAAAGGCTCTAAGGTTTCTTTTGCTATCATATGTCAAAAATAATGATTTCCAATTTTGAAATAAATAGTTTGGTGGTTTTTTAATAAATGTATTATATTTGCACCCACTTTAAAACGGCCTCGTGGCGCAACTGAATAGCGCATCTGATTACGGCTCAGAAGGTTACAGGTTTGAATCCTGTCGAGGTCACAAAAATTTTTAAACCCATAGTTGCTAAAACTGTGGGTTTTTTGTTTGTAAACTCTTTACTAATGCTCATTTATTCAAAGATTTAAAAATAAACATTGCTATAGCTGCTGTTAAGGATTGAAAAAAATATCGACTATATAATAGTACATTAATCAATCAACCATTAAGCTTATGCAATTTCAATCGACATCTGGTGAATTTCTAACACTACAAGAAATTACGGAAAAGAATTCCTATTTACTTCAACAAAAATTAGAAAACTCATTAACCATTCTATGGTTTATTTCAGATAATAATAGATTAACTATAGATGGGCAGAGCAGGTGCTTTAATAAGTATGAAATGATTTTTTTAACCGAATTTCATAAGTTAGAAATTCATGAGATTCAAAAAGTACGATTGGTAAAGTTTAACCGACCGTTCTATTGCATCTTAGATCATGATATTGAAGTAGGATGTAAAGGTGTACTGTTTTTTGCTGCTTCGGCATTACCATCAATTAAAGTTCCACTTAGTGATGTAGAACGGTTCGAGATTTTTTGGCGCATGTTTACTTTAGAGATGGAATCTTCTGATGACCTAAAAAAAGATATGCTTCAAATGATGCTAAAACGCTTTTTGATTATGAACACACGTATCTTTAAAAATCAGTCACAGTATCCAAGAGAGCAATCAGAATCAGATTTGGTACGTGAGTTTAATTTCTTGGTAGAAAAACATTATAAAACCAAACACACAGTTTCGGATTATGCAGAGTTGCTGAATAAATCCCCAAAAACTATTTCAAACGTGTTTTCAAACATCAGTTCTAAAACACCTTTGCAATTCATTCATCAAAGGAGATGTCTTGAAGCTAAGCGATTATTGCAATATTCAGAGAAGCAAATTCAAGAGATAGCTTATGATATTGGATTTGAGGATATACAAGCTTTCAGTCGTTTTTTTAAGAAAATTGAAGGGGTTTCACCATCAATTTACCGCAAAAATATGGTTATGGGAAAAATAGCCAACAAGTCAGGAATTCCTGCCTAACAGTCACTTACACATATGAGCCATTTTTGCACTGTAAATTAATTATTAATTAAAAACAGTGTAAAATGAATCAATTTAATGTTCCTGTCAGAGGAGAAGTATCTGATAACAATCAAGCAATTTTTGACAATTTAAACAAAGCCATTGGTATGGTGCCTAATCTGTATGCGACTATGGCATATTCTGAAACAGCACTTGCTAATTACCTACAATTCCAAAACGGAAAAACATCCTTTAGTAATAAGGAAAAAGAAGTTGTAAACTTAGTGGTAAGCCAAGTAAACAACTGTAGTTACTGTTTGGCAGCTCATACAGCCATCGGAAAAATGAACGGATTTACAGACGAGCAAATACTGCAAATAAGAACTGCTTCATCTGATTGGGATCAAAAAATAGATGCTTTAGCAAAATTAGCAAAAGCTATAACTGTGTCTAAAGGAACGGATGTTAGTGAAGAACTTGAAGTTTTCTTTGAGCAAGGTTATAGTAAAGGACATTTGGTAGACTTAATCTTATTAATCGCAGATAAAGTTGTGATGAACTATTTACATAACGTAACTAATGTTCCTGTCGATTTTCCTTTGGCACCAGAATTAGAGCCTGAATTGAATTAATCTTAAAATAAAAAACGATGAACACTAATAAGATTAATTGGAAAAAAGCCATTATAGCAGGCGTTTTAGGAACCATCCTATTTGATATAGTAGGATGGTTAATGACAGGAAACTTTTGGGATATTCCTTCACTTTTAGGAGAGAAAACAGGTTTGGGTTTAGGTTATGGGCTTGTAGGTCATTATGCTAATGGTATTTTACTTTCAGTACTTTATGCTGGTATTGCACCATCACTTTGGGGACCAAACTGGCTAAGGTCACTTTTATTTGTTACTGCCGAAACTGTGGCGCTAGTTTGGTTTTTTATGTTGCCGCTTTTAGGAGCAGGAATAGCAGGTGTTAACCTAGGTATTATGATACCAATTGTAACTATGGTAAGACATTTTGCTTACGGTATTCCGTTATGGTACTTTATTCATAAGCTAGAAACAAAACCTAGTGTTGCTGTAAAGACAGTTTAAAAATAAATAAGAGCAGGTATTTTGTGTGGAATATCTGCTCTTTTACTCATTAAAAAACGAACATAAAATATATAATAATGGAAAAGAAATATCCTTTACCACCTTTTAATAAAGAAACCGCTATTGAGAAAATTCAAATGGCTGAAGATGCTTGGAATAGTAAAAATCCAGAAAAAATAGCACTCGCATACAGTGTAGATACAGAGTGGAGAAATAGAAATCAATTTATAAATGGTCGTGATGCGGTTATTGAGTTTCTGCAAGGCAAATGGACAAATGAACTCGATTATAAATTGAAAAAAGAATTATGGTCATTTAACGAAAATAGAATTGCTGTACGATTTGAATATGAATATAGAAACAAGAATAATCAGTGGTTTAGAGCTTATGGAAATGAAAATTGGGAGTTTGATGCTAGTGGCTTAATGAAAAAGCGTTATGCAAGTATCAATGATTTGCCAATAGCAGAAAGCGACAGACGTTTAAAATAAAATAGTTAAGAATGAAAAACGAAGATAAACAAGTAATTCTAAACGTTAGTAAAGAGCTTCATACACTTGTTGAAACGAGTTATTTAAATAATAAAGCAGTTAAAGGTGATGATAATTGGCTTGAAAAACAACGACTTCTTCTTGCAGATATGGCACTTCATTTATTGCAAACATCAATAAATCCAAACCCTATAAATATAGAACATCTAAAAAATAATTTGAATGCGATTTTAACCATTTCAGATCAGTTTATGCCAGAAATAGGACTCAAAAAATTCACGGATAAACTATATGAACATGTGTAAGTTGAGGTTATAAGTGTTTAATTTTAATGATTGGTATCTCAACGGTTTTTCAGAATTTTAGCTATTGTTGGTTCTGAAAAGTCCAGTATCAATGCTTCTGAAACAATATCACTAGTTTATGTAACAGGATTTACAGCTAATATTATAATTATGATTTATTCTTGTAAGAATCAAATAAGTGTAAAATCCAATAAATACATAGAAACTAATGGTGGTTTCAAGAAAATATACTCTTGTATTATTACTTTTTGTAACGTTTTGTATCTTCCCTCAGGATAGTAGTAATGAATGTAATGTTACAACCATAAATTACGATTTTGAAGAGCCAAATCACAGTGGGATATATCCATTGTTTATTAATCAAAATAGTATGCCAGGTTGGAACACCACGGCATCGGATGGTCAAATAGAATTGTGGCCTTCCCCTAATTTTGAAAATGTACCTGCTTATTCTGGAAGCCAGTTTGTGGAGCTGAATGCCAATGTTGTTTCAGGATTATATCAAGATTACGATAGTCCCGAAGGAACGATTTTTAATTATGGTTTTGCTCATAGAGGTCGTCAAGGAACTGATACATGTCAGCTATTAGCAGGACCACCAGGAGGACCTTATGTCAATGTTGGTCCACCAGTTTCTACAGGAAATACATCTTGGAGTTATAATACAGGGACTTATACCGTACCAGCAGGTCAGCCTATTACAAGATTTATATTTCAATCTGTAAATGGTAGTAGTGGAGACAATAGTGTTGGTAATTTCTTGGATAGTATTAGTTTTACTGCTGAATTGGGTATACTTACAGAAGGGCCAATTGAGATTTATTGTGGTGATGAAGCTGTAATAGAAAGTCTAGGTGGAGGTACTTGGATTGCTAGTCCTGATAATCCTTCGGCTACCACTATTAGTAATGTAAATAGTAATAATATTACAATAACAGGTTTTTCTGTTTTTGGCGATTATGTTTATGAGTGGGACTCTGTTTATTGTACTTCTTCAATCACAATAACTTATGGTGAAGGATTTGTAGAGCCACCAGTAGTCGAAGATGTTTTCTTCTGTCAGAATAGTGTGGTTGATTCTTTAGATGTGGAGCCTATAGAAGATTATACCTTAAATTGGTATTCAGATAGTTCAGGTAATACACCTTTAGCTGGAGAGCCAGTCGTGGATACAAGTGTGGTTTCTCAAACAACATACTATGTTTCTCAGCAAACTACTAATGGGTGTGAAAGTGATTTAGTACCTATAGTTGTAACTGTAGATGCATTACCTATAGCAGAGACACCTTTTAACATCGAAGTTTGCGATGATAGTTCTAATGATGGGTTTTCTGTTTTTGATTTAGTGCCAGCGGGTTTACAAGCTTTAGGAACCCAGGATCCAAATACTTTTAATATATCTTATCATTTATCATATGAAAATGCAGAGATTGCTGAAGGAGATATTACATCGGCAGGAGCATACCAAAATGAGGATCCTCAAACCCAAATTATTTATGTAAGAATTGAAAATGTAAATAACACGTCTTGTTATGATATATCTCAATTTTCAATTATTGTAAATCCATACGAGAGTCCTAATTTTTCTTACGCGCCAAATTGTTATGGCGCAGAAATTTCTAGTGTAGATGAAGCGGGTGGAATCTTTTCGTTTTCTGAAACACCTACTGATAGTGCAAATATTAATCCAACCACTGGTGAAATAACTAACGCCACTCCTGGTGAGACTTATAGTGTAGAATATATAACTGGTGGAAATTGTCCAAACACAGCTTATGTTGATGTAGAGGTATATACTTTACCACAGATTATTGATCCAACTCCTTTAGAAGTCTGTGATGATGCTGTTTCGGATGGTCTTACAAGTATGGATTTAACCATAAAAAATAATGAGATTACAGGAGGAAACTCAGGCTATTCAGTAAGTTATTACGAAACACAATACAATGCAGATAATGATATAGATTCTTTGGAGATACCCTATACAAACACATCTAATGATCAAGAAATTTATGTTAGAGTTGAAAATAGTACTACCGGATGTTACGATACAACAACTTTAATTCTTTCCGTAGAGCAAGCACCTGCGGCGATTACGCCAACGGCATTAGAGTTTTGTGATCCAGATAGTGATGGTTTTGGTAGTTTCGATATTTCTAGTAAGGATGACGAGATTACTAATGGAGATAATAGTTTATCAGTAAGTTACCATGAAACTTATGCTAATGCATTAAACAATGTTGATGCTATAAGTAGTCCGTATAATAATATTGTTGAAAATATTCAAACTATATATGCTAGAGTTGAAAGTCTTACAATAGCAACAGATTGTGCAACAATAGTTGAATTAGAATTAGTTGTTAACCCAACACCTCAATTAGGTTTTGATGAAATTACCCCATTAAGTATTTGTGATGATGAATCTGGTGATGGATTTGGACAATTTGATCTAACATCTAAGACCTCTGAAATCACTCAGAATTTGTCAAATCCTTCTTCTTTCATAATATCTTTTCATGAAACATCAGCTAGTGCAGAAGATAATACAAACCCTATTGGTACACCTGGTAATTATACTAATATAGATGCTTTTGAGCAAATACTTTGGGTAAGGATAGAAGATAATGATACGGGCTGTTTTAAAATAACAACATTAGATTTAGAAGTAAGTCAATTACCTGTTTTATACCAACCATCACCTTTAGAATTATGCGATTATGATAATACCGGAGATGAAGTAGAGTTATTCATTTTAGAAACTGCAATTGATAATATTTTAAATGGTCAAACAGGAATTCAGCTTGTTTTTTACTTAACTCAAGAAGATGCAGATAATAATCTCAATCCAATAACAAGTCCTTATGCCAACATTGAAAACCCTCAAACGGTAATCGTAAAAGGTATCAATAATGAAACGGGTTGCTCATCAACCTTACCGTTAACATTAAGAGTTAATCCTATACCTTCACCAACAACACCAACTGATTTGGAAGTTTGTGATGAGGATAATGATGGTTTTTCAAGCTTTGATTTAGAATCTAAAAGCGATGAAATTATTGGAGGAGAATTAGATGTAGAGGTTACTTATCATGAAACACTAGAAGACGCAAACACAGGGTCTAATGCTTTGGCTAGTCCTTATGAAAATATTGTAATTGATACTCAAACAATTTATCTGAGATTAACAAATGTGATAACAGGATGTTACGACATTTCTGAGCAATTAACTCTTAGGGTCTTAGAGAAGCCAGAGGTGCCTTTTACAATTGAAGATTATATTATTTGTGATGCTGATAGTGATGGCACTGCGACCTTTGACTTAACAACAAAGGATTCTGAAATTATAGGGTCTCAAACAGATGTGACTTTAACATATCATATTACCGAAGCGGATGCTTTATCTGGTAATGCACCAATATCTAATCCTAGTTTATATATAAATTCAGGAAATCCTCAGGTCATTTATGTAAGATTGTTAAGTAATATAACTGGTTGTGTAGATGTTGGTATGTTTAATATTGAAGTGGCATTACCACCAGAGCCAATTCATCCAACTCCATTAGAGTTATGCGATGATGATATCGCTGATGAAATTACGGTATTCGATTTAACAGTAAAGAACTATGAAATAACAGGAGGACAATCGAGTTGGAGTGTTGCATACTATGAGACAGAAGAAGATGCCCAAGCTCAAGATAATGCAATTAATGCAACAGCTTATACTAATACTTCAATAAATGGGGAGCCTGCTAACCCTCAAACATTATTTGTTGTAGTAACAGATACTGATACAGGTTGTACAGCGCAAGAAATATTGACAATTGGTGTACTTCCTAACCCGACACCGACAGAAGAATTACCTAGTTTAACTCTATGTGATGATGTTAATTCAGGGGATTTTCAGGTGGCTTTTGACTTAACTACAAATCAAAACTTATTGTTGAATGGTGAACTAGGTGTTACACCTACATACTATGAAAGTTATGAAGATGCAGAAGATTTAACCAATGAAATTACAGCTCCAGAATCTTATACAAATATAAGTAATCCTCAAACCATCTATGTAAGAGTTACAAATGATTCTACGGGATGTTATACTATAGTTGATTTTGATATTTTGGTAAATCCATTGCCAGAAACTTCTGAAGTTTCAGATATGATCGTATGCGAAATCAATACTGACGATATTTATGAATTTGATTTGACTTTAAAAAATAATGAGGTATTAGGGGATTTAGATGAGACATTGTATACCGTTACATATCACGAAACTCAAGAAGATGCAGATTCTGTTCAGAATAACTTGGTCATGCCTTATACTAACACTAGTAATCCACAAACAATTTATATAGCTATAACAAATAATGAAACAGGTTGCTCAGTGAGTACAGTATCGTTTGATGTTGAGGTACAGGAAGGAGCATTAGCAAATGAAAACTCAGAAGCTATTGTATATGAAATTTGTGATGATGAAATAGATTTTGATAACAATTCTGCAAATAACTCAGCGGTTTTTGATTTAACTCCAGTAGAAGATATTTCAGATTTGTTACCTGGAAGTATTCAGGCTCAAATTTTAGATGGACAAGATCCGTCAAACTATCACCTTAGCTATTATTTAAATCAAGTAGATGCTGTAATGGCAGAAAATGAGTTAGATTTTCTATATGAAAACACAGTAAACCCACAACAGATATGGGTGAGGGTTGATAATAATACTTTAGATGGGAATGGTTTAGATACATCCTTATGCTTTGATATAGCTCCGTTGACTTTACAGGTAAATCCTCAACCGACTTTTGAGTTGGAAAGTAGTTACACGCTATGCTTAAGTGCAGATGGAAACTCTGTTATACAATCCCCAATAATAGATACTTATTTAGCAACTCCAGAATACAGTTTTGTCTGGTTTTATAATGGTGAAGAAATATTAGGAGCTACAGAAGGGAGTTATGAGCCAACCCAAGCCGGGACATATAGTGTAATTGCAACGGATGGAATGACTTCAATAGAAACAAATTGTTCAAGTAGTGCCAGTACAGAAGTAGTAAACAGTTCGCCTCCATTGATAGAGGTAATGGTTAATTCTTCAGCATTTTCAGAAAATCAAATAATAGAAGTTAATGCTGTTGGTCTTGGAAATTATGAATATAGTCTTGATGAGGGAGATTGGCAAGATGAAAGTATATTCACAAATGTTTCTATAGGAGAGCATTTAGTCACTGTAAGAGATAAAAATGGCTGTGGAGAGTCAATAGATTCTGTAATCGTAATAGGCTACCCTAAATATTTTACACCAAATGGGGATACTGAACATGATACGTGGAATATAGTAGGGTTAGAAGATCAAAGTAGCGCTAAAATCTACATATTTGATCGCTATGGAAAACTAATAAAACAAATAAGCCCTTCGGGTGAAGGATGGAATGGTACTTATAATGGCAATGATTTGCCAACAGATGACTATTGGTTTTTAGTAGAATATAGAGAGCCTGGAGTTTTGGAGGAAAGTGTAAAGACATTTAAAGCTCATTTTACGCTTAAAAGATAGGGTAACTTCTCTTTGTTGTTTTTTGAAACATATGTTTTAGAAAATGAAACAGATTTTATTCCATTTCTTCACTTATGAAAGTATGTTCGTAAAAAATAAATTTTAAATAAATGAAAGCAAAACTTACTATTTTAACACTTTTCAGTGTTACATTATTAACTTATTTGTCATGTAGTAAAGATGATGAAAACAAGGTTAGTGTGGAATCTATTGAACTTTCTGTTAGTGCAATTGAAGTTAATATTAATACAACGGTGAATTTTACTGTTACTACGAATTTAGATCAAATTGTTACTAGTGAATCAGATATATATATTAATGGAGAACTTAGTAATTTGACAAGTTTTATGCCTAATTCACCTGGAGAATATAATATTAAAGCAATTTATAGTACAGGTGGGCGAGAGTTTGAAAGTAATGTTGTAACGGTAATCGCAACTGAAATTCCATTAACTGAAATTGTGCTATCAAGCAGTGCTAACCAGATTGAAATGGGTGACCAATTTACATTTTTTGTTCATGGTGATAACTCTACTAGTCTTACAAATGACTCGTCATTTTTTATAAATGATGAGTTGATAGAATCTAATGTATACATACCATTAGAAACTGGTGAGTATGAAGTAAGAGCGGAATATACTATTGATGGATTAACCTACAACTCTAATGCGATCCAACTAACTGTTATAGCACAATCAACAGAAATAATGTTTTTTGACGAAATAGTTTTTTATGATGGTTATGCGGCTACTGTCAATGAGCCTGTACCTTCTGGAATTACAAGGGTTAACAATGCATCGTATGTGACCAAAATCACGGATGAGCATATTTCTCAAATCAATGAAGAGTTAGAAATTGAAGTTATAATTGGGGCTTTATGTGATAATTATGATAGAATAGGTAATTTATTTTTAAATCTAGTGAACCAAGGTGATGACTATTCTGAGTCTAATATTGTAGAGCGTATAGAGATAGGAAGATTTATAACCCCTTTTATGAATAAAAATGTAAGTCCGGATGAAGTGCCATATTTATTTCAAGTTGATAATATTGCAAAAATATTGAATGATCAAAATATCTCATCTACACACGATTTCTTTTTAGAATTCAATGTATTTGGGGTTCCTTATGCTGCAAACGAACAAGTGGCAGGATGTAGTGGGAGGAATGATGTATTTAGAGGTACGGTAATTTTTAAATCCAGAAATGAATCTTACACACCACAAAATCAGTATTTAGAGTCTGTAACTACATATTTTAATTTTAATGATTATGATTCAGGAGCTTCAGACGCAATAGGTCAATCAATTAAAACATTTAATTTTACGACGACTACTGATATTTCTGATGCCCAAATCCATGTGGTTATCTCAAATCATGGAGCAAATTCTGGTGGTGAAGAGTATGAGAGAAGACAACATTTCTTATACATGGATGGGATGTTAGTGGATAGTTATACGCCAGGTGGAGAATCCTGCGAGCCTTTTAGGGTTTATAATACACAAGCCAATGGAATTTATGGGCCGACACCTAGACCAGATAGTGTTTGGGCTTCTTTTAGTAATTGGTGTCCTGGAGATGTTATTCCAATCAGGACTTATGATTTAGGCAGTGTTTCAGCTGGTGCTCATACGTTTGTTTTGGATGTTCCTGATGCTCAATTTGTAGATAATCAAGGCTATTTTCCTGTGTCTGTCTATTTACAAGGAGAGTTATAATTCAACTTAATAAATTATTCTTTTTATTTCGAAGCGCCACTGAAGTCAGTGGCGTTTTTTATTGGCTATTTTCTTTCGTAAACGACAATTTTTCAATGTTTTGAAACAAAATTGACACAAAATGAAACAATGTTTTGAGTCAAAATGTTAAAATTATAAGAATTTGCGAATGGGAAAAATTGTACTTGTAGTAAGGTGTTTATAAAAAGTCATTCAAGTATAATTTAAATAGTTATTAATCAAATCAATTAATTTATGAAACAAAACGACATTTTAAAAAAGAGTAAAGTTTTCTTTTATCTTTTTGCATTATGCTTATTGGCTTCTTTTGCAAAATCTAAAACAAACAATGTATCCGAATTTTATTTCTTTACAACAGGAGATTATGTTGCTTTAACAATATCGTCAGGATTTAATGAAGATGTAATTGCGGAGACGGGTGATTTAGCAGGTACTACTACAGCAAGTGTAGATAAAGCTACGGATGATTATTGCTACATTGCTTACAACGTGGGAATTACTTATGGTCTGCCAACAAATGGTGAATTAAATAATGGAAATATCCCTTATCAGTTAGCTGATTATACCTCAAACAATGCATTAAGGTTAATTGGACCAACTAATTCATTAGCTGGAGCAGGCGGATTAGAGGAAGGTAGACCTACATCTGGTAGTGTTACTTTTTTAGAAAACGAGAATATCGAAACTATATATTTAGCTGTTACTTCTGGTAGTGGAACTTCTTCAGTTTCAGGAAATATTATTTTTGACGACAACAGTACTCAGGCTTTTACAGTGTCAATTCCAGATTGGTATGCAAATAGCGCTACTATTATAGCTAATAACTTAGGAAGGGGGCGCAGAAGTGACAACTCTCTTTCGGGAGCACCATCAGGCGGACCGTATATTTTTGAAATACCGATTGATGTTGATGTCGCAAACCAAACAAAATTAGTTACAGGTATGGATTTTCAAAATGATGCCACAGGAGATTCTGTTTTTAATTTATTTGCTGTGAGTGCTAAAAAAGTTCCATATTGTGATGCTCCTACTGATTTAAGTGCAGAGATTGGACCTGTAACAACTACATTATCTTGGGTAGATACAGTTTCTACAAGTTGGGAAATTACGGTACAACCTGAAGGAAGTGGTTTGCCATCAGGAAGTGGTGAGACAGTAAGCGCAACTACATACGATGCTAATACAAATATAGGAGTTACTCAAGAGTTTTATGTTAGAGCTTTATGTCCAGATAATGTAAATTTTAGCCCTTGGGCAGGACCATTTGTATTTGGAGATTATAAACCTCTAGAGCTTACAGGCTTAAATGCAGATGTAATAGCTAACGGAGTAGGAGATGCTTCTGTATCTGCGCCTCAAGATATTGATGGTACGGGTTATGCTTACTTGAGTGAAGATTTTAAAGTACAAGAAACGGATGCAGATTTAAGCTTTGGACTTCCTGCTAACGGTGTATTACCAAGTCCAAATACAGACGGACTAGAATATAATTTTGCATCTTATGATGCGAATAATTCTTTAAGAATAGAAACGGCTGGAGTTGAAGAGACGATAACATTACCTGCAGGCTACCCGTCAGAGAAAATATATTTGTTAACTACCTCAGGAAGTGGGTCTGCCTCAATTTCTGGTGATATTAATTTTAGTGACAACACTAGCCAATCTTTTACTTCGGTAACTGTACCAGATTGGTATTATTCTACAGCTTTACCAGTTGCTATTTCTGGAATAGGTAGAGTTAGTACGTTTGATAACGTTATTCAAAATCCATTTAATAATCCTCGTATTTATGAGTTGGAATTAAGTATAGATAATGCTAATCAAACAAAAACGATTACATCTATTGATATTACAAAAGATTCAGGTGGTGTTGTAAATATTTTTGCAATAACTTCTAAAATGTCTGGTGAAAGTTTATCTGTAACAGATCAAAATAATCTGTCTTTAAACATTTATCCTAACCCTGTGAAAAATAACCTTTATATTGAAGGGGTAAATGTGTACGATATATCAATGTACAATATTTTAGGAGAAAGAATTGATGTTGAATTTAAAGAGGGAAAAGTTGATGTTTCTTCATTGGATAGTGGGATGTATCTTCTAAAAGTATCTAATGATTTAGGTCAATCAAAGACATTTAAAGTTTTGAAAAAATAATCCTTAATCAATAACGTAAATTGTTAATAGCGAAAATTAGGGAAATATAGGTGTCTGCCTTATTTCCCTTTTTTTTTAGATATTTTTTATATTGGTTCTTTAAAGTTATTTATGAAAATAAAACTAGACTTTCTTTTATTTCTATTTGTTTCTTTCTTAGGTTTTTCTCAGAATGCACGTCATCTTTCAGTAGACGATGGTCTTCCTCAATCATTTGTTTCAGATATTGTAGAAGATGATGATGGGTTTGTGTGGATTGCAACTAGAAACGGTTTAGCAAGATTTGATGGTCATGAAATTAAAACTATAAATCATATTCCTGGTGAGAATAACTCAATAACTTCTAATATTATTTCTAAGCTACAAAAAGGAGAGAATAAAAAACTGTGGATTTTTTATGAAACAGAAGAGGTTGATTTATTGAATTTAAAGACGGGTTGTATAACCAACATGATTACTAATGAAGATACTAAAGAATATGAGCAACCAATATCAACAAGTAGTTGTGTAATAGATAGTAAAAATAGGCTATGGAGCTATTTTGATAAGCAAACAATTTTACTTTATAGACTAGACAGTTTAAATAAAAAAGCTGGTAAAAAATATCGCTTTGAAGAGGATACAATTAGATCCGTATTTTATGATAGGAATAACTCTTTATGGGTATATAGTCAGAAAGGGCTTAACAAATACAATGAAAGTTTAGATAAGTTTGAATTAAACCCTATGCCTTTCAAAGTTAGTTTTGAAAGTGATTATGATGGTGATAAAAATATAGCCAGAGCAGTTTCGGATTTAACAGAAAGAGATAATGGTGAATTAATGTGGTTCTGCAAGAGCTATCTCTATTTCTATAACCCAACAACATCAGTTTATAGAAGGCAATTAATTATAGATGATTTGTTGGTAAATCCAGAAGAAATACAAACAGGTCCGGATGGTAAGGAATATTTTTTTGTAGATAATAAAATCTATAGTTACGATGATCTCATAGGTATAAAGGAGCTGGGAGGAATCAAGCCTAACAAAAGTATTTTGCATGAAAAGGATATAGACACCCAAGCTTTTTTAGTAGATAAATCTGGTTTAATATGGGTAGCAGTAAACACAGATGGTATTTATCAAGTTGATTTAAATATCGATTTTAAAACCTTTGAATACAAAGATGATTTTGCAATAAGCATCTTTAAGAACCAGTTTAATATTGCACTAGAAGACTTCTTTAAATTCGATTTAAAACGAAAGGGCACATTATTGCCCGCGTATCATTTAAGATCAGTAAAAAATGATCGAAAGATATGGATGGCAATTAACAGAACGGTTTCTTATTATGATCTAGATACAAAAGAACTTATAAAGCTGGACGAAATACCCTTGGATGGAACAGAGGATTTTATTCCTTTAAAAGGTATTGCTATTGGTAAAAATGGTAGTCCGTTGGTTATTGATGAAAACAAGAATATTTATAAGTACAATTTTGATGCTGAAGAGTGGGAAATACATCCTTCAACCTTACTTCTATATAAAAACTTCAAAGGCGAACTAAAGCCAAATGCTTTAATTGTAGATGATGAAAATTCAATTTGGATAACCACAGAGTATAATGGTTTAGTATGTATTGACAAGCATGGTAAATTGAAACATTTCCAAAAACAATCAGAAGATGAAAGTTTTCCAACTAATAATTTAATTAATGTCATTTTAGATAAAAGGGATAAAAATATTCTTTGGATTGCCAGTTACAGTGGGTTAATAAAACTGAATAAGGAAACGTTAAAAACTGATTTTTATTCAAATCAAGAGGGTTTACCGGACAATACTATTTATACGATAATGCAAGATGATCAAGCTGCTTTATGGTTAGGTACAAATAAGGGTCTTAGTAAATTTAATCCTGATTCTGAAGAACAGAAAACCTATACATTAACTCATGGTTTGCCTACTATGGAGTTTAATAGGTATCATCAACTGATAATGCCAAATGGACTTTTTGCATTAGGTGGCATCAGTAAAGGTGTTATGTTCGATCCATTAAAAATTAAGGAAGATGACTTTGCTCCAAATGTAGCAGTAACATCAATAAAGGTTAATAATGACAGCTATAATAAAGATCAACAATCTTTTTTTCAGTATAACGATATACAGGAAATAAACCTTCCACACGACCAAAATAATCTAGCAATTGAATTTGTAGCTCTAGAATATAGCTATCCAAATGATATAAAGTATAGGTATAGATTAAAAGGCTATAATGATGGTTGGATTCCTTCAAATAACTATAGAGAAGCTGTTTATACTAATATTTCACCAGGCAACTATGTTTTTGAAGTTAATTCAACAAACACATCAGGTTTGTGGAGTGATAAGGTAAAAGAAATAGCTATAGCCATATCTCCTCCCTGGTGGTTAACACCTTGGGCAATTATACTCTATGTAGTTTGTGTTATTAGTATGGTTTACTTCTTTATAAATTGGAGAATAAAACAAAAATTTATAAGAAAAGAAATAGAACTACAACGTAAAGAAGCAAAGCATTTTAGAGAAATAAATAAGATAAAGACTAAGTTCTTTACTAATATGACTCATGAACTAAGAACACCATTGTCTCTTATCATTGCTCCTGTTGAACAATTAAAAAATACAGATAATAAAAAGCATAAAAAGCAATTATTAAAAATAATAAAACGCAATGCTAACAATTTATTAAACCTTTCAGACCAGTTATTGGATATAGCTAAGTTGGAAGCAGGGATGTTAAAACCCAACTATTTACACGGTGATATCGTAGTGTCCTTAAAAAAGTGTATTGAAGCTTTTAAAGAGGAGGCAAACGAAAAAGCTATTTCAATAGATCTTATTTCACCTTTATCAGCTAGATATAGATTTTCCCCATATTTATTAGAAAGAATAATCAATAATCTTGTTTCCAATTCTATAAAGTACGGTTATGAGGGAGGCAAAATAGAAATTACCATGACCGAATCTTTTGAGGGTTTAATTCTCAAAGTAGAAGATGATGGCACAGGAATATCAAAAAAGGATTTACCTCATGTTTTTGAGAGATTCTATCAGGTGAATTTACCAGATAACAAATCTAATGCTACTGGTAGTGGAATAGGCTTGGCCCTTGTTTATGATTTGGTGAAATTACAAAAGGGTGAAATACAAATTGAAAGCGAAACAGGTAAAAACTCTGGTACAGTAATTTCAATAATGCTTCCTTATAAAAAAGTAGAAGATATTACTGAACCTAAGATGATTATTGAGGATCAGTTATTGCCACTTATTACTAATGATAAAGACTTACCTACGGTTCTTGTGGTTGAGGATAATAAAGAAATGCTAGAGTTTTTATCCATTAGTTTAAAGCCCTATTATAAAATTGTACTTTCTGAGAGTGCAGAGAAAGGTTTAAAAATAGCTCAAGCCATAATTCCAGAAATAATTATTAGTGATGTTATGATGGCTAATATGGATGGTTTGGAATTGTGTAAGAAATTAAAGGAAAACATAGCAACTAACCACATACCTATAATTTTATTAACCGCTAAAACCGAATTAAAAAGTAGGTTAAAGGGCTTGAAGGTTGGTGCTGACGATTATGTTACTAAACCTTTTAGTGTCTCTGAGTTGTTGCTTAGAGTAAGAAATAGAATTGAAATTCAAGAAAAGCAACGAGAAACAATATTTGAAGAGTTAAAGTTGCTACCAAGTAATGAGTTAGAAGTTACAGAGCCAGAAGTTAAGGATGATTTTTTAATTCAAATTGATCAAATTCTTGAAGAACACTTAGATGATGAACAATTTGGGGTTAATGATCTGGCGCTTAGATTGAATATGAGTAGAACTAGCTTGCACAGAAAAATAAAGGCACTCACAAATATCTCAACTGGTAAAATTATTCAGATTTATAGATTAAAAAGAGCTTCTTCTTTTTTAAAGGCTGGGAACAATATATCTGAAGTGTCTTATAAAACAGGTTTTGGAAGTCCGTCATATTTCACAAAATGTTTTAAGGAAACTTATGGGTTAACACCATCGGAATATGTTGAAAATCATAGTGTGAAACAATAATTCTACATATTGTAACAATTTTGATATAGAAAATCATTGAGTATAGAGATTTTTGGTGAACACTAAAAATAAATACTCAAAACATGAAAAACTATCTGTTCCTTTGTGTCGTTTTTCTCTGCTTAACTAAAGCATTTGCTCAATTAGATCCTAATTTTTTAGGTAATGCCTATTCTGGAGGAGGCGACTGCTATGTCATCACTTCAAATACCCAAGGTCAATTAGGTGCTGTATGGTATGATAATGCTATTGATTTTACGGCTGATTTCGAAATTATATTTGACGCCAACTTTGGTGCAAACGATGACGATGGAGCAGATGGCATTACATTGGTCATGAAAAACAACCCGACTTATGAGGTTGGGCAACAAGGTAATGGTCTAGGGTATGCAGGTATAATGTCTTCAATTGCAGTAGAGTTCGATACCTACCAAAATAGCGAGAGAGGTGATTTAGCGTCCGACCATATAGCATTAATATCTAACGGAAGTACATTTCATTCTGCTGCTTCAAATTTAGCAGGTCCAGTTAGTGCTTTATCTACAAACCCTAATATAGAAGATGATCAGTTTCACGAAATAAAAATTGCTTGGGTTGCTGCTTCGCAAACACTAACAGTACTTTTTGATTGTGAGGAACGAATTACTTATACAGGTGATTTAGTCAACACAGCTTTTAATGGGACTTCTCAAATATATTTTGGTTTTACAGGGTCTACAGGTTTGTATCATAACCTTCAGCAGATATGTTTTAAATATTTGTCTTTTGCAGACACACAAGATGTATTAGATGCAGAAATTTGTTCTGGTGATGTAATAGATACAGTAGATGTTACTTATAATGGTGCTGTTTCCTATTTATGGTCACCATCAGAAGGAGTTAGTGATGTGTTTTTGCCAGATCCAGAGTTTTCTCCAGCAGTCGACACTGTTTATTCTGTTGATATCATCGATAGTTGTGGTGATACCGTTACCAAAAGTTTTAGTGTATTGGTAAATGAGGTGTCAATAGATGATGTACAAGCTGTTATACCTACGATATGTCAAGGAGATAATGCAGAATTCACAATAACAGGAACACCGAATGCAGAAGTGACTTATAATATTAATGGAGGTGCGGATGAAACAGTGGTACTAGATGCTTCGGGAAATGCATTAGTGTTAATTTCAAATGTATCATCAAATCAAACCATCAATGTAACATATATTGAATCTACGGAAAATTCTAGTTGTTCAGCAACACTTTTAGAGTCAGCTACAGTTAGTGTAGCTAGTAGTGAAGATGCTTCCTTTACCTATTCTGCGACTTGTGACGGAGGAACTGCTAATGTAACTGGAGATTTAGGTGGCGTTTTTCAATTCAATCCTCAGCCAAGTGATGGTGCTTTGTTAGATGAAGCTACAGGCGAAATTATAAATGCACAACCTAATACGTCTTATTCAGTTGAATATACAACATCAGGTTCTTGTCCGGATTCTAGTATCCAAACAGTAACAACTTTAGATGCAGGTAATGCTTCATTTGTTTTGGTTCCTGAAACTTGTGGAGCTGTAGCAGAAATATTAGGTGATTTGGGTGGTGTTTTTTCCTTTGACAATCAGCCAACAGATGGAGCTTTAATAAATCCTGATACAGGCGAAATTACAAATGGTGTTTTAGGCACAACATATACTATAGCATATACAACTAGTGGAGCATGTCCTCAAACAGAATACGCTTCGGTAACTATAGAAAATTGTATTATTCCTGAAGTCATTACTCCAAACGAGGATGGTTATAATGATAGATTCGATTTAACTGGTTTTAACGTAAAAGCCATAGAAATATTTAATAGATATGGCACTAAAGTTTTTGATAAGTCCAATGGTTATGTTAATGAATTTTATGGTGTTTCTAGTGGAGGTCATAAACTTCCAACCGGAACTTATTTTTATACACTAGTGTTTCAAGACAATTCAACCAAAATGGGTTGGGTATATGTTAATAGAGAAAAATAATCAACAATCATTTTTACGTAATCATAATGAATAAATCATATATACTGATTATAGCATTGCTTTTTGTGATGCAAATACAAGCTCAGCAAGACCCTCAATATACACAGTACATGTATAATATGAATGTGCTAAACCCAGCTTATGCAGGATCTACAGAAGCAATATCAATAGGTGCTTTGTATAGAACACAATGGAATAGTTTAGAAGGTGCACCAAAAACAGGGACTTTTTCTGTGCATGCACCTGTAGGAGGACAAGTTGGTTTAGGGGTATCTGTTATAAAAGATGAAATAGGGCCTGTGAGTGAAACCAATGCTTATGCCGATTTTTCTTATACAATACCATTATTTAACGAACATAAACTTGCGTTTGGAATAAAAGCAGGCGCAACGTTTCATGATATAGGTTTATCTAATTTAGTTGTTTTACAGCAAGATGATCCATTAGTATCAAATATTAATGAGGTAACACCTAACATAGGTGCAGGAGCATACTTTTATAAGCCAAATAAATATTACGCAGCTTTATCTATGCCAAACCTTTTAAATTCGGTACATTTAGACACTAATGGAAACAAAATAGGGTCTGAAGTACAGCATTTATTTGCGGCAGCTGGTTATGTTTTTGATTTGTCAGATAATTTTAAATTAAAGCCACACGGTCTTTTAAAAATGGCAATAGATAGTCCTGTAAGTTTCGATCTTAATGCAAATCTTTTTATGTACAATTTTGTAGAAGTTGGTCTTGGATACAGATTAGACGATTCTTTTAGTGGAATGGTTAATTTTTCCATAACACCAGATATTAGAATTGGCTATGCTTACGATAATATAGTTTCTGATTTAAATATAACTACAAATGCTTCACATGAAGTATTTATAACCTTTGACATCAGAACTTTCAAGAAAATTTCAAACTCACCACGCTTTTTTTAATCTGTTAAGTAGATACTTATGAAACCTTTAAAAATTACGATTGTTCTGTTTTTTACTTGTGTATTTGGACTTTTTGCTCAAAATAAAGATACAAAGGAGGCAGATAAATATTTTACCGAATTAGAATACCTCAAAGCTATAAAAAGTTATAATAAACTGGTAAGTAGCAATAAAGCAGATGTATATGTTTATTCGCAGTTAGCTGAGGCAAATTTTAATATTTTCAATACTAAAGAAGCAGAAAAATGGTATGCTAAAGCTTTAGAAACATCTCAGGATGCCAATACAATGTATAAATATGCTGAAATGTTAAAGGCTAATGGTAAGTACGAGCAATCTGAGATTTGGATGCAAAAATTTGTAGAACAAAATCCAAAGGATGAACGTGCAAAAGCTTACAGTGAGAATCCTGATTATGTAAAAAGTATTCTAGAAGGAGAGCAACTGTATAAGTTAACCAGTTTGGATTTTAACTCTACAGAATCAGATTTTGGTGGTACACAACAAGATGGTGTTCTGTATTTTGCATCAGGAAGAGACACTTCGGGAAAAAAATACAGATGGGATAACGAATCATATTTAGATATTTACCAAGTAGTCTTGGGTGAAGGTACAGAAGAAGATGCACAGCAAGTAGAAGGTTCTATTAATACAAAGTATCATGAAGGTCTAGTGTCTTTTAGTCCAGATGGCAACACTATGTATTTTTCTCGCGAAAGTTTTTTTGATGGAGACTACATAAAAAATAAGGAAAATAGAACTAAAACTAGCGTTATCTATTTGTTTAAAGCAACTAAAACAAATGGAAAATGGGATGATGTAGAACCGTTACCATTCAATAATAAAAATTATTCAGTAAAAAATCCAGCAGTAAGTGCTGATGGAAATACTTTATTTTTTGTCTCAAACATGCCACAATCCGTTGGAGGCTATGATATTTTTAAGGTAGCAATAAATAAGGATGGTACCTTCGGAGAACCTATGAATTTAGGTGATGAAATTAATACTGTAGAACATGAAATGTTTCCTTATGTAAGCAGTAACAATACTCTTTATTTTTCTTCAACAGGTCATTTAGGTTTAGGTGGATTAGATGTGTTTTATGTTGATGAAAATAATAAAGTTCAAAATATTGGTGTGCCTGTAAATAGTAGATCGGATGATTTAGCATTTACGATTGATGAAGAAACAGGTAAAGGGTTTGTGTCTTCTAACAGAGAAGGTGGAAAGGGTAATGATGATATATACGCCATAGAAAGAATACAACCTTGTAGGGTAGAAGTAACTATTACAGTTTTGGATGAGGAAACGTCGAAGATTCTATCAGGAGTAGATATTGTTATAAAAAATCATTTAGATAAAGTAGTTGAAAAAGTAACAGATAATAATGGAAATGTAGTTTATGAAGTAGCTTGTGATAAAGCTCTTGAAATAAAGGCAAGTTTACAAGGTTATGAGAGTGTGTCTACTATATTTAGTGGTAGTAAAAATGAAAAAGAAACTATACAGATATTGTTATCACCAATTGAAAAAATAATCAAAGATGAAAAAGTAGTCTTAGATCCAATTTTATTTGATTTTGATAAGGCTAATATTACTTCTCAAGGAGCTTTTGAGCTAGATAAACTAGTAGCAGTTATGAAAAAGTATCCTAAGATGGAAATCTTAGCGGAATCCCATACAGATAACATAGGTTCAAAAAAATATAATAAACAATTATCAGAACAAAGAGTAAAGTCAACTGTACAGTATGTAATTTCTAAAGGAATAGATGAAAGTAGAATCACAGGTGTAGGTAAAGGAGAGGAAGACCCAAAAGTAGACTGTGGTTCAAAATGTACAGATGAAGATCATCAAATTAATAGAAGAACAGAATTTATTATTGTAAAAGGAAATCCATTGAAGGAATAAAAAATTAAATTTAGATTGGTTTTTAAGGCAGAGTAACTGAAATAATTTCAGGAAATACTTTGCCTTTTTCTTTATAAATTCTAAAACGGTTCGGTTTTTGTCTTTTTTGTATAAATTAGTAAAATATTAAGTCTTGCTATCATGAAAAAAACAATCTTTATTCTATTGGCTGTTTTAGCCTATTCCTGTGGTGTACACCAAAAATCTAATATTAAATCTAACGAAGAGTTTGTAGTAAACCTAAAACGTGCAGATACTAGAGGTGGTATGATAGAAACGGTTTTGCAAGGAGTGTTTTTTGGTGCTTCATATTTGGCAGAAAAAACATCTAAATCTTTGACAAATACGTATTCTCAATCATTGTCTATCAATAATTATTACAATACAGATTTAGGTGAGGTTGAGAAAACTTATAAAGAGATTGAAATCAAGAAATATTCGAAACCTAATGATGTTACAGAGAAAGAAAGAATAACGACTTTAGTAAAAGAAGATTTTAATAGCATGCCAAAATCTCGTGGTGCTGCTCAATCTCTAAAATTGGATGATGTTATTAGACTAGAAGAAGATGATTTACTCAATTTTTATGCTAAAATAGAGCTTATTAGTGATCCTGAAAATCCAAGTATTACACGTTTAAGCTTTAATGAATTGCGCATTTTCTTCTCTAAAACTAAGGTTTATACAGACGAAAATCTAAATGCTAAAATCTCAATATCTATTGAAGGACAATGGAGAGGAGATGATGGAACCCCTAAAAGCGCTACACTCATTGAGCAAGAATATGATTTCAAAAATTTGAAGTATGGAGCAGATAATCTTATCAAACAACCAATTTTATCTCCGTGGTATTATGATATACCGTTTACAACGCAAATAGATGGGAACGAGAATTACGGAATAGTTAAAGTGAATGTAAGATTAGATGAATATGAAGGCAATAAGAGCAAGTATATTAATCAATTGCCAACGATGTTGAGTGATAACAAAGATGCTATTATTTCTGATGGAGCATCTGCAATTGAAAAAATCGCTAACTAATTTTCAATGAGGTTTTTTTATAAAAGTTCTTTAAGCAAAGATGCACTTTTATGTACCATAATGACTTTTGTGGTCGCTGGACTTTTATATTTTATTTTTATCAATCTTACAATTTTAGATCCTTTTGAAAAGGCTTTTAAAGACTTTAAGTTTACCGATATATATTATGCAGAGAGACTAGATAATCAGCGTGTAAATTCTAATATTATATTAGTTAATATTAAGCATGCAGACCGGTTTCAATTAGCGCAAGCAATTGAAGTTGTTTCAAAGCAAAATCCTAAAGCAATTGGTTTAGATATTATCTTCAAAGACCAAAAAAGTCAATTTACAGACTCTATTTTAAAAAGTACTTTAGCTAATACACCCAATATAGTAACAGCGTATTATCGCGAAAATGATTCCGCAGTAACTAACCACTCTTATTTTGAAGTTAATGGTTTACAAAAAGGATTCATAAACTTAAACCTAAATGGACAAAACACTGTAATTCGTGATTTTTTAGGTGCTAAAAAAGAAAATCAAGAGTTGTCTTTTACTTCACAACTTGCTAAAACTGCTGGTTATATAGATGAAGAATATGCTTTAAAAAAATTAAATGAACCGTTACCAATAAACTACATTGGTAATAAAGATGTCTTTTTAAACTTTAGCATTGATGAGGTTTTGAATACTGATGAGATTCCTGCAATAAAAGACGCAGTGGTTATTTTTGGGTATTTAGGTAATGGTAATGAAATTTATGATATAGAAGACAAACATTTTACACCTCTCAATAAGGCTTGGGTCGGTAGAGCTGTTCCAGATACTTATGGAGTCGCTATTCATGCTAATATTTTGAATATGCTTATCAATAAAAACTACATCTCCAAAGTATCTACTTTTATCATATATCTTATAGCTTTTATAATTACATATATTACTGTACTTCTTTCTATGAAGTTGTATAAACGTAATAGCTTTATTTATGATTTAACCGAGAAAGCTGTGCAGCTAATTATTTCTGTGATTCTGTTATATCTGGCATTATTAATGCTTCAAGCTAATGTATATGTTAATATTATGCCTATCATCATTTTACCTTTATTCGGTATAGGAATGATAGATTTTTATGAGCATTTAGTAATATTTCTCAATAAAAAATACGAATGGAAAAGTCAGTTGTTGTAATGTTTTTTTGCTGTTTTACATTTCTATTGAAAGCTCAGGATAGCCTCTGTGTTTTTAAACTTAATGGTAGTGCTTATGCGAAAACAACTAACAAACTTCAACCACTCTCAAAAGGAAAGTTTATTAATAAGAACCAAACCCTTATCCTAGATTCATCCTCAAAATTAACGGCTATTAATGCTTCTGGTGAAGCTTATAAAGTTGAAAGTAATGGTCAATTTAAATTCAAGGATATCCTGAAGCTAAAGACTCAACAGTCGGGTAGTTTAACCTCGAAGTACTTTAAAGTAATTTGGGACGAGTTTGTCAAAAAAGAAGAAGGTTCTACCGTAATCGGAGGTGTGTTCAGAGGAGATATTTTAATGGAATTTCCAAAAGATAGTGTCATGCTGGCCTCATCAAAACTAACCTTTAGTTGGAAAACTAATGAAGTAGATTCTTCCTATTATGTATTTGTCAGAAATAAAAAAACAGATGAGATGTTGAAACTGGCAACAAATGGAAACCAAATCTCATTATACAAAACTCAACCATTTTTCTCAGAAGACAATACTTTTGAATGGGCCGTGACTACTGAAGAGTTTCCAAGTTTAGATAATCTTACGTTTTACAGTTTTGAATTGATTAGTAGAAATCAATATGCTGAACAAGTAAAGAACTATACAGCATTGTTAACGGATTTGGAAGCCTTGGGCTTATCTGATGCCGAAATAGAAACTACAATTTGCGAAATTTATGGACTTTGTAAATAGAGTGAAATACATAATTACTTTTTTTACTGTTCTATTAATTTTTAAATCCGGAGCTCAAGATTCTAATGTAGATATTAAACTTAGGGATTATCATTCAGCTAGGATTACAAATGTGGTAGCATCAGATGCATATCCTTATTTTTTTACAGCAGACGAATCCGGAAAAATCCTAGCTTACAATTCGGAAACTAAACGTGTTATAAAAACCATAAAGCCGGCTTCAGGTTTGCCTATTACAGACATGAAATTGTTGTTTGATGATAGAGTACTCACAATAAATCAAAAATTGGCATTTACCGACGGAAGTCAGGATTCTATAATCAGTATTGGTGTTTTTGATCAGAAAGTATTACAAAAAATGCAAGCCAATGTTGCGTTTATTGGGAATCAAAAAGATGCCATAATTATTCAAGATACTAATCCAGATAAATCGTTAAATATTGTTGACCTCTATAACATTAAATTCGAGAAGGTTAATAGATATTTTGTGGCGGCACAAGTAACTATGGCTGCTTATGACTCTATCACTAAAACTATGGCTTTGGTAGAAGGGCAAATTGGAAAACAATTACGTGTGTCTCTTCAAGTAGGTAATGATTATAAAAATATCACGGAGATTGACATTCCTGAGGCATTAAAAATTCAGGATTTATTTTTTGATGATGGTCAATTGTTTGCCATCACAACCAACAATACTAATGGTAAACTTGAAATTTACAACCTTTCTAGTACAGCAACTTTTTCAAAATCTATTCATGATATTGACTTTAATACGAACTTTATAAACGTTTCACACTCCGAAAGAGATGGTTTAAAAACAATTATAATAACAGCAAATAACTCATTTGTTCAACCTGTAATTCTTGAAAAGGAAGGTCTTAATTTTAAAGATTTAAATCCAAAAACAGCTCAAGGATCTACACAAGCAGTATATCTTAAAAGTACTGATGAAATATTGTTTTTTGAAGAATACCATAAGAATATTGTAAGCTCAGCTCGTTTCGCGGTTTTTGATTATAATAAAGAACGTATTGTTAGTAGTATTCCTAAGGAAACAAGAGCTTTTTATTCAGGAATGTTTTTACCAAATAATAATTGGCTGATTTACGGAAAAGCGTTGAAAGAATCTAGCTTAAGTTTAACATTCTATGCCGACCAATTAAAATATTTTGAAACAGGAACTTTCAATAACAGATTCGGAACATTAAGTTATAATGATTATTTAGAAGTTACTCACGGTTACTCAGATATGAGCACCGAAATAGCTTTTGATAAAGAAAATGGATTAAAACCTTTTTATGGATATAAAAAAGGCTCGCAATATGATAATAAGTATGGCTTTTTTGTATACGATATTGTAAATGATATGGTGAAAGAACTGTCGTATAAAGAAGTTAGGCAACGAAGTATTCTAGACTATAATTCAATTACAGGAGATTTACTTTTAAGTATTGAAGTATATTATAATGGCGGCCATACAGATCCACAAGAGTTTGCCATCTTAAACGGAGATACTGTTACTAAAATAGAAGGAAAGTATAAGTTTGGTAAGTTTTCTAAAAATGGTGAGTTTCTGCTATTAATTTCAGATGAAAATGAAGTTATTATAAAAGACATAAAATCTCTAAAAACTATTTTTTCAACCGAATTAAAAGATGGGAGATATAAAATCTATGCTGATGGTGATCGTGATTTTTTGATTTCAAATTCATATTATCAAATAGATCCATTTAACTGCAACCAATCTACCTTAACATTTACAATTTCGGATTCTAATACTGTAGAGACAAAAACTTTAGATTGTTTAAATATTATTGATGTAGCAAGTAAAGGCGATGTTACGGTATTGTCTGTAGAGAATATAGGTTTAGTTATAGGAGAAAAAATATATAAGTTTCCACTCTCAGAATTTCCAGAAAAGATTTCTCTTAATGAAGACGGTTCAAAACTAATGGCAAGTTTTAGTAATGGTAAGATTAAAATTTACACAGTAAATGGACTTAAGTCAGTATTAGAAATGATACATCCAGATAAAGACAGCCATGTTTTTGTAAACAGTGATAATTTCTATTTCAGTAATACAAATCCTGAAGATTACATAGTGTCTACTCAAGATAAAAAGCTTGTTCCAATACAGACGTTAGAAAAAGATTACTTTAATCCTTCTGAAGTGTTGAAGTCTATCGGAAAACCAAATGCAGAATATTTAAAACTTTTAGATGAAGCCTTACGTCTAAGAACTGCAAATCTTTATGAAAACACTAAAGTCGATATAGAAAAGGAAAACTCAATTCCAAAGACAGTAGAGCAGAAAAAAGGAGATTTATATGTGCTTTCTGTAGGCGTATCAGATTACGAGCAAAATGCCTATAATCTCACCTACGCAGATAAAGATGCCTTTGATATTGCCAAAATTTATGGCACTGTAACGGATGAAGCATTTCAAAATTACAAGACTAAATTCTTTGGAAATCCTTATACACTAAAAGATGGAGACGATACTCCGTTGACGGATATCAACAAGTATTTTGGAAGTTATAAGAGCCTTTCTAATTTAGAGCCTTTAACGGCTGATGGCCATTTATGGTTAGAAAGTAATTACGAGGAAAACTACTTGTGGAATTTTAAAACCAAGACAATTACAGCCATCACTTTTCCTGAAGACGTCACTATAAATACATATACGGTAGACCCAATATTCTTTCCTGGATTAGATAATGAGAGCTTTGTTGTAAAGTCGGATAACGGCGATTTTTACAAGTATGATGTTAAGACTGAGAAGTTCAAAAAATTAAAATTATCCATAAAAAAAGACGACGAATATATGTCTACGGATAATTTTACAATATTAGAAAACGATGGTTGGGCCAAGCTTTCATCTGCTTCAGGTTTAGATAATTTAGTAACTGTGGCTTTGGGTAATTTCCAAAAAAAGGATACGACTCAAATACAATTTAATCCAGATATCTATAATATAAAACCAGAAAGAACAGCTATAGATTCAGCGAATGTGTATTTGGTGTATTTAAAAGCGCTTTCATCAAATGGTAAACATTTGCTTTATTCGGATTTAGATGGCAATTCATATTATAAAAATCTAGACTTAAAAGATGAACTACCACTCAAGTTGAAAATCCCAAAAATTGAAAGTTTAGATCAGTTATCTATTGCTAAGGATGGTAAAACGTTTTCTGTGATTAAGTCTCATGGTGAAAATTTCAAATACAAGATTATCAAATATAATTTAGAAGGAGATGTATTGGATGAAAAGGTGTTTTCAGATAGCGTAAAAGGACTGTCTATTGTAGATAATCAATTGCATTATGTTTTTGAAGGAGAACCGCTTGTTGAAGAACGTTTTATGTCAACTGAAGATATTTTTATTAAGCATACATCACCGTCATTTAAAAGTACCAAAGTTGAATATTTAGTTAACGAAAAAGCTACTTCAAAATCTATAGAAAAAACGATTCTGGAAGTATTTAAAAACGCCAAGCCAGAAGATCAAGTTGTGCTTTTTATTGCTGGCCATGGAGTCTTGGACAACGATTTGAATTATTATTACGCACCACACGATATGGATTTTAATAATGTTTCAAAAAACGGTTTAGCATTTAATACCATTATTGAATCGCTTAATCAATCTAAAGCAAATAATAAGCTATTGCTTATGGATACCTGTCATTCTGGAAATACTTTAGATGTTTCATCAGGTTCAAACAATAGCGTAACAGAAGGTTCTGGGCAGCGTGGTTCTAAATCGCGAAGTACAAAAAAAGAACCAGAGTTCAGGTTGTCTAATGTGGTGTCTGATGTCTTTGATGACTTCTTGTCTAAAAGTGGTATTACGGTTATTTCTGCGTCTTCTGGAGGTGATGTAGCTTATGAAAATAAAGCTTTAGGAAACGGTGCTTTTACGAGTGCTTACATTAATCTGTTAAAAGAGAAATTAGGAGGTAGTATTATTTTAACTGAAAAATCCTTAGAAAAATCCGTTGAACTTACACAAGATGATATTTCTGAACTTTTAAAACAAGTAATGCAGCTTACCAATGGTAAACAATTCCCAGACTTGAGAGAAATCAATGCGAGTTCTAATTTGAAAATGTGGTAGTTTAATCTAGTAAAATATACTTGTCAATAGTATTTTGGCTATACTGGTCTTTTAATTTATTAGATCGTAATAAGTTTTGATCGACACGTCTTCTGAAAGTCATGCTTGTATTCATATCACCAATAAATCTGAAATAAACAGAAGTTAAAAGTGCATCTGGAGTGCTATCAAGATTTATTAAGTTTTGATAATAGTATTTCACATTATCCATAGCGTTTGCATCAATAGCAGCCTTTGTCATAACTTCCAATAAGCTAATGTTTTCGGCTTTAGTATTTTCTTTACTCATGGCAGGAAGCGCAATTTCTATAGACTTTATAGCTTCGTTATTAAGATATAAAAAGTCAGCATAGACTATAGCCGTTTTGGCCGAGTTATCAATGGTGAAGGCAAGTTCAAATAGTTGTTTTACCTGTTCAGGCTTACCAAATTTTTGTTTATCTCTAGCCATAGTGAGAATAAACTCTGATATTTCTTTTTTGGTGTCCTCATTGGCATCATTTTCTGCTGCGGTAATAAGATATGTTTTCGCTGCATCAATATTGTCTGTTTTCAATGAACTATATCCAAGAGATTTATAACCTTTGGTGTAAGTTTTGTCTATATCTGAAGCTGTTTTATAAGCTTCAATAGCTTTATTGTATTCTCCTTTTGAAAAATAGGTTTGCCCTAATAGATTATAAAAATCTAATGTTTCTGGGTGTTTGTTTATCATGCGATTTAAAAGTTCTAATGACTTTTCTTGTGCATTTTCACTGTTGTAGAGATTGATCAATTCATTGTAAGCAGGAATAAAAAAATGATCTTTTTCAATGGAGCTTAAATACAAAGCCTTTGCGTCCTCAACTGTATTTGCACGTTCTTTTAAGAAATTGGCGTAGTAGAAATAGCTTTCAGGATTTTCAGGGTTTTTAGCAATACCATCTTCAAAAGCTTGTTTAGCTTTTAAAAGTTTTTTGAATTTATCTTGAAGCCAGCCACTTCCAGCATAAGCTTTGGTGTTGTATGGATTGAGTTCTATAGCTTTTTTATACAGTGAATCTGCTAATCGTAACCGTGTAAGTTTAGTTTGAGTTAATCTTAAAAAGTCAGCATATTCAGAATATAAGATAGACGATTCAGGTTCATAGTCTATAGCGTTTAGTAATAATTTTTCACCTTCTTCATCAGAAAGCTTATTTTCTTGTATATAGTTCACTAAACCTAAGCCAAATATAGAATTTATAGAATCTGACTTAACAGCTTTTTTGTACCAATCTAATGAGGCTTTATTATTGCCTTTTAATTTTTGAAGATGGCTCATTTTCTGCAAAGCAAAGGTATTATTGGTATCGAGTTCTAAAACTTTAGAATAGTAGTCTTCAGCAATATTGTATTTACCTTCTTTTTCGTTGATTTCACCAAGTTTTAAATTAGCATTAATACCGTTTGTACCAAGCGAATTGCTCAAGTTAGTTTTAGCATCTTCATATTTATATTGGTCTAAAAAGTTATCACTGATATTGGTTATGGGTTGAGACCAGCTAACAATCAAAGATTTTGCTTTATTGAAGTGGTAATGTGCGCTATCGTAGGTTTTTTCCTGATTATAGACTACGCCAAGGGCGTTGTGTATGTAAGCTGCTCTAGGTTCTAATTGTAAAGCAGAATTAAGCTTTCGTTTAGCTAGCTTATATCTCGAATAGTTTTTGCTTTTAATAATAGCATAAGCTTCTAAAAGCAATTTGCTTGACTTAATACGGTTGCTGAGGTAATCGTCTTCACCAATAAGTTCTAAACAAACATCCAGATTTTTAGCTTGTTCAACAAATGATTTACTTGAAGGCAAAGTTTTGTAACCATCAATATAATTATTGATAAGTTGTTGTGCATCACCAGACAATTTTTTTAAAAGGATGCTTTCCATTTTTTCAGCTAAACCTTCGGATAATTGATTAGTCTGTTTAGCCGATTTATAGATTTCATAAGCACTAGAAGATTTGCCGTGGTATGATTTTCTTTCAATGGCATCGTTAAATTTTTTAATAACTGAGCCAGCGGTTTTATCTTTTAAATCTGTAGTAGAAACACCTCTTGAAGCTAAGGTTTTATCTTTTTCAATATCTGAGTTTATAACCTCAAAAGCTATTGTAGGCTGATTGGGTTCTATAGTTTTATAGATTGCTCTATCATTTTTTGTACGAACTACAGGTGTTTGGTTTTTCTTGAATTTAGTTGAAACTGTAGCAGAAACATTATCGTACAAATAGTCATCTATTTCACGATATATAATTGAATTATCAGTATTGCTATCTGCATTTCCTGTGAGACCTTTAACCAAATAATATGTAAAGTATCCGTGATTTAAATCACCACTTTCGTAAGACAACTCGTTAGAGCCACAGCTTAGGATTTTAGTTGAATTTTCAAACATAGCTTGAATGGTCCCCATATTTTTTTGAGTGCCTTCTTCAAAAACAAAACCCGATCTACATGCATCTAAAATCAATATCACTTTAGAGCCTTTATTAGTATAGCTACTTATAATTTTATTGAGTAGGGCTAGAGGAATTACTCCACCAGAATAATACTCTTGATTGGCATTAGCGTCTGCCGTAAGTAGGAAGCCTTCTTTCTCACCAAAATCGTCCACAACATCACCATGACCTGCAAAATAAATATATGTAGTGTCTCCATCTTCAATTTTTGATAATAGCTTTTTGAATTGTTGAACAACATTTAAAGCTACGGCATCTTCATTGATAAGAAGGCTTATGTTTTCTTGTGGTAATTTTTCAGCAAGACTTAAATAGTTTTTAAAAAGCAAAGCATCATTATCTGCATAATTGAGTTTTAGAGCTTCTTCTTTATAGTTTGAAACACCAATGATTATGGCACGTTTTTTACCTTCTGCAGTATTTTCTACTGAGCTAGCTTTAGAACCACGTTCACCGTCTTGGGCAGTTCCTACGCATACTGATAAAAGTAAAAATGAAAGTAAAATGTGTTTCATTGGAATAAAATTCAATTGACAATCGTAGTGTTAAGATACAAATTTAATGTATGACTAATATTACATGCCTAAATTGACACCTGAAGGTTTAACAATAGCTAACAAGTTTTGAAATGCTTGCGTAACCTTTAAAGCCATTGAATGTCCATCTTCACTATCTACACGCTCTATTTCGCCATATTTATCGTAAGTGACATCGATTTTTCCTTCACCTTCAATTTCTATAGCAATTGGTTTTCCCATGGCATTATACTTAAAAAGTAAAGTTTCATCATTAGAGACCATTTTGGATATTTTACCATTGTCTAGATATTCCATCTCAACAGTATCTCCATTACTTTTAGAAGCTTTAAGTAAGTTGCCTTTAGTATTGTATTCAAAATTGAATTCACCTTGATCATTTCTAACATAGGTCAATTTTTCTAGTGTAGGATGATATTTCATTTCTATATCATCTCCATAATTTGAAGTTTTTCTAATTAATCTACAACGGTTATTGTATTTAAAATCTGTTTCTCTACGACCTTTTATGATTTTTATGGGATTTCCACATTGCTCATCGTAGGTTGTATTTGTTGTAATACCTTGAATTGTTGTAATGATCTGATGCGTGTAGCGATTACCACTAGCTCCTACTTTAATAAAGTATTCATATTCACTTTTGGCTTTATTACCATAATAATCATCTTTTATCACTGTTGTAGAATAATGATCGGGATCCTCAGTTCCATCTTCATTAAAGTACTTTTTATATTCGTAGTTTACAGTTTTTCCATCTCTATCGGTAATGCTAGAACAATAATACGTTCGGTCTTCATAGGTAATTGTCATAGCGTCTATTGCTTCACCTTTAAAACGCACGGGATTATAAATGATTCTGGTGAGATTATGAATATTGTCATATTCATAAGCGTATTGATTACCACCACCATCTTTGTTGTAGACTAGGTTGTCTCCATCATACTTATATGTTGAAACATTATCTTCTAATCTTGCTTCAATGATATAGCCATTATCATTGGTTTTAAAATAAATTACATTTCCATCGCTGCAAATCATTTGGGTGATTTTATCATCAACGTATTTAATTTCTGTATAAAGGCCGTTGTTATCAGTGTACTTTATCAATCTACCATTAATATCGAAGAATTCTTTTGTTTGGTCAGAGATGCTAATACGTTCAAAACCATTGTTGGTAATCGTAATTTTTTGATTTCCTCTAGAAAAGCCATCAAATACTAAGCCGTCAATAAGTTCTTGTTCAAAATCTAATTTATTTTCTTTTTTGAGGTTTAGCCATTCGGCATGTCTTACATCCATCATGTCCGTAAGCTTGTTCTGAAGTTTTAATATGGCAGAAGGGTTGTTGTCTAGTAAACCGTGCTCTAACTTTGTATCGATGATAATGTCTACCATCATTTGAATACTCTCAGTTGAAACTAAGTCTGAATTAAAAGCAGATTTACCACCAGCACCATATTCGTGTACGGAAATATAACCATCAGGAAAAAAGTACAGTTCTGTTTCCCATTTTGTTCCCCAACCGTAACCAAATAATCCGGTTTTAATGGATTTAGAATTATATGTCCTTGAAAAGTCACCAAACACAAATTGAACATGTTTGGTTAAAAGATCAGTGTAAGAAATGTAAAAATTGCCATTTTTGAGATTGACACCAGCAAAAAGATTAAAGGTGATTAAAAAAATGAGACAAAGGGAAAATTTAGTTTTCATAACCTTAGGGATTTTATGATTTCTACAATTGTTGAATTATAGTTTTTAAGCAGTTGTTTATCCTTTAAAAAATAAGGATTAATATTTTTTATAGCCTCTTTGGCTTCTTTTTTGTCTTTATTGAAGTAGAGCAATAGAACATTTAAAATTTTATCCTTCTTAGGATTGACTTTTTTTAGTTCTTCATTTAACTGATTGGCTTTTTTTGTGGATTCACTTTCAAAATTTAAAAGTATCATGAGCTTTAAATATTGAATTCTCCACGATCTACTCAATTCTTGAAGATTTACATTTGCTAATAAAGTTTCAGCCAAATCTGATTTATCATTAAGATAATAGTGTTTAGCTAAAAGATATCTGGTTTCAGCATTACTTTCTAGCTTGTAGGCTAGCTCGTATAATTTCAGTTTATCGTCTTTAGAGGTTCTTGCTTCAAATAAAAAGTATTGTGCATAATCATTAAGTTTTAACTTGTAAGGATTAGCCTTAAAACTCTTAAGAAAATATTGAAAAGAACTTTCGTAATTTTTATTTTTTAGTTCGCAATAGGCAAGGTTTACCAAGCCATTAGCATATGTAGAATCTAGAGTGATGGCTTTTTGATAGTTTATCGTAGCATTTTGAAAATCATTTTGTTCAAAATAGGTGTTTCCTATTAAGTTGTAGATGTCAGGTGATTTAGAGTTCCAACGTGTAACACCCTCTAAGAGTGAAAGCGATTCAGTATATGTTTTGTTATCGTTATAAACTTTCACTAAACTTTTATATGCTGGCATATAAAATGAATCTTGCGCAATAGCTTTTTTATAAAATTCTTCTTTCTTATCATCTTCAGGATAATAATTACCCAAGTAGTAATAAGCACTTGCTTTTTGTGGATTGGCTTTTATGCCTTTCAGAAATTGCTGTTCAATTTCTTCATTGTTTTTATCTAGTTTCTTATAGTTCCAAGCGCGTCCGGCATAAGCCCAAGTATCGTGAGGATTCAGCTCAATTGCTTTTTGGTATAAACTATCTGCTTTAAGGTAAAATTTAGTTTCCCTTTTAAATCTTCTGTAACAGTCTGCTAATTCTCTATAACCATCAGATTGATATGGTGCTAGTTCAATGGCTCTATTGACTAATAATTCTCCTCGAGCAGGATTTAATGCCTCATCAATTAAAAATTCACCATATTCAGTTAAAGTTGTAATATTTGTAGAGTCTTGTTGATAGGCCTTCTCAAAATAGTCATATGCTTGTTTAAGATTACCTCTGCTGTTATAGACCTTAGCTAAGTTTCTTAGTGTAATATCTAAGAAATCACCATCAACTTCACCCACTTTAAGATAGAAAGTTTCAGAATCCTTAAACCTTCCCATACGATCGTAAACTACACCAATATTGTTGTAAGACATTTTTTGTGCAAACTTCATTTTGCTTGCTTTGGTGTAAAAATCAATTGCGTTTTCGTAATTATTAATGTCTAAATAGTTAGAACCAATATTATTTAAAGGAAAGGACCAAGTAGGTATTAACTCATTAGCCTTTTGATAATTTTTAAAAGCCTCTTCATAATATTCCAAATCATTCATTATAATGCCTAAAGCATTATAAATATATGCTGCTTTTTGTTCTATTTTAAGAGCAGATTGAAGTTTTTCTTTGGCTTCGTTGTATTTATCGAAACGCTGTAGTTTAATAGTAGAGTAAGCTTCTAAAAATAATTTACTACACAAAAACCGATCATACATAAAGTCATTTTCATTCATGTAGGATAAGCAGATATCTAAGTATTTAGCATTTTCTAAGAATACATTTCCACTAGGTAAATTTTTGCTATTACTGATGTAGGTATTAATTAATGTTTGTGCTTCAAGCGAAAGTGCATTGACGAGATTATCTTTTAAATTTTGAACCAATTCTTCTGAAGTAGAATTATCACTTTCAGCATTTTTTATAATTTCTTGAGCACTAGATTCTGAACCATAATAGTTTTTGGATTGTAATGCTTTATTGAATTTTTCTATAATTCCATCATTGTCTTTAAATGTCGATTCTGCATTATAAGTGTCATTTCTATTGGCTAAAAGTGTTTTTATAGCTGTAGAATTCTGAATTTGAAGTAAAGCATCAGATTTGTCGGTGATATTTACTTTCTTGAGAATTTCGGTAGACTTCGTAGTTTTTACAACAGGTGATTGTTTGTTGGCCGTAGCAGCAGCAACATTGGTATCTAAAAATGATTGAAGTTCAAAAGACTGTAAGTTGAAATCTTGTACCAAGTTATCGGCAGCACCCATTAATCCAAGTACTAAATAGTAAGTGAAAAAGCCTTGACCAATGTTGCTGGTTTCGTTTGAAGATTCATAAGAAAGTTGATTAGGCTTACAGCTGAGAAGCTTTGTGGAATTTTCAAAGGTATTGTTTATGGTTTCTAAATTCCTCTGACTACCATCGAGATATAAAAATCCCGATTTACAGGCGTCTAAAACCAATACAATTTTGGCGTTTTTATTAGCGATTGAATTTACAGTGGTGTTAATGTCTTTAAAAGGAACAACACCTTGCGTGCCGTAATATTCACGCTCTTTGTTAACATCGTGAGCGAGTAAAAAGCCAATTTTTTCTTCAACACTATCTTGGTCTACAACATCGCCATGACCAGCAAAAAACAAATAAACTTTATCACCTTCATTAGTGTTCTCTATAAGTTTTGAAAGTGCATTAGAAATATTAAATGAGGTGGCATCTTCATTAGTAAGATAGGTAAGGTTTTTTTCAGGAATGGAATCTATTTTTATAAGATAATCCCTAAATAGTTCGGCATCCTTATCAGCATAATTTAGATTGAGCTCAGATGCTTTGTATTTTGAAATGCCTATGACCAAAGCGCGTTTTACACCAGAGTTAGCCGACGCTACAGCTGTTCCTTGTGAACCGCGAGCACCATCTTGGGCAAGACCAAGAAGTGTGAAAAAGAATAATATGTAGGTTATCTTAAATTTCATTAGAGCACTCTAATTTATTCTAAAAGTACAAAAGCAGCCCATTTTTCTGGATTATCTTCATATTTCTTGGACATAGATAACTGTGTGTTTCTAAACGCTTCTCTTATGTTTTGTCCTTCGAGCCAGTTGGTGTATAACAGATTCATAAACTCAGCGGTTTCAACATCTGGAACTTCCCAAAGACTCATTATAATCATATCTACACCAGCCATCTTAAAAGCACGTTGTAATCCATAAACGCCTTCATTACCTTTTATATCTCCTAAACCGGTTTCACAGGCGCTTAATACTACCAAATCTGTTTGTGATAGATCTAAATTCGAAATTTCAAGAGCTGTTAAAATTCCATCTTCATCTTCAAAGTTGTTGTGTCCATTTAACCAAGCATAATTAGCATGAGCAAAAAGCAAGCCAGACCTTAAAAGTGGATTTTCAGAGTGTTGGTATTGGGTTTGGTTTTCTTTAATTAAGTCTTTATTGTCAAGGTCTTCAAAAAAGAAACCATGGGTTGCAATATGAAGGATGTTTGGGCTATTTGAACTTAGGCTTTTTATGGCATTTTCTGTAGCATTATCACCATTTAATACCATACACTGCTTAGCTCTAGAGTTGAATAGTTTTTCTAAATTATCAATTTCGTCTTGTGTGCCTTGTAGGTATGGCCAAGTAGAGTTTCTATTAGTTGTAGATTTACTATTGTTAAATGTCGGCATATCTAAATAACCCTTTTTTTCATTAGAATTGGTGATATTTTTATCGAAATCAAAATCGTAGTTAACACCTCCAATGAGTAGAATATTTTTAGAGAAAGGTTCTGTCTTTTCTCTTTTAATCACTGTAGAATTGCTAACTTGTATGAGCTCAAAATCTTCAATCAAAAGTTTTCCAGTTTCCGATTTTAATGCCGCAAACGCAATTTGATGCAATATACCGTCTGGTGAAAAATAAATAGTATTATTGTCTTTTAGTAAAGGTTCAATAGGCGTAATTATAAGATTGTATATCTCTTTTGCGTAATTGGTGGCATTGGTTTTTCTGCCTTGAGATCCTCTGGATTGATAGATTTGTGTTGCTGATTTTTGATTTAGAATTTGTTTTAGCTGAGCCTCTTCAAAAAGAGGGATAATCTTAGGGTATCTCCAATCTTTCCTAAAGACTTCGGCAACATAGATAATGCTATCTGTCCATTTTTTGTCATAGTATTTAAAGTGAGTGAACTCTACGGCAATCTCATTTTCGGTAAGTTGGGTTCGTCTCCAGTTGATTGGATTTTCTCTTTGATCTTGAAATTTTTGTCTATAGATGGAGATTAATTCAGATTCTAAACCTCTTAATCGTTCTTGGCGTGTTGCTAAATCTGGGTGTCTTTGATTTTCTGGCAAACATAGTTGTAACGATATAAAGTCTTTTTCATCACGGTAAATTTCTATTTTCTTAGAGATTAAATCATCGTTTAGCGTTTTTAATGTTTTAAGAATATCTTTTGAAGAATTTAAAAGTGCACCTTTTATAAGTAAGGTGTTGTTTAGTAGTACATTGTTGAAAACTTGATACTTGTAATTGGTTTTATACGCAAAAGACTGAAATAAATTAAAATAAGGTTTTATGTTTTTGTCCAGAAAGAGTGATTTTTCGTCTTCGAAACGTTGTTTTAAAGCATCCTTAATGTGATTATTTAAATGTTCATTGGCTTGCGTAAAAACAGGAATTACTTCTCTAGGATTACTTGTGTGGTTATAAAATGAGATTAATTCTTTTAAAGAGTTTTGAAAAGAGGAAGATTCTGCTATTAAGTCATTTTCTCTTAACTTATTGAGCTCAATATTAGTGGTGAGTTCCTCTTCAGAATTTTTAATGTAGCGATAGAAAAAATTAAGCTTGTAAAGAATTGTTTTCTGATTATAATTTGATGTTTTGAAATTATTAAAAGCAAATTCTTTAGTTGATTTTGCTTTCTCAATAGCTTCGTTGATATTTCCGGCTTGCGCGAGCTGATTAATAGTTTCAATTTGAAGGTCAAACTCCTTTTGAAGCTGAGCTTCATTCGACTGACAAAATATTAAAGACAGATTAAATAAAAAGTACAGCAAAAAAATAGCTTTGATTGGCATATGTTAGTGTTGTTTAGTATGGTACACCGAAAATAGAAAACGCTGCCCAATATTTAGGATCATTATCTATTTCTGATTTAAATCTTAAAGTGGCTTGTCTTAAAGCTTCATGGGGCATTAAGTCATTACTTTTTCTTAATTCTTCAAAGAAAAACGACATAAAGATTGCAGTCTTTTCATCATCAATATTCCATAAACTCATCACTACATGATTAGCTCCTGCAATTTGAAAAGAGCGCGCTAAACCTATAATTCCACCTTCATGAGATTTTCCTAAGCCTGTTTGGCAAGCACTTAATACTACAAGATCTGCATGTAAAGAACATTCTTTTCTAATGTTCATTATTTCACTTAAACTAAAATATGCAGAAGAATCTTCAGATTCTGATAACACCAAAAAGCTGTTTTCTAAAGGATTTTCAGAATTTGATATGCCGTGAGTAGCAAAATAGATTAAGTCATAATTACAGATAGAATCCAGCACATTATTTTTAGTAGCTTCTTTTCCTGTGAGTTTTGTATAAGAGTCTTCAGAGAAATCTTTGGTGATCGTATTGACTTCCCTAAGAGTTCCTGGAAGGTCAGGGAAATTCCAGATAGAATCGCTAGGATATTCTGGATTAGCTACAAATAAGGCGTTTTCCCAATTGTATTGTCGTTTTTTATAGTAGTAGTCATCATTATTGAGCTTCTTCGAAACCATTAATTCAAACAGGCTAGGAGCTATAGAATAACTCATGATATTTATGAGTTCTTTATCACCAATTCTAAACGCAGAAAAGGGTAGTGTAGAGATGTTGAAAACAGGAACAATAATAATATGCTCATAGTTTTCTAGACCAAAGGCATCGGGTAATAACAGCTTATTTACGGTTTTTAAGCTAGTTTTTAGTTGACTACTTTTCTTAGAAACAGATTTTGAACCTCTCAGTTTCGGAGATTTATTTTTCCGACCTTTAGAATAATAAAGACTAACATTGTTGATATGATCGACCAATTCTTCAGCCTTTATAGGTTTTTTGGACTGTAATTTTTTTCTATCCTTATCAAAAAGGTTTATAGTGAGTGTATCTTCTTGATGCGTATAGAGAAGTATTGCAGTGGGTTTAGAATAATGCTCTAAGCACCATTCCAAATAATGGTCATCTACATGGCCTGTTTCTAACCAGTCTGGTGGAGCACCTCTAGTTTGGTAAAGTTCTTTAAGGTTTTGCCTATGTAATTGTATGAGTTCTGAAACATCTTGACTAAAAAGTGATAAACTTGAAATAAAGCAAGCATAACACAAAATAGCACAAGATGTTTTTCTGGTAATCATTTATTTTTTTCTTACAATTTCGTAAACAAACTCTGTACTATAACCATCAATTGGTCCGCTAACAGAAGAACCACTGCTTCCGCGAGATTGCGAATAGGTTTGTCCCACAAAACTCTCTAGTGGGTCAGTAACACCTCTTGTGCCAGCACTTTCACCATTTGATTCTACAGTTGGTTTGAAATTGATTGGTGAAGTTGTAGCAAAACCTTTTAATATTAAGGTTTCATAAGGATCTCCGAAACTGTAAACGCAGTTTTTAAAGGTCATGGTTTTACCAGGCGCAATTAAACGTTCATTATCGTTTAGGGTACAATCATTGTTTGGCATGAAAGGTACAATTTCACCTTTGGAGTTTATTTCTATAATGCTGAAATATAATGGACGGTCACTTTTGTTGGTGACTTGTAGATACACTCTGTCGTATTCAGTGTTAACTTGAAATTTCCCAGCCTCATTTGTGAATGCAGTTTCTTCTAAATCTATAATTTCACCTGTTAAATCATCTTTTTTTGCAGGCAATAATTTGAATTCAAATTCATAATCAAGATTGTCTAATTTTAAATTTTTGAGATAGCTGCCTTGTGCGTAATTGAAAAGCGTTTTTGTTACTAATTTACTATTGTAATCGCCATCAATTCGAGTTTGTTTATAGACATCATTTCCTCCATTAGTCGTTATAATGGATAGCTCGGTATTCTTTTTTAATTCTTCAATAATCAGATCGGCTTGGGTGGAATCTTTTACAACTTCACCAAGTTTATTTTCAGTGAGAAAATCGGTAACGCTTTTTTCGACACCTTTAGATTTTAAGGACTTATCAAAATACACTTTAAGAGCAATATCACCATAAGATTGTTTATCAATAAACACCCAATATTTTTTTTCATTTGTAGAGTTTAATGGAGTATCTAGCTTGATAATAGATTCGTTAAATGTTGCTCTTGTAATTTTTCCTTTAGTGATGATTGCGTCGTCTTCAACTTTATTGGTTCCTGATGGAAGAATATTTACGGTTGTACCTTCAAAAAGACGTTGCAATTTTCCTGCGCCAATTTTTATAACATCTGCTCGCGGAACTTTTGTAACTTCAAAATAAGGTTGCTGTTTTACATATTCACCTTTAAATAATTTGTAATCGGCATCACCTTCAATAGTTGGTGTCTGTTTTGGTGAGATAACATTCATATTTGCAGCAATGGCTGAAAAGAGTTTTCTGTATGTGAAATCACTTCCTAATTCATTCATAGCTTTTGAGAAAGCAAAACTTAAAGAACCGTAACCTTCATATTCATAGTTTAATTCGTTGGCGGAAGCTCCAGAAAGCATTACAAAAGGAGCTGCATCAGCACTAACTATGGTTTTTTCTACCATATCGCTTCCTTTGGTATTTCTGTCGGAACTAGGTGTCCAGTTTGGTGGAGCAAAAGTGCCTTCTCCACCACGAGCAACACCACCACGTGTAGAAGAGCCCGAATGGCAACTGTCTAACAACATTAATAGCTGACCATTTTTACCAAGTTTATTTCTAAAGTTTGTAATGATATTTCCTAATTCATCATCTCTTATGTGATTTTCGCCTTTATAGTTTGAAGTATATTTTACCAAAGCATCATAAGGTACAATGGCTTCATCTTTATCATCGATTTCATCTCCATTATTATCAAAAATCTGCTGTCCATGACCAGAGTAATGGATCACGACAATGTCACCAGGTTGTATTTTAGCTTGCAGTGCTTCAATAGCTTTTAAAATACCAGCTCTAGTGGCAGCTTCATCCTTAAGAATAGTGATGTTTTCTGCTTTAAAATTTTGATTTAATAAAGCATTGTTGATTAATGGCACATCATTTACTGAGCTGATAGAAGACCAACCTGTTTTAGCAGGATAGTTGCCAACAGCAATGATTAAAGCATATTTTTCGGCCATAACATTTAGGCTAAACATTAAGGCTGCCAGGATAAATATTTTTTGTTTCATAATAGGTTTAGTTTAAATCGAAAAGACTAAAGGATATACCGAAGTAGTAGCCAAAATCATAGACGTTTTTGGTGTAGTTGTCTATGCTTCCGAAGGTTGTTTCGTCACCAACTTCAATGCCGTTTGTTAGTTTTTTTACAGGGCCATAGGCAACACCTCCTGAAAGTGATAAGCGGCTCTCGCTGCCAAAAAACAGGGAAGGCCCAAAGAGAAAATTAATACCGTTTATATTTTCATTTCCAGAGATCGGAATGGAAAGTCCAAAACTTCCACCGACATTAAATGTTTCACCAAGAAATGGATAGAAATTTACCATAGTACTAAGGTTTGGTACAAAATGATCATTATCGTCGGCACCAACAAAGCCATCGTCATCAATGAAATAATCTTTAGATTTTGAGCCAAAATTATTTAAGGTTAATGCTACACTAGTATTAATTTTGAATCCGCCTTTAGAAGATAATTGTATGTTTCTAGTTTTTAAAGTTGTTTCTTCTCCCTCATTATCTAAGCTATTTGAAAAATCACTTTGAACGAATTTTAATTCAATATTTACCTTATCAGCCGAAAGTTCATAGTCATAAGTTTGCTCAAAATTTGAAGCCTCTAAAACGGTATATAAAGACCGTAATTCTTCTAAAGTTTGAACACTTTGAGAAGTAGATTTGCTTAGGTTGTTCATGAGTTGTTGTAAATCTGCTAAAGCAATATTTTTAGAAACAAGTTCACCACGAGAAAGTTCTTGGTCTGTGCTAGTACTAGATTTTTCAATCTCGCTACTCATAAGGTTAATGCTACTTTCAAGGCTAGATTTACTATCCTTTATAGATTTTTCAACTTTAGCTAAGTACATGTAAAAATTATCTTTTGCACTTGGTAAGCGTATATCTGGTTCGGCATCAGCAGTTTTAATTAAATTATTAAGGATGGTTTCCTTATCTAAATTAGGATTTAGAAGGTTGGAAATCAATGTGGTTTTTAGAGCCGAAACATTAGTTATAGTATTATTCAAATCTTCAAAACTACTTTTGGCTTCTGCACTTCCTCTAGAACCAGGTTCGGATCTAAACATGTTAGAGTCGGGAAGACTAGAAGTGTTTAAGTCTATACTATTCCCAGAAAACGAATTAATACCACCTAAAAGCGAAGTGAAATTAAATCCTTGTCCAGGTTTAATGAGCTGTTCTTCTTTAACGTCAGTCGCAACTTTTACTGCAAATGGGTTGACGTTTTTTAGTTTTATTTCTACAATACTGTTTCGTTTCAGTTTTGGTTTATCTAAAGTATCTACAACCTGACTGTTTTTGTCTAATTTTAAGTAGTTAATCTTTTCAGTCTGATAATCATAAGTTATTCTATAACGTTCTTGAGCGATTAATGTGCTAGTTGAGAAAAGCACAAATAAGAATGCGAGCAGTTGAAAATGTTGTTGTTTTGTTTTCATAATAGGGGAAATTAGAGAGGGTAAAAATCTATTGTTTCACCTTCCAGTATATTTCGTTTTTTAATTTAGCTAAGTAAAGGCTTTTTCGTTTTAGAGCACGTTGTCCAGACTGAATTATATCAAAAATATCGGATATGATTGAGTTGGTATCTGCAAAATACGAATGACTTAAGAAACTAGTGTCAATTCCTGTAGCGTCAATAGTTTCAATGCCATTTAGAATTACCATTTTTTCACCAGCATCGCCAGCTCTTGGATTTCCATGTAATAATTTTGAAGCTTTTAATGCCAAATCATCTGCAGAAACATAAAGCGTAATTGGCTTTTTGGTTTTTGAAACCATTTGAGGAGCAATTTCATTTTTGAAAACATCAGCATCAATATCTGGAGCTGCTAGAATAATTTCCTTAATCTTTGAACGCAACTCAGGTTTGCTCTCCATGACTTCAACAATAGCTCTTGTTAAGCCTCTGTTTCCCATACTATGGGCCACAAGGTAAATTTCTTTAGCGCCAGATTTGGATAAATAGTCTTCTAAAAAGCGTTTTATGTTTTTTCGAGACCATTCTATGTTTTCTTCATCTTTTCCGTATCTAAATGTAGATGCTTGCGAAGGCCAACTGTAAAAGACAGCTTTGCCATCAAACTTTAAATCGTAAGAAATTTGAGCTGTTCGTTTTGCTGCTTCACTAAAAGAAGTATTGTAACCGTGAACAAACAAGAAGGTACTTTTCTTTTCGGACTTCTGAATATCATCAGCTAGTTTCTTGAAGAATTTTTGCTTTTCCAATAATGTTATTTCATGTAGCATAACGTGTTTGGAAGGATCTTCTGAAAATTCGAATTTCCAGATGGATGGGGTTTCAACTTCCCCAACGCGATGATCGTGAGGAATACTTACATCTACTACACCATATTTTAGTTTAGACCGTTCTACACCAAAGGCTTTATTAAGATCTTCTGATGAAGTGTAATTTCTGTCAGTTCCAAAATATATAGGCAGTTTTACAAAATCAGGACCTTCTGTAGTTGTAAGACCACGACCAATTTTATTATTATCAATGTAGGTTAAACAAATCTTGAAAGTTTGTTCAATAGGTGAGTTGTCAATCAAGTAAGTAATTCTGATTTCAAAATCATTACCTTTTTTAAAACTATCGTTAGAAAGTAGCCAAAATTTGAAATCAAAGGCATTGAACCTTTCAATAGTTTGAAACTCTTCAGTTTTGTAATTAGCAGCAACTTGAATTTTTAAGCTGTCTAATGAAGTACTTGGTTGTACTTTTATCAGCTTGAAATTACTGTAATCACTTCGGTTGTTAAGACAAGAATCTAACTTAACTAGAGTTGAATCTTGTAGCTTGATATAATCATTGTTTTGTGCCAATAATGATGAGGAAAACATCAGAGCTACAAACAAATAAATGATTGACAGAGGTTTGTGAAACAGTTGTGTTAAGACTCGTAACATCTTGATTGTGATTTAACGTGATTGTTATAGCTTTCCCTTTCTAGCTTTTTTTAAGTGTTTAGCTAAATCCTTGTAGACATTTGCTTTTGCTATCTTTTCAGGACGTTTATTGTCTTTGTTTTTTGCACCAGCATCGACTCCTTTTTTTACTAAAACTTCAACTAAACTCTTGTTGCCATTTTTAGCTGCTATATGCAATAAATTATCATTAGTCTTTGTCTTGATATTTACATCAGCTCCATAATAAATAAGAGTTTCGGCAAGTTTACTATTATTGTTTATTACGGCGTTTTGTAAAGCTGTATGTGTAGAAGACATGCCGGCATCTGCAAAAATTCCTTTGTCTAGGATGACCTTTAACGTTTCAATATCATTTTTATTAATTGAAAAATCTATAAGTTCTCGAGCTGAGTCATCAGATAGTTTTTCTGCAGTGTACTCTAATACTATTCCCAATGCATAATCATTGCTATAATTAAGAGCCATTTTTTCAAACCTGCCATTGGTGTCAGAGTAATTATGGTTGAAAATCCACTTGTAAGTTGACCAAGATTTGAAACGATCATCTAATTTGTTCTTTAAGGCATATTCTAAATTTTCATAAACGGAACTTATAAGAATATTGACTGGTATTTTTGTAATTCTGTGCGATGCACATCCAGGATTGTCTTCAACATCTTGAAAACTTACAGTCTTTACACAGTCGCACCAATAGTCATACTTATAGTCGCCTGTGTATTTTCCTGCAAAAAAACTATACTCAGCAGTAGTTCTTACTAATATACCTTCAATAAAGCCGTTTTTGTCGAAAACTGGTCCTCCAGAATTTCCTGGAAAGGCATCTATATCACTTTTAAACCAAGTTTCTTGGCTGGTATCTACTACAGTAGCGTTGGTAGTAAATTTTAGAGGTAATCCCGTTGGACAACCAATAGTGTTTATAGGTCCATCTAGCAATACTTCACCACTTGTTCTAAAACGGTATGGAGCTCTATTAGATTTTTTCTTTAGCTTAAGAACGGCATAGTCATTTTTATTGTCTTCTGTAAGATCTGAAGCAATTATACTTTCTACCTCAAAAATGTTTTCGGGTTTAAATTTTAATTTTTTGCCATCTACAAAATCAGAGTCGCTTGTGTAATCAAAAACCCATACATATTTATTAGCATCTTCCATAGAATTTATGCAATGACCAGCTGTGACTAATACATCTGGAGCAATCAAAAAGCCTGTGCAAGATCCTACAGTCGGCTGGTCCAAAAATTTAACGTTGTCATCAAATTTATCTGTTCCAAATTGTCTTTTTAAAAGATCTCTTAAAGACCATGCGTAGAATTCATTGTTGTAAATGGCTGTTTTAGGAATCATAACAGCAGTGGCTCTTACAAAATCTTTAAAACCTTCTGCATCCTTAACTTCTTTACGGTCATCATCACCAAATACACCTCTGGAAACATCTGTTCCTGGTTCTGCAAATGGATATTCTAATGTTTGATTTTGAGAATTAACTGGTAATACACATAGGTTTACTAATAAAACCCATAGGATTAGATTAATATTCTTCATGATAATTATTAATTAATAGCGCTTTAAAGTTATTGCTTTTTATGATTTAAACAAGTAATATGCCAAAATGATAAGCTATTGATAGTACTTTAATAATATCAGTGAGATAATTGTAATTAAATTGATTGAGAAAATAAACTTGATAAGAGGCAAGATAAATTTTAGTCTAAGGCATTTTTTGTCACAAAAACACGCCAACCTATAATAGCAAGCTGTAGCTTAGATGCTCTGCTAAGGTCTAGTTGTTTTTTACTGTAAGAGGGAAGAATAGCTTTATTAAGTTTTGCTAAGATTTTAAAGAAAGCCTTTTTCATTTTTTTCTAGTAAAATAACTTTTGTGTTATTCCCTTAGAAACAAAAATAGTAAAACTTATTCTAGAACTAAGTTTTACGTATTTTGATTGGTTGGTTATTTTTTAGAATATCGAAAATATTATTTCAATAATCAATTTAGCTAATGTCATCATAATTTTTTTGGTTTAGAGGTTAATAATTTGTTTTATTTTTTTGATTGAGTTTTCAATATATATCGAGAACAAATATTCCTCCAAGCGTTTTTATAAAAATCGACGAAATTGCATTTACATTTGTAACTTTAAAAATGAAAAGTATTATATATTTTTATATAATGTCTTCATATAAGTTTTAAATTGTTTTATAAAATATGTTTTATTGTTATAATTTGTAATATTTGTAGGGGTTTTTTGAGGCCTTTTTTTAAAACGTAGAGGAATTTTATTCCCAAAACACTCATTTTTTAGCTTTTCATCTTTTTCAAAAATTTAGATTATGAAAAAACACTGTGTTTAAAACCTGTGTTTTCTTAAATAATTTTTAGTTAACACTTCCGATTAATATTAGGCTATCTTTGCAAAAAAAAATATTTGATATGAAAAGAGTTTTACTTCTAATGTTATTTTTAATACCTAGTCTTAATTGGTCTCAGGTTTTACTTATAAATGAATTAGATGCAGATACACCAAGTACAGATACCGAAGAGTTTATTGAGTTAAAATCTCAAACTCCCAATTTTTCTACTGATGGTTATATTTTGGTGTTTTTTAATGGTTCTACTAGTGGAGGAGATGCAAGTTATATGGTTATTGACCTCAATGGATACTCTACAGACAATAATGGGCTTTTGGTTATTGGGAATGTAGGAGTAAGACCTTTTCCTCAGGGTGTAATATCTGATAATGTTATTCAAAATGGAGCAGATGCAGTGGGTATATATCAAGCATCAGTATTTGATTTTCCAGAAGGAACTGTTGCAACTCAGGTTAACTTAATTGATGCGATGGTTTACGGTACAAATGATGCAGTGGATACTGGTCTTTTATCCTTGCTAGGAGAAACTACACAGTATAATGATAGTGGTACCAATGCTAATCCAAGATCAATACAACGTTTTGATGATGGTTTGGGAAATATTACTTTTTCTTCTGAAACACCAACGCCAAGAAGAGAAAATGATGGTTCAGGAATTCCAATTAATCCAGTATCAATAATTGTGAGTGATACTCAATATGGCGAAGGTGAAACTTTTGATATTACATTTATGGCTGAGACCAATTTAACCTCAGATTTAAATTTTAATATCAGTTTATCTAATGAAGGATTCGATACTTCAGATTATACAGGAAATACTTCACTAACAATTCCTGCAGGGCAAAATACAACAACCATAAGTATAACTTTGATTGATGATACTGAAGATGAGGGAGACGAAGTATTGCTTATTCGTTTTTTAGATTTGGTAGAACCAATAGTGCCTTCTAATAATTATGTAGAAGTTAGAGTAGTGGATAACGACTTTACTATAGCGCCTTTTGGAACTCCTGTTAATCCAACCTACGGAGTTGTGGCTAGTACACAGCCTAATGGTTATTACGATAGTTTGGATGGTTTGGCAGATACAGCACTTAGACAAGCTTTACAAGATATTATTGCAGACCCTACAACTGTAAGGGCTCAAACCTATGCAGATGTTATAGATATTTTGAAAGAAGCGGATCAGAACCCTTTAAACAGTAATCAGGTTTGGTTGGTTTATTCAGAGGAAGGGCGAGCAAAGTTAGATTTACAAACCGGTTCTTCTAATGTAGGTAAATGGAATAGGGAACATACATTTCCAAGATCTAGAGGTGGTTTTTACAGTATTGAAGAAGATGAGGTTGCGGATGGAGTTGATGTGTATTGGACAACCGAAGCGGATTCTCTAAGGCATGGGAATTCTGATGCACATGCTTTAAGAGCGGTTGATGGACAAGAAAATAGTAGTAGAGGTAATCAGTTTTATGGGCAATACACCGGACCTTCTGGAACTTTAGGAATGTTTAGAGGAGATGTGGCTAGGAGTGTTTTTTATATGGCAGTCCGTTATAACGGTTTAGAAATTGTAAATGGTTATCCGGAGAGCTCAGTGGGTGATTTTGGTGATTTAGCAACTTTGTTAGATTGGCATAGAAATGATCCACCAGATGATTTTGAAATGAATAGAAACAATGTGGTTTATAATTGGCAGTTCAATAGAAATCCATTTATAGATCAACCAGATTTAATAGAATACATTTGGGGAAATAATGTAGGTGATGTATGGACGCAATCTTTGAGCATTGAAGATGAATTGCAACTAAAGGTAAGTTTATACCCAAACCCTACAGATAATAGAATCTATATTTCAGGATTACATTCCGAAGCTTCTGCAGAAGTGTTTTCTATTGAAGGTAAACTTCTTAAAAGTTATAGCACTGTGAATGATTATATAGATTTAGAATTGGTTTCTGGTATATACATGTTAAAGTTAAAAACTGAAAATAGCTCTGTCGTGAAGAAGATTGTTGTGAGGTAGTTTATATATTAAATATCAAAAAAGCCAAACTTATAAAGTTTGGCTTTTTTGATTTTGTATATGTAACTTTTAATTTAAGCTACTGGTTCTAACTACTAGCTTACCTTCAGAAATCCCATATTCTATATTAGCAATTCCGTTATTATCTTTGTAGGTGGCGCTTGTTTTATTTCCATTTTTATTTTCCAGGGTGATTTTTATGCTTACTAGTTCACCAGTTTTATTTCTTTCTATTTTTGAGTATTTTACAGAAATATCTTCTCTCTCGAGTGTTGTTTTTTGAAGATCAAGAATATAATCTTTACTATCTTTATCAATATAAACTAAAGTTCCATTTCGAGTAGGGTTTTCATCATCATAATATTGTACGCTGTAGGCTATTTCCCATTTAGCATCAGTTTCTTTATTACTAGACTTAGTGGTCCATATGTTTTCGTCTTTAAGATCAATTATTACAACACCATTTTTGCCTTTTTTACCATAAGCTTCTATAGCTTTTTCTCCTTTTATTATCTCCATCTTTTCGACGGTATTTGAACTTATTGTAGAAATAGGTTTTTCAAAAGTTTTACCGTTAACTATATATAATGGTCTTGGGGTTTCATCGAAAGCAGATTTTAATTTTATTTCATTAGGTTTTAATATTTTAATATGTTCACTGTGAATTTGTACGGGTTCATCACTTTGAAAATAGAGATCAGACTTTAGTTTTGTCAATTTCTTTATTTCCACAGAATCTAAAGAGTTATAATATTGAGTGTCGTTATTTTTTATTTTTTCTTCAATTTTTTTAATCATTATGTTTTTCTGATTATCATATTCTTTAGCTTGGGTTGAGTCTACTGAATACAGCTTGTCTTCATTTTTGTTGTAAATAAATGTTTTTGGTTTTGATATCTGTATTTTATTGTTGGTAGTATCAATTTCTTCAATAATTATAATTTCATCATTGCCAAAATTTCCAACACCAAACCTGTCTTCATTCATTTCAAAATAAAATGGCTTTATACCAACGCTGCCAGAAACTCCGTAGTTAGCACTATTATCATTAGATTTAAAGGTGATATTGATGGTTGTTATTTCTCCGTTATTGTTCCTTTTTATTTTATTGATAATCATTTCAACTCCTTGAGATTTTAGCTCTTTTGAAATGTTTTTTAACTCTTCATCAGATATCGATTTATTGAAAATTACTTTTATAGAATTCTTTGTGTTTTTTAAAAAAGATTGATGTGCTCTTTCTTTTAAAGTATTAATACGTTCTTGTTTTATTGTCTCAGTATCTATTTGATCATCAAAATGTAAGGTTGAACCATTTAGATTACCCACAAAACCTCCTTTGTCTCCATATAGCTCTTTGTAGATTAAGAAAGAATTTATGGGATTTATTGAATTGCCACCTCCATAGCTATGTCCGTAAAATTTAACAAATAGATTGGTCAATTCATTATTTTTATTTCTTTTGATTTTACTAAAGAGTAGAGAACCTCCATGGTTTTTAACAAATTTAGACATTGCCTCAAGCTCTTTGTCAGTAGTTTTGTCTGTGACTATCAGCTCTATGGTTTTATCACTAGATGTTTTAGAAACCCCAGATTCTACATAAACCTCTTTAGTATTCATGCTTATAAGCAGTCCTGCCAAGAGAGGAAGTATTAATAAATATTTCCACTGCCTTTTGTTGTTTGATTTTGATTTGTTCAACATAACGATTCGTTTTTTGATTGATGAATTGTATAAATTATTTGAAAATGAAATATTATATTTTGTAATGCTTGTTTTTAAGAGTAAGCGTTGGTAGTCTTTTTGTGTTTTAGATTTACTTTGTGTGTATTTGTCAGCTATGTACTCTAAGTTTTGTTGAACATCTTTTTTATATAGCCAGATTAAAGGATTGAACCAGAATAAAACACGTGCCAATTCAGTAAATACAAGGTCTATAGAATGTAATTGGTCGACATGAATTTTTTCATGTGTCAGCATTAGTTTTAATTGTTCGTCATTAAAACTGTTTGGGTTGTAAACAATCCATTTAAAAAATGAGAATGGTGATATTTTCTTGTCGATAAATACATAAGTGTATAGATTGTCTTTTCTTTTCGGGTTTCTTAAAAGCAGAACAATTAATGATCCGAAACGAAATACAAATTGAATCAAAAATAGTATCACGCCAGAGATATAAATTGTTGAAAATAAGTTAATCCAGTTGAAAGGTTCGGCAGTATTAATTTCTTGGTAGTTTATAGGAGTATTTTCAGGGACAATAAAATTATTTTCTGGTATAGCTACAGGTTCAATGATGATTTCAATAGGTATTATAATTAGAGGGAATATTGCAGCTGCTAATATTCCTAGTAATAAAAACCATCTGTTGTGCTCAAAAAAAGTTTCTTTCTTTAAAAAGAAATTATAACAAAGATAAAATAATGCAATTACGGCACTTGATTTTAAAAGATATTCCATAATCAATCTTTCTTTTCTATTAGTGCAATAATTTCTTTAAGCTCATCTACGCTTATTTTTTCTTCTTTGGCAAAGAAAGACACAACGTTTTTGTATGAATTATTAAAATAATTTTCAATAGCGGTATTCATAAATTTCGTTTTGTAATCTTCTTTAGAGATGATAGGGTAGTATTGATGGGTTTTGCCATAGGCATTATAACTAACATAACCTTTTTCTTCCAGGTTTCTTATGATTGTGGAAAGTGTATTGTAATGTGGTTTATCATCAGTTATCTCAGCAAGTACATCCTTTACGAAGGCTTTTTCTAGCCGCCATAAAATATGCATTATTTCTTCTTCCTTATTTGTGAGCTTTAGCATAACTGTATTTGTTTTTTAATTGATATATTTCAAATATAACTATTTTTGTAGTTATAAAACTATAATAATAGTTATTTAACGAAAAATTTAGTTTTTAGTTTGTGTAAAAATGAAGTAGTATCTTCGCAACTCAAATAATTAAAGCTTTAATTTTATAGTACGAATATGAGTATACTCCTTGTTGTTGCTGGTTTAGCGTTGTTAGTTGTAGGTGGTGATTTTTTGGTTAGAGCATCGGTAGGATTGTCTTTTAAATTAAAAATCTCAAAGCTTGTCATTGGTATGACTGTAGTGTCTTTCGCCACTTCAGCACCAGAACTTTTAGTGAGTTTACAGGCGGCATTAGATGGAGTTTCTGATATAGCTCTTGGTAATGTTATAGGTTCTAATATAGCTAATATTGGACTTGTTTTGGGGATTACGGCTATGATTTCTCCATTAGTTGTTGATAGGGAATTTTATAAGTTGAATTGGCCAATGATGATGCTAATATCATTTGCACTTTATTTTTGTTTAAATAATGATAAAGTTTTAACAGCTCTAGAAGGAGTTATATTATTTGTGGCTTTAGTCATTTTTCTTATAATTTTAATAAGAAATTCAAGAAGAACTTTAACAGCAAATGTGGATGAAGTTAACGATGCGTTGGCTGAAGTTTCTAACTTCAAAATCGTTATGTGGTTGCTAATTGGGGCGGCAGGTTTGTATTTTGGTTCTGAATGGTTAGTACAAGGGGCAAAACAATTAGCGGAAGCAGTAGGTGTAAGTGATTATGCTATTTCGGTTACAGTGATTGCTATTGGTACTAGTGTGCCTGAGTTAGCGGCTTCGGTAATTGCGGCTTTAAAGAAAGAAAAAGCTATATCTTTAGGGAATCTCATAGGTTCTAACATATTTAATATAGCATCTGTTTTAGGGTTAACAGCTATCATAAAACCTATTGCGGTAAATCCTGACACACCAGAAATCTTGTCTACTAATATATTCTGGATGATTGCTTTTGCAGCAGTATTAATCCCTTTGATGATTCTTCCAAAACGATTTGAAATAGGACGTTATAAAGGAATGCTATTGTTTGGCGCATATATGGTATTTATTTATTTAACACTTAAATAAAAAAAAAAGACCCATTTATTTTAAATGAGTCTTCTTTAAACTTAATATTTATTTACGTTGTCTTAAACGTCTGCACTTTTTACAGTTTTCACTATTCTACCAGCTACTTTGTATGGATCAGCATTAGAAGCAGGACGTCTATCTTCTAACCAACCTTTCCAGCCTTTTTCAACTGTAATAATTGGGATACGAATTGAAGCACCTCTATCAGAAACTCCATAGCTAAATTCATCTATAGATTGAGTTTCGTGCTCACCAGTTAAACGTTGATCGTTAAACTCTCCATACACAGCGATATGCTCTTGAACAACAGGTCTAAATGCTTCACAAATTTTTTCGTAAGTTGCTTTGTCACCACAAGTTCTTAATACTTCATTAGAGAAGTTAGCGTGCATACCAGAACCATTCCAGTCCATGTCTTTACCTAATGGCTTTGGATGATAATCTATATAGTAACCGTATTTTTCAGTTAAACGATCTAATAAGTAGCGTGCTACCCAGATTTCGTCTCCTGCTTTTTTTGCACCTTTAGCAAACAATTGAAACTCCCACTGACCAGAAGCAACCTCTTGATTGATACCTTCAAAATTTAAGCCAGCAGCAATACATAAATCAGCATGTTCTTCTACAAAAGCTCTTCCGTGAGTATTTCTTCCACCAACAGAGCAGTAGTAAAGACCTTGAGGCGCAGGATATCCACCAACAGGGAAACCTAAAGGTAATTGAGTTTTCTTATCCATGATAAAATATTCTTGCTCAAAACCAAACCAAAAATCATTATCATCATCATCAATCGTTGCTCTACCATTAGATTCGTGAGGAGTGCCATCAGCATTTAAAACCTCTGTCATTACTAAATAGCCATCTTTTCTTGTAGGATCAGGATAGATTGCTACAGGTTTTAATAAACAATCAGAAGCACCTCCTGAAGCTTGTCTTGTAGACGAACCATCAAAAGACCAAATAGGACAATCTTCCAGTTTTCCACTGAAATCCTCTTCTACTTTGGTTTTACTTCTCATATTTTGAGTAGGCTTATAGCCGTCAAGCCATATATACTCTAACTTAGATTTACTCATTGTGTTGTTATTTAATAGGTTTTCAAGTGCAAATATTGTTATTTTTTTCTATTGCTCAAAAAAAAGAGGGGTAATTAGATGAAAGGTTATTAATTAATTATTAACAGCCCTAATATTTAAGGGGTGTGTTTTAGGAAAATCATTTATTCGTATTTTTGCGCCCTAAAAACTAAGAATATGTCAACATTGAGATTTCATGCTATAAAAGAATCTTTAAATAGAAAACCATTAGAGATTAAAGAATTTAAAAGGCGTTCCGAAGCTTTTGGTGCTAATGTTTTTAATCAAACATCTATGCGTCAGTACTTAACAAAATCGGCGTTAAACAGTATAACGGAAGCTATAGAAAAAGGCACTAAAATAGATAGAGTTACTGCTGATCATATTTCAACAGGAATGAAAGAATGGGCTGTTTCTAAAGGTGCAACACACTATACACATTGGTTTCAGCCTTTAACGGGTTCCACAGCAGAGAAACATGATGCCTTTTTTGAAACTATAGGCGATGGATTATCTATTGAAAAATTTGAAGGAAGTCAGTTAGTTCAGCAAGAACCTGATGCTTCAAGTTTTCCAAATGGAGGAATAAGAAACACTTTTGAAGCACGCGGTTATACGGCTTGGGATCCTTCTTCACCAGCATTTGTTTATGGAACTACACTGTGTATTCCTACAGTTTTTGTGGCTTATACAGGTGAAGCCTTAGATTATAAAACACCATTGTTGAGAGCGCTTCAGATAGTAGATAATGCTGCAGTAGCTGTATGTAAGTATTTTGATAAAAATGTAAAAAAGGTAAATGCATCATTGGGGTGGGAGCAAGAATACTTTTTAATCGATAGCACGCTAGTGGCATCTAGACCAGATATTGCTTTAACAGGAAGAACACTTTTGGGGCATTCGCCAGCAAAAGGACAGCAGTTAGATGATCATTATTTTGGTACTATTCCTAATCGAGCAATGGCTTACATGAGGGATTTAGAAAATGAATGCATGCTTTTAGGGATTCCTGTAAAAACAAGACATAATGAAGTGGCACCAAATCAATTTGAGCTAGCTCCAATTTTTGAGGAGGCTAACTTAGCTGTAGATCATAACTCTTTATTAATGGATGTGATGCAGAAGGTTGCTGAACGTCATAATTTTTCTGTACTTCTTCATGAAAAACCTTTTGCGGGTGTCAACGGTTCGGGTAAACATAATAATTGGAGTTTAGGTACAGATACAGGTGTTAATCTTCTGTCTCCAGGAAAAACACCTATGAGTAACCTTCAATTTTTAACCTTCTTCATTAATACTATTAAAGCAGTATTAAAATATGAAGAGCTCCTTCGAGCGTCTATTGCTTCGGCTAGTAATGATCATAGGTTAGGAGCAAATGAGGCACCTCCTGCAATTATCTCAATATTTATAGGAGAGCAATTAACTAAGGTTTTAGAAGAGCTTGAAACGGTAACGAAAGGTAAATTATCTCCAAAGGAAAAAACAGATCTAAAGCTTAATGTTGTTGGGAAAATACCTGAAATTCTTCTGGATAACACAGATAGAAACAGAACCTCGCCATTTGCTTTTACAGGGAATAAATTTGAATTTAGAGCTGTGGGATCAATTGCAAACTGTGCAAACCCGATGACGGTTTTAAATACAATTGTAGCTAAGCAGTTAATCGATTTTAAAGTTGAAGTTGATAAATTGATAGATGGAAAAGGCATGAAAAAAGATGATGCTATCTTCAATGTGTTGCGCGAGTATATTAAGACGTCGAAAACTATTCTTTTTGAAGGTAATGGTTATAGTGAAGATTGGGAGAAAGAGGCAAAGAAACGTGGTTTGAGTAATAACAAAACAACACCTAAAGCCTTAAAGGTTAAAATATCAGAATCAACTTTAGAACTTTTTGAAAATTTAGGTGTGATGAACAAAGTTGAATCTGAAGCACGCTATGAAATTGAGATGGAAGACTATGTTATGCGAATTCAAATAGAGAGTCGTGTAATAGGTGATATTGCCAGAAATCATGTTGTACCAACAGCGGTGAGATATCAAAATATATTGATAAAGAATGTTACGGGTTTAAAAACTATTTATGGAGATAATTTTAAAGAAGTAGCGAAAGAACAATTGTCTCTTATAGAGCAGATTTCAAAACATATAGAGGCTATAAATTCTTTGGTAACGCAAATGACGGAAGAGCGAAAAACTTGTAATACCTATATAGATATAGATAAAAAGGCAGACGGCTATTGTAATAAAGTTAAGCCCTTGTTTGATAAGATTAGATACAACTGTGATAAGCTAGAACTTTTGGTAGATGATGAACTTTGGCCATTGACAAAATACAGGGAGTTACTATTCACTAAATAGTAATTTTGAGTGTTATTTGAATGTTAATTCGTTGAAAAGCATACGTAATCATACGTACAAAAGTTAAATTAAAAATTGTGATTTATGTCGTTTGTCGATTACATTTAACGAATTATCGAAAAGGGGGTTAAATCATGTTAAAAAACTTGTATCTCCCATTTTTACAAGGGGTTTATTTAGTATTTTTGTAGTGCTATTAATCAATATTTGTAAAAATGAGAAAGTTACTATTAAGCGTAGCTATACTTGTGGGTGCAACCTTAATTCTTTCACAAGACAATTCAGAAGACTTGAACGATGTTACTAAAGAAAACATTGTAGATATTCAGTCAAAGCTACAAGCAGAATCTTAAAAAAGATTTTTAACATAGGCAATTTAATTATTGTCATAAAGAAGAAAGATAAAATTGGAAACAGTTTTATCTTTTTTTGTGTTATACATTTTCCTCATAATTAATGTATTGCTAAATATTTTTCTATATTGCGGCGCTCCTATATCTATGTGAAATAAACGTACTATTAAATTGTAGTTTATGATTTCTAAACATAGAGTCGTTTTTTTATTTACTTTAATGTGCCTGGTGTGCATTAATTTTTCATTTTCTCAAGAACAAAATAGTAGAAAGGAAAAGTTAATAATAAACAGGCTCGACTTCTATGATTACCGAGGGGTCTGGGGATTAGATGTGGCAGCAGGAAACTCTATCATAAATGGGGATTATCAAGATCCTGAATTTGAAATTTACTTTAGAGGTGGTTTTAAATACCATATTACAAGCCATCTTAATTTTAATGCAACTTACAATAAGTATAATCTAGCTTATAAAGAGTTTTATAATAAAGGCTTTATGTCTTTTGATTTAAACTTAGAACTTTTATTAAACCCTTTTGGTCGATTTACACCTTATTTATATGCAGGAGGAGGGTATAATGCTAGTAACTATTTTGAGGAAACTTCGAATAAAGTTCAGGGTGGGTTTGGTGTTGAAGTTATTGTTTTAGAACATTTAGGATTAAAGATTTTTGGGGAATATAATCATGCTTTTACAGATGAGCTTGATGAAATGACTACTGGAGACACAGATGATGTGTTTTACAGAATAGGTTTAGGGCTTAACGTCTACTTTGGTGGCCAGAAAAAAAGAGAAAAACTTAGAAAAAAAATAAAGACAGTTATTAATTCTAACCCAATAGTTCCTAATAATTAAACACAATCCTTATTTTTGCATAACCAATCTTAATAATCCTCAATGAGCAATTCGGTTAGCAAAAGATATGCACAACGTGGTGTTTCTGCCTCAAAGGAAGATGTGCATAACGCTATTAAAAATATAGACAAAGGTTTATTTCCAAAAGCATTTTGTAAAATAGTTCCAGATTATTTAACCAATGATGATGACTATTGCTTAATAATGCATGCAGATGGTGCTGGTACAAAGTCGTCTTTAGCTTATATGTATTGGAAGGAAACAGGCGATATATCGGTATGGAAAGGCATAGCTCAAGATGCTTTAATTATGAATATTGATGACCTTCTGTGTGTTGGTGCTACAGATAATATTATGTTGTCTTCTACAATAGGAAGGAATAAAAATCTTATTCCAGGAGAGGTGATTTCAGCCATTATAAATGGAACAGAAGAGCTTATTGAAGATTTGAATTCGTTTGGAGTTACTATTCACTCAACAGGTGGTGAAACTGCAGATGTTGGAGATCTGGTAAGAACAATCATAGTAGATTCTACAGTTACAGCTAGAATGAAACGCTCTAATGTTATAGACAATGCAAATATTTCTGAAGGAGATGTTATTGTTGGTCTTGAATCTTTTGGTCAGGCGACTTATGAAGCTCAATATAACGGAGGAATGGGAAGTAATGGACTTACATCAGCAAGACACGATGTGTTTGCAAAGTACCTAGCAGAAAAATACCCAGAAAGTTTTGACGCTGCGGTGCCAGATGAGCTGGTATATTCAGGTACAATAAAGCTAACAGATGAAGTAGCAGATTCACCAATAGATGCAGGTAAACTAGTGTTGTCACCAACCAGAACATACGCTCCGATTATAAAAGCAATCCTAAATAAATATCAAAGTGATTCTATACACGGTATGGTGCACTGTAGTGGTGGTGCTCAGACAAAAATTTTACACTTTGTAGAAAGCCTTCATATTATCAAAGATAATATGTTCAAAATACCACCGTTATTTAAATTGATACAAGAACAGTCTAAAACCGATTGGAAAGAGATGTATCAAGTTTTTAACTGTGGTCATCGTATGGAATTGTACGTAAAGCCAGAAGTAGCTGAAGATATTATAGCTATTTCAAAATCGTTTAATGTAAATGCTCAAGTTATAGGTAGAGTAGAATCTTCAGATGAAAAGAAGTTGACTATTCAAAGTGAGTATGGTACATTCAATTATTAATAAAATGACAAAATATTTTTCGTATTTCTTAGTTGTAGCTTCCTTATTTTTTATAAATAATCTAACAGCTCAACCAGACTCTTTGTTTTTCAAGTCCAAGGAAGCTAAAAAAGTTATTGCACCAAGTTGGAAAATGGTAAAAGAAGTAGGTTTGTATCTTAACCAAGTATCTTTTACAAACTGGAATGCTGGTGGTGCAAACTCTATTTCTGCTATTGCAACAGGAAAAGCAGCTGCTAAATATAAAGACGAATATCTATTTTGGAATTCCTCTGTGTCATTGCGTTATGGTATAAATAAACAAGAAGATCAAAGTGTGCAAAAAACAGAAGATGTTATTGAATTAATTTCTAATTTAGGATTTCAAAAAGACTCCACAAGTAATTGGTTTTATTCTGCAAAGTTTAGCTTTAATTCTCAATTTTCATACGGATATAATTATCCTGATACTTCGCAACCTATTTCCAAATTTATGGCACCAGGCTACATGTTTTTTGGAGCTGGTATGGAATATGGTAGGCACATAGATCGTTTGTCTTTTTATGCCTCACCGCTCACTGTTAAAACAACATTTGTGCTAGATGATTATTTAGCAAATATTGGAGCTTTTGGTGTAGATCCAGCAATTTATGATGATGAAGGGAATCTACTAAAACCAGGGAAAAAAACAAGAAATGAATTAGGTATTCTTTTAACAAATCAATACGAAGAAGAGTTATTTGAGAATATAAAAGTGAATAGTCTTGTAAGGCTTTATACAGACTACATCAATAGTTTTGGTAATGTAGATTTAGAATGGGAGCTTACTTTTGATATGAAAGTAAACAAATACGTAAAAGCGATGTTAGGCTCTCATCTAAGGTACGATAATGATGTCAAAACCGAAGTAGAAACTGATGAAACGACTAACCAAGAATATGTTATTTCTGGTCCTAAATTACAGTGGAAACAGCTACTTGGAGTAGGTGTTGTTGTGGACTTAAATAGTATTGGAAAGAGTTAGTAATAGGGTGATTCAAAATAATTCTTTTTTCTGGCTTGTAATTTCCAAATTCTTAAAAATTTTCTTATTCAAACCTCTTTGAGTTAAACGATTTTTATCTGTCTTATTTTTTTAAAGGTGCTAAAATAAAATATTTTTTTGTTAACTTTTTTGTGTTGATAAAATTTTAAATGTATGATTTTTAATATTTTATGAATTTTTTTTGAAAACTTTCTGATTTTTGCCATGTTGTAAGTTTTTGATTTTTGTTTACTTTGCTGTTGCAATTAATTCATCTAACGACTTAAATCACAAACTAACCATGAGTACACAAACCCAGTCCAAAGTACATTCCAAAACTTACTCACAAGAAGAAGCTTTTGAAGCTTCATTACAATATTTTAATGAAGACGATTTAGCTGCGAGAGTTTGGGTAAATAAGTATGCATTAAAAGATTCTCAAGGCAATATTTATGAGTTAACTCCAAACGATATGCATAGGCGTATTGCTAAAGAAATTGCCAGAATTGAAGCGCGTTACCCAAATCCATTATCGGAAGATGAAATCTTTGATCATATAAAAGATTTTAAATATATCGTACCTCAAGGAAGTCCAATGGCAGGTATTGGTAATCCATATCAAATAGCCTCATTGTCTAATTGTTTTGTTATAGGAAATGAAGGAAATTCTGATTCTTACGGTGGAATTATGAAAATCGATCAAGAACAGGTGCAATTAATGAAACGACGTGGTGGTGTTGGTCATGATTTATCTCATATTAGGCCAAAAGGTTCACCTGTTAAAAATTCTGCTTTAACATCAACAGGTATTGTGCCCTTTATGGAGCGTTATTCAAATTCAACCAGAGAGGTGGCTCAAGATGGAAGAAGAGGTGCTCTTATGCTGTCAGTTTCAATAAATCATCCAGATTCTGAAGATTTTATTGATGCAAAATTAGAGCAAGGAAAAGTTACGGGTGCTAACGTTTCTGTTAGGATAGATGATACTTTTATGAAAGCCGTAAAGTCTAATACGGACTATACTCAGAAGTATCCAATATTTAGTGAAAATCCTAAATTTTCCAAAACTATCGAAGCTGACAGATTATGGAAAAAAATAGTTCATAATGCCTGGAAATCGGCTGAACCTGGTATTTTATTTTGGGATACAATAATTAATGAGTCTGTGCCAGATTGTTATGCTGATTTAGGTTACAAAACCGTATCAACAAATCCATGTGGCGAGATACCATTATGTCCTTATGATTCTTGTCGTTTGTTAGCTATCAACTTATTTTCTTATGTAGAGAATCCTTTTACGGATAAAGCATCATTCAATTTTACACTGTTTAAAAAGCATGTGCATGTGGCACAACGCATTATGGATGATATTATTGATTTAGAGCTTGAAAAGATTGATGCTATTTTAGAGAAAATCGATGCAGATCCAGAGTTAGACGAAGTTAAAGCTACGGAACGAAATTTATGGATGAATATTAGAACAAAAGCCAAAGAAGGACGTAGAACAGGAATTGGTATTACTGCCGAAGGAGATATGTTGGCGGCTTTAGGAATTCAATATGGAAGTGAAGAGGGTAATGCTTTTTCTGTTGAAGTTCACAAAACTTTAGGCATTGAAGCTTACAGAGCATCTGTTTATACCGCAAAGGACAGAGGTGCTTTTGAAATTTTCGATGCAAAAAGAGAAGAAAATAATCCTTTTATTCAACGTATAAAGGAAGCAGACGAGAAATTATATTATGAAATGCTAGAGTATGGTAGAAGAAATATAGCTTTATTAACTATTGCACCAACAGGTACTACAAGCTTGATGACACAAACTTCTTCAGGAATTGAGCCTGTATTTCTACCAGTTTATAAAAGACGACGAAAAGTTAATCCAAATGATAAAGACGTTAGGGTTGATTTTGTAGATGAAGTTGGAGATTCATGGGAAGAGTATGTAGTGTTTCATCATAGATTTAAACAATGGATGGAAGTCAATGGTATAGATACTACTAAAAATTATGGGCAAGAAGAACTCGATGAGCTCGTACAAAAATCACCATATTATAAAGCTACCTCAAATGATGTAGATTGGTTGAGTAAAGTGACTATGCAAGGTGCCGTACAAAAATGGGTAGATCATTCAATTAGTGTAACAATTAACCTTCCTAATGATGTTTCTGAAGAATTGGTCGGTGATTTATATCTAAAAGCTTGGGAAGTTGGCTGTAAAGGTGTAACAGTTTACAGGGATGGATCACGATCTGGTGTTTTAATTTCTAATGATGAAAAGAAAGATAACGAAAATGAAGAATCTACTTCAGCTTTTCCAGTAAAACGTCCGCAAATTTTAGAGGCAGATGTTGTCCGTTTTCAAAATAATAAAGAAAAATGGATTGCCTTTATTGGGTTAATAGATGGTAAACCTTATGAGATTTTTACAGGACTGGCGGATGATGAAGATGGTATTTTAATTCCACGTTGGGCAGAAGGAGGTCTTATTATTAAAAATAGAGACGAAGATGGTAACTCTCGTTATGATTTTCAGTATAAAAATAAAAGAGGTTACAAAACAACGATAGAAGGTCTGTCTTATAAATTCAACCCGGAGTATTGGAACTATGCCAAGCTTATTTCTAGTACATTGCGTCACGGTATGTCTATTGATAAAATAGTTGATTTAATAAATAGTCTACAACTTGATGGTGAGAATATTAATACTTGGAAAAATGGTGTAGTAAGAGCATTGAAACGCTATGTTGCTGATGGAACAAAAGCCAAAGGTCAAAAATGTTCTAATTGTAATTCGGAAAACTTAATTTATCAAGAAGGCTGTTTAACCTGTAACGATTGTGGTTCTTCTAAATGCGGATAAGAAAACAGTTTTAAGTCTAAAATATGAAAAGCTACGGATTAATTCCCGTAGCTTTTTTTATGTCTGGTCTTTAAAGTTTAAGGGTAATTAAATAAAGCCTTTTATTAAGGTTATAAATGTTCCGGTGATAATACTATCTATTAAAAATAATGTCCCGAAGAATTTTAAATCAGATACACCGCTTATTCTATAGAAGTTTAAGCGTCTTCTCAACTTTCGGTCAGAAAGCATTAACCATAACAAACCTGTTAGAAATAATTTGGTGCATAGCGCCAATATCAATTCTGGATTAATTACCGTAATGCCAATAGTCACTAAAAATGACCAGGAAGCGAGCGGTTTATAGTAGTTTAGTATAGAGGAAACCTGCCTTAGCATACTATCTAAAACGCTTAGACCGCAAAAAATATTTTCTGAATTTAGAATAAAATACAATTCTTATAAAATCCATAAAAAATTGTACTTTTGACTTCCAATTTTTTGAAGAACGATGTTAGAGAAAATACAGATAGTAAAACAACGTTTTGATGAGGTAAACGACCTGATTATTCAGCCAGATATTATTTCAGATCAACAACGTTATATTAAACTTAATAAGGAATACAAGGATCTTAAACAGATTGTTGATAAAGGTGAAGTTTATAAAGAACTTTTAGATAATATTTCTGAAGCAGAAGAAATCATAGCGGATGGTTCTGATGCAGAAATGGTAGAAATGGCAAAAATGCAACTAGAGGAAGCTAAAGAAGAACTTCCAAAAGTTGAAGAAGATATCCGTTTCATGCTTATTCCTAAAGATCCAGACGATGCTAAAAATGTAGTTGTTGAGGTGCGTGCAGGAACAGGTGGTGATGAAGCTAGTATTTTTGCTGGTGATTTATACCGTATGTATTCTAAATATTGCAGTGACAAAGGCTGGAGTGTAGATGTTGTAAGTCAGAGTGAAGGAACATCAGGTGGTTTCAAAGAAATCATTTTTGAAGTTTCAGGTGAAGATGTTTACGGAACACTAAAGTTTGAAGCTGGTGTACACCGTGTACAACGTGTACCGCAAACAGAAACTCAAGGGCGTGTGCATACCAGTGCTGCAACAGTTATGGTTTTGCCAGAAGCAGAAGATATTGATTTTGAATTAGACATGACAGAAGTACGTATAGAGCGTACCACATCTACAGGACCAGGTGGACAATCGGTAAACACGACCTATTCTGCAATTAAGCTTCACCACGAACCAACAGGTATGATTGTGAGTTGTCAAGATCAAAAATCATCGCACAAAAACTTAGAGAAAGCTTTAAAAGTTTTACGTACACGTTTATACGATTTAGAGCTTGAAAAGCAACGTCAAGCAGATTCTGAGAAGCGTAAAAGTATGGTGAGCTCTGGTGATAGAAGTGCTAAGATTAGAACCTATAACTATCCTCAAGGACGTGTAACTGATCATAGAATTGGTTTAACACTTTACGATTTATCCAATATCATTAATGGTGATATTCAGAAAATAATAGACGAATTGATGTTAGCAGAAAACACGGAGTTGTTAAAAGCTAGCGACGATGTAATTTAAAATTTTGAAGCCTCTTTTTTGAGGCTTTTTTATTTTTCGTTCCTGTGAGAAAGCAGGAATTTAGTATATGAAAACAAAGAAAATTGTATTTATTGTTCTCTTGGCTTTCATAATAGTTTATATGCTATTGAAATGGTCCGGAGTTTTGATGGCTTTTCAAGTCCCATCAACATCAAATGAACCAAATCTAAAAGTTGGATCTAGGTTTCTTGGATCAAGCTTAAAAAAGCCTAGGCCATTAGATTTTGCTTACTTTAAATTTTCAGATAGTTTAGAAGGTTGGACAATTGTAAAAAGATTAATTGCTGTACCTGGTGATACTTTGAAATGTGTAAATGGAAATTACTTTGTAAATGGCGTTAATATAGATAAAGATATTAATTTAAGATTTGCTTATAAAATTTCACCAAAAGTTTTCAATGCTTATATCAGAGGGAAAATTGAAGATGAGGATTTCTATAAATATTATTATTCTGATTCTATTATTGCTTTCTTAGATGATTCTTTTGTTGATGATTTACCTATACAATTAGATAGAAATTATGATAAAGAAAGGTCAATGTTATCCAATGAGATTTTTAATGAGAATTCTGATTGGACAACTAATAATTTTGGACCAATCATTCTTCCTGAAGAAAAGTATTTTTTCTCAGGGGATAGCAGAGATAACTCTATAGATTCTAGATATAGAGGTTTCGTTGATGAAAATAATATTATAGGCACTGTTTTAATTAACTTTTAGATGACAACAAACCAACTAATCACTCAAATCAAAAAAAAGCAATCCTTTCTGTGTATAGGATTAGACGTAGATTTAAATAAAATTCCTCAACATTTATTGCAAGAGGAAGATCCAATATTTGCTTTTAATAAAGCTATAATTGATGCAACACATCACCTTTGTGTGGCGTACAAACCAAACACAGCATTTTATGAGGCTTACGGTTTAAAAGGATGGAAAGCACTAGAGAAAACCATTAAATATCTTAATGAAAATCATCCAGAAATTTACACTATAGCAGATGCAAAACGTGGAGATATTGGTAATACCAGTTCTATGTACGCCAAAGCTTTTTTTGAAGATCTAGGTTTTGACAGTGTTACAGTTGCTCCATATATGGGTAAGGATTCTGTAGAACCATTTTTAGCGTTTAAAGATAAGCACACCATTCTTTTGGCTTTGACTTCTAACCAAGGAGCGTTTGATTTTCAAACTAAAACAGTTGATGGAGTAGAGTTGTATAAGCAAGTTTTGGAAACTTCAAAAACTTGGGAAAATGCTCAAAATTTAATGTATGTAGTTGGTGCTACAAAAGCCGAATTTTTAGCTGACATTCGTAAAATAATTCCAGATAGTTTTTTATTAGTGCCTGGAGTTGGTGCTCAAGGTGGAAATCTTCAAGATGTATGTAAATATGGTATGAATGATAATGTAGGATTACTAATAAATTCTTCTAGAGGAATTATCTACGCGTCACAAAACGACGACTTTGCCGAAGCAGTTGCAAAAAAAGCAGAAGAATTACAGCTTCAGATGAAAGATGAATTAAAGCTTTTATAATAGTTTTGGTTGTGTTAGATCAATTACATCGAAGCGTTGATTTAAAACAAAAACCTATACGAATTGTATCGTTAGTACCTTCTCAAACAGAATTATTGGTGCATTTAGGTTTAGAGAATTCCGTAGTTGGTATTACTAAGTTTTGCGTTCATCCTAATCATATTCTTAAGTCCAAAACTATTGTTGGCGGAACTAAACAGATTCATGTCGACAAAATCAAGACACTTCAACCAGATATCATTCTTTGTAATAAGGAAGAAAATACACCTGAAATAATTGAAAGCTTAAATAAAGTTGCTCCGATTCATATTAGTGATGTCAATAATCTAGAAGATTGTTTTGAGCTTATTAAAATGTACGGTGAAATTTTTGAAGTAGAAGATCGTGCTTTGGATTTGATTGAAAATATCAAAAAGGAAAGATTAGACTTTCGTGCTATAATTCAGAATAGAGAAAAACGAAAAGTCGCTTATTTTATTTGGAAGAAACCTTGGATGGCGGTAGCTTCAGAAACATTTATTAATTGTATGATTAATGATGCTGGTTTCGAAAATGTTTTTAAAGGTGAAAAACGCTATCCTGAAATCAAATTAGATAATCCAAAATTAAAAGAGGCTGAAGTTATATTACTTTCAAGCGAACCTTATCCATTCAAAGAAAAACATATAAAGGAATTAAAATTAATTTTTCCAGATAAAGAGGTTGTAATTGTTGATGGTGAACTATTTTCTTGGTACGGAAGTCGCTTGCTAGAATCTTACAAATATTTTAGTAGGTTATTTGCATAAAAAAAGTCGGTACTAACTACAATACCGACTTCTAACTAACTAACTGTTTCTTAATCTTGTGTAAGACTATTTACTAACTTAATCTTTTGCACTGCAAAGATGCTGACTTTCTACGTGACTAATGTTATGTTAATATTAGGATATAATTAAATGTAGTTTAATAGCCCTCTAAGTAATAAGTTATGAGACAGCAGCTTAGTGTTGTTTTGTTATTGTCTGTAAATTTATTTATTAAGTAAGACGGACTTTAAAAAATAAAAGCAAAACCTTAATAGATTTTGCTTTTTTATATTGTAAAAAGAGAGCTGTTCTTAATCTTGAAGCGCAAAAACTTTCTTTAATAAGTCTGTGGTTCTTGACGAAACTTTAGTTCTAATTTCCTTTTCTTCAACAGCAATCATAGTGTATACGCCACTTAAAGCTTCTTGGGTTACATAATCCGTTAAGTCTGGATTAACGTCATTTGTAAAAGGTATAGCGTTATATTTATTAATAAGGTTAGACCAAATTTGATCTGCACCAACTTTAGCAAAAGAATTATTTATAACAGGATGGAATTTGTCGTAAAGTTCGGTTTGCGTTTTAGAGGTTAAATATTGAGTTGCTGCGTTATCCTCACCTAGCAGGATATTTTTTGCATCATCAAAAGTGATACCTTTAACAGCGTTAACAAAAATAGGGGTAGCTTCTTTTACAGCATCTTCGGCAGCTCTATTTAATACTTTTAAACCTTCGTCAGCAAGATTACCAAGCCCTATATCACGAAGTCCTTTGTCTACTTTTTGAAGTTCTTCAGGAAGCAAGATTTTTACGAGTTCATTTTTATAAAAGCCATCGGTTTGTGTCAGTTTTGTAACTTGTTTGTCTATACCAAGATCTAAAGCTTGTCTCAGTCCAGATGCAATATCAGCATTACTTAAAACTCCACCAGATTGTGGTAATTGGTTAACAACATCTTGCAATTCAGCACAAGAAATAAGTGAGAAAACAGTAAGTAGTAAGAATATTTTCTTCATGATATATAATGATTTTTGAGTAATCAAAGATAACTCAATTGATTAAACAAGTATAGTTTTAAAACGCTAAAAATCTGCATCAAGAAAAAATAACAGTCTTATTATTGAAAACCATTACCTTTCTATTAGCGTGAAGTTTTATAGCATTAGAAAGTACTATTTTTTCTAAATCACGCCCTTTTGCTATTAGATCGTTTATAGTGTAGGTGTGGGATATGTGAGCAACATCTTGCGCGATAATTGGACCAGCATCTAATTCTTCTGTAATGTAATGACTTGTTGCACCTATAATTTTTACACCACGTTTAAAGGCTGAATGGTATGGTTTTGCGCCAACAAAAGCAGGTAAGAATGAATGATGAATATTAATAATTTTATTAGGATACTTATCAATAATTGTGCTAGACACAATTTGCATGTATCTGGCTAAAACAACAAAGTCTACATCATGAGATTCTAATAATTCTAGTTGTTTCTTTTCAGCTTCTGTTTTGTTATTTCTAGTTACAGGAACATGGTAAAACGGAATTTTAAAATTATCGGCAATCGGTTTTAAATCCTTATGGTTGCTGAGAAGAAAAGGGATTTCTAAATTTAATTCACCAGAATTATATCTTCCTAAAATGTCATATAAACAATGGTCATATTTAGAAACAAAAACAGCCATTTTTGGTTTCTTTTCTGAAGAGTAAATTCTCCACTTTAGATGGAATGTTTTTACAAGACCATTTTTGAAATCCATTTTAAAATCTTCTAAAGAGAATGAACTTGAAGAAAATTCACATTCCAAACGCATAAAAAAGATGTCTTGTTCTCTATCTACATGCTGATCTAAATAAACGATATTTCCTTTATTATTAGCTATAAAATTAGAAACTGAGGCGATAATATTCGGTTGGTCCTTACAGTGGATCAATAATGTTATTTTATCCATGAAAACAGTGTTGGTTCAATAGATAAAGTTAAATAAAATAGGGAGTTAGGGTAGTTTTTAAGAAAAATTATTTGTGATAGATTTTTGTTAGGGTATTTTGATCTATAGGTTTTATAAGATAATCTTCAACAGATGTAATTTTAATCACTTCTTGATAGTCCTTATCATCAACCGATGAAGTTAAAATGTAGATTTTAGGATTGTAATTGTATTTTTGTCTAAAAGCTTTAAGAGCGCTCAAAAAATCCCATCCGTCCATTACAGGCATGTTTAGGTCTAAAAAAATTATTTCAGGTAGAAAATGAATGTCTTCCGATTGATTTTCCATAAAATCAAACATTTCTTTCCCATTATCAAATAGTAGAATATTTTCTTCTTTAATACCTGTTTTTAGTAAGAGCACCTTTGTCACTTTCCTAAAAATCATGTTGTCATCAATGATTGCTGTTTTATTCATATGAATGGGGAAGTTTTATTTTAATTCTAAAAGCAGTGCCTTTGCCAGGTGTGCTAAATATATCCATTTTACCGTTTAGCTTTTTAATACAAAGCTCTGTAAAGTAAAGTCCATAGCCATTTGAGTTATGACTTCTTTTATGAAACCTTTTTCGTTTTCTAAATAAATGTTTTTTGAAGAAAATTAAGTTAATACCAGATCCGTTGTCCTTGTATAGAATATTGTATGTGTTATTTACTTTGTAGGCTGAAATTGTGATTTTTAAATCAACATTCTCTCGCTTGTATTTAAAGGAATTGCTCAATAAATTCCTAAACACCGTATCGATACAATTTTTAGATAAAATAAGATCGTCTTTAATAGAAATAGTTAAGGATGTATTTTTGGGTATGGATTTTTCTAAATTGGAATAAATATATTCTATACCAGCTTTTAAGGATATCTTTTGATCATCAATTAAATCTTCATTTTTAATAAAATTGTGATATTGCACCAAAGAGTTTATACCTTGATTAAGTCTTTGGATAGAAGTGTTGAACATAGTTTGTACTTCTTCGTTAGTGAAACTTTCGTCTGAAGTTATTTGTTCCGATACTTTTTGGAGTTCTTCTAAAGCTATAATAGGTTCTCTTAAATTATGAGAAGTAATTGTAGCAAAATCTTCTAGATACGCATTTTTTTTCTTTAGTTTTTGATTGAGCTCTACAAGCTCAGTATTCATGGTGTTTAACTTTCTGTTTTTGCTTCTTAATTCAGATGACTTTTTGGTAATCTCTATATAGAATATGATAAAGTTATAAGAGTAAAAAAACATATTTATAAATGAAGAGGTATTCAAGAATAAAATAATAAAGAACGCAGCCTGTACTACGGTAATAATCTTGTTGTAGGCTAATACAGAAGTTAGTATTATAAGTAGTATAGGTATTAAAAAGAAGTATGGAAAATAATTATAAGGATGAGTGCGCCTAGACGTTATTTGATCTAACTTTATAGGGCTTATACGTTTAATTAATTTTAATTCAAAAAGTGATATGGAATTCATAAAGAATAACATAGCTGTATTCCAGCTTAATGTTTCAAAACCAGGTATGGTATTGAGTTCTTCCATGTCCAATAAATAATAAAAAACAGCAAAAGAAGATAAAATATATAATGATCCGTTTAGCAATAAAAACACAACCTTTAGTCTCTTTACTTTTATAAAATATAAGGCTAGATAGGTTAAAACAAAGAGTATTATTGTTATTATGGAGCTAAGTCTCCATGCAATAGGGTCAACTATTCCAAAACTTATTAAACAAAGTTGTGTAGTTTGAATCAGTAAACCAGAAAGTATTAGAACCTGAATTAAAGTCTTATTTTTAAGGAAATAAACAAAACCTAGTAATAGGAAACTAATACTAGTTATGACTTTCATTGTTGCGCTAGGATTTATAGTATAACCTGAAAAAACATTATGAAAATCACTAGTGAGCCAAAAAGTAATGTTAATTACAGAGACAAGAATGGTTACTATAGCAGTTAACTTATAGGAAAAAAATAGACTGACACTTAAGTTTTTTCTTACAAGATTTTGCATAGGGCTAATGTTTTAATTGTCTGAAAAAAAAGACTTTACACACAAGAAAGTCTATTTAAATTAATTTCAATTTAAATAAATTAACTAGCATAGACAAATAATTAGGGATAAGTCTTTCTTAGATATTGAAAAATCCTTTTATAAATCGCAATTTTTTTGAATTATCCGTAAATTGCAGCTCTTAAAAAGATAGATTTTTACGAATGGAACAAATCGCACCATACAAACCAAAACATAAAGTACGTATCGTAACCGCAGCATCACTTTTTGATGGGCACGATGCATCCATAAATATCATGCGCCGTATTATACAAGCTACAGGCGTAGAGGTTATTCATTTAGGTCATGACCGTAGTGTAGAAGAAGTTGTAAATACAGCTATTCAAGAAGATGTAAATGCAATCGCATTAACGTCGTATCAAGGTGGGCATAACGAGTATTTTAAATACATGTACGACCTTTTAAATGAAAAAGGCGCAGGTCATATCAAAATTTTTGGCGGTGGCGGCGGAGTAATTCTTCCTGCTGAAATTAAAGAATTAATGGATTACGGTATTACTCGTATCTACTCGCCAGATGATGGTCGCGAGCTTGGTTTACAAGGCATGATTAATGATTTAGTGCAACAATCTGACTTTGCAATAGGAGATAAGCTAGAGGTAAAAGTTGAAGATTTAGCTAAGAAAAACCCAAAAGATTTAGCACGTGTTATATCTTCAGCTGAAAATTTTCCAGAAGTAGCAAAAGACACTTTAGATCAAATTCATAATAAAAATAAAACGTCAAAAACACCAGTTTTAGGAATTACCGGTACTGGTGGCGCAGGAAAATCGAGTTTGGTAGACGAGCTTGTTAGACGTTTTTTAATCGATTTTCCAGAAAAAACCATTGGTTTAATTTCTGTAGATCCATCAAAACGAAAAACTGGTGGAGCATTGTTAGGTGACCGTATTCGTATGAATGCTATTAACTCACCTCGCGTGTATATGCGTAGTTTGGCAACACGTCAATCTAACTTAGCATTATCAAAATATGTTAATGAAGCGGTTGAGGTTTTAAAGGCTGCCGAATACGATTTAATCATTTTAGAAACGTCTGGTATAGGACAATCCGATACCGAAATTATAGAACATTCTGATGTTTCACTTTACGTGATGACGCCAGAATTTGGTGCGGCAACTCAGCTTGAAAAGATTGATATGCTTGACTTTGCAGACTTAGTAGCTATCAATAAGTTTGATAAAAGAGGTGCAAAAGATGCTCTTAGAGATGTACGTAAACAATACATGCGAAACAATAATCTTTGGGATATTCCGCAAGACAAATTACCTGTTTTTGGTACTATCGCATCGCAGTTTAACGATCCAGGAATGAATACGCTGTACAAAACAGTAATGGATAAATTAGTTGAAAAAACAGAAACTGATTTAAATTCAACTTTTGAAATTACTGATGAAATGAGCGAAAAAGTATTCGTCATTCCACCAAATCGTACACGTTACTTATCAGAAATTGCCGAAAATAACCGTGCTTATGATAGTACTGCGGCAGTTCAAGTTGAAGTCGCTCAAAAATTATATGGAATTTTTAAAACTATATGTTCTGTAGCTGTCATTTCGAACGAAAGTGAGAAATCTCTTTTAGATAAAAATGGGTTAAATTTTGATGAGATCCTGAATCAAGTTCAGGATGACAAAAAAGATTTCATCAAAATGCTTATTGCAGAATTTGACCGTGTAAAACTAAACTTAGATCCATACAATTGGGAAGTCATCACAGGTTGGGAAGACAAAGTAAATAAATACAAAGCGCCAATTTATAGCTTTAAAGTTCGAGATAAAGAAATAAAAATAGAAACGCATACCGAGTCGCTTTCACATCTACAAATTCCAAAAGTCGCGTTGCCAAAGTATCAAGCTTGGGGCGATATTTTAAAATGGACGTTGCAAGAAAATGTACCAGGAGAATTCCCATATACTTCAGGTTTATATCCTTTTAAAAGAAAAGGTGAAGATCCTGCACGTATGTTTGCTGGCGAAGGCGGACCAGAACGTACCAACAAGCGTTTTCATTATGTAAGTGATGGTATGCCAGCAAAGCGTTTATCTACAGCTTTTGATAGTGTAACGTTATACGGAAGTGATCCAGATTTACGTCCTGATATCTACGGAAAAATAGGTAATGCAGGTGTAAGCATTTGCTGTTTAGACGATGCTAAAAAACTCTATTCAGGATTTAATTTAGCAGATGTAAAAACATCGGTAAGTATGACTATTAATGGTCCTGCGCCAATGTTGTTAGGCTTTTTTATGAATGCAGCTATAGACCAACAGTGTGAGATTTACATCAAAGAAAATGGTCTTGAAAAAGAAGTTGAAGGTAAAATAGAAACCATCTACAAAGAAAAAGGTGTAGAACGACCAAAATACCACGGAGATTTACCAAAAGGAAACGACGGTCTAGGGTTGATGTTGTTAGGTGTTACTGGTGATCAAGTGTTACCAGAAGCAGTTTATAACGATATTAAAACCAAAACCATTGCGCAAGTAAGAGGTACAGTACAAGCAGATATTTTAAAAGAAGATCAAGCTCAAAATACGTGTATATTTTCAACAGAGTTTGCCTTACGTTTAATGGGTGATGTACAAGAGTATTTTATTGACAATAACGTGCGTAATTTCTATTCGGTATCTATTTCTGGTTACCATATTGCAGAAGCTGGCGCTAACCCAATTACACAGTTAGCGTTGACGTTATCTAATGGTTTCACTTACGTAGAATATTATTTAAGTCGCGGTATGGATATTAATAAGTTTGGACCAAACTTATCATTCTTTTTCTCAAACGGAATCGATCCAGAATACGCCGTAATTGGTCGTGTAGCAAGACGTATTTGGGCAAAAGCTTTAAAAAATAAATATGACGCCAATGCTAGAGCGCAGATGTTAAAATATCATATCCAAACGTCTGGTCGTAGTTTACACGCGCAAGAAATTGATTTTAACGACATTCGTACCACATTACAAGCGCTTTATGCGATTTATGATAACTGTAACTCGTTACATACTAATGCGTATGACGAAGCGATTACAACACCAACAGAAGAATCTGTACGTCGTGCTATGGCAATTCAGTTAATCATCAACAAAGAATTAGGATTAGCAAAGAATGAAAATCCGTTACAAGGTTCTTTCATTATAGAAGAATTAACCGATTTAGTTGAAGAAGCAGTTTTAGCAGAATTTGACCGTATTACAGAACGTGGTGGCGTTTTAGGTGCAATGGAAACTATGTATCAACGTAGCAAAATTCAGGAAGAAAGTTTGTATTATGAAACGTTGAAGCATAACGGAGATTTCCCAATAATCGGTGTAAATACCTTCTTAAGTAGTAAAGGATCGCCAACCGTAATTCCTGCGGAAGTGATTAGAGCAACAGAAGAAGAGAAGCAAAATCAGATTAAAACATTAGAAAATCTACACAAAGGAAATGATACTGAAAGCTTATTAAAAGCACTTCAGCAAAAAGCCATTAACAACGAAAATATTTTTGAAGCCTTAATGGATGTTTGTAAAGTATGTAGTTTAGGACAAATTACTTCAGCATTATTTGAAGTTGGTGGACAGTATAGACGAAATATGTAAGCAGAGAGCCGCTTTTTGATGTTTCAAAAAGCGTGCAAATCGCTTACCTTGAGCGTGGTCGAAGGGTCTTAAAAAGTTATTTGTTAAAATTAATAACAAAGAATGACATACCTAAAAGCAACATCATACATAGACTATGAATCTAAATCAATTCAAGATTTAGTAAAAGCCTATAAAACCTTATCCGATAAAGAGAAGGCGATTTCTTTATACGAAAAAGTTAGGGACGATTGGCGTTACGATCCGTACACAATCAGTTTAGAGGCTTCAAATTATAAAGCTAGTCACATAGCGAAACGTTCTAGTGGAAATTGTGTAGAGAAGTCTGTGTTGTTGGTAGCTGTATACAGAGCTGTTGGCTTGCCAGCAAGACTTCATTTAGGTAAAGTGAAAAATCATATTGCTGTAGAACGATTGACTGAAAAATTCGGATCGAATGAGTTGACACCACATGGTATGGTCAATGTTAGGTTGAATGATAAATGGTTGAAATTGTCACCAGCTTTCAATAAAGAACTTTGTAAAAAGTTTAATGTTGATGTTTTAGACTTTGATGGTGTAAGCGATTCGTTTTTACAAGCCTATAATAGTGAAGGAAATCAATTCATGGAATATACGGCTGATTATGGCTTTTTTGAAGATGTGCCTTTAGAGTTTATGAAGCAGAATATTAAGGAACATTATCCTCATATTTTTGATATTGATGAGTCTATAAAAGAATTTAAGCTTTAATTTTTTATACAAATTTGCATCTTTTCATAACTAACAGCGTCTACTGATAAAGTAAGTTAGTTATGGAAAAATCTATTCTAAAAAAGGCATTCTACAATTATTTAAAACTAGGGAAAAAAGCATTAAGAGAACATCGCTTTTCAAAAGCATTCTATTATTTTGAGAACGCTCATATATTAGGTCAAAAACATTTGTATAGGCATACCGTCTCTCACATTTGGCTTTTAATTTTAGGTGTCAAAAAACAAAATTTCAAAGATGTACTAGGTCAACTTTTCAGAATTATAGCATCAGTTTTATTTACATTGATATGGGTTCCGGTTGGAAATACGGGAGGATCTAATGTATCAGCAGTAAAGCGAATGCCGATAAGAAAAGAACTTCAGAAATATTTTTAGTTTCATGCATCTTTTTTGTGTTTCTATCGTCTATTAAGTGAATATTAAAAACTTATAATTATGAAAAACGATAAAGAATGTACTTGCAATTGTGAACCATGTAATAATGGAAAGTGTACAGATTGTACTTGTGAAAACTGTACATGTATAAACTGTAATTGTTAAAAAAATCAATCAGCTTAGGTTCTGTAACTTAAGCTGATTTTTTTATCTTTAATTATGAATACGAAATTAGCTTGGGATACCTATTCGGATGATATAAGACGTTTTATTTTTAGTAAAACTAAAGATGAATCCATAACTGACGATATATTACAAGACACCTTTATTAAGGTACATACCAAATTACATACTTTAAAAAATGAGGATAAATTAAAGTCTTGGCTATTTTCAGTAGCGCGTTACACCATTCTAGATCACTTTAAAGCTTCTAAATCTGTTTTAGAGTTAAATGACTTTGAAGCCGAAGATACCACTATAAATCATGAACATACCGAGAAGGATTGCCTGAGAGGTATTCTTGTAAACTTGCCTAAAAAGTATCGAGAGCCTATTTTTCTATCGGATATTATGGGTTTAAAACAAAAGGAGGTTGCAGAACGATTGAATTTACCATTACCAACTGTAAAGTCTCAAATACAACGTGCTAAAAAACAGATTGCACAAGGTTTTATGGATTGTTGCGGTTATAAAATGAATGAAGACGGCCATTTAGTTGGAGAAATTCAGGATAGAGATGATTGCAAGGTTTGTAATTAGAGCGTCATCATCCAATTACGTTGTAACTTTCTGAATTTTCTTAATTCACCTCTAAGAATTGGTAAATAATCTCTTCCGTTGCTATTTGAACGTTCTAGACGTCTACAATTGCTGTATAGTCTGGTTGTTAAGCGATCTAAACTTTCTAAATGTTTGTGTTTTTTATCAGAGTAACGTTCACGTTCGGCATTAATAATCTCTGGTGCCAAGTTCGTAGATTGCTGTACTATATCTCCCGAAAAATATATGTTGTTATCTTCTGAACCATCAGGATTTAAGTAAGATAAATCATGGTTTAGATAAGTCGAAATACTTCGAGATAGGGTAATAATATCCAATGCCTTTCTATATATAGGCAAATCAGATAGGTGAGATGGGAGGTTATAGTTCATATTCAATAGCAATTATTACGAAATTACAGCGTAGAAATGATATTTTACTTTAGATATTAAGGTGATTTCTTATATTTGATTTAATTATTAAAATAATAATTCGTTTTTACCTTAAAAACCTATGGATAATCTAAACTGGAAGATTTTAAAGTGTTTACAAGCTAATGCTCGTATGTCTAATGCTGAGATCGGAAGACGTGTTGGAATTAGCTCACCAGCTGTTAGTGAGCGTATTAAGAAGATGGAGGATGCGGAAATAATTCAAGGGTATTCTGCTTTTGTATCTCCTTTTGAAGTCGGTTATCAAATTAAGGCTTTAATTACAATGCGTGCTTTTATGGGAATGCTAAAACCTTTTCTTGAAAAAGTAAAAACTTATGATGAAGTTATCAATTGTTATAGGATTACTGGTAACGAAAATTTTGTAATGGAAGTTGTGCTAAAAAATCATAAACATCTTGAATCTTTTATTGATCAACTCATTATTTATGGTGAAACAAAAACACATATTGTACTTTCTAGAGTAGTGAAACAGAGTGAAATAAAGCCTTTGAAATAATTAGTCTTAAATTGAATTTTCAATATGTTCAGCAATAAGCTTTGCGTGAATTCTAGAATTCTCAATAAACCATTTGTGGGTTTCCATACCTCCACAAATTACACCAGCCAGATATAAGCCTTCTACGTTAGACTCCATGGTTTTATCATTATAAACAGGAATATGTTTGTCGTCCTTTGAAAATTCAATTCCAGCACTATCTAAAAACTTAAAATTAGGTTGATAGCCAGTCAATGCTACAACATAATCATTAGGTAAGATTTTTTTACCTTCAGGTGTTTGTATTGTTATTTGATGCGATTCAATATTTGTGATTTCAGAATTAAAATAGGCTTTTATACTGCCTTCTTCAATTCGATTGATAATATCTGGTCTAACCCAATACTTTACTCGTTCTCCGATGGCATCACCTCTAACAATCATGGTGACGTTTCCACCTTTTCGGTATATTTCTAAAGCGGCATCCACAGACGAATTGCTGGCGCCAACAACTGCTATATCTTGTAAAGTAAACGGATGCGCTTCCTTGTAATAATGTAGCACTTTAGGTAAATCCTCACCAGGAACATTCAATAAATTAGGTATGTCATAAAAACCAGTAGCAATAATGACTTTTTTAGCTTTGAAATTGTTTTTGTTTGTCGTGATTTCAAAACTACCATTATCCTTAGAAATTGATTTTACTTCTTCATATAAATTAATGTGTAATTCATTTGATGTTGTTACTCTTCTGTAATATTCCAAAGCTTCATTTCGAGTTGGTTTCGGATTATTACTTATAAATGGAATAGCATCAATTTCAAGTTTTTCAGAGGTTGAAAAAAATGTCATATTTAAAGGATAATTAAACAAAGAGTTTGTTAAGGCTCCTTTTTCAATAACCAAATAATTCCAATTTCGTTTTTTACATTCTAAGGCGCAGGCAATTCCTATAGGTCCTGCGCCAATAATTATGATGTCTAAATTTTCGTCTTTCATATTGAAGGCAAAATTACGGGTTTTAGGTAAGAATTATGCTAATTCATTCTTAGATATTAGTACACGTTTCAAATAATATAAAAGTAAAATACCTAAGGCTCCTAAAGCAATCATTATGTACCAAGTATTTGTATATCCAAAGCTATCCACTAGGCGAAGTCCTGCATTATGACCAAAAATATGAGCAATCGAAAAAGACATTACGTACATAGATAAATACTCGCCTTGCTTTCCTTTTTTTGCTCTGTCCATTGCAAATGCATTAGAAAATGGAAAAGCAATCATTTCTCCAATAGTCATAAATAGCATACCTACAATTAGAATCCCAGTCCAAGATGAAATATTAAGCGCATAAAAACTCAAAATAGTTAGAAAAAGCCCAATGAGTGTGAGACCAATTTTGGAATATTTTGTATTCTCTAACCACTTAATCAATGGCATTTCTAGTAAGAAAATGAAAAAGCCATTAAGTCCTAAAAGCACACCAATTTCAAATTCAGTAAGACTATGAATATCCTTATAGTATAATGGGATTGTAGAAAAATATTGTAAGAATATAATTCCGAAAATTGTCATGGCTGCAAAGAAAATCCAAAAGGGTTTGTCTTTGTAAACAGATACAGGATTTTCGATTGTAATTTCATCAATAGCTTTAGTTTTTCTAGGGTTCAAAACTTTAATCAAAAGTAATGTCGCCAGAATACAGGTAATGCCGTCAACCCAAAATAAACCACCATAACCCATAGCTGTTATGATAAAACCACCTATAGCAGGACCAGCAGAAAATCCTAAATTTATCGCTAATCGAATTAGAGTTACAGATCGTGTTTTGTTTTCAGGTTTGCTATAAACACTCATGGCCACAAACATTGCAGGTCTAAAAGTGTCAGCAACAACCATAACCAAGAAGATGCCGATACAAATGCTAGTAAATGTATTTAGGTACTGTAAAGCAATGAATAAAAAACCAGTACTCAATAAGCTTCTTACCATTACTTTATAATAGCCAATGGAATCGGTTAGTTTTCCGCCAATCCAAGTACCAATTACAGAGCCTAAACCAAAGGCACTCATAATCCATGCAATTTGATCAAATGAGAATTGTAAATCATCCTTTAGGTATAAGGATAAAAAAGGAATAACCATTGTACCAGAGCGATTGATAAATGTTATTAATGCCAACCACCAAACTTCTCTAGAGAGTCCATTAAATGTGCTTAAGTAATTTTTGAATAATGTTTTCATTTTGATTGATTATTATAAAAATAAAAAGTCCGACGGTATCGTCGGACTTTTAAATATTGTTAAATAGTATATAGGAATAGCTACAATAGATAATACGTCCGAATCATTTCCGAAGAAATTGTCCAGGTTTGCTTATAATATCTAATGACTTGTAACATTTTATTTTTTAATTACTTGCGGTAAAACTACAATAAATTTTGATATGTTGTATTTTTGGAAATCAAAAAAATCAAGAATGAAAAAACTACTGGTCATTTTTACTTTAGCCTTATGTTTAGGATGTACACAAGAAAAAACTACTACAAAAGGTGATACGGAGTGGCAAAAAGAAATGAATTCAGATTTTAAAGATGCTTCAAAATCGCCATTAAAAGCTAAAGATCTGAAGGCTTTTGAAGGATTAGATTTTTTCAAATTTGATTCTACATATGTAGTAAAAGCAGTTCTAAAAAAAACACCAGACTCGGAATGGTTCAAAATGAAAACGACCACAAGTAGAGAATCGGAAGAAAGGGTTTTTGGTATCCTTTCTTTTGAGTTGAAAGGACAAAAGTTTCAACTAAATGTGTATCAGGGTAAAGATTTAATGACTACCGAAGGTTATGAAGACTATTTATTCTTACCATTTTTAGATGATACTAATGGAGATGCAACCTATGGTGGTGGACGCTATATCGACTTACGAATTCCAGAAGGGGACGAAATAGAAATAGATTTCAACAAAGCCTATAACCCTTATTGTGCATATAACGAAAAGTATTCTTGTCCAATTGTACCAAGGGTAAATTATTTAAGTACAGAAGTTGAAGCAGGAGTAAAGGCGTTTGAAAAACACTAAGCCTTCACCAAATACATTCCTAAGAACACAGCTAAAAATCCCACAATAAAACTGGCAATAGTATAAATCGCGAAAGTCATAAAATCGCCTGATTTTAAAAACACGTGATTTTCATAAGCGAAAGTTGAAAATGTAGTAAAGCCACCACAAAAACCTGTTGCAAGTAGTAACGTTTGATTTTGTGATAAGCTATCATTTTTTGCAGCTAAACCTAGTATGATTCCTATTAATAAACTACCTAAAATGTTGGCGGCAAATGTACCATATGGAATACCTGTTTCATTGCTATTTAGCCATTTCCCAATAATAAACCTTAGGACACTGCCAAAACCACCACCAATAAAAACGAGAATAATTTGTTTCATTTATTCAACAGCAATATAGATTTCAGTAATCCAATCTGCAGGATTAGGATGATTCATCGGATCAGTAACATAAGTTTCTAACATTGGTCCAGCTTCTAACATTACAAGATTGTTGGTGTTGATATACTCCATAGACTTGTTCCAAGCTTCCTCAAGGTTGTCATAATTTCCTTTCAAAGTAGTCTTAAGCGCATTGAAGGAATCTAGTTTTCCTGTGAGAATATCTGAATCTTCAGTAATAACTCTAGAGTTTGTAGGTATGCAACACGAAAAGATAACGGCATTATTTTCTTCGTCCCATTTATGGTAAAGTACAAAAGGTGAACCAGCCATGGTGATATTATTTGTCATAGCATATGCACCAACTTTTGGCATCATTTCCTTCATTTTTGTTTCAAACTCACTGAACTTACAAGATGTTGTATTGTAAAGGTAATAGCCACCACTATGTTGGGTTACACCATCAATATTTATGCTGTAAACTTTCATTTCAGCATTTGTGATACTATCCAATTTAAATAAACCACGTTCAAAATCTGGACCAGTTCCAGATTCAATTGAACCTGCAAAAGTGGTGTAAAGTTTTGTCATGAAATCCTGTTTGCCTTCCATTTCCCAAGTTACTTTGGTGCCTTTTTCGGTTGGCTCAAAATACCAGTTGATGTTAGATTGCGCTTCAAAAGGTTTTATAAATTCAATCTTTTGATTGATAGCCTTATTTTTTTCTGTATCTAAGGTCGTCATAGAACCTTCACCTAAAATTTCACCATTCCAACTATAGCTTGCGCCTTCACCACTAGTATTTTCAGAATACGTCAGTTTAGCATCTTTTTCTTGTTCAATCCAAGGGGAAAATTCAGGCCATTCTTTAAAGTCGTTAACCTTATTGTAAAGCAAACTTACAGGTGCTTCAATAGTCCTACTTCTACTGAATTTATAGTCATTAGGTTGCACAGCAACATAGACGGAAAATCCAATAATAAGGATGAGCAGTAGTAGTAAAATGTACTTTAGGGATTTCATTAAATAATGTTGAGTTAGTTAGTTGTTTCTCAAAGATAGTAATTTATTATATGTGATATAAACATTACATTTGTGTAAAACAAAATAAAACTAACTTATATGAAACTAAAATCTATAGTGGTGTTTTGCTTCGTAGCAGTGTTTGCATGGTCTTGCAAGGACGATTCAAAAGCACCTACAGAGCAAGATACTGTTGAAGTATCTGATGAAAAGTTCGACTTTAACGTAGAGCAATTTGCAGATATTAAAATTCTACGTTATCAAATTCCTGGCTGGGACAATCTATCTTTAAAAGAGCAAAAATTAGTTTACTATTTAACGCAAGCTGGTTTAGCTGGTAGAGATATTATGTGGGATCAAAACTACAGACATAACCTTAAAATCCGTAAAGCTTTAGAGAATGTTTATGCTAACTATTCAGGTGATAAATCATCTGATGATTGGAACGCTTTTGAAGTTTACTTAAAACGTGTTTGGTTCAGTAATGGTATTCATCATCATTATTCTAACGATAAGTTGAAACCAGAATTTTCAAAAGACTATTTAAATGAGTTGCTTTTGGCAACCAACACTAAGTTAGATGGTGAAGCTTTTGATGTGATCTTTAATGATAAGGACATGAAAAAAGTAAACCAAGCTAAAGGTGTTGATAATGTAGCTTTATCTGCTGTAAATTTTTATGGTCCAGATGTAACTAATGAAGATGTTATTGGTTTTTACAAAAATAAAAAATCACCAAACCCTGAGCAGCCATTATCATACGGTTTAAATTCTCAACTTGTAAAAGAAAATGGCGAATTGAAAGAACGTGTTTATAAATCTGGTGGACTTTACGGTTCTGCTATTGATGAAATTATAAAGTGGTTAGAAAAAGCGCAAGGTGTAGCTGAAAATAAAGCACAAGGTGATGCTTTAGGTTTGTTAATTGAATATTATAAATCAGGTGATTTACAAACTTGGGATGATTACAATGTCGCTTGGACAGCAGCAACAGAAGGTAATGTAGACTACATAAATAGCTTTATCGAAGTCTACAACGATCCTTTAGGTTATAGAGGTTCTTATGAAACTATTGTGCAAATCAACGACTTTGATATGTCTAAAAAGATGAAGGTGTTATCGGATAATGCACAGTGGTTTGAGGATAATTCACCTTTAATGGATGAGCACAAAAAGAAAAATGTAGTTGGTGTAACTTACAAAGTTGTTACTGTTGCAGGTGAAGCAGGAGATGCATCACCAAGTACACCAATTGGTGTGAACTTACCAAATGCCAACTGGATTAGAAAAGAAGTTGGAAGTAAGTCAGTATCACTTGGAAATATCATTAATGCATATAATAATGCAGGTAGTACAGGTAGATTAAAAGAATTTGTTCACGATGAAGAGGAGTTGCAATTAGAAGAAGAATACGGACAATTGGCAGATAAACTTCATACAGCATTACATGAAGTTATTGGTCATGCATCAGGTCAGTTAAATCCTGGAGTAGGTGAGACCAAAGAAACTTTGAAAAATTATGCCTCTACTTTGGAAGAAGGACGTGCAGATTTAGTTGGTCTATATTACTTATACAATCCTAAATTACAAGAATTAGGTTTAGTTGAAGATTGGCAAAAGGTAGGAAAAGCAGCTTATGATGGTTATATCAGAAATGGTTTAATGACACAGTTAATCCGTTTGAATCTAGGTGATGATGTTGAAGAAGCTCACATGAGAAACCGTCAATGGGTTTCTGCTTGGGTATTTGAAAAAGGAAAAGCAGATAACGTTATTGAAAAGGTAAACAAAGACGGTAAAACGTATTTCAATATTAACGATTACGAAAAACTACATGATCTTTTCGGACAATTATTAAGAGAAACACAACGTATTAAGTCTGAAGGAGATTATGCTGCCGTTGAAGCCTTGGTTGAAGGTTATGGTGTTAAGGTAGATCAAGATGTTCACGCTGAGGTTTTAGAGCGTAATAAGCAATTTAAATCTGCTCCTTATAGTGGTTTTGTAAACCCAGTTTTAGTTCCAGAAATGGATGATAATGGAGAAATCACAGCAATTAAAGTAACACAGCCAGCTGGTTTCCCAGAACAAATGTTAGAGTACAGTAAAGCGTATAGTCATTTGCCTGAGGTGAATTAATAAAATCTTTACTCAAACTAAAAAAGCACTTACAAATTTGTAAGTGCTTTTTTATTTTTTATAATGTTGGTAATTATTTTTTTAAAGTAAATCTTCTAAAGCAGGTTTTAAATTGGCATAGGTATAATCAAAACCTTCAATTTCCATTTTCTGTGAGCTCACACGTTGACTTTCAAAAAGTAAAATATGCATTTCACCAAGAACTAATTTCAAAGTAAATTTTGGAACATTTGGCAAGAGTAATGGTCGCTTTAAAACCTTAGCAGCTATTTTGGTTAAATCTCTATTAGTAACCGGGTTTGGTGCCACTCCATTGTAAATTCCTTCTAGTCCGTTTTTTAATGCAAAAACAAACATATTAGCTAAATCTTTTACATGAATCCAGCTTTGCCATTGTTTACCGCTTCCTAAGGGAGCTCCCAATCCTAATTTTATAGGTTGAACCATTTTAGGTAAAGCGCCTTCATCACTAGCTAAAACAAGTCCGATTCGTATTTTAGCTACTCTACATGTTGGAGTTTTGAATCCATCCACAGCATCTTCCCAGGCATTTACTACATCACCTAAAAATGTACTCGAGATTTCAGTATTAGTTTCTTCGTAATAATTCACATAACTTGAAGGATAAATACCAATAGCACTAGCAGAAACAACTTGATCTATACTATAATTATGTTTTTCTATAGTGTCTTGAAGTAATGCTGCGGTTTTTGTTCGACTTTCTAGTATGATTTTTTTATAAGAATCTGTCCAGCGTTTCGCTATTGTTGCACCAACCATATTGATAATAGCTGAAACACCTTCAAAACATTTATGGTCAATTTCGTTATTATCAGGATTCCAATAAAATCCTTTATAATTAGGATCTGATTTTAGTTTTGATTTTGAAGTCGTTAAATAATGTACAGTTATACCTTCGGCATGACAAATTTTTACAATTTCTTGTCCTATTAAACCTGTTGCACCTGTTATTAAAACTGTCATTATTGCTTTTTTTGTAAAGATACGAAAGGTGAAAAGCGTAGGTAAGAACTTTAATTTTGCTTTAACGTTTAGCAAGAATTAAAGTTTCATTTCGTTGAATACTTCGGTGCTCTCAGCATTTAGTTCATTTCATTCCACTGAATGCTTTGTTCCTCTCAGCATTTCTCTTTTACCAGGCGGTCCAGGAAGTCGTTCTACGGTAAAACCAACAGCTTGCATAGCACGTCTTACACTACCTTTAGCAGAATACGTGACTAGAATACCATTCTTTTTAAGTGCTGTAAACATAATCTTGAAAATAGCTTCTGTCCATAATTCAGGTTGAACGCGTGCTCCAAAAGCATCAAAGTAGATGATGTCAAAAGTATCTTTGGCTTGTATGTCCTTAAAGAATTTTTTCTGTTTTTCTAGTTGAAAATTAGATGTTATAAAGTGTTCTTCTTCCCAAGGAGCAGCATGCATTTTTTCAAAAAAAGTATCGTGTTCTTTTGAAATAAGTTCAATATAATTGAGCTGATTTATTTCCTCTTTCTTTACAGGATAAGCTTCAACACCAACATAGTTGATTTTTAGATTTGTTTTTTCGGCTTCGATTAAAGTTAGAAAAGCATTAAGACCTGTGCCAAAACCTATTTCGAGGATGTTTATAGGATTGAATTCTGAAGTAATTTCAGGACGGTAAGATTTTGAAAAATAAAGCAAACCATGTTTTAAAAACACATGGTTTGCTTCTTGTATGGCACCATGAATGGAATGGTATTGCTCATTCCAATCTTCTATCTGTATGGTTTTAGAACCATCTGATGTGGTGATTATTTTTCGTTTCAAATTATTGAATCAAAAGCTTTTTAATCTTAGGAATCGGTCCTACGCATTCTGTTTTGTGACAGTTCAAACAATTTGTGATAGCATCATTATAACGCTGTTTTAACTCTACATTAGAAAGTGTATCAGCAATAGTTTTCTGAGATTCTATAAACACATTTACAAAGCTGTCCCAAACTGGTGTTCTACCTTTTCCATCAGACATTTCTGCTGAATGAAGCGTCATCAAATCCAAAGGCATTGATTTTGGTATTTCTCCAGCAATAATTTGATCTCTAATTTGTTGATTGTATATGTACATAGCATTCATAAAATTTGCCATTTCAGAAGGCTTGTACATATCGTATTCAACTTTTTTTTGAGCTGTTTCCTCGGTCTTTTTTTCTTCATTTTCACAGCTAAAAGCTAAGAAAGCGAAAAGTAAGACCGCCAAAAGATTTTTATTCTTTAAGTAAAACTCCATCAGCTTCAAAACGGTATTCTAATTTAGGTTCTGTAATAGCAGCGATTTCTTCTTTAGATTTTCCTGCGTCTTCAGCATAATGTTGTAATTCTTCAACAGGTGTTTCGGTAATAAAAGCTTTACCATTTATTACAACTTCGCCTTCAGCATTTAATGGCATAAAGAAACCGTAATCTTTAAATCGTACCATAACTTCATCACTACCCATATCTAAAGTCATCCAACAACCTTTTTTAGAGCATACTTCAATAATTTTTCCTGTGGTTTTAACATTAATAGTGTCACCAGCTTTAAGACCTTTGTATTTTTCCATCATATTATCTGGACTTAAAGCATCAGTATCGTTAATTTTATCACCAAAAGATGCGTAAGCAATTTCTTCCTTTACTTCTTTAACATCAGCGACGTCTTCTTCAACTTTTTTTGTGTCGTCTTTGCATGAGTACATAGCTAAACCAAGTATAGCTAATAAAGCTAATTTTTTCATTATTAAGTTTTTATTTGAATAAGTTATTGATTAACAAATTTACATAAATTTAAGAGATTGTAGCCTTTTTTTAACGGTAATGATTGCGTATTTTTGTGGACTAAATTATTGATAATTATGGCTATTGAAACAGGCAAACTTACCGTAGAAACTATACAATCTTCAAAAATAAACAGTGTTGATTTTAGTAAACTAGACTTTGGTCGAATTTTTACAGATCATATGTTTGTCTGCGATTATGTAGATGGAAAATGGCAAAATCCTGAAATAAAGCCTTACCAAGCTATGACGTTTGAACCTTCTGCACGTGTGTTTCATTACGGACAAGCAGTTTTTGAAGGTATGAAAGCCTATAAAGATGAGAACGGAAAAGTATTTTTGTTTAGACCAAAACAGAATTTTGACAGAATTAATAAATCTGCAGCACGTTTGGCAATGCCAGAATTTCCTGAAGATTATTTCTTTGAAGGTTTAGAGACACTTTTAAAATTAGATAACGAATGGATAAAAGCAGGAGTTGGAAATTCTTTATACATAAGACCTTTTGTAATAGCTACTGAACCAGCAATATCGGCATCACCAGCAAGCACTTACCGTTTTATGATTATATGCTCACCTGCAAAATCATATTATAATTCGCCAGTGCGCGTTTTAATTGCTGAAGAGTTTAGCCGTTCTGCTGATGGAGGTATAGGTTTTGCTAAAGCAGCAGGTAACTATGCAGGACAATTCTACCCAACAAGCTTAGCTCAGAAAGAAGGCTTTCAGCAAGTAATTTGGACAGATGCCAATACACACAAATATCTTGAGGAAGCTGGTACTATGAATGTCTTTTTTAGAATCAATGACAAATTGGTAACAGCACCAACTAGCGATAGAATTTTGGATGGTATTACAAGAAAAAGTATCATTCAATTAGCAGAAGACCTTAATATAGAATGTGAGGTAAGACAAATAGCTGTTGGTGAAATTAAAACGGCAGCTAGAGAAGGTAACCTAAAAGAAGTTTTTGGTGTTGGTACAGCTGCTGTTGTAAGTCCAGTGTCTGCTTTTCAACATCAAGGTGAATTGTTTGAGGTTCCTGAAATTGAAGACTCTTACGGAAAATTATTCAAGGAAACCTTACTGAATATTCAGAACAATATCTCTGAGGATATTCACGGTTGGAGATATGAGGTGAAGTAATATGGAAATAATTAAAATAAAAAAGCAGTCAAATTATTGACTGCTTTTTTGTTTTATGACTCTAAAATATCTTTAATATTAGGTTTAAAGTAGTTAGGGCCTTTAAGAACTTTCCCGTCTTCTCTGTAAATTGGTTCTCCATCTTCTCCAAGTTTGCTCATATTACTACGTTGAATTTCTTCAAAGACTTCTTCTATTTTATGTTGCAAACCATGTTCTATAATGGTACCGCAAAGAATATATAGCATATCACCCAAAGCATCAGCAACTTCTACTAAATCATTATTGTTGGCAGCTTCTAAATATTCTTCGTTTTCTTCGCGCATTAATTTATAACGAAGCATATTTTTTTCTAGACCTAAATCGGCTTTCGGAGTTCCTCTATGTCCTATTTTGAAGGCGGTATGAAATGCTTTAACAGCATTGATTTTATCTTGCATTATTAGTTAGTTTTTTATTCTGGCAATTATTAAATTCGCATAAAAATAAGAAGATGTTTAGTAACGGTCAATTGATTTTTGGTTTATTATTTTTTATTGTTTTTGTTATCATTATTGGTTTTCAATATCGAAAAAACCTTAAACTTCATAAACAACACTACAAAGGAACCATTTGGATACTTATAGCTTTTATAGCTTTCATAGGCATGATAGCGGCTATTAAGTTTATTTTTATGTAATAGCTAAATTTAGAGCATAAAAAAAGCAGCTATTATCTAGCTGCTTTTTTTTATATAAAATTGCTTTTAATTAAGCTTTATTTGCTACTAAAGTCACTTTTAACTCAATATCATCATTGATAAACTTATCACCTAAATTATCAAAGAATGATTTAGAACCGTACTCGATGTTCCACTTAGAACGATCAATTGTAAACGTTTCACTTGTTAAAGTTAAAGTATCACCATTTACTTCAATTGTTACAGGGAAACTAATGTTGTTAGTTTTTTCTTTCATAGTTAAGTTTCCAGAAAGCATTGTTTTTCCGTCAACAGTTTCAATACCTGTAACTTCAAAATTAGCAACAGGATGATTCTCTACATCAAAGAAATCAGCATTCATTAAGTGTCCTGCTAATTTAGCATTTCCTTCATCTTCTTTAGGAATGTCTAAAACTTCGATACTAGCCATATCAATTGCAAATTTTCCGCTCTCAACAGTATTATCATTTACTTTTAACTTTCCGTCTTTAATAGCAATTGTACCATTGTGAGATCCTGTAGGCTTGTAACCTGTCCACTCAATCATTGACTTTTCAGTATTCGCAGTATAGGCTACAGCTTCAACTTTAGCAACTGCAGCTTCTGTTGCTTCTTTTGTTTCAGCTTCTTTAGCTTTGTCACCACAACTTGAAAAAGTGATTAGAGCAACAACAGCAAAAATTTTAAAAATAGGTGTTTTCATGTTAGTGTTTTAAGTTTGTTTTTTTGAGGCGTAAAATTAATAATTGTTTCAACACAACAATTATAAAAAAATGTTAATGACATTTTGACATTTTAATAATAATGGCAGTACTTTTGCCATTTCTAAATCGAAGATTTAAAAAATTGAACTCAAATGAGTAAAAAAGATAAAGACAAAAAAGTGGAAGAACCTCAAATAGAGGACACAGCAACTGCAACTGCTGAAGCAGAAAATGAAGGACAGACAGAACAATCTGTAGAAGAAAAATTACAAGGTGAATTAGCTGCTGAAAAAGATAAATTCATGCGTTTGTTTGCAGAGTTTGAAAATTACAAGAAGCGAACTACTAAAGAACGTATAGACTTGTTCAAAACAGCTAGTCAAGATGTTATGACGGCTATGTTACCAATTTTAGATGATTTTGAGCGTGCTTTAACTCATATTGAAGAAGACAAAGAAGCTGAAGAATTAAGAAAAGGTGTTTTGTTAATCTACAATAAATTGGTGAGTACGTTACAGCAAAAAGGATTATCTAAAATAGAAGTTAATAAAGGAGACACTTTCAATGCAGATGACCATGAAGCGGTAACTCAAATTCCTGCACCCTCAGAAGATCTTAAAGGTAAAATCATAGATGTAATTGAACAAGGTTACAAGTTAGGAGATAAAGTTATCCGTTTTCCAAAAGTTGTTTTTGGACAGTAAGTGAAAATCGTTTTTCGAGAATTAAAGACGAACAATTAATTATTTAGATGAAAGAAGATTATTACGACGTATTAGGAATAAGTAAAGGAGCATCAGATTCTGAGATAAAAAAAGCCTATCGAAAGATGGCGCTAAAATATCATCCAGATAAAAATCCTGATGATAAAGAAGCGGAAGAAAAGTTTAAAAAAGCAGCAGAAGCTTACGAAGTTTTAAGTAATGCTGATAAAAGAGCACGTTACGACCAGTTTGGTCACCAAGCCTTTGACGGATCAGGTGGTTTTGGTGGAGGTGGTATGAATATGGATGACATATTCAGCCAGTTCGGTGACATTTTTGGAGGCGCTTTCGGTGGAGGAGGCGGTTTCAGCGGCTTTGGTGGAGGTGGTAGACAACGCGTTGTAAAAGGAAGTAACTTACGTATTCGTGTCACACTGACTTTAGAAGAAGTGGCTAATGGAGTAGAAAAGAAAATTAAAGTTAAGCGCAAAGTTCAAGCACCTGGTACAACTTATAAAACTTGTAGTACTTGTAACGGTTCTGGTCAAGTGACAAGAATTACCAATACAATTTTAGGAAGAATGCAGACGTCTGCTCCTTGTCAAACTTGTGGTGGAGCTGGTCAAACTATTGATAAAAAACCTTCAGATGCAGATGCTCAAGGTTTAAAAGTAGCTGAGGAAACAGTGTCTGTAAAAATACCTGCAGGTGTTGTAGATGGTATGCAGCTTAAAGTTACAGGAAAAGGTAATGAAGCTCCTGGAAATGGTATTTCTGGTGATTTGTTAGTCGCAATACAAGAAGAAGAACATCCAACATTGAAACGTGAAGGTGATAATCTTCATTATGATATGTATGTAAGTCTACCTGATGCCGTGTTAGGTTCATCTAAAGAAATAGATACGGTAACTGGTAAGGTTAGAATTAAAATAGAAGCTGGTGTTCAGTCTGGTAAAATATTAAGATTACGAGGCAAAGGTATACCAAGTATTAATGGTTATGGTAAAGGAGATTTATTGGTACATGTAAATGTTTGGACACCAAAGACCTTAAATAAAAAACAAAAAGAATTTTTTGAAAGTATGAAAGATGACGAGCATTTTGAACCAAAACCAGAAAGCTCTGATAAATCTTTTTTTGAAAAGGTAAAAGATATGTTTTCATAAAAAGGTATTAATTCATAAAAAATATTATCTTTGAATTATCGCTAATGCTAATTAGCGGTAATTTTTCTTTTTCATAGCAATTTTTTCCCATCCTTATTTAATTATAAGGGTGGGTTTTGTTTTTTAGGTTGAAAGTGTGGTAGTTGCTGTGAAAGAATACATTATTATATATCCTATTTATTCTTTATTACTCTACAACATTTAATATATTTACGTATTAACCCTAAGTAAAATCTTATCAAATATGAATGACTTATTAGTTGCTGATTCCGTATCAAAAAAGTATGGGGATTTCAAGGCACTAAATCAAGTATCTATAGCTGTTCCAAAAGGAAGTATTTTTGGTTTGCTGGGACCAAACGGAGCAGGAAAAACAACACTTATTAGAATTATAAACCAAATTACAATGCCAGATGAAGGTACTGTAATGCTAGATGGTCAACCGCTTAAACCAGAACATATTCAGGATATTGGATATCTACCAGAGGAACGAGGACTGTATAAATCTATGAAAGTCGGTGAGCAAGCTTTGTATTTGGCACAACTGAAAGGCATGTCTAAATCTGAAGCAAAAAGTAGATTAAAATACTGGTTTGATAAATTGGATATTGGTGATTGGTGGAACAAAAAAATTCAAGAGTTAAGTAAAGGACAAGCGCAAAAAATTCAGTTTGTCGTCACAGTTTTGCATCAACCAAAGCTTTTAATTTTTGATGAGCCTTTTTCTGGTTTTGATCCTATTAACGCCAATTTAATAAAGGATGAAATTTTACAATTGAGAGATGAAGGAGCTACTGTTATTTTTTCTACACATCGTATGGAATCTGTTGAGGAATTATGCGATCATATTGCTTTGATTCATAAATCAAATAAAGTTTTAGATGGCAAGTTAAATGATATAAAACGTCAATACAAAACCAATACGTTTGAAGTTGGTTTAGAAGCTTTGGATAAGGAAAAAGTGATTGCAGATATTCAGAATAGTTTTGATGTGTTACCAGCTACATTCAAAAATTTGTATGATGATATCAAACTCAATGTTAAGATTCCTGAAACAACATCTCCAAATGATTTGTTGTCATTTTTAACTTCAAAAGCACAGGTAAATCATTTTGTAGAAGTTATTCCTTCAGCAAATGACATTTTTATTCAAACAGTAAAAAATAATTAGGCATGAATCATTTACCACTTATAATAAAACGCGAATATTTAACTAAGGTTAAAAACAAGTCGTTCATTATTATGACATTTTTAAGTCCTGTAATAATGATTGCGCTTATAGCTGTTGTTGCCTATTTATCTCAATTAAACAACGATAAAAAACGAACGATTTCCATACTTGATGAAACTGGCTATATAACAGAAGGTTTTAAGAATACAGAAAATACAACTTATTCTCAATTAACAGGGCTGAGTTTGGACGACGCTATTACTTTGGTGAAAGAGAGCGATGGTTATGGGCTTTTATATATTACTGGAGCGGATTCTATCAATGATATTTCAAATGAGATAAAATTTTATTCAGAAGAAACACCATCATTTTCTGTAATCTCTAATTTAGAGTCCAAGATAGAAAATCGTTTACGTGAGCTTAAATTGCAGAAAGATGGAGTAACGATGGCCCAGATAGAAGCCTCTAACACCAAGGTTGATATTGCCCAAGAAAGTTTTGATGGGCAAAAAAGTTCTAAGGCAGATAATATTGTAAAACTAGCTTTTGGTGGAGCGGCAGGTTATTTGCTATTCATGTTTATTATCATTTATGGAAATATGATAATGCGAAGTATTATAGAAGAAAAAACGAGTAGAATAATTGAGGTAATTATATCCTCTGTGAAACCAATACAATTAATGATGGGTAAGATTATAGGTACATCATTAGCAGGTGTTACGCAATTTGCTATTTGGGCTATTCTTGGTGTAGTTTTGATGGCAGTAGTTGGTTTTATATTTAATATCGATGTGACAGCACTGTTAGCTCAGAGACAAGAAGTTTTGTTGCAATCTATCGAAAGTTCTGGGTTAGAAAAGAATATAGGAGATTTTTTCATTGCATTTCAAAGTTTACCATTGGCTAATTTAGTTTTTGCATTCTTACTATTCTTTATTAGTGGATACTTATTATACAGCTCATTATATGCAGCAATTGGTGCTGCGGTTGATAATGAAACAGATACACAGCAATTTATGCTGCCAATATTAATGCCTTTGATTTTAGCAGTTTATGTTGGTGTATTTACGGTTATTGAAGATCCTCATGGTACGGTTTCAACAGTGTTTTCTTTTATTCCGCTAACGTCACCTGTGGTTATGTTAATGCGTATTCCTTTTGGTGTACCGCTTTGGCAACAAGGTTTGTCACTATTGTTATTAATAGGAACATTCATTTTTGCTGTATGGTTTGCAGCTAAAATATATAGAGTAGGCATTTTAATGTATGGTAAAAAACCAACATACAAGGAGCTATTTAAGTGGTTGAAGTATTAAGATTATGATGCAGGATTTAGAAAAAATAGAAGAAACAATTACTGAAAGTTCTGCTTGGGAAGCCGTTAAGAATTTTCTTGGGATGCATTTAGATTTTACGGAAGATATAAGCGTATCAATTTTTGATCTTATCATAGTAGTAACTGCTATTTTCATTACCACAATTGTTTTAAGAATTCTACTTAGAATAATTACAAGAAAATTACCAGAAGATGATAAAGGGAAGTTTAATGTGGTTTATGGCTACTTCCGATGGGTTGTTTATCTTATCATTTTGCTCATAACGCTTCATAGTGTTGGTGTAAATGTAACGGCTGTTTTTGCAGCTTCTGCAGCACTTTTAATAGGTGTTGGTTTAGCACTTCAAACACTGTTTCAAGATATAATTTCTGGAGTATTTATTTTGGTAGATCAGTCGGTACACGTTGGTGATATTATTGAAATAGAAGGTAAAGTAGGAAGAGTTGAGGAAATAAAATTAAGAACCACAAGAGCAGTAACTATAGACAATAAAGTATTGGTAATTCCTAATCATTTATACTTAACAAATTCGCTTTACAATTGGACACAAAACGGAACCACAACACGTGAAAGTGTTGAAGTTGGTGTAGCCTACGGAAGTGATGTTGAGTTGGTAAGAAAATTATTATTACAGGCAGCAAGTACACATCCAGATGTTATTTCAGAACCAGAGCCCTCTGTAATATTTACCAATTTTGGTGATAGTTCTTTAAACTTTAAGCTTGTATTTACACTTGCAGACAGTTTTAAAGCACAATTCCCAAAAAGTGATATTCGGTTTGAAATCGATAAGTTATTTAGAGAAAATAAAGTCACGATTCCATTCCCTCAACGCGATATTCATATTATTGAAAAACCGCAATAAAGTATAGTTTAATTTAAAAATCATTTATGTCTATAAAACACATTAAAGCTACATTATTATTTTGTTTAATTTCTTTGGTTTTTGTTGGAAACGCGCAATCTTCAGATCTATTTCGTATTGAATATTTACATATTCCGAATGATAATACAGGAAATAGTATAGGAAGATTTAGAACGTTTTTTCAATTGCCATTAGAGTTTAAGAAAAATAATTATATCGTAGTTGGTGGTGAGTATAGAAACATAAATTTAGATTTAAAAGATGTGCCTTTTGATACAAGTGATTTACATTCTGTACAACGAATAGAAGCTTCTTTAGGTTATCTTTATAGAACAAGTGGTGATTGGATTTATGCTGCCAAAGCCGGAATGCGTTTACAATCTAACTTCGCATCTAAGTTAGTTAGCGATGATTACATTTACGTAGGAAACGTGTATGCGATTAGAGATAGAACAGAAGATGTAAAAGAAGGAGATAAACCCAATCGACTCATAATAGGTTTACAGTATACAACCACACCTGGTCGTAATTATCCATTACCAATTTTAAACTATTATAGAGAATTTCATCCCAATTGGACCTATACTTTAGGTGTGCCAAAAACAAACATTCGTTATAAATTTGATAAGACAAATCATGTTCAAGCCTTTGTAACTCTTGACAATTTCTTTGCAAATATTCAAGCTAATAAAGAAGTAAATGGTAGAGTGGCTGAAAATATTTCTATGACAACAGTTTTGGGAGGTCTTGGTTATGAGCATTATTTTACAGATCATATTATGTTTTATGGCTATGCTGCGTATACTATTTCTAACGACTTTAGGTTAAGAGATAATGAACGTGAAGACATTTATACCATAGAAGCAAAAAATACTTTGTATTTTAGAACGGGAATAAAACTCAAAATATAAAATGCCAAAAATATTAATCATTGAAGATGAAGCAGCAATCCGACGAGTGCTGGTAAAAATACTATCCGAAGAAAATGACAAATACCAAGTAGAAGAAGCCGAAGACGGTTTGGTTGGTGTCGAAAAAATAAAAAAAGACGATTACGATTTAGTGCTTTGTGACATTAAAATGCCAAAAATGGATGGTGTTGAAGTGCTAGAAGCTGTGAAAAAAATAAAACCAGAAACACCAATGGTGATGATTTCTGGTCATGGAGATTTAGATACAGCCGTAAATACGATGCGTCTTGGAGCTTTTGATTATATCTCAAAACCACCAGATTTAAATAGACTCCTTAACACTGTACGTATTGCTTTAGATAGAAAAGAGCTTGTAGTTGAAAATAAGATGCTAAAAAAGAAGGTTAGCAAAAACTACGAAATGATAGGTGAGAGTGACAGTATTGGTCGTATCAAAGAAATGATTGATAAAGTGGCACCCACAGATGCAAGAGTTCTTGTAACGGGACCAAATGGAACTGGAAAGGAATTAGTGGCGCATTGGTTACATCAAAAGAGCGAGCGTTCTAAAGGACCAATGATTGAAGTTAACTGTGCAGCCATACCAAGCGAACTTATAGAAAGTGAATTGTTTGGTCATGTAAAAGGGGCTTTTACTTCTGCAGCTAAAGACAGAGCAGGTAAATTTGAAGCTGCCAATGGCGGAACAATTTTCTTGGATGAAATCGGTGATATGAGTCTATCTGCCCAAGCTAAAGTTCTACGAGCATTACAGGAAAGTAGAATTCAACGTGTTGGTAGTGATAAGGATATTAAAGTCAACGTTAGGGTAGTTGCAGCAACAAATAAAGATCTTAAAAAAGAAATTGCTGATGGAAAATTTAGAGAAGATTTATATCATAGACTCGCTGTGATTTTAATTGAGGTTCCAGCATTGAACGACAGACGAGATGATATTCCTCTGCTGATAGAACATTTTTCTGAAAAAATTTCAAACGAACAAGGCACATCAAAAAAATCATTTTCTGATAAAGCTGTGAAATTGCTTCAAGATTATGACTGGACAGGTAATATCCGTGAACTTCGCAATGTTGTAGAGCGACTTATTATTCTTGGAGGTAATGAAGTAAGCGAAACTGATGTTAAAGCTTTTGCTTCAAAATAAACTAAGCTTATGAAAGATATCAATATCGAAGACTTTAAAATCACTTCAAAAATCAGTATTAAGGATTTACCGACAACCTATGATTTAGAGGTTAACAAAAAGAAAACCGAGCGTGAGTTAAGAACGGTAAGTGAAGAATTAGCCGAAATTCAAAATACCATGTATGCACATGGAAAATATGCTGTACTATTTTGTATTCAAGGTATGGATACAGCAGGAAAGGACAGTTTGATTAGAGAGGTTTTTAAAGAATTTAATGTTAGGGGAATTGATGCGCATAGTTTTAAAAAACCAACGGAAAATGAATTAAAACACGATTATTTGTGGCGACACTACATCGCACTTCCTGCTAGAGGTAAGTTTGGAATATTTAATCGTACACATTATGAAAATGTATTGGTAACAAGAGTTCATCCAGAATATTTGATGTATGAAAATATGCCAGACATTAAAAGTGTTGATGATGTGAATGAAGCATTTTGGGAAATACGGTTTGAAGAAATCAATAATTTTGAAAAGCATATTGCAGATAATGGTACCATTATTTTTAAGTTCTTTTTGAATGTTTCAAAAGATGAACAAAAAAATAGATTAATAAGACGTTTAGAAAAGCCTTCAAAGAATTGGAAATTTTCTTCTGATGATTTGGATGAGCGTAAACTTTGGGGTCAATATCAGGATTGTTATGAAGATGCCATCAATAAAACATCTAAATTTCATGCACCTTGGTATAACATTCCTGCAGATGATAAACCTACAGCAAGATATTTAGTCGCTAAAATTTTATACGATACTTTAAAAGAATATACCGATATTAAAGAACCAGAATTACCTGCTGACGAAAAGTCTAAAATTCATTTGTATAAACAGCAACTGGAAAACGAATAATTTAAACACCATCTGAAATGAGATATTTTTCAATTTTAGCCTTTACACTTTCTTTGTTAATTTCTATTAACGTTAACGGTCAAACGGATGAGTCAGCATTAAAGACTATTTATTCCACATCCTTAACCAATGGAAAAAGTTATGAATGGCTAGATTATTTATCGAATGAAATAGGTGGAAGATTATCTGGATCTAAAAATGCCGAGTTAGCTGTACAGTATACCAAAGCTGAACTTGAGAAATTAGGTTTGGATAAAGTTTGGTTACAACCCGTTATGGTTCCAAAATGGGAAAGAGGAGAAAAGGAAGAAGCTTTTTATTTGATAGAAAACCAAAAGAAAAACGTGAATATTTGTGCCCTTGGCGGTTCAATAGCAACTGATGAGAATGGATTGCAAGCTAATATAGTAGAAGTTCATGATTTTGAAGAATTAGAAAAACTTGGCAGAGAAAATATCGAAGGAAAAATTGTTTTTTACAATAGACCAATGCAAGCTGATTTAATAAGCACTTTTAATGCTTATGGAGGTTGCGTTAATCAGCGTTATGCAGGTGCAATGGAAGCTGCTAAATATGGTGCTATTGGTGTTATAGTACGTTCAATGAATTTAAGACAAGACGATTTTCCACATACAGGAAGCATGAGTTATGGTGATTTGCCGGTAGAACAACGTATTCCTTCTGCAGCAATAAGTACCAATGATGCTAATGTTTTAAGTGTAGCATTAAAAAGTAATAAAGACTTACAATTTTATTTTAAACAGAATTGTAAACAGTATGAAGATGTGCCGTCGTATAATGTTATTGGAGAAATTACAGGTAGTGAATATCCTAATGAATATATCATTGTTGGTGGTCATTTAGATTCTTGGGACCTTGGAGATGGAGCGCATGATGATGGTGCAGGAGTGGTGCAGTCTATGGATGTGTTAAGACTTTTAAAAGAAAGTGGTATTACCCCAAAAAGAAGTATTAGAGTAGTGTTGTTTATGAATGAGGAAAATGGCCTTCGTGGTGCTACAGAATATGCTAGAGTTGCAAAAGAAAATAATGAAAATCACATTTTTGCTTTAGAAAGTGATGCTGGAGGTTTTACTCCAAGAGGGTTTTCATTTTCAGCAAATGATACCAATTTTAATCAAGTTTTGGGTTGGCAATCATTATTCAAACCTTATTTAATTCATTATTTTGAACAAGGTGGAAGTGGAGCAGATGTAGGTCCTCTAAAAACAGAAACTAATGTTGTTGCTGGTTTAAGACCAGACTCTCAACGTTATTTCGATCATCATCATGCATCTAACGATACGTTTGAACATGTAAATAAAAGAGAACTAGAACTTGGTGCTGCGACTATGACAGCTTTGGTTTATCTTTATGATAAATATGGTGTTAATCCAATTACTAAGGAAACCGAAATAAAAAATTAGAGCTATTAATTAGATCTAATCCGTTTCATCTTGTTTGCTCCCTTTCTTCATCTTCATGTATTTTGATACTAAGCGCACACCAAGTCTAGCGAAAAGTATAACGGAAATTACTATAACAATGTCAAAACCAGTCATGGTATATTATCTAAAATGATAAAGCAGTACTATGCAGCAAACGATCTTTTGATTTCACATAGATCTTCACCTGAAATAGGCTTAACAATATAATTACTTACTCTCTTGTAAGATTTGGCACGTTCTACATCAGTAGGATTAATAGAGGAACTGACCATATAAATGGTTATTTCTTTTTCAGTTTTAATTGAGGTGAATTCATCTAAGAATTGCCAACCGTCCATAATAGGCATGTTTATATCTAAAAGAATAACATCGGGTAAATTTTCATTGCTTGAAATAAGATGTTTGATTTTTTCCAAAGCATCTTTACCGTTGTTGTAGACTATAACATTATTGCAAAAATCATTTTTTTGAATTAACCGTTTTACAGCAAAAATGTATATTTCATCATCGTCTATAATACAGGCAGTATCTATTTTTTTCATTTTCTCAGGAATATTGTGAAAGTAGAGCCTTTATTTACAAAGCTATCCACCTTTATTTTACCTTGCATTGCTTCAATTTGATTTTTTATAAGAAATAATCCAAGGCCTCTTGCATCTTTGTTTTTGTGGAATGTTTTGTACATGCCAAATATTCTATCGCCATGTAGTTCTAAATCTATACCACAACCATTATCTTCAAATTTTAAAATAAAATAATCGTCATTTTGTTCACAGAAGATATTAATAGTTAAAGGTACATTAACTCTTCTATATTTTATGGCATTAGATAAAAGATTTATTACAATACTTTCAAAATAAGCTGGAATAGTGTTTAAAAAAGTATCTTCAGGAATATCATTATTTATTGTAGCATGAGCATCAATAGCTTTTGCCGAAATACTATTGATGTGTTTCTGAATTTCTTGGTGAACATTAACTTTAAAGTAAGTTTCTGTTAGAGCTATGTTGATTTGAGCAACTTCGTTGAGATTCAAAATAGTTTCATTAAGATTCTCAGAAGCTTTTTTCAACAAAGGAAAAAGTTCGTTTTCCGTAGTTTTTGGGTGTTCTTCTTCAATTAGGTTTAGTAGTAAAGATAAATTACCAGAGTGTGTCCTAAGATTGTGGGAAACAATATGAGCGAAATTAATTAGTCTTTTATTCTGGTCTACTGTGGTTCTTAATAGTTTTTTAATTTCTGTTTCCGTTCGTTTTGCTTTAGAAATATCTTGAAATAAACCACGAACCCTAATACATTTATTGTTTTCTAAAACAGGATAACCAATAGCTCTTACCCATTTCTCCTTTCCTTTTGGGGTGATTATCTCAACTTCAATATCGTAATTATTATTATACTCTATAGCACTGGTAAAATGTCGAGTAATCTTAGATTTACTAATACCTTCTTTGTAAAAACTTATAGCGGACTCTACATTTGGAACGTAATCAGAGTCGACTTCATGTATTTTGCGAGTAACATCACTCCAGAATAAGTCTTGAGTTGTTACGTCATATTCCCATGTGCCAATTACTGCAGCTTCTTGAATGAAGTTGAACAAATCAACATCATTATTGCTTTTAAGGGACTTACTTTTTATCATAATCTTTAGGGTTAGATCAGATTACTAAGGGTTGATTATATTGTGTTTATAATGATAAAAAATTCAAACGTAGTTCAATATAATGATTTTTTTAAAAAGGAAACCACAGTAATAATAATACTTTGTAAGGTTTTTTCTCTAAATAGAGATTAAAAAAATGTTAGATGTTAATTTCCAGTTGGTTATTGATGATATCGTCAAAAGTCTCACGTTTTCTAATCAGGTGAGGTTTTTTATTATGAATGAGTACTTCGGCAGGTCTGTAGCGCGAATTGTAATTGCTAGACATTGAATAACAGTAAGCTCCAGCATTTTTGAAACAAAGAATATCACCTTCAGTAATTTCAGAAATACGTCTGTTGCTTGCAAAAGTATCGGTCTCGCATATGTAACCTACAACTGAATAAAAACGTTCACGACCTGTTGGGTTAGATATATTTATTATTTCGTGTTGAGAGCCATAAAGCATAGGTCTAATTAAATGATTAAAACCAGAATCTACTTGAGCAAAAACAGTTGAGGTGGTTTGTTTTACAACGTTGACTTTTACCAAAAACACACCAGCTTCGCTCACCAAGAATTTACCAGGCTCAAAAGCTAAAGTTAAATCTTTACCATATTCTTTACAGAATTCATTAAAACGTTTTGAGAGTTTACTACCAAGTTCTTCAATATTTGTTTCAATATCTCCAGTTTTGTATGGTACTTTGAAGCCCGAACCAAAATCAATAAACTCTAAGTCCTTGAAGTTTTTGGCAGTTTCAAATAAAATTTCACTAGCATATAAAAAGACATCAATATCTAAAATGTCGCTACCAGTATGCATGTGAATACCATTAATATTCATTTTTGTATTCTCAACAATACGAAGCAAAAGTGGAATTTGATGTATTGAAATACCAAACTTACTATCAATATGTCCAACAGAAATGTTAGTGTTGCCACCAGCCATCACATGAGGGTTTATACGAATACAAACAGGAATATTAGGATGTTTTGTACCAAATTGTTCTAAAATGGAAAGGTTATCTATATTAATTTGAACACCAAGTTTCGCAACGTTTTCTATCTCTTCAAGTGATACTCCATTAGGAGTGTAGATGATGTTTTCAGGCTTAAAACCAGCTTTTAAACCCAATTGTACTTCTTGTATAGAAACGGTGTCTATTCCAGAGCCTAGACTATTAAATAGTTTTAATACAGAAATATTAGAAAGTGCTTTTACAGCATAATTTATCTTTAGTTTTTTTACTTTGCTAAAAGCGCTGGTCAAACGTTGATATTGCGATACAATTTTTTCAGAGTCGTAAACATATACTGGACTTCCAAAGTCTTTAGCGATTTGTAAAAGTTGCTTGTTCATTCTAGATTTTTTTTCAAATATATTTTTTTAGAGTCATTATAAAATGAATACCACAGAATATTTCACATATTAAACAATATGTTATATAATTAACAATTTGAGATTGTCTTTAAAATTAGGGGATTTAATAATTAAATATTAGCGTAAGTAAATACGATTAATTATTTTTGTGTCATTAATATTTCGGTCTAAATTTTTCCGAAGAGCAATCAAAAATTTCTGATAAAAAATGAATTTACACGAATATCAAGGAAAAGAATTACTAAGTAGTTTTGGCGTACGTATCCAACGTGGTATTGTTGCTAAAAATGCAAAAGAGGCTGTTGATGCAGCAAAACAATTAACATCGGAAACTGGCACTAGCTGGCATGTTATTAAAGCTCAGGTTCATGCTGGTGGACGTGGAAAAGGTGGTGGTGTAAAGCTTGCCAAAAACCTTCAAGAAGTTGAAGAAATCGCAGGACAAATCATTGGAATGAATTTGGTAACTCCACAAACCTCTGCTGAAGGGAAAAAAGTACACCAAGTATTAATCGCAGAAGATGTATATTATCCAGGTGATAGTGAGCCAGAAGAATATTACATGTCTGTTTTACTTAATCGTGGTACGGGTAAAAACATGATTATGTATTCTACCGAAGGTGGTATGGATATTGAAACTGTAGCTGAAGAAACACCTCACTTAATCTTTACTGAAGAAATTGATCCTGCAATTGGAATTTTACCATTCCAAGCACGTCGTGTAGCTTTTAATTTAGGATTATCTGGTACAGCTTTTAAAGAAATGACAAAGTTTGTTACTGCTTTATATACAGCATACACAAAATCTGATGCTTCTCTTTTTGAAATCAATCCCGTTTTAAAAACAAGTGATGATAAAATCATGGCAGTAGATTCTAAAGTAACTTTAGACGCTAATGCTTTATACAGACATAGAGATTTAGCTGAAATGCGTGATTTACGTGAAGAGAACCCAATTGAAGTTGAAGCAGGTTCTTTAGGCTTAAACTACGTAGATTTAGATGGAAACGTTGGGTGTATGGTTAACGGAGCTGGTTTAGCAATGGCAACCATGGATTTAATTAAGCAAGCAGGTGGTGAGCCAGCTAACTTCTTAGATGTTGGTGGTACTGCTGATGCGGCTAGAGTAGAGGCTGCTTTCAAGATTATTCTTAAAGATCCTAATGTAAAAGCTATTTTAATTAACATTTTTGGTGGTATTGTACGTTGTGATAGAGTAGCGCAAGGTGTTATTGATGCTTATAAAAATATGGGTAACATTGAAGTGCCAATTATTGTACGTTTACAAGGAACAAATGCAGATGTAGCTAAAGACTTAATTGATAATTCTGGCTTAGATGTATTAAGTGCAACAGAATTTAAAGAAGCTGCGGATAAAGTACAAGAAGTACTTAGCTAATAAGCTTTAATAATATAAATAAAAAAGAGCAACTTAATCGTTGCTCTTTTTTTGTTTAGGGTTGTTGTTTTTCTTTGGCATTGGCCCTCTTAGATGAATAATTAAACCGTTGAGGAAATTTCTCAATATTTGATCACCACATTCTACATATTTAGGATGATCTTCTCTTCTAAAGAAAGCATTAAGTTCACTTTTAGAAATTCTAAAATCTACTAACGCCAGTATTTTTACAATATCGTCATCACGAAGTTTGTGTGCAACACGTAGCTTTTTAAATATATCGTTATTAGTCATAATTATTTTTTTATTTCTATTAATAGGACAAAGTTAATACAACCATTGATAAGCTTCACCAAAATAAGCAGACCAAAATGTTTCATTGTGTTTACCTCCTTCAACAATATTACTTTTGATGTTTTTATTTTTAACTCCTTTAAGATTTAATAAAGCTGTCATTTTCTCAAGATCTTTAACCATGTCTTCGCTTTCATTGGTTCCCGCTAAAAAATAGAATTTTGAACTTTTAGGAATCTCTGTAGATTTCACAAAATCATAAATTTCAGGGTTAATCCAGAATGATGGTGAGAAAACACCTGCCTTACCAAAAACTTCAGGATATTTAATAACACCATAAAATGATATAAGTCCACCTAAAGAAGAACCAAAAAGTGTAGTATATTCTGCTTCAGGTTTTGTTCTGTAAGATTGATCAATATGTGGTTTTAATGTGTTTTTGATGAAATTCATATAAGCATTACCATTACCTCCTCCATGTTTTTCATGTTTATAAGGAGTAAGTTCTTCTATACGTTTTTCATTGCCATGCTCTATGCCAACAATGATACTTTCATTATTGGCTAGGCCACCTAAATATTCATCAACTTGCCATTCTCCAGCATAGGCACTTTCAGCATCAAACAAATTTTGTGCATCATGCATATAAATCACAGGAAATCGCGTTTTAGAATTTTCGTAATTTTTAGGTAAATAAATCCATATGGTTTTATCTGTATGAAGTTCAGGTGAATCTATGTTTATTTTTATAACTTGTTTAGAGGCAGTAGTTTGACTGTTTATTTTTGTAAGAAATATCAATACTATTAATAAATGAAAATACTTCAATTTCATGCAGTTATAAGTGTCGAAGTTTGACAAACGTTTAAAATTACCGACTAAATACAGCCAACTTTTCGACAAGATACATTATATCAACGACAATAAATTAAACAACCTCTTTAACTTTACACTATAAATAATTCCCTCAAGATTATGATTAACCGTGCTGAAAAATTGAGCCTACTTTCCGAGATGATCGCATTCGCTCAGACAGATGATAATATTAGAGCCATTGAATATAATTTCTTATTTAGTATAGCCAAGCAATTGGAAATTTCTAAAGAAGATTTTGAATACCTTTTTAAACATCCTGTAACTTATGTTCATTTAAAGTCCCACAGTGAACGTATTGTACAGTTCCATAGATTAGTTTTATTAATGAACTTAGACCATAAAGTTGCACCAAAACAATTGGTAAAGATTCATAATTTTGGTCTAAGAATGGGATTGAGCCATGAGTCTATTAATAGAGTTTTAGATCTAATGGATAGTTTTCCTAATAAAATTGTGCCACCCGACTTTTTGATTGATATCTTTAAGGTTCAGTATAATTAAATAATGTTTAACTGATGAAGCGTTTATTTGTTTAATCGTTTCTTTAAGTTGTTTATGGTCTCATTAGATTGTTAGTTACACTAAACACTAAACACTAAACACTAAACACTAATCACTTTACTTTCAGTTTCTCCAATTTTTCCTGATAGGCAGTAATTTCGTCTCTGAATTTTGCAGCTTCCATAAAGTCGAGCGCTTTTGCAGCTTGTTCCATTTGCTTACGTTTTTCTCGTATTTTCTTTTCAAGCTGAGCTTTTGTTAGGTATTCACTCTCTGGTTCTGCAGCAATTTTAGCATCCAATTCCGTTCTGTAAGTACTGACCGAATTTTTAGCTAAGGCACTATCTAAACTTTTATTTAAAGCCTTTGGGGTAATATTGTTCTTAGTGTTGTATGCGATTTGCTTTTCACGTCTATAGTTGGTCTCATCTATAGTTTGTTGCATGCTATTTGTAATTTTATCTGCATACATTATAGCTTTTCCATTGAGGTTTCTTGCAGCTCTACCGACCGTTTGCGTCAATGATCTATTAGAGCGAAGGAAGCCTTCTTTATCAGCATCTAGTATGGCAACTAAAGACACTTCGGGTAAATCTAGGCCTTCACGAAGTAAATTAACACCGACCAAAACATCAAATAGCCCTTTTCGTAAATCTTGCATAATTTCAACACGTTCTAAAGTGTCTACATCACTATGAATGTAGCGACAACGAATAGAAATACGCGTTAAATATTTCACTAACTCTTCTGCCATACGCTTTGTAAGTGTTGTAACTAGAGTACGCTCGTCCTTTTCAACTCTATTCTGAATTTCTTCTATTAAGTCATCAATTTGATTCAAACTAGGGCGAACTTCAATAATAGGATCCAATAAACCTGTTGGTCTAATCACTTGCTCCACATAAACACCATCTGTCTTTTGCATTTCATAATCTGCAGGAGTTGCGGATACATAAATAACTTGATTTTGAAGTGCTTCAAACTCTTCAAATTTTAAAGGTCTATTATCCATAGCAGCAGGTAGACGGAAACCATAATCTACAAGATTTACCTTTCTGCTTCGGTCACCACCATACATAGCATGAACTTGAGAAATAGTCACGTGACTTTCATCTACAACCATTAAATAATCGTCTGGGAAATAATCCAACAAACAGAATGGTCTTGTCCCAGGCGCTCTTCCATCTAAATATCTTGAATAGTTTTCAATACCAGAACAGTAGCCAAGTTCCCGAATCATTTCAAGGTCAAATTCTGTACGTTCTTTAAGACGTTTTGCTTCAAGATGTTTACCAATTTCCTTAAAATAATCATGTTGTTTTACTAAATCATCTTGAATATTTTTAATGGCACCATTGAGTACATCAGGTGACGTTACAAACATATTGGCAGGATAGATGTTCAAACGGTCGTAGCGTTCTATAACTTCATTAGAATGCGCATCAAAAGCCTCAATTTCTTCAATTTCATCACCAAAAAAGTGAATTCTAAAAGCATGATCTGCATAACCAGGAAATACGTCAACCGTATCTCCTTTTATTCTGAAATTTCCGTTTTTAAAATCGGCTTCAGTCCTCGAATACAAACTTTGAACGAGTTGATGTAATAGTTTTGTTCTTGAAATGACCTGGTCGCGTTCTAAAGTGATTACATTTTTCTGAAACTCTACTGGGTTACCGATACCATACAAGCAAGATACTGAGGCAACAACCAAGACATCTCTTCGGCCAGAAAGTAGGGAAGAGGTGGTGCTGAGACGCATCTTTTCAATCTCTTCATTGATAGATAAATCCTTTTCTATATAAACACCAGAAACAGGAATATAAGCTTCAGGTTGATAGTAATCGTAGTAGGAAACAAAATATTCAACAGCATTATCAGGAAAAAACTGTTTGAACTCAGAATACAATTGAGCTGCAAGCGTTTTATTATGAGCCAAAACCAATGTTGGTCGTTGTACTTCTTGTATAACATTGGCAACGGTAAATGTTTTACCAGAGCCGGTTACACCAAGTAGGGTTTGGTACTTTTCATTGCTTTCAATTCCACCAGCCAATTTTTTTATAGCTTGTGGTTGATCTCCTGTAGGTTTGAATTCTGATTCTATTTTAAAGCGCATACAGCAAAGTTACGATAATTGCTTCATAAAAAAGATTAGCGCTTTAATGCAAAATGATTAACTATAGTTTTACCATTATGAAATTTTACGCTGAACCAATAATCATCACTGGGTAATTTTTTGCCATGGTATGAGCCATCCCAAACAAGATTTGATGAAGAAAGTACTGTAATAAGTTTTCCGTAACGGTTATAGATTTCTATAGTTTGTATTTCACTCAATTGTTCATCGTTACCGATAACTCTCCAAGTTTCATTATCATTATCACCGTTAGGTGTGAAAAATTTAGGAAAACCAAGTACAGAAATTGTTTGTTCTATAATTCCGCAACCATTAAGGTCTTTAATGTAAACGGTATGAAAACCTTCTGTTACACCGTAAAAGATATTACTATCTTGATAGGCGCCTTCACTATCGTCAAGTGCATATTGATAAATACCTTCTCCAGAAGTGATAATTTCCACAAAATTGTTAGGATACATTCCTGAATAACTCACATCATCAATGATTGCTGTACTAGACGGATTCACATTTATAGTTCTACTAGAAGAACAACCATCTGTATTAGTCACTATAACAGTATAAGTACCTGTTTCGTTGATTTCTATGAAAGAAGTATCTGTTCCGGTTGGATTCCCATTGAGTAACCACTCGTAATAATAGTTGTTAGGTATATCATTAGCAACACCACCATAAAGTGTAATGGTTTCAGGATAGCTGTTGATACAATATATAGTAGTGGCATCACTTTCAAGAATTGGAGGATCTAAAACATTGAGGTTTGCTGTAGTAATACTGTAACATTGACTATTGCTTTCAACTTTTACATAAATAGTTTGTGAGTAGGCTGATGTGTTTTCAAAACTAATCGGTAGCACGTTAACTTCGTTTAAGGCATCTTCTTCAGTCTGGTAATAAGTGACATTTGCACCTGTAGGAATTTGAGCTATTATAGAAGTTTCAATTTCATTAAGATTAAATGTTGCAAAACCATCAAAATCATCACTATCACAAGCATCTAATTGAGGAATGTTCAATGTATTGTTAGAGGTTTGTAACTCTAAGCTAGCTATATCAAAACAGTTGTTGCTATTTACTACTCTTGCAAAAACAATTTGCATAGGATAATCATTCTGAAACTCATTAGGGTTAGTGATAGGATTGCTATTGTCCAACGCTTCATTCTCGGTTAAAAAGAAGTCGGAAACAGATAAGGTATTGTCATTACTCGTTAGGTTAGAAATAGCATCGTAAAGATTAAAAGTTGTAAGACCATCTTCATTAGAATCACACTCAATAAGAACATTGTCATTTGCTACAGGTAAATCAGCATATTCTATAATAACATCTCCGTAAGAGATACAGCCGTTAGCATAATTAACCTCTACACTGTAATTTCCTGGTTCTGTAACGGTAAATGTGTCGCAAGATCCACAGCCTGTAGATACGCCTTGTACTAAATTGCCATTTCTATACCATTCGTATGTGTTTTGCCCAGGTTGGGAAGCACTCAGTTCTAAAGTTTCACCTTCACAAAGTGCATTATTATTTATTAATAGTCGATCTGGACCTAAATCAGTAGATAGTTCAAAACTTGCAGCTTCTAAAAAAACAGCAGAATCATATCTGTAATTTTGTTCATCAGCGATAACCAATTTTACATGATAGGTTGCGTTTGGTGTTACATTGGCAGTTGCTGTTAAAACTGTAGTTTGCCCATTGAAATTTATAGGTGTATTACCGTAATTATAGTTACCAAAATAAGTTTCGTTTTGCGGTGGACAAGCCCCAGGCACACCAGGTGTAACTGTTGTAACTTTTACAGGTGTGTAAGTATTAGGTACTAAAGCAATATTTTGATATTGGCCTCCACCAGAAACGGGACGGATTAAAAAGCCAAATAAATCTGAATACTGACAACTATTGGCATTACCTTCTTGATATTCTTCAGAAGCAAAAATATATCTAAAGCTAATTTGTGAAGCAATTGAAGTGAAATCGAATTCTAAAATAGTAGCATTTATAGTATTGTTTTCGTTTAGAGCCGTTTCTAAATCAACATCTCCTTGCCAATTCGGTGCATCATCATCACTAAGAGAGTTATTAGGGCCAGGTACATTTTGAAGCCTTCCTGTACTTAAAACTAAGCCACTTTGAAAAGGGAATGAAGTTCCGCTAGCATCAAAATAGCCATAACTTTGATCAGAGCCATTAAAGTCTCCACCATATACATTTGTTACAACTACATTTTCTATACAATCACTATCAATGAGGATGTCTTCAATAAGTTGTTGAGGAGTATAAGTTTGACTATCTACTGAAATACCTTGACTATAACTAAATAGTTGAAATAACAGTATTACAGCTATTAACGTTCTTTTCATTTTCTTTTTTAAGGGATTGCAAAGATACGTATCTAACCCTTATTGAAAATGCAACGAGATGTTAAAAAAGATGTTGGGTTATCTTCTCAAGGTAAAATGTCCTTTTACTTCAAATGAAATATTGTTTCGTTGAACATTTGCAACATACCAATAATCGCTAGTAGGCATTTTTACACCATTATAATAGCCATCCCAACCAGGTGTATTAGAGGTTAGCCTTTTGATAAATTTACCATAACGGTCAAAAATATCAATAGTAGTTCCTGGTAAGGTTTCTACACCAACGATATGCCAAGTATCAAAAGCTCCATCGTTATTAGGGGTGAAGAACTTAGGAATATCTACCACTAAAACTTCTTTAGTAACATTAGAACAACCGTTTAAATCTATAATTGTTACTGTATGATAACCCATTGCCACGTTATAAAAAACATTAGATTCCTGTGGCTCCAAATCGTCTAGTTGATAAAGATAATCACCAATACCGCTTATCGTAACAGTGATATTATTTGGGTCAGAGAAATCTAAAATTTCAGTAACTTCAATACTCGCAGATTCAGATTCTGTAACTCCAAAAACCCTAGTGTTCTCACATCCAAACTCACTAGTTACAGTAACCCAATAAGAACCTATTTCTGTGATTTCTATTTCTGGTGTTGTTTGTCCTGTAGACCATAAATAGGTGTCATTTGGATTATTTGTATTTGCAGAAACCAATAACGGTAAGTTATCTAAACAAATAACTTGATCCTCTATATCTATTACTGGAAGTGGATTAACAAAGACCGAGAATTGTGATATATCGTAACACCCCGTCATGTTGTTTTCAACTCTAGCATAAATAACTTCTGTGTCAAACGCCATATAATTAGTCTCTAAAGCAGAGTTTGCTTCTTGAGCTTGCAATTCACTATTATGATATGTTACAGTATAATTACTTGAACTTTGAGACCCTAATATGTCAGCGTCTTGTTGAGATAGATCAAACTCTAAAATACCATCAAAATTATCATCACAGTCAATTAAGTCATTGGCTTGGTTTGCAATCGGTAATGGATTTACAACTAAATCAAATTCATAATAAGTAGAACAGTGAGTTGTACTGTATTCAGTTCTTACAAATAAGGTTTCTTGATTTGAAGAGTAAGTGTAATTTGTATCTAAAGCATTTTCATTTGCTATGGCATCTGCTTCGGTAGCAAAGTAGCTATATAAAACATTAAAATTAGTATCCCTTGCTATCTCGTTAATCTCAGATAAATCAACTGTATTGCTTTCATTTTCACAAACATTGTAAACTTCGAAATCATTGATTAATGGTGGTTGATTTACAACTAGTTCAATAGGTAAGGTAATATAACAATTAGATACCGTATTTGTAACTTTAAAGAAAACCGTCTGAGGGTTTGATGTGTTGTTAAAACTTTCAGGGTTAGTGATTTCATTTACATTAGCTTCAGAATCTTCCCAAGTTAAATAATAGTCAATAACAATATCTTCTTGTCTAACATCTAAAATATTAGTTTCAGCTTGAGTAATATCAAAAGTTAAAACACCGTCAGTATCATCGTCACATTCAACTATTGGCTCTGGAGCAGTTACTTCAGGAACTAAAATAACATTGATAACGAATGAAGTTATAGAATTACAAATTGTACCATTATCTATTTGGACGTATATTTCTTGAGGGTTTACCGTATTTGTAAACTCTGTTGGAAGTGCGTTTGTACTATTTCTAGCATCTTCTTCAGTAGCATAAAATGTTACATTTTGAATGTCTGGAATTCCTTGAGAAACTTCAGCAATTTTCGAAGAAAGGTCAAATGTTTCAGAACCATCATTTGAAAAATCATCACAAACAAATATGTCTGTTGGTTCGTTATATAGTGGGTTTGTACCTACTTCAATAGTAAATGAAGATGTTGTGTAACAAGATTCGTCAGAGATGTTATCTATTCTTACATATATCTGTTGTGGGTTGCTAACATTCTCGTAAACACTAGTTTTGTCAATAGCATTCACTTTATTGTCTGCATCGGCTTGCGTAAGATAGTAAGACACCTCTTTTCCTGTTTGCCCATCTAGAGCCTCGTCATCTTTAAGTTCAAAAACAAATTCTCCGATACCGTCGGTTTCGTCTTCACAGAAATTATATTCGTTTACATAGTTAGATAAATCACCAATATAAGGTAATGTGTTTACGATAATACTAAGTTCTTCTGTAGTGTGACAACCTGTAATAGTATTTTCTATACGCATATAAACAATCTCGGTTTGTGCATTATAATTAGATGTGTTAGATATAACATTTGCAGCTGTGTCAGCATCTTCTTGCGTGTTATAGAATGTAACATTTCTGTCCGGAGTAGAAAGAATAGAATTTGGTATACTATTAAACAAATTCACAATAGAAAATCCATCCATGTCCGCGTCACATATAATTATTTCTTCTGGTGATTCTCCAAGAGGTGCAGGTAAAACGGTAACCTCAAATGAGTTTACTGAAGAACAATTTGTTTGAGGAAGCCTTATCCTTGGATAAAGTGTAAATGTAGATGATTCATTAGTGTAAGAACCTTGTATAGCATTTTGATTATTAAGTGCATCTTCTTCTGTTAAAAAGTATTTTACCTGAAAACCATTTTGACCATCAGTTATAATATCATTGAACTGAGTTAAATCAATAGTTGTAATTCCGTCTTGATCTTCATCACAAACAGTTAAGTTACCTACGGATTCAAACTCAATGATAGGAAATAATACTAATTCTATTTCAGCATCTTCACTACAAGTTGAATTTTCTAGAGTAATATATATAGTCTGAGGATTTGATAAATTAGTGTACGGTGAAGAAGTATCAATAGCATTTACTTGATTGGCTCTGTCCGTTTCAGACTCATAATATGTGATGGTAACATCTGGAACATTATTAATTATCCCAACCGAAATATTTTCAAAATCAAACTCTTCTACACCATCATCTCCTTCGTCACAAGCATTAACATCTCTAATGTTTGTAGCAGTCAATAATAAATTTGTATGAATTTCAAATGAAGCAATTGAAGGACAACCAGTAGCGTTGCTTACAACTCTTACGTATAGTGTTTGTTCTTCAGTATCTACGTTTTGATAGTTGTTTTCATCAGCAATGGGATTAGCTCCTGAAAGCGCGTCTTCTTCAGAAGTGTGAAAAGTTACTGTTACACCTGTTACACCTTGTAGAACATCTGGCGTAATAGAAGTAAGATCAAAACTAGCAAAGCCGTCATGGTCTACATCACAGGCATCAATGTATAAATCTTCAGTATTAATATCAGGGTTTTCTAATACCGTTATGCTTAAGCTTGTTGTACTATTACAGCCAGTTTCAGGGTCTTCTACACTAACGAACAGTTGCTCATTTGCGTTAGTATTAACGTAAGGCATAGGGATAGCGTTTGTGCCAGCTTCAGCGTCCGATGCACTTGTGTGGTATGTAACGATAAGATTTGTTTGTCCATTTGTTATCTCGTCATCTTTCAGAGAGTTTAAGTCAATCGAAGCGGTACCACTTGATTCTTGGCCACTACATATTTCTAAAGGTGTAGGATCTGTTATAGAAGGTAAAGGATTAACTACTAAATCTATAAATGAATACGCTAAACAGCCATTGTCAATATCTTCAATTCTGACATGGATAGTTTGTGGACTTGAGGTATTTTGTATTGGTGCTGTTATAGGGTTTACATTGTTTAAAGCATCAAGGCTAGTGTAGTGGTATGAAAATGTATAATTTGAAGCAGGAACAGATGCCAAAACTTCAGAATCTTTGGTCGATAAGTCAAAAAATTCTACACCATCAGCGCTACTGTCATCACATAAAACATAATCATCTATAGGTTCTGCAGTTTGTGTAGAACTTAAACTAATATTCACTTCATCTTCAATAACACAAGAAGATCCAGCTAAAGGAATTTCTACTTCTATTCTATAAGTACCAGATAGTACTGCTGTATAATCGGGTAGAGTAGCAGAAGGAATTAAAACATCGTTTAAATACCAAGAGTATGTTGCATCAGGGTTTTGGATATCTCCATTTAAGTCTGCACTTGTAGCACAAGTTGTAATGTCTTCTCCTAAATTAACAGAAGCATTAAAACTATTACCTTCTATAAATACAGCTGAGTCATAGTTTTCATCATTTTGATCTGCTATAACCAACTTAATTTGGTATTGTACATTTGGTTGTATAGATGCTGTAGCAGACATTACTGTTGTTCTACCATTATAGTTGGTGTCACCCAAGTTATAACCTTCAAAGTACTCACCATTAGAAGCTTCACAAAATCCTATAATATCATCATGAACAGTATTGGTATTTACTGGAGTTGAAGTTCCTGGTACTAAAGCGATATTGGTATAAGGATCTGAAGATCCTGCTTCACGTATTAAAAAAGCGAAACCATCAGAATAATTACAAGGGAAATTTCCGTAATATTCTTCTGAGGCCAAAATGTAGTTAAATTGAATTTGATTTGAAATGGAAACAAAATTAAACTCTATAGATGTAGCATTTAATGTTCCTGAAATTCCAAGAGCAGTTTCTAAATCTGCATCTGTGGTCCAAGTATCATCACCATCGTTAAGAACTGTATTGTTAAGACCGTTTCCAGCTGCGTAAGCATTTCCTGTTGTTAATACAATACCATTTTCGAAAGGAAAGTTTGACGATCCTTTTTCAAAGTAGCCAAAGCTACCTAGACCAATAGAACTTCCATTATAAGGAGACGAAATGTCTGAGACTTCGACACAACCTTGTATTAATGTATTTTGAATTAAATCTTGAGCAGTTACTGTGTTGTCAACAGTGATTTGCTGAGAGAACAAAGCGCTGCTAAAAATGCATAAAAATAAGCAGAGGGAACGGTTAACGTATTTCATTAGTAGGTTAAGTTTTTAATACTTAGGTTAGTATAGTTTTGGGTCTGACACTAACACGTACTTAGTTTAGGGGCGAAAAGTAAAGGTGTTTATGATGAAATGCAAAAAAACAAGATGAAATACGCTAAACATTAACATAATGAAAGAAAAAACCTACCTTAAAATCAAAAAAGACCCCATTTTGAGGTCTTTTTCATCCCAAATTGAATTCTAAGACTTAGGTAAAAAATACCGAAAGCCCCTTAACCTGAAACTCAATATTTTAATATTTTCTATGTGGTTTTTTAATTAACCTAACTAAACCAAGGTTTAATAGCCAAATGGCTAATGAGGGAGAGTTTTATTTATAGAGGGAGAATGTCATAGGCATACTATAACGAAAGTAAAGCTAACTAGAGAATGTCAAAACAACAAAAAAATAAGATGAATGGACTAAAATTTTAACATATTTAATAATTTACATATACCCAACCTACAAATGGTCTGTAATTCGGGTCGTTTAAATTTAAGATATAAAAGTAAGTACCAACAGGTACTATATTACCGTGGTTACCCAACCCTTTATTAATTTCTCCTTGCCATGGTTTGTCATTGTTTCCTGAGAAAATAATATCACCATACCTGTTATAAATTTCTAATTGATGTTCTGTAAATACGTCATAGAGCCCTTGAATATTAAACCAATCGTTATAGCTGTCATTATTTGGTGAGAAACCTTCTGGAATTAATGGAGGACAATTTTCAATAGTTAGATTAAACTGAAAAATCTCGTAGCAAGGAGCACTTTCTAATCTTACATAAATGGTTTGAGGATTAGTTGTGTTATTAAAATTACTCGGGATTAAAATTTCATTATTATAATCCTCCAAATCCTCAATAGATTGGTAAAAAGTAATGTCTTCATTAGAAAAGTCAATACTTGTTATAGCTTCAAATAGATTATATGTTGAAGTTTCAAAACCTTCATTACAACCTATAAGGTTAGGAAGTGTAATTATATCTGGTATTGTCAATAACTCAATGTTCACAATATCAGTGTTGTTATTTTCATTAGTTTCTGTAATAACTCCTGACATGGTTCCGTCATCATCTACTGCTGCTACAATTGTTAGGTTAGGGTTAGTGTTTTCAGGAATGGTTACACTAACAGAATTACTTTCACTTCCATTGATTGGAATTTCATTGATAGTAGCCGATTGACCGATTAAAATTCCATCTACATAAAAGGAAATAGGTGTATTTGCTGGTAGTGCATCAGTACTATTAAAATTATTAATTGTAAAAGAGAGCTGAACAGTATTGTCACCACAATCAACACTATAATTGTCAACAATAATAGTAGCATCTGGTAATTGACTGTTTAGTACTGTTATAATATTATTAATCATTACGAAATCTTGACCAGATGTTAATGTTATGCTTGCAGAAGTGTCACCAATATTGATGTTGTTTTGAATATTATAAACATCAATATCCATGTTATATAAGTCAGTAGCACCTGTAAAACTATTTGTTCCATTAAAAGCATTATTAGCTGGATTTAATGGGAAATTACTAATAACATTACCATTTATGGCTAATTGTTCGTTTACAGCTAAGGAACTATCTCCTTCCCAAGCTATAAAACCTATCTTGGCATTTTCATTATCAAGAACATTAAGGTTATCTAAAGTAATACTTAGAAATGTAGGGACACTTTGCAGACCATCATAAACATTCAATTGATTTAAGGGTAAGCTTGTGTCTTCATAGATGATGGTCATTGCCCAGCCTCCAAAATTTGTTCCGGTATCACAATAAGATGAATTTAGAACAGCAGTTAAATCAAAATCTGATACAGTATAGTTTGTGTTTCCTTGATCTAAAATTATATCTGTAACATCTGCAAATGCAGCAAAAAATACACGAGCACTATCAAGAGCGTCATTAAATGTGCGTTCAGCAGTTACAGATTCACCGTTTAATGTAATATCAAAGTCACCATTTCCTGAACCTGCCCAATAAAGGAAAGCGGCAACAACATTCTGATTACTATTTAAGCTGAGTGAAGCAGAAGAAGATGTTAATATAGTGCATGGTCCGTTGGTACCATTTTCAGTTGTATTTAGAGTATTACCAATAGCATGGTAATCATATCTTCCGTTAAATTGTTGAAATAACGAAATATCCTGAGCTGATGACTGAAAAAAAAGACCAAATAGTAAGAGAAACTGTATGTACTTGATTTTTTTCAATGGGTTGGTTTAGATGAAGTCTAAATTACAATTTTTGCTTAGCGCTTCAAAGCAAAATGACTTGTAAAAGTTCTGCCATCCTCTAGAGTTACCTTAAACCAATAGTCATTGCTAGGCATTTTTTTACCGTTGTACATTCCGTCCCATCCAGGTCCTAAAGGATCTAATTGGGTAAGAAGCTTACCGTAACGGTCAAAGATATAAATTATTGAATTTTGTTGGAACTGATTAGAAATCCCATAGACTTGCCAAAAATCGTTTATAGTATCGTTGTTTGGTGTAAAAAACTTAGGAAATCCAATTACCGAGACGAGTTCTTCGGCAATACCACAGTTATTTTTATCTCTAACAAAAACTGTATAAAAACCAGGTTCTACGTTTTCAAAAATAGGACTGTCTTGATAAGGTCCGTTTACATTATCAAGGGCATATTCGTAATCTCCTTCACCAGTAACAAACACTGATATAGAATTATTTGAAGAGGCATCAACGATTTCTATGTTTTCAATAGTGGCAATGTTAGAGGGTAGTACATTAATAGTTCTATCTTTAAAACAACCATTTGTATTTGTTACTCTAACAGTATAAGTACCTGTTTCATTAACTTCGATAGTTGAAGTATTTTCACCTGTAGACCATGAGTAAAGATAATTGTTAGCCAGATCTTCTTGAATGCCTCCGTCTAAAACAATAGTTTCAGGGAAAAAATTGAGACAGTAAAGTGTTTCGTTTTCTGTTTCAATATTAGGAAGCTCAAAAACTCGAAGTTCTATTTCACTAATGCCAAAACAAGCATTGGCATTTTCAACACGAGCATATATAGTCTGGTTATAAGCTATAGAATTGGTAAAAGAAGAAGTTAAAGGGAAGGTTTCGAGCAGTGCATCCTCATAAGTTTCGTAATATTGAAGATCTAGTCCAACGGGAGCACCAGCCAGAACAATAGCGTCGGATTGCGAAAGATCAAAGTTCATAAAACCATCTTCAGTGCCATCGGTATCACAGAGTTCTAGAGTAGCATTGTTAATTGAAGTAGTACTGATTTCCAAAGAAATTTCACTAAAATTAACACAATCGGTAGTAGTGTTGGTTACTCTAGTATAAATTATTTGTGGGGTGAAAAAGTTATCGAAAGCTTCTGGGTTGGTCAATTCGTTAATATCATTTTGTGCATTGTCTTCCGATAGATAATATTTAACTTCTGAATTTGTGTTACCATTTGTCACTTCTTCTTCATGAGCCAAAATATTGAATGTAGTAAAGCCTTCTGGAATACCATCTTCATCACATTGAATTATTGATATATCATTAGCTATAGGCGCATCATTAATAGTAATTTCAAAGCTTTGGGTGCTGTAGCAATCAGTACTTTCTGAATTTTCTATTCTAACAACTATTGTATCGTTAAAAGGGGAGGATGTATTGGTATAACTCAAAGGAAGTGAAGATATATTATCATCTGCATCTTCCTGTGAACTGTGAAAACTAACTTCTGCATTTTCTTGGCTTCCTGCAATTGCTGGAATAAGAACATTTAAATCTATTGTAGCAATACCGTCCATGGCATCACCTTCATTATCACAGAATTCAATATCATTCAATTGTACAATTTGTGGTGTACTATAAACTTCAAGTTGAAAACTGTTAACATCAAAACAGTTGGTGTTTTCTACATTATCAACCCTTACATATATAGTCTGTGGGTTTTCAATATTGGTGTAAGGAAAAACAATTTCATTTTCTAAATTATTGGCATCATCAAGACTTTCAAAATAACGAACATTATGTTCGGCAGGATCTTGACTTAATAAAGCTTCGGAATTTTTAGAAGAAAAATCGAACGTAGAAATACCGTCATGTATGTCACCATCACAAACATTAACATTGGCTAAATTATTTGCTACAGGTATTTCATAGACACCAACAACTGCACTTCCTATAATTGGACAATCCCCATTGTTAGGCTCAATGTAGACTTCATAAAATCCAGGTGTATCAACAAATAATTCGTGAGAGTCCTCAGCTAATGGATTACCATCAAATGTCCAAAAATAATCTGCAGTTGCTATGTCATCTGCTTGAAGTGTGTAGCTGTCTCCAGTACAAAGTCGAAGCTCAGTTGTGCTTAAATCATTTCTGATGATATCAATCTCAGAATTAAATAAAGATTGAATGAAGGGAGGTAGACCTATCTGACTTAAATTTTGGTTAAGCCCAGTAACATCTAACAGAATGCCCTGCGCATCATAGTTTGCAGCAGTTCCATTAGCTTCAGGATTATGAATGATTCCTAAAAATCGATTAGATCCGTCTGCAGCTGTAAAACTTAGTTGAGCTCTATATATTTTCCTATCTGCTGCAAGTTGAAGCGCACCAGCACTAGTGGTGCTAGAACTATGAATAATTTGCATAGAAGAAGGAATGTCGCTACTCTCTAAATCCCATTGTACAACTTGGCTCGCACCATTTCCAGCTGCTCCTAATCCTATTGTAGCGTAAGCTTTTCTATTTTCAGCAGAAAATTCTACACCGTACGGACTATCGCCATTTGCAGTACCATAGAGTTCTATACCATTAGAAACAATTCCAGTACTGTTATCAAAATCATATAAGTGAACACTTCCGGCAGCATCACCTGCAGTTACAGTAGCTTCACCCATATGAGCAACAATTATTTTTGATCCATCAGGAGAAGCTTTAAGATACCCTAAAGCATTGCGACGGTATCCAGAAATAGGAATATTTGGTGCAACAGTTGAAATTACTGGATTAGGATCTACACCATTAGCATCTATTTTAAAAGCATAAAATGAACTGGTAAAATGTGTAATCACCCAGAAAGAAGAACAATCTTCTGCCCTAACAGCTGTGATTTTTTCGGCACATTTAAACTTTACTTCTTCAGGGTTAGTTGTATCATAAGTTACTAAATGGACATTTTTTTCTATAGGATCTACATCTCCTAGACCACCGTTTAGCGTCATATCCACTAAAGAATAATTAAAGCCATTGTTGAAGCCGTCATCTTGACTGGGAACGGACCCACCACTATCATAAAATCCAGTGAACTGATTTGGATGAACAGCTGCATTTTGATGATGAGGCTCGTCAACAGTAAAAATGTAATATTTTGTTGGGTCGTCTGGTTTTGGGACTATAAGCCCAGAAGACGTACTTGATGGATCGCCTAGTAAACCAGTTCCACCAAAATAATTTCCGTTAGCCATAATTTGATGATTGCGATTCCAAACAGTTCTACCATCTGTATAAAGCATTAAATCACCATTAGCATCAGATATGGAAGTACAACCTTCTAGAGTACTTATTTGCCCATCGGTTAAAGCAGTAACATTACCTGTGTCAGCATCAAATCGTAAACCTGCATTTTGTCCAAAATACCAATAAGCGGCTTCATTCTGCGCAAAAATAGGGGTACAAATAATAAGTGAAAGAAGCGTAAAGTATATCTTTTTCATAACGATTTTGGCTAATAGCAAACACATTTGTTTAGCTATATAACAACTAAAACTTGAAAATTCCTCAGTTAATGTTGTAAGAAAATAGCAATCGCTTTAAAGATATTATAAATCTCGCTTTTTTAATAATCTGTACGATAAAAAGATAAATATAGCAGTCCAACCAAGTACGATAGCTATTTCGTACCAATGCACGGCATAATCATAAGCAATATCTGTTTTTTCAGGAAACTTAGTCATTATAATTCGCTGTATAGGTTGGTCTATTAGCTTGTACATCGATTCTAATGGCATAAAGTTTTTTACTTGAAAAGCTTTATCTGCGCTATCAAAAATTTCGTAAGCTCCCCAAAATACTAGCCATTCAACAATATATAATACAAACAGGAATGCTAATGCAAAAGCAGAGCGTTTTAATAACATTCCAAAAAATAGACATAAACTGAAAAAGCCTACTAACTTCATAAAATAGGCTAATAAAAACTCAACTTCCCTGAAAATAATTGAAGCTTCTGTATAACTTGAATAGTAAAGTCCGATTAAAAATGTAGCTATTCCGATAAGAAGTGTAGCACATATTGAAAAGAAAACAATCGTATAAAACTTAGATAGAATAAATTCTTTTTTGCTTAAGCCGTCAATAAGATTCTGTTTAAGAGTTTTGTTACTGTACTCATTACCAATCATACTTACTACTACAATGGCAAAGAAAAATTTAAAATATGAAGCGAAAAATGTAGTTATATGCCAAATTATTGGAAAATTAAAAATTCCAAGTTCTCCTAATTCTAAAGTGAAAAAACCGAAAAAGTTAATTTTTATAGAGGATAATACTAAAACTGTAAATGGTAAAATAAATGATATAAAAATCAGGACTTTACTTGTGCGGTTAAGCCAAAGTTTTTGTAATTCTAATTGTATAAGACGTAACATAATTGGATTGGATTGGTAATTCTGAAATTACTAGAATTATTGTTTTTGATTGATTTTAGTTAAGGTTGTCGGTAAGTTGTAAAAACTGTTCCTCTAAGCTTTCTTTTCGTTTTACAAGATGTGAAAGCACAATGCCCTTTTCAAACATCAACCTATTAAATTCTGAAGCAGACATTGGTTCGTTTAAAAATGCTGTTATGAGTTCACCTTCTACTTTTATTTTTCCGAAATCTGAATTATCCTCTAATAATTTAAGGAGCTCATCATGTTTTTCAGTTTTTAATTCAAAGAAACCATAACTGTTTATCATCTCGTCAACACGGCCAGAATACAGTTTTTCACCTTTTCGTAAAACCACAACATGAGAACATACTTTTTCAACTTCATCTAATAAATGAGAGGCTAAAAGTATGGTAGTGCCGTCTGCAGCAATATCCTTAATAATCTGGCGAATTTGATGAATACCCTGAGGGTCTAGACCATTAGTAGGTTCATCCAAAATTAAAATTTCAGGATCATTAAGTAGAGCAGAGGCAATGGCTAAACGTTGCTTCATACCAAGAGAATAGGTTTTAAACTTATGGTCTTTTCGGTCTAATAGACCAACAACTTCTAATTTTTCAGCAATTTTACTATGGTCAACTCCTTTTATCTTACAAACGAGTTTTAGGTTTTGCTCGGCTGTCATGTAAGGGTAAAAGTTTGGGCGTTCTATAATAGCACCAACACGTTTTAAAGCATCATGCGTAGTGGTATTACCATCAAACCAATGGAAGTTTCCGTTTGTTTTGTTAACGACATTAAGTACAATACCCAAAGTTGTGGATTTACCACTGCCATTAGGTCCCAAAATGCCATAGACATTACCTTTGTTAATGGTGAAACTTAGGTCTTTTACGGCTGTTAAATAGCCGAATTTTTTCGTAAGGTTATTGATTGTAAGGATTGGCTCCAAAATAAAAATAGATTGATTAGTTAAAAATATGACGAACTAATTCTGTTATTGTTACATCATAAAAGTAGAAAAGATTATTTTAGATATGAATTTACTGTTATGGAAGATTTAAAAATTTCAAAAAAGAAGCCTTCTTATCCAATAAGCGAAAGGCTGCATAACTATCTACAAGTCTATAATAGAAACATTAGACTGCCAATATTTTATGATGATTTATTGCGTTTTCAAGGGTCTGTTGTGGTTTATGATAAAAATGATGAGGATACACTTTGGGTTAGGGTTTATTATAACGAATTTGAACGTGAAGAAATCGATTTAAGCCTAAAACGTGTCTATTCCATTTTAATATCAGATGGTAACGAGCATATTTTTAAATACCTTAGTGTTGATGCCATTGATTACTGTACGTTCGGAAATTCAAAACCTTTCCGTGTAAAAGTTAGGAATATTCTGAATGACAACTACACCTATTTTTATGTAAAAAAAGCTGATGCCTCACGTGTATATGGGTTGGAGTTGGAGCATATGTTATCTCCTTATAATCTTAACTTTTTGGTGTATAAGGATACTTTAATAGAAGAACATATTGCTGGGATTCCTGGTGATGAGTTTATAAAGAATATGTTGCCAGAGTGCAGTCCTTCAGAAAAATCTCAAATTGCCAAAGAGTTTGTGAAGTTTAATGAGCGTTGTATGATTAGACTTTTGGGAGATATGCGATCTTACAACTACGTGATTGTGCCAACACACGATTTTGACCATGTGGTTTTTAAAATTCGGGCGATAGATTTTGACCAACAGAGTTATGAAGGAAAGCTTAAAATATATCGACCTCAATTTTTTAAGGAAAACTTTAAAATGGTTGAGCTAGTGCGTGAAAAGATTCAAAAAGAATCCATAGATCAGTATAAAATAGAGGAACGCTCTATTGTAGCACGTCGTATGATAAGTTATCATGATAGGATTACAGAGTTAATAGATTGTATGGAAGATGACGTTATTTCTATACCAAAACATATAGAAATGCTGAAGGAAGAAATTTATAATTATACTAACGATCTTGAATTCAGACGTAGTAAGAATATGGGAGCGGTACTAAAAAATGCCTTAGATTTCGTGAGACGAAATTACCAAGGCATTAATATGAAAAATTTCTTTTAGTTTCTAGTTAGTTCCAGTTTTCATCAAAATCTAAACTATCGTAGTCATCGATATCTAGATCGTCATCAAACTCATTGAAGGCATCATCATCTTCAGCTTCAAAAGATTTATCTGGAGCTTCATCAGGAATTTGTCCGTGTACAAACATTAGGTTTGGGTAGTCTGTACCTTGCGCTTCTTCTACAATTTCAGCAAGTTCAACATAAAATGTCCACATACTTAAAAAATCGTAAACGTATATCAATTTAGGTGAAGCTTCATGCACAATATCTTTAATGATGGTTTCATTCATCATTTTTACTTCATTTCCAGCTTCACTCATGTCCATCATAGCGATTTCCTCACCTTGATTCCATTCGTCATCACTTATATAAAAAGAAGCCATTTCCATACCATCAAAACCAAAAGATTGAGTAATGATGTTGTGAAGGTCTTCCATTGTATCGGTTTCACGGATTTCTAAATCACGAAAAACGTCGTCTTCTGTATCGTTATCTAGTATAACTCTAAATCTGTATATCATGCTGCAAATTTAATTGAAATTTGATTATTTAGAAAAACGATGTAATGTAAATGTCATTAAACTTAATAAAACAAAAGCACCAACCTGATGGGCTACTCCAAGCCAAACAGGTACGGCTAATAGAATAGTTAAAACTCCTAGTAAAAACTGAACACCAACCATTATCATTAAACCGTTTACTCCTTTGTTTTGCAGAGGTGTTAAAGTTGTTTTTTTGGCTTTGTAATAAATTGCAAGAACAAAAATAACTACCACATAAGCTAAAGTTCTGTGTACAAACTGCACACCACTTTTGCCCTCAACAAAATTGAGATAAGTTGGCGTGTGTTCTGTGTAAACGGTTTCGTGCATCAGTTTACCTTCGTTCATAAATGGCCAATGGTTATGAATCCAACCAGCATCTAAACCAGCAACAAAAGCACCATAAATAATCTGTAAAACAAGAACTACGAGACCAATTCTTATAAAGTTTCTGAGTTTTTTATCTATACTCTTTTTATTTGGAAACATTAAATCCAATGCGACCCAAAACGTGTAAGCGAAAGTTAAAAACGCTGTGGTAAGATGCGCGGCCAATCTAAAATGACTTACATCTGGTCTGTCAACTAATCCGCTTTTTACCATATACCACCCTAAAAAACCTTGGAAACCACCCATTATTAGTAAGATGATAGATTTTTTGATCGTGGCTTTAGTAAGCTGTTTTCGTATTAAGAAGTATAAAAAAGGAAGTATAAAAACTAAACCAATAAAACGACCAATAACACGATGGATCCATTCCCAAAAATAAATATCCTTAAAATCCTCTAATGTGAAATGGTTATTCAACTTTTGATATTCAGGGTATTGTTTATATAGCTCAAAGGCTTCTTGCCACTCTAGGTCATTCATTGGAGGAATTGTTCCTGAGATAAGTTTGTAGTTAGAAATAGAAAGCCCAGAATGTGTAAGTCTAGTAATGCCTCCTACAATAACCATAATAAAAATTAAAATACAACCTGTAAGTAGCCAATATATAACGGCTTTATTGTCTTTTTTCATTAGCCTTTCTTATGAATTTTATATATCCTTGATAGATAAACCCAGTTTTTTTCCCTTATCTAGCATCAACTGATAAGCGGCTTCGTGTTCATTTGGTATTTCACCTTCAAGAATAGCCTCTTTAATGGCTTCTTTTATAATTCCAATTTCTTTAGAAGGTTTGAGATTGAAAGTTTTCATAATCTCTTCACCAGAAACAGGAGGTTGAAAATTACGTACTTTATCACGTTCTTCTACTTCAACAATTTTATCTCTTACGAGTTTAAAGTTGTTATGGTATTTCTTGAATTTTTTAGGGTTTTTTGTAGTAATATCAGCTTCACATAGTGTCATTAAATCTTCTACATTATCACCAGCATCAAAGACCAAACGACGAACAGCAGAATCTGTAACTTCAGTTGCTAAAACAATTGGTCTAGAACTCATAAGTACCATTTTCTGAACAAACTTCATTTTGTCATTCAATGGCATTTTTAATCTTTTGAAAAGCTTGTAAACCATTTTAGATCCAACGAATTCATGGCCATGAAAAGTCCAGCCTACTTTTTTGCTAAACTTCTTGGTAGGAGCTTTTCCAATATCATGAAGTAAGGCTGCCCAACGCAACCAAAGGTTGTCAGTGGTTTCACAAATATTGTCAACCACTTCAAGCGTATGGTAAAAATTATCTTTGTGACGTTGGCCTTCAACTTCATCAATACCTTTGAGTGCTATAAGTTCTGGAAGAATATAATCTAAAAGCCCTGTTTTTTCTAACAATAAAAAACCGATAGAAGGTTTTTGACTATCTAGAATTTTATTGATTTCGGTAACAATACGCTCTTTGGTGATAATTTTTATACGATCTTTATTATCTGCAATAGCTTTAAGAGACTGCTCTTCAATTTTGAAATTTAATTGCGTTGCAAAACGAATAGCACGCATCATTCTAAGAGGATCGTCACTATAGGTTATATCGGGATCTAAAGGTGTTCTTATAATACCTTTATCTAAATCAGCTATTCCATTAAAAGGATCTAATAGTTCACCAAAATTAGCTTTATTGAGGCTTAATGCTAAAGCGTTAATGGTAAAGTCACGACGATTTTGGTCGTCTTGTAGAGTTCCATTTTCAACAACAGGATTTCTACTATTTTCACGATAACTTTCTTTACGAGCACCTACAAATTCAACTTCAATATCATCATAACGCAACATTGCTGTACCATAGGTTTTAAATATTTGAACCTTAGGATTGGTTTCTATGTTTTTAGAAACTTGTTGCGCCAATTCAATACCACTGCCAACAGCAACCACATCTATATCTTTGGCATCTCCGCGCTCTAATAAATAATCGCGTACAAAGCCACCAATCACATAACAATCTAGCTGCAATTCTTCAGCAGATTGAGAAATGATTTTAAAAATTAGGTGTTTTAGAGCTGTTTTGTGTGTCATACTTTACCCACTAAAATGGTTTTGCAAAGATACAATTTAGGGCATGTATAATCAAAAGGATTTATGACAACTTAATTTTTAGATTATTAAAATTTATTTGATAGAATACTCTTATATAAAGTAAGGGTTTGAGCCACCATTTTTTCCTTTGTATAATTTTCGAGAATATCTTCTCTGGCTTTAACCGCGATTGGACTATAACTTTCTGGCGATTTAAAAATATAACTTATTAAAGTTATATAATCTTTCTTATGATGAGCTATAAGTCCATTCTCACCATGATTAATAATTTCTTTAAAAGCAGGAATATCAGAAGCAATAACAATTTTTTTCAATGACATAGCTTCCTCTATTGCAAGACTAAAATTTTCATTTAAAGAAGGGAAAACACAAATATTAGCTTCTTGAAGTAGGCTTGTTAGTTCTCTTGGGTTTTTTGGCCCGTAGTATGTGGTTTTCTTTAAAGCATTTGATGTGAGTACTTCTTTTGATAGGTGTTCCCAGTAATTTTGCCCTCTGCCAATGAGGTGAAGAGTTGCATCTGGGAAATTTAAAGAAATACTATTAAATACATCACATAAAATATCAACTCCTTTGGCTTTTGAAATTGTTCCAAAATAAAATATAGATTGTTTCTTTGTATCGAATTTCTTCTCATCTGGAGCAAAAAAACTAGAATCAATTCCATTATATATTACATTCTGAATGTTGATGTTGTAAATTTTCTTTACAGCATCTGCTGAGAATTTTGAAACAGCAATAAGGTGTTTTGTTTTTTTTAAAGCTATTTGTTCCATTTCAATTTTAAATTCATCTTTCTCAGCACCCAAATAATAATGCCAAAACCCTCTAGATCCATGAAATCTTAGAACTAAAGGCGTACTGTTATCCCAATATGCTGTATAACCGTTAAAAACAAAGGACTCAATAATATCAATATTGTTTTTTCTACAGTGGGTTTTTAACTTTTTGGCATAATACTTTCTTTCTTTGATGAGAAAATTCAGGTTAGCTTTTTTGTGTCCGAGCTTTGAAGCTGAAGATCTAATAAATTCGTTAAAACGAAATTGTTTAGAGTACTTTTTTATGAATTTAAAATGAATGCCTTTGTCTTTAAATTCTATAGGTTTTTTAGAAAAGCCATAAACAAAGATGTCATGTCCTTGCTTTGATAATGATTCGCTCATTATTTTTAAAAAAGAGCCTACACCACCAGAATTAGGTAATTTAGTATGTGAGTATTCATTAGTGAAAAACAGGATTTTCATACTTAATTTATTTCGTGCTTAGATAACTCATCATACATTTTCTTAGCAATAACTTTTTTGGTAAAGTTATCTAATAAATATTGATATCCTTTTTTGGTAAATTTATCTTGTAGGTTTTCGTTATGCATTAGTAAACTTACTTTTTCTGCAAAATCTTTGGGATTGCCTACCTTGGCTAAAAGACCGGTTTCGCCATCTACAATAACTTCAGAAATACCTCCAGCATCGGCAGCTACAATAGGAACTTTACAAGCATAAGATTCTAAAAGAACTCCTCCTGTAGGTTCATTATTTGAAGTGAATAAGAATAAATCAAATTCTGGTAAAATTTCAGGAACATCTCTTCTAAAACCTGTAAAAATAATGTGTTCTGTTAGGTCTTTTTCTTCTACATAATTCTTGATGTCTTGCTCCATACTGCCTTTACCAACAAGTATATATTTGGCTTTAATAGCATTTTCTTTAACTAAAATTTCAACAGTATCTACCCAAGTATAATGATCTTTGAAACCTGTGAATTCGGCAATATTCCCAATTATTTTATAGTCTTTTGGAATGTTGAATTCTTCATGTAAAATTCCGGTGCCTTCTTGCTTTTTAAATTTATTTACATCAGTAACACTACCAATTACGGTGAATTTATTATGATCTTTTACTGCAAATTTTAAAGATTCTATAACAGGTTGAGAGACACAAATAATTTTTTTTATGCCTTTGTAATTGTATTTCCACTTTCTGAAAAAATTGGTATCTACTCGTTTTATTAGTGTTCTACAAAGTACAAGAGGTACTTTCATTCCGAATAAAAAATGTGCTAAAACCGCTATAGTATGTGCTTTACTGCTATGAATGAAAATTACCGAAGCTTGTTTTTCTTCGGCTAACTTTTTAAATTCTTTTGCGTAAGATAAACTGTATTCAGATTTGTATTCAAAAGGAATTACTTGCATGCCTTTTTCTGTTGCAATGCGTTCTACTTCCGAGCCTATAGGGCAAACAATCCATTGGTCTTCCACATAACCTTCTGCTTTAAAAGCTTCATATAAATAAATGATTTTTTGTTCGTGACCACGCCAACCATTAGAGGCTGTAAATTGTATTAACCGCATTTAAATTGTTTTTAGCAAAGCAAAAGTAAGGCTTTCAAGTTACTTTATTTTATAGAGACCTAAGGCTTTTTTAAACTTTTTACTGGCAAGAACATAATTAACGTAGAGCTTATTCTTTAGGCTTAATTTTCGCCATTTTTTATGCGGAATAATCTTGTTAGATATTTTTTCTTCAATAGTTTCAGATACCATGAACTGAGTTTTTATATCGTCCCAATCTACATTGTCATAACCATCAAATTCATTGACTTTATTTTTTTCGTGTATTATAGACATCCAAAGACGTTTGTTTGAAATTTCAACACGTCTCGATTCTTTTTTCCACATATTATGATCGCTAAACCAAACTGTTTTTGGAGCTTCATTTTTTTCGATAAGACTTATAAAAGGGTTAAAAATATGCTCTTTTTTACCTAGCATTATTTCAGGTGAAATTTGAAGCGAATAGCCTTTTAAAACATCAATAGCCATAAAATTTTGTGACTTAAATTGCTCTTGAATTGTGCCGATATAATCTTTATGAATACAGTCATCATTATCTATACGAGAGGTGATGATGTATTGACTACCTTTGCTATCTTCTTCAATATGCTGTTTGATGGAAGAGTGAAAAGCGTCCATGCCATCAATATAAAAGGATTTAAAATGCGAAAAAGGTTTTAGTAAAGTTTTTATTTCATCCTTAAAATCAGAATCTGTACTTGTGTCAAAAAACAATAGCCATTCAAACTTAGTATTACTTTGGTTAGCAACAGAAGGTAGGCAGAAATTGCTAAACAAGCCAATGCGATGTGTCATCCATTCACGTGTTAAAAGCGTTTCGTTATTTTTAGTTACCTCCCAATTTTTATTTTTGAGATTAAAACGTGTAATGAGATAGTGTTTAAACATCTTCTTGCTGTTATTTGATAGACAAATTTAAAGAAATAATATTTCTACATCCTTAGTTTGCTAATTTGAAAGGCACGCTATAAATACCTACTTTTGCAAATCATTGTTAGATATGTTTTAACCTATGTCAGTAACCATTAAAATACATAAAGACTCAGCCTTGTCAAAAGATAGCTTAATGAAAGCTATTGAGAATTTTGACCATGAAGGAGAAATGATAGGTAATGGTTACCGTAACGTCATTAAAATTCTAACGATTGATGGACAACGGTATAATATCAAGGAATTTAAGATTCCTAATCTAGTTAATAAAATTGTCTATCGTTTTTTTAGAAAAAGTAAGGCAGAACGATCATTTCTTTATGGCCAGCGTTTACTAGATTCGGGAATTCTAACACCTTCGCCAGAAGCTTACGTAGAATATACCTCACCACTAACTTTCGGGAAAAGTTATTATATAAGTAAACAGCTGGAATACGATTTTACAATTCGAAAACTTATAAGAGAACCAAAGTGTGAGAATTATGAAAGTATTTTGAGAGAGTTTACAAGGTTTACGTTTGAACTTCATGAAAAAGGTATCCATTTTTTAGATCACTCACCAGGTAATACACTTATAAGAAAAACAGCTACAGGTTACGAATTTTACTTAGTAGACCTTAACCGAATGGAATTTAAAAACTTATCTCTTGATGAACGATTAGCAAATTTTGCACGATTATCACCAAAAGATTATATGTTAGATATCATTAGTGATGAATATGCTAAGCTCATCAATAAACCTCATGTAGAAGTACGAGAACGAATGTTTTATTTTTCAGAAAAATTCTCATCTGGATTTAAAAAGAAGGAAGCTTTTAAAAAGAAATATTTTTTTTGGAGAAAGAAGGCAAAATAATCTTTTATATTTTTTAATTGAAAATGCTTCTCTAAAAATTAATTACTTCAAATTTCTCCTTAATAACCATAGCTTTACATATCTTATAAAAACTACATATCCTTGTATGTATCCTATTGTTAATCCGATGACACCATCTCTAAAACCACTTTGTAAAATATAATGTTTAAAAAATCCCCAAAAAGGTTTAATTATGAAATGATAAGGTGTTAATTTGCCTGTACGTTTATCGTAATCTCTAGCTTGCCAATCAGCATATCTGTTCATTTTTTCAATATACTTATCAAAAGTTACATAAGTATTATGGTATAGCTTATTCTGAAGAAATTGAACTTTACCATTAGCTATAATTTCAGAATGTACTCGTTTATCTTCGTAAGAACAATAATCTCTCTTAAATAAACGAATAACCTTATCATTTCTCCATCCACTATATTTTACTTTTTGTCCCATAAAATGATTTTCGCGACCTATCCAATAGGCGACAACATCTTTTTTGGGCTCTTTTAGTAATGAGATAATCTCTTGTTTTAGCTCACTTGTTACACGCTCATCAGCATCTACTAGTAATATCCACTCGTGCTTGGCTTGTGGGATTGCCCAATTTTTTTGTGAAGCAGAATATTCGTAATTTCTTTGTATTACATTAGTCGCTAAATCTAGTGATTTCTCATAAGTGCCATCAGTGCTAAAGCTGTCTACAATTAAAATTTCATCGGCAAAATTGACAGATTTAATAACATCTTCTATATTATGGATTTCATTGCCTGTAGGAATTAATGCAGTCAGTTTTTGCATATTGAGTATGAGTTTTAGAAAACAAAAATCAAAAGTAATTAATTTACATATATTATTTTTCTTATTAAATTCAAATAAGGTGTAATTACTTTTATTTATAAAATGAACACGCTATTTTCATACATTTGTAAAATTAGTAGTCTTGAGTATAATAAATTAGTAAATGGATGGTATTTGAATGGACTATTATGTCAATAAATTAATATTTAGAAATAAACTATGGTATTTCCAAAAATTACCGTAATAATTGCCACATATAATAAAACCGATTGGTTAGAAAAGGTATTGTATGGTTATAGTGTTCAAACCTATAAAGATTTTGATATCATAATTGCTGATGATGGTTCTACAAACGAAACCAAAGAACTCATAGATAAGTTTAAGGAAAATTATCCTGTAGAAATCACACATGCATGGCACGAAGACGAAGGATATAGACGTCAAAAAATATTAAATGAAGCTATTGTTATGGCTAAAAATGAATACATTTTATTCACTGATGGAGATTGTATTCCTCGTGAAGATTTTGTAGAAACTCATGCTAAGAATGCCGAAAAAGGTTTCTTTTTATCTGGTGGTTACTGTAAATTGCCAATGGATATTAGTGAAACAATTGCAGAAGATGATATAAAATCTAAACGATGTTTTGAAGTTAAATGGCTTGAAGAACAAGGTAATCTTAGTGGAAAAAACAAACTAAAACTTTCGGCTAAAAATGGATTGGCAAACTTCTTAAATGTATTAACACCAACAGGAGCTACATTTAATAATTGTAATTCTTCTGCTTGGAAGTCTGATTTAATTGCCATAAACGGTTATGACGAACGTATGCAATATGGTGGGCCAGACAGAGAATTGGGTGAGCGTTTGGTAAACAGTGGTATTAAAACCAAACAAATAAGATACAAAGCTATTTGTCTACATCTAGATCATGCACGTGGTTATAAAACACAAGAATCCTTAGATCGTAACCTAGCTATTAGAGCGAAGGTGAAGAAAGAAAATTTAAAGTGGACCGAATACGGTATTAAGAAAGGTTAATTTCTAGACTCGATTTAAAAAGTGAACTAATTCTTCTTCAAAATAAGAAGGTTTAAATTTTAAATACAGTTCCGAAGCTTCCGATTTTAATTCTTTAGGATGATTGATTTCTGAATACTGCTGGCTCTCATAATCTTTGAGGTGAACGGAAACATGCTTTTCACCATCATCAAACATATTCCAAGCTTCTTTTTTTATCCAAGGCGAAAAAATGGTGAATGTTGAAATACTTAAAGCTTTAGCCATATTTATTGCACCACCTTCATTACCGATCAAAGCATTACAATGCGAGGTAATAGCCATAAAATCTCTGAGACTTTTTCCAAAAACTTCAAAATGAATTTGTGCTTTGGTTTTAGGTGAACATAACTCAAGAATAGCTTTGGCATCAGCTTCTTGTTTTGGAATGTAGTTGAATAATATTTGACTTTCAGGTTGCTCGTCAATTATTGAGTCGATTACCTTAGCCATATATTCAAATGGATAGGTTTTACTAGCTCCGCTACCCAAAACGCCTATCATATAAAGAGGTTTGTTTAAATCTATATTATGGTTTTCTAGAAAACTTTTAGCATCATTTTTCTCTGAATCTGAAAGATAAATTTTCGGTCTTACAATATTTGAAGGATTAATGCCTAATGGTTCTAAGAGTTGTAATCTATTCTCTATAGCCAGACCAGCGTTAGATTTCGGTGTAGCTTTATCTTTAAACGTATCCGTATAAACAAAAGAAGTGTAAGACTTATGCTTAGAAATCCTTGTGTTTGCTCCCGAAATTAGTGAAATAAAATTACTCGAAAACTTAGAGTAAACATCAATTACAGCATTAAATTTTTCTTTACGAAGTTGTTTAGCCAATTTGAAAAGTTTCCTTTTACTTTTTTCATGTTCAGGAGTAAAAAAATGAAACTTATCAATAAAAGGATTGTTTTCTACAACAGGGTATGTGTGCGAATTAATTACATAGTGTAATTCCGAATTTGGATAGATGTTTTTTATAGCTTCAAACAAAATGCTTGTAGCTAAAACATCACCAATCATTTTTTGTTGTATGATTAAAATTTTCATCTTGAAAATTCAAATTACAAATAATAAAAACCAAATTCCAAAAAAGAAGTATTCAAATAAGGAATTTGGTTTTATATATGTTTTTATAGCATTTAGATTAAACCGCTACATCATATTCACGTAAAGCATCATTAAGCGATGTTTTTTTATCTGTACTTTCTTTACGTTTTCCAATAATCAAAGCACAAGGGACTTGGTATTCTCCAGCAGCAAATTTCTTAGTGTAACTTCCAGGAATTACAACCGAACGTGCAGGAACAACTCCTTTTGTTTCAACAGGTTCATCTCCTGTAACATCAATTATTTTTGTACTCATAGTTAGTACTACATTTGCGCCTAATACAGCTTCTTTTTCTACACGTACACCTTCAACAACAATACAACGACTACCAATAAAAGCACCATCTTCTATAATTACAGGTGCAGCTTGTAAAGGCTCTAAAACTCCTCCAATACCAACACCTCCAGAAAGGTGAACATTCTTACCAATCTGTGCACAACTACCAACTGTTGCCCAAGTATCTACCATCGTACCTTCATCAACATAAGCACCAATATTTACGTAACTTGGCATAAGAATAGTACCAGAAGAAATATAAGCTCCATGTCTAGCTACAGCATGCGGAACAACTCTAATTCCTTTTTCGGCATAATTGCGTTTAAGTGGAATTTTATCATGGTATTCAAAAATACCAACTTCCATAGTTTCCATTTGCTGAATAGGGAAATAAAGTACCACAGCTTTTTTTACCCACTCATTAACTTGCCAACCATTTTCTGTTGGTTCGGCAACTCTAAGTGTTCCTGCATCAATAAGCTCTATGACGCTTCTTATAGCATCAATGGTAACTTTATTTTTTAGTTGAGAACGGTCTTCCCAAGCACTTTCTATAATTGTTTTTACTTGTTCCATCTGTTAATTGCATTTAAATGCCAAAGATACCTCTATAATAACTGAAGCTAAAATTCTTTTCAAAAAAAATGTGACCAATTAAAAATAGTAGTGTCTAAACTATAATTAAAAGAAGGATGATTTATCTAAATAAATACGTCCGAGAATTTAATTAATAGCTAATTCCGAAAACTCCTCACCCCATTTTTTGAGGAGTTTTCTTAAAAGAAAATGTGACCTTAGAGATTATAAGGTGTCTTAAAATAGATTAATAACTGATTTTATTAAGTTAGAGGGTAATAAATTCAGAACTTAATTAATAGCTAATTTCAGAAAAACGCTTCTTGTCATTGAGAAGCGTTTTTTTCATTACATAACTTCAACGTATCTTTGTAGCCTATGGGAAGAATTTTAGCCATTGATTACGGTACAAAACGAACAGGAATTGCTGTTACGGACGAAATGCAGATAATTGCTTCAGGACTAACAACAGTAAACACCAATGAACTTTTACCATTTTTAAAAAATTATATTTCAACAGAGAACGTTGAAAAATTTGTTGTAGGTGAACCTAAGCAAATGGATAACACTGTTTCTGAAAGTGAAGTATTTATTCAAAAGTTTTTAGAAAAATTGAATAAGGAAATACCATCGATTCCGGTAGAACGTGTTGATGAACGTTTTACTTCAAAAATGGCATTTCAGACCATGATTGATAGTGGATTGAAGAAAAAACAAAGACAGAATAAAGCATTGGTAGACGAAATTAGTGCCACTTTGATTTTACAGAGTTATTTGGCTTCTCAATCTTAAATAAGAATTGTACTTTTGCACCCGAAAATTAACGAATTATGATTTTACCAATCGTTGCCTATGGCGATGCTGTTTTAAAGAAACAAGCTAAGGATATTGATAAAGATTACCCTAAGCTTAACGAACTTATTGAAAACATGTACGAAACCATGTATGGAGCATTCGGTGTAGGTTTGGCTGCACCACAGGTAGGTTTGCCAATTCGTATGTTTATGGTAGATACGTCTCCATTTGCTGAAGATGAGGATCTTTCTGAAAAAGAAAGAAAGCAGATGAAAGATTTCAAAAAAACCTTTATCAACGCTCAGATTTTAGAGGAAGAAGGTGATGAGTGGGCTTTTAACGAAGGTTGTTTAAGCATACCTGATGTTAGGGAAGATGTTTTTAGAAAGCCAAAAATTAAAATTCAATACCAAGATGAAAATTTTGATACCTATGTTGAAGAGTATGACGGTTTAATCGCTAGAGTTATTCAACATGAGTACGATCATATTGAAGGTATACTGTTTACGGATAAATTATCGTCTTTTAAAAAGCGATTGATTAAAGGTAAACTAACCAATATTTCAAAAGGAAAAATAAGAATTGACTATAAAATGCGTTTTCCTGCCATGAGCAAAAAACGCTAATAAAGAATTTATGAGTTTAGATAAAATTTTATCAATTTCTGGAAAACCAGGATTATACCAAATCGTAACGCAGACCAGAACAGGTGCTGTTGTAGAATCTTTAATAGATAAAAAACGTATCACTGTTGGTGCGCATAGCAACATTAGTATACTTAGCGAAATTGCTATTTACACTTTAACTGAGGAAGTGCCTTTAAGAGAAGTTCTTAAAAGTATTAAAGAGAAAGAAAATGGCGCGCAAACATCTATAAGTCATAAAGACAGTAAAATAAAACTTGAAGAATTTTTCTTTGAAGTTTTACCAGAGTATGACGAAGATAGAGTTTATGCTTCGGATATAAAGAAAGTTATTCAGTGGTATAATATTCTTCAAAAAAATGATCTTTTAGCTTCATTAGAAGCTGAAGAAGAAACTACTAAAACTTCTGACGAAGAAGAATAGCATGCTTGACAAAGCCACCCAACTAAAAGCCTTTGAGCGTTTGTTAATTATCATGGACGAGTTGCGAGAGCAATGTCCTTGGGATAAAAAACAGACTATGGAATCGTTACGTCATCTTACCATTGAAGAAGTTTACGAACTTGGCGATGCTATTTTGGATAATGACCTTGATGAGGTTAAAAAAGAGTTGGGTGATGTTTTATTGCATATTGTATTCTATTCTAAAATTGGAAGCGAAACCAAAGACTTCGATATTGCTGATGTCTGTAATAGCATTTGTGATAAACTTGTAGAGCGCCATCCTCATATTTATGGAGATGTAAAGGTAGAAAATGAAGAAGATGTAAAACGCAATTGGGAACAGCTTAAACTTAAGGAGGGTAAAAAGAGTGTGCTAGAAGGCGTGCCTAAAAGTCTGCCAGCAATGGTAAAAGCTAACCGTATACAAGATAAAGTTGCAGGTGTTGGTTTTGATTGGGAACAGCCAGAACAAGTTTTTGAAAAAGTAGAAGAGGAGCTAGCTGAATTAAAAGCAGAAATAGCAAACGGTAACCAAGATACTATTGAAAGTGAATTTGGTGATGTACTTTTTTCAATGATTAACTACGCACGTTTTTTGAAAGTAAACCCTGAAAACGCTCTAGAGCGTACCAATAAAAAATTCATAAAGCGCTTTCAATATTTAGAAGGAAAAGCTAAGGATTTAGGGAAATCTTTAAAAGATATGTCGCTTGCTGAAATGGATACATTTTGGGAAGAAGCTAAGTCACTTTAATACTATATTTTTGATATTTAGAACTTGTTTCTAAAGTTCAAAATGTTAAAAAAATCATAAAACGAAATCCAAAACATCCAAACAGAATTTACCTACGTAAATAGAGTATATAAAAGTTTAAAGCTTTTGTATTCTTAGTAGGAATCTTAATTATTATTTAAGCGGTTGTAATTAAGGTTAATTTAGTTTAGTTAGGGCATAACCCATCTGTGGATAACAGGTGGGTTTTGATTTTTTAAAGTTTTAGTTGTATTTATTCATTAAACTAAAATCAAATGGAGTCCATAAACAGGACTTTAGCCCACTTTCTTTAAAGCCTGAATTAACCCAACTATTGCAAGTTTTAAAACAAGAATAACTCCCTTTTGCTTTATAAAAATTATCGATAGAAGTATAGCCTTGGTTTTCAAGAATAATCTTCATTCCGTTGTCATCTTTTAAAAATGTGTTATATAAATAGTTGTTCAGTTTATGAAGTTCTATCTCGTTTATTTTTATTTCAATCCAATGAGATCGTTTTGATTTATATTGTGTAACATGCATCAATGTTGAACTTTTTAAGAACATACCTTTGAATGCATTGTTAAACGTTAAATCTCCCCAAGTAGGTGTATTGATATAAAAGTTTTCGTCTCCCAACCAAAAGATAAATAGTTGTCAGATGCGCTATGCTTTATTCCCGAAAGTAATGATTTATCAATGTTATAAGTAGGTATTACAATGTCTAAATGAACTCCGTTAGTACTCAAATAAATGGATTTATTGGAAACCAAATCTGAATTTTCTCTATCTATAGTTATTACAGATAAGATCATTGAAAAGATTAAATATGAAATCGGAATTAGTAAAAAATATAGAAACCATTTAATAACTTTTTAAGTGATTTCATAAGCTTAGCTCTTTTTTCTGATGATAATGTTTTTCAAAAAGCAGTACCCAAGAAGTAAACCAAAACGCACCAAAAGGTGTAAATGCAACTCAGAAATGTACCAGAAATAAAGAAAAATAATCTAAAACTTTTTATTCCTATTTTGCTATCAAGATAATACCAGTCAAATAGTTCTAATAGTGTACCTAAGGAATAAAAAATGTTGGCACCAATTCCCCAAATTAATACACCAATTGTGTCTTCAAAAGTCCATTTATACTGGCTTTCAGCAAGAAAATTAAAGATGGCAAATAACCCAGATAATCCAACTAAAACATTGAAGACCCATCTTTTGGATTCCCACCATTTAATATTAGATTTTAACTCCTCTATATTCATTTTTAATTACCTAAAAAAATAAGGGTAATGTCCAATTTTCAATTGAAAAAACCATCTACTCATCATACATATCCCTAACCTTAGATAATTTTTTCTTCCAGGTATCAAGCTCTTTTTTATGCTTGTCAATGTTTTTATGAACGTCTTTTACCAAAGGATTGTCAGAATCTACATTAGAGAAAAACTGTAAATTGTTTTCAAGTTGGTTAATTTCAGCCTTTATCTCACTAATACGTTTTCTGATGAAGTTTTGTTCGTTATCTAGTAGTCTAGTGTCGTTGTCATCGCTAGAGAAGTTTTCAATTTTACTTTCAAATTTCACCATCTCTAATTTAGACTTGTCCATCTTTAATTTATCGAAGGCGTCATCAATAGCTTTATAAAACTTTCCGTCTATGTAACGTTTATTTTGAGGTACATAACCAATTTCTTTCCATTCAGCAATTTTTGCTTTTAGGGTTTCTACATTGGTTTTGGTATCGTCTGATAGTTTTAACTCCTTAAGTTCATCAAGAAGTTTTACTTTTTTGTCAAAAGCATCGTATAAATGTTGGTTTTCAGCTTTACGCTGTGCATGCATTCTATCAAAATAATGATTACAAGCTTTCTTAAATTGCTTCCAGATTTTATCGCTATCACGTCTTGGTACATGACCAATTTTTTTCCAATCACTCTGAATTTTCTTCATCAATGGAGTGATGGTTTCAAAATCGTCACTTTCCATATTGTCTTCAGCAATTTTTATTAAATCTCTCTTTTTCTGAAGATTTTCGTATTGTTCTTTCTTTAAGTCTTTATAGAATTTATTTTTTCCACGGTTAAAGCTTCGAACGGCATCCTTAAACTTTGCCCAAGTTGCTTCATTGACTTTGATTGGCACTTTTCCTGCGTTGAAAAAAGCTTCTCTTAATGCTTCAACTTCTTTAATTTTCTTTTGCCAAGCACCATGAGAATTAATTTGCTCTTCGCCTACTGCTAGGATATTGGCAATAATCTCCTCTTTTCTTTCTAGATTTTTCTCGTAAGCTTTATCTAAGTCAGCATAGTAAGCTTGTCGCTTATCATGGATAGTTTTTGTAGCATTGCTAAAACGCTCCCAAATTTCTTCTCTATGTTCTTTACCAACAGGCCCAAGTTCTTCTTTCCACATTTTGTGAAGAACTTGAAGTTCTCTAAAGGCACGATTTACATTATCATCAGCAGCTAATTCCTCAGCACGTTCTATGATTTTTAACTTTTGCTCATAGTTGTGCTTAAAGTCCATATCTCTTAAATCATTATTAAGATGTAAGAAATCATAGAAATTTTCTACATGATGGTGGTAAGAGTTCCAAGCATTATTGTATTTGTCTCTAGGAATAGGACCAGCATTTCTCCATTTTTCTTGAAGCTCTTTAAAGGTTTTGTAAGTGGTACCCATGTTTTCTTCAACATTAAGCAAGCCTTTTATTTCTTCTATAATAGCTAATCTGTTTTCTAGATTTTGTTTGAGCGATTGCTCACGGTCTTTATAGTAAGCGCTTATAGATTGTTTGTATTCTTTGTAAAGCGAATTGAAAAGTTTTTTTTCATCATTGGTGTAATAGAAGTCTATTTCATTACCACCATCCTCAATAAATTCTTCTTTTTTCTGCTCTAAAAGTTCACCAAATTTAGCGTTAAACTCAGCTTTTATTTCATTGACATGTTTTGAAATGGTCTGAATTTTATGACGTCTTAGTAGATTATTGAGTTCAGTTACCAGCTGATTCATCGTCATGGCATGGTAATCTTTATCCTCTAATTGGTGACGTTCACTATTAGATTCATCTTCTGCATCCTCAGCATTTGAAGCATCAATCTCATCCACATGATTTTCATTTTTCGGTGTTGCTTCTTGTGCATCAGGAGTTTCAACTTCTTTGGTTTCGTTAGAAGTTGTCTCTGTGTTTTCTTCAACTTTAGATGTTGGTTCTTGTATTGGAGTAGCTTCTGTAGATTCTACTTCTTTTTTTCCATCTGCATCTTGCAGGTTATCGTGCTCAGACATATGTCAATGTATTTATTAGAAGTTAAAGATACTAACAAGCGTTTGAAATACAAAGCATTTTGATAATTTGGCAAATATGTAAGGAATGGCTTACTTATTCCAGATTTCCCAGGATTTTTCAGCCTGAAGCTTTAGCATTTCCAATCCGTTTATTGTAACAGCTCCTTTGAGATCTCCACAGCTTAAAAACTTGGTTTGCTCAGGATTATAAATAAGATCATAAAGAATATGTTTGTCCGAAATACCATCATAAGGAATGTCAGGGCATTCATTTACTTTAGGGAATGTGCCAATTGGAGTGCAGTTAATTATAATGGAATAGGAGGCAATAATTTCTTGTGTAAGGTCTGTATATAAAAATTTGGCGTCTTTTTTTTCGGTTCTAGAAACATAATCAAAATCTATTTTTAGTTTTTTTAAAGCATGAGCTATAGCTTTTGAAGCTCCACCAGTTCCTAGAATTAATGCACTTTTATGATGCTTTTTTAAATGAGGTTTTAGTGAGTTTTTAAAACCATAATAATCGGTGTTATAACCGATGAGTTTTTGAAAGCGTGTAATTTTAATTGTATTAACGGCACCAATTTTTCTGGCACGTTTATTAAGATCGTCTAATAAAGGAATAACATCTTCTTTGTAAGGAATAGTAACGTTAAGGCCTTTTAGATCTGGATTGTTTTTTATGATGTCATCTAGTTCATGTATCGATTTTAAATCAAAGTTAACATAACTATGAGGCAAATTTTCTGACTTGAATTTTTCTGCAAAATAGGCTCTAGAAAAAGAGTAAGAGATATTTCTACCAACTAATCCGTACTTACTTGTTTTTAACTTGTCTAGTCCTTTGCCCATACCATTCTAGTCCTAAAATTATAAAGATTCCAAGGACAATATAAGCAATTGCAATGTATGTTTGGGTATTAAGTTCGGGTAAAAATCGTTGGTAATTTGCAATAACTTGTTCTCCAGTGGAATCCAAAATAAAAGCACCTTCAGAATTTGTTTTGTATATAGTTTCCTTCCAAGGCCATACTACTCCAAGCGAACCGATAATAAAGCCAACAATGGTTGCTAAGGTTATATTTTTGTAGTGATGTAGAATGTAATTTAGAATATGTGAGAAGGTCACCAAGCCAGTAACGGAACCTAATGTAAATACACCAAGTACTTTTAGCATTCGCATTCTGGCTTGGTCTTGCCAAAAGCTAAAATCTCCACTAATAATATCGAATAAGGTATCATAAAGTGCATTTACAGAATCTACCAAAAGTAAGACGTAGTTGCCCAATAAAATAAGAATGAAAGATCCTGAAAAACCAGGAAGCGTCATGCCAGAAACACTTATAATGCCGCAGAAAAAAACAAAGAAGAGGTTGTCATTTTCGGTTGCAGGATCCAAAAAGCTAATGCTTATACCAACAGCTGCTCCTAAAATTAAGGCTGTTATTGTTTTTTGGTTCCATTGTTTAAAATCTTTATTGATGTAGTAGATAGATCCTAAGATCATACCAAAGAAAGTACTCCAAACATAGAGTTGATAGTTAACAATGAGATAGTCTAGTACTTTTGAAATACTAAAATAACTCACTATCATGCCTAGAAATAAAAGGCTTAGGAATTTACCATTAATATAGCGGTAGAAACTTTTAAACCTGCCATTGAAAAACAGTTTAAAAGCCTTGTTGTTTACGCGTTGTAAAGAATAAATAAACTCTTCGTAAAAACCAGCAACAAAAGCTACAACACCACCAGAAACACCAGGAACTTTGTTAGCAGCTCCCATAGCCAGACCTTTAATGACCAAGAAAATACGATCTTTAAGGGTTCTGGTACTTTGCATTAGGCTTTAGTTTTGTTTTTTCCTAAGCTTTCTAAAATCAGAATTGCAGCAAAACCGATGACAATAAAAATAATAGCCATTATAAGTTGGTTGTCTCCATCATATGAAGATGGAAGTATGCTTTTATCGAGAAGTGTGACTTCTTCTCCTTCAGAATTTATGCGGGTTTTAAGCACTTCTTTCCATGGCCATATTTTATTTAATGAGCCAATCATAAAACCAGTTAGAATAGCTAAAGTCAAGTTTTTTTGATGTTTGAACATCCAGTTCAAAGCTTTTGAGAATACTTTAATCCCAACAACAGCACCAATAGCTAATAGAAAGAACTTTAAAAGAGCATTCTTAAAAAGTTCCATATTACCTTGAAGTAAGCCATCCCTTAAATCGTTAACAGTATCAATAGCTGTTTGATAAGCTCCAAGTATCAATAAAATAAAAGCTCCAGAAACACCAGGTAGTATCATTGCTATAATGGCTATAAATCCACAAAACAATAAATAAAAAGGGCTTTCTGGTGAGGCAAAAGGTTCTGCTAAAGTGATGTAATATGAAAGTATAGATGTGGCAACAATGGCTAAAATTATTTTTATAGACCAGCCTTCAATTTGCTTTGCGATGTATAAAATACTAGCTAAAACCAATCCGAAGAAAAATGACCAAAGTAAGATAGGTTCGTTATGAAGAAGCCATTTAATTAACTTTGCTAAGGATAAAATACTAATAGCAATACCTGAAAACAGCGCGAGTAAAAAATTACCGTTTATAGATTTCCAAGCAGATTTAAAACCTTCTGTTTTCCAAACTTTAAAAACCTCTAGGCTAATTTTATCAATACTCTCAATAAGTTCTTCGTAAATACCAGAAATAAAAGCAATAGTTCCACCAGAAACACCAGGTACAACATCGGCTGCGCCCATGGCAATACCTTTAAGGCTTATGATTAAATAGTCAAAAAATCGTCTTTGCATTCGTTCTAAAAAATGAACTGCTAAGGTATGGATTTTTTAGTTGGAAGTTCTTTTGGATTCAGAAATAATAGCCTTAACCATAGGCTTGTTATTTAGGTTCGGGAACAACTCAGAAATTATAAAACTGTAATCAATATTCAGTTTTGTAGCATTTTTAAGATGAAAACGGCCTTCCTCTTGTTGGTGAGTTGTAAAATATAGACCTGCCAAACGGTATTCTATTTCAGCATTTTCAGGATAAAACTCAGCTGCTTGAATTAAATTAAAAATAGCTCCTTGGTATTCTCCTAAACTAGTTAAGATATCAGATCTGTTAATCCAAGTTTCTAATTCATAGTTACCCAATTCCAAAGAACGTTTATAACCACGTTCGGCTTCTTCTAGAAAATTTAATCGCTTATTGATTGTTGCATAGAGTTTCCAGTATAACACATTTTCACCATCAATATTTACAGCTTTATTGATATAATAAAGTGCTTTTTGGTAGTTTAAGCGCTTCATGTAAAACTTAGTTATCGCAATCCACCCTTTGTCTAAAAGAGGATCTTCATCAACTGTTTTTCTAAAGAACTGAATAGCCAACTCTTCAAGTCCAAGCTTATCATAACAATGACCGATACGTAAAAGCGCAAAAGAGGTTGGATCTTCTAAAGCAAGCGTAATTTTATAGTTTTCTATAGCATCTTCATAGTGCTTCAGCTTTTCTAAAACTTTACCTTTTTCAATATATGCTCCTACAAAAGTATCGTCTGATATAATAGCAAATTCAAAAGCAGCATTGGCTTTAGCGTATTCTTTTAAAGTAAAATATTGACGGCCTAATTGATGCCAAGCGACTTCGCAATAAGGGTTAGAATCTAAAAACTCATTGAGATAGCTGATAGCTTCATCATTTTTGTTTAAGAAATCATAACAATACACAATATTATGAAGTGCAGAATAGTCTGAAGTATCAGTTTCTAAACATTTTTTAAAGTAGATGAGTGCATTTTCAAATTCATCTAAAAACAAATATTCCATTCCGACCAAAGCATACAAATCGGCATCGTCTTCTGGAGTACCAGACATACCAATAGCAATAAGTAGTGTTTGTATAGCTTCTTGGTGATGATCTTGTTTAGATAAAACATTAGCTTTCTGAATGAAGATTTCTTCATTGTTAGGTTCTAATGTGTGAAGCATTTCTAAAATTTCATTGGCTTGTGCAAATTTATTCTCAATCACCAAAATCTCTACTTTGAATAGTCTTAGGTTAATGGAAGTAGGATGTTGTTCTAAACCTAATTTGATAGCTCTTTTAGCTAAAGCCATTTTTCCATTTTCAAGATAGTGATGGATGATGTTTTCAAATTCGTCAGAATCGAAGAACAAAATATCGTTTGTTTTTAACATCGATTCAAACCTTGTGAGAGATAAATTTTCGTCGTCGTGACTATATTGCATAAGCGGATTAATGATTCACATGAATAAATTTACTGTTATCAATTGTTCATTGTAGATTTTTGCTTGAATGTTTTTAACAAATTAATTAACATTGAAATAAAACTTCAATTGAAATTAATTTTAAGCTGATATTCAGTGATTTGAAATGTGTTTAGGTGAATTAAATAGAATCTAAAATAGAAGTGATTATCTTACAACCTTTAATAAGTTCTTCATTAGAAATTGTTAAAGGAGGGGTAATTCTGATAGCTTTTGGTTCAAAAAGTAGCCAAAAAAGAATTAAACCTTCTTCTTGACTTTTTAATATAGCTTGGTTTGTTATGTCAGCATGTTCAGTTATTGCAGCCAACATTAATCCTTTGCCTCGTATGTCTTTAATGTGTTTATGCTGAAGATGTTGTCTTACCAATTTTTCTTTTTCTAAAGCTTCAGTCATTAGGTTAGAGGATGTTATTTCCTTTAATGTCGCTAAAGCAGCAGCAGCTATAACAGGATTTCCACCAAATGTTGTAATGTGTCCCATTTTAGGATTGTCACTTAATGTGTACATCATCTCTTTTGAAGCTGTAAATGCTCCGATAGGCAAACCACCTCCAAGACCTTTTCCTGTGACAACAATATCTGGTTGGCAGTTATAATTTTCAAAACCAAAGAGTTTACCAGTTCTTCCTATACCAGGTTGAATTTCATCCAAGATAAAAACAGCACCAACTTCATTACAGCGCTTTTGGACTTTTTGCAAGTAATCATTTGTGGGTTGAATAAAGCCTGCGCCTCCTTGAATAGTTTCTAATATCACAGCAGCTGTATTTTCCGTAATTTGAGAAAGATCAGCTTCATCATTAAATTGAATATGTTTTACATCAGGGATTAATGGGAGGAAAGGTTTTTTGCGTTCTTCATAATCCATTAAACTCAGTGATCCCATTGTATTGCCATGATAGCAATTTTTAGCGGCAATAATTTCGGTTCTTCCTGTATAGCGTCGTGCTAATTTTAAACTACCTTCAATAGCTTCAGTTCCGGAATTGACTAAATATGTGGTGTCTAAAGGTTTAGGTAAATGTTCTGCAATAAACTTTGAAAGCTCAACAGCTGGTTCTTGAGCATATTCGCCATAAACCATAACATGTAGATACTTGTCTAGTTGAGATTTAACGGCTTCAATAACTTTAGGATGACAGTGTCCCAAACTGCACGCAGAAACACCTGCAACAAAATCAAGATAACCTTTACCGTTTTTATCATAGATATAGCTTCCTTTGGAATGGCTGACTTCCATAGCTAAAGGATGAGGAGAAGTCTGTGCTTGGTATTTAAAAAAGTCACTTAACATTTTTACGCTACTCTTCTTTTTTTACGGAGCTACTATCTACTTTTAAAGTCTTTGTTTGAAAAGCTTTTTGAGGCTTTTTTACGCTAGGTTGTAACGGTTTAGTTTTTTCCTTTTCTGGTAAATTCCTAGCCGCTTTGTTAGGTTTGTTTGGTGTTTCTTTTCCAGCCTCTTCAATACGTTCGGTAACGGCATCGTCAATAAATTCTTCAGGAGGAACATAGTCTTCCAAACCTTGAATTTTTGGAAGATCTAAAGGAGGATCGTCTTTAAATAAATCTTCAATAGACAGTAGTCGTTCGTCTCCACGCCAGTTAAAACCTCTAAGTCGTCTTCCGCTTTTTGGAAAATCTTCTTCAGGATAAATATAGCCATCAATTTGATTTATAAAACGAACTTCTTCGATGGCACTTTCAACAATTTGAATATTAATACTTCCTGATTTTGATTTTTGGATTCCTATAAGCTCATTTTTATCATTTCTTAAATAACGAATCGTTTCCGCATTTTTGATAATATCAACATTGTAGAGTTCATTATCTCTAAACAAACCAATCAGTCGTTGTCCTTTGATTTGATCATAACCATCTTCGCTCAAGGTATCTTTACTCACTAAAAACGCATTGTTAAATACCTTTAAGGAGTCTAGTTTTTCGGTTTCTGTATTTGAGAGTAGATGAATGGTATCACCTGTCATTTGATTGCCTAAATTCCAAAGCACTGGTTTTCTTGCTAGAGCAAAAGCATCGGAAGAACTAAAACGTGCGAGATTCAGCATTTGTGTTAGTCCAGATTTATGATCAACATGAATGGAATCGGCTTTTCCGGCTAAATCACTTTTGTATATTCTAGCATTATAATAGCCACGTGTAATACGGTTTTCAGCTTTTCCAGTAACCATTAAAGTGTCCGCATGCATGTAAACAGAATCATTTTCTTGTACTGTAATCGCTAAAGCACGCTTGGTTATAAAAACAGAATCTCTTTCACGCCAAACTTCGGCATAATGCCCACGGACAATACTATTGTTAATAGTATCTGTAACCGTTATGTTATTTGTTGCCGAAGCAAAACTTTTGTTTCTATCAAAATATAGGCTATCACCTTCAACAGTTCTATTATCGTAGTCTATTTTGGCATTTCTTTGAAAATGACCTGTATCATTATTAGTATCGTAAAAACCACGTTCACAGTAGACTTTACTAGTTTCGCCCACAATTGTTGAAGGTCCAAAAAGGTAAGCGTGTCCGTTTTCTGTAAAAAAGTCTAAACGGTCCGTGTTTAAAGTATATTCAGGATTTACAAGAACTACATCTTGAGTAAACTGATACTTTTGGGCATTCATGTAGTAGCGACCAATCTGACTCGTTATTGTGCCAGATGAGTCTCTAACTACTTTACCTTTAGTGTCGTAGTACGCAAGTTGACGATTTCTATCGTAATAGAGTTTGTCAGTCGTTAAAACCGATTGAGGTTCCGTTAAAACAACATCACCTCTTGCGAAGGCGAGTTGCGTTTTTCCACTATATTCTACATATTTGGCGACCATATTAATAGAGTCGCCTTGTTTCATACTTACATTACTAAAAGCTTCTAGGTAATCCTGATCTTCGTAATAAATTGCTTTATCACAAAATACATCGGCTCCTTTGTGAACAAAGTGAACTTGTTGAGATTTATCTCTAAGAAAAACCTTAGCGCCATCTTCTATTTCCGGATCAGAATAAAACGTTCCAGCATACTCAACTGTAATACGTTGTTTTTCTTGAGCAGAAACAGAAAAAGCTATGATGAAACCAAGTAGAAAAAGAAGATTCTTAAAACTATTCAAAGCAATATGTTTTTTGTAAAGTAACACTTATAGATTTGCTTTAGTATGAGTTAACAGTTTTTTTAACAGAATCTTAATTGAAAATCTAAACTGTCTTCCTAACAATAGTTTGCTTACGATCTGGTCCTACAGAAACAATAGTAATAGGAATATTAAGCTCTTTTTCTAAAAACTCAACATAGTCGTTAAGCTCTTTAGGTAATTGCGAAGCTTCTGTCATTCCTGTTAAGTCTGCAGCCCAACCTTTTACTTCTGTGTAAATAGGAGTTACATTTTCCTCTTCTATGTTATATGGTAAGTGTGTGATAGTTTCACCTTTATATTTGTAAGCGGTACAAACTTTTAAGGTTTCAAAGCCAGATAAAACATCACCTTTCATCATAATTAACTGTGTAACACCATTAACTTGGCAAGCATAACGTAATGCCACTAAATCTAACCATCCGCAACGTCTTGGACGACCAGTTGTAGCACCAAACTCGTTACCAACTCTAGCCATAGTTTCTCCATCTTCATCAAAAAGTTCTGTTGGGAAAGGTCCAGAACCAACACGTGTAGTGTAAGCTTTGAAGATTCCGAAAACTTCACCAATTTGGTTTGGTGCAACACCTAAACCAGTACAAGCACCAGCGGCAGTTGTGTTTGATGAGGTAACAAAAGGATAGGTTCCGAAATCAATATCTAACAAAGAGCCTTGAGCGCCTTCAGCTAGAATTGATTTTCCAGAAGCTTGTGCTTGGTGGATGAATTCTTCTGAATCGATAAATTTTAAGGATTTTAAAGTCTCAATAGCTTCAAAGAAATCAGCTTCAAGTTCTTTTAAATCATATTGAATATCTACATTGTAGAATTCAATCATTGCTTCATGCTTATCAGCTAAAGCTCTATATTTCTCTTTCCAATCGGCTAATTCAATATCACCAACTCTGATGCCATTTCTACCAGTTTTGTCCATGTATGTTGGACCAATACCTTTTAAGGTAGATCCAATTTTCGCCTTGCCTTTTGAAGCTTCACTCGCAGCATCCAATAAGCGATGCGTAGGTAAAATGATATGTGCTTTTCTTGAGATGCAAAGGGATTTTTTATAATCAACATTTTGCTCATCTAATTTATCTAATTCCTTTTTGAAAATAACAGGATCTATTACCACACCGTTACCCACAAGGTTTACTGTGTTATCATGAAATATCCCAGAAGGAATAGTGTGTAAAACATGCTTTTTGCCATTAAAAACCAAAGTATGTCCAGCATTTGGGCCACCTTGAAAGCGTGCAATAATATCGTATTTAGAGGTGAATACATCGACAATTTTTCCTTTGCCTTCGTCGCCCCATTGTAAACCTAGTAGTAAATCTACTGCCATTGTAAAAAATTAGTTAGTCGTCCTTTTTACGGTTACCGTAAAAATATAATGAATGATTAGTTATCTGAATATCAAAAACCTCTTCAATGGTTTTTTTTATGGATTGAATGCGAGGATCACAGAATTCAATAACCTCACCAGTATCAGTTAAAATAACATGATCATGATTTTTATCGAAATAGGATTTCTCGTAATGTGCCTGACTTTGTCCAAACTGATGCTTACGTACCAAAGCACATTCTAACAACAATTCGATAGTGTTGTAAAGCGTAGCTCTACTTACACGATAGTTTTTGTTTTTCATTTTGATATAAAGTGATTCTATATCAAAATGCTCTTCACTATCATAGATTTCTTGAAGTATAGCATAGCGCTCAGGCGTTTTTCTATGTCCTTTTTCTTCAAGGAATTGTGTAAATACGCGTTTTACAATTTCCTGATTACTTTCTTCTGTAGTTGCATTCATAATTAAGGTGCAAATTTACACAATTTTTAAACTCTAGAAACCTTATCGATACCATTAATTTTTTTAAGATTGTCCATTAATTTTTTTAACATCGCTTGGTTTTTTACCTGTACGGTTATTCTACCTGTAAAGACGCCATCATCACTAGAAAAACTAATGCTTTTCATATTAACGTGCATGTTTTGCGAGATGAGACTTGTAATGTCATTTACTAATCCTAAATTATCAATACCAGACAATTCTATATGAGAAGTATAAACTTCTTGCGAAGAATCAATCCATTTGGCAGACATAATTCTATACGCGTAATTAGATTGAAGACTTACGGCATTCGGACAATTCTTTTTGTGGACTTTTATACCATCATTTATAGTTAAAAAACCAAATACTTTATCTCCAGGAATAGGGTTACAACAATTGGCTAAGGTATAGTTGAGTTTTTCTTCTTCCTTACCAAAAACTAACATATCATATTTAGAAGTAATTTCTTCTTTATGAATGTCTTTTGGCGCTTCTGGTTTATAGATTTTATTTTTAATATAACTCACAAAAGCATTGCTTCGCGAAGATGCAAATGCTTTTAGCTTGGTGTTGTCTATAGTGCCAATACCAACTCTGTAGAATAAATCTAATGAGGTGCTTAACTTAAAATAGTTTACTAACTCATTAACCGATTTCTCGTTGAGTGTTATTTTGAGTTGCTTTAACTTTCGTCTTAATATTTCCTTGCCTTCTTCTGCAATCTCTTTAGTATCGGCATTTAAGGCCGATTTAATTTTACTGCGAGCTCTAGCTGTAGTAGCATAATCTAACCAGTTGCTATTAGGTTTGGCATTATCTGAAGTTAATATTTCAACACGATCACCACTTTCTAGTTCATAACTCAGAGGGACTAATTTTCCGTTCACCTTTGCTCCACGTGTTTTCATGCCAACTTCAGTATGAATACTGAATGCAAAATCTAGTGGAGTAGCACCTTTTGGAAGGGATTTTAAATCACCTTTAGGTGAAAACACAAAGATTTCTTTAGAGTAGAGGTTAAGCTTAAACTGCTCAACAAAATCTACAGCATTGGCTTCATTGTTTTCTAAAGCTTCTTGTAGTCTATTAATCCAAAGATCTAAACTGTCTTCTTTTTCGTTGGCATTTTTGTATTTGTAGTGCGCAGCATAACCCTTTTCAGCAATTTCGTTCATGCGTTCGCTACGTATTTGTACTTCTACCCAACGACTTTTTGGGCCAACAACGGTAATGTGAAGTGCTTCGTAACCTGTAGATTTAGGTGACGAAATCCAGTCACGAAGACGAATAGGGTTTGGTGTAAAGTGATCGGTAACTATGGAATAGATTTTCCAAGCCAAAAACTTTTCGTTTTCCAAATCGGATCTGTAAATAATTCTAATGGCAAATTTGTCATAGACTTCATCAAAGCTTACGCCTTGCTTGACCATTTTTCGACGAATACTGAAAATAGATTTTGGTCTCCCTTTTATTTCATAATTAAGACCTTCTTTATTTAAAGAATTTTCAATGACTTTGGAGAACGCTTTAATGTAAGCATCTTGTTCTTCTTTGCTCTCTTGCATTTTCTCGGCAATGTCATTGTACACTTCAGGTTCGGTGTATTTTAAGCCAAGATCTTCAAGTTCGGTTTTAATATTGTAGAGTCCAATTCTATGTGCTAAAGGTGCATATATATAAAGGGTTTCCGAAGCAATTTTAATTTGTTTGTCATCCCTCATTGACTCCATAGTTTGCATGTTGTGCAAACGGTCGGCAATTTTTATAATGATAACCCTAACATCTTCATTAAGGGTTAAAAGCATTTTACGAAAATTCTCAGCCTGAAGCGAGACATCCATATCCTTTTTTAAGGATGATATTTTTGTAAGTCCATCGACAATGCGCGCTACGGTTTCACCAAAAAGACGTTCCATATCTGCAATGGTGTAATCTGGATTGTCTTCTACGACATCATGAAGTAAAGCTGCTGCAATAGAAGTTGCATCGAGACCAATTTCTTGAGCTACAATTTTAGCCACAGCAATTGGATGAAAGATATAGGCTTCGCCAGATTTGCGACGCTGATCTTTATGTGCATCTACAGCCACATCAAAGGCATGACGAATTAATTTTTTATCATCATCCGTTAAGGTTTGATAGCTTACTTTTAGTAATTCTTTGTAAGCTTTGGCAATGGCTTTATTTTCTTTTTCTATAGCTTCCTCTGTCATAGAACTAATGTAGTAAAAGTTCTTTTAACTGGCAATGGAGTTTGATGAGGAAATTTTGATTGGTTATATTTTAGTTATTGAATTCTGAAATCAAGATAATAGTGAAGTAAGTTTAATCAGTCTTTCAATTTTTGAGGCATAAAGAATGATATTATGACTATGATGAGTCCAATAATCATTGAGATATATGCTTTATAGTTTGTACTTATCAAAAGATTATCGAAATCCAAATCCGTAATCCCGAACGTAAGGAGCAATATTCCAGCTAGTTTAATGAGTGATATTTTTTTCATTTCTGTGTTTTTTCAAATTAAAAGTAGAACAGTTGATATTATTGAATAAACTTGTTTTAGGTATGTTAGCATGAACTTTTTTCTAATTCAGGTTTTTACTTTTTAATCAATCTTATTTACACGATAATAATCAAAGTCAACATAACCACCAGCCTCTTCTGTGGCGAAATTAAATAACCCAAAGCGATAACCCATAAAGTGCTTGGTAAAGGTATATACCATATTTAAAGTGTTGCCTATTTTTTGCCACTTTTCACCATCGAGACTATAATAAAAATAGGCTTCATCAGTTTCAAAATCACAATCTATTTTAAAATATACGTTTTCTTGATGAAGAGGGATTTGTTCTATCTCTTTGAATGACTCACTTAATTTGTTTATCATTTTAATGCCTTGTTTTTGGTCTTCATCTTCAAAACCTAATCTAGATTGTGTCATTACAATGAACATTTTATCATTTTCTTTCTTTACACCGACGTAACCGAATTTGTTTTGAAAGGCAATGAGACCTGCAACATCACCATTTTTCATTTCACTAACATTCACTAGAGTTGTGGCTGAAGATTTAGGACCAAACGTACGTTGGGTAAGCGTGTTTTTTGCGAATAAAATACTTTTATCAACACGACCTGTTGTAATACGTAATCGACCCGGATTTTCAAGAATAGCCCAGTTTTTGTTATCAGGGTTATGATTCCATTGCCATGCTAGCGGAAGTTTTGGATCATTTTCTTTTCGTTCAAATTCATCAGAAGCTACAATGCCAAAAATACCATTTGAATTATCTGGTAAATCTAGAGTTTCAGGTACTTTACCGTTAGTTCCCAAAATAGGCCAATCATTTTCCCATTTAACAGGGACTAAGTAGGGAATTCTACCAACACTTCCTCGGTCTCCAAAAAGCATGGCATACCAATTTCCGTCTGGCGTGTCAATTAACCCACCTTGTGCAATATGTTGGTCTTGAAGTACAACACGACCTTCATAAGGACCAGTAATTTTATCAGCTCTATGCACAATTACTGTACGTGCCCAATGACTTTTAGGCGAGGCAATATTGAAAAGGTAATATTTTCCGTTTATTTTGCGTATTTGGCAGCCTTCACCAGGTAAACCTCCAACTTCATCTTTACCAAAAACTAAGTTGACATTGTCTATAATTACTTTTTCTATACCGTTTGGTTTTATTCCTGATGCATCTGGAAGTAATTCAACAAGTTTTATAGTTCCTCCTCCGTAAAGCATATATACCTTACCATCATCATCAAAAAAGAGTGAGTTGTCATGAAGAACAGGCTCAAAAGAAAATGCTTCCCAAGGCTCTGTTTCAATATTTTTTGTTTTGTAAACATGCGTTTTACCTGATGTGGCAGAAAAAGTGGACACATAGAATATGCCATTGTGATAACGAAGACTACTAGCCCAAGACCCTTTTCCATAGGCTTCTTGACCATTTTCAAGATTCATTTTATCATTCTCTACCAAACGGTCGTAAGCATAACCAGCGATTTCCCAGTTAACTAAATCTTTGGATTTCATAATTGGTAATCCTGGACTCATGTGCATTGTGGTGCTACTCATATAATAAGTATCACCAACTCTGATAGTGCTAACATCTGGAACATCTGCCCAAATAACAGGGTTTTTAGCAACTTGAGCATAAATATTGATTAAACTCAAGTTGAAAAGCGTAATTAAAACAGTTAGTATTATTCTCGAAATATGATTTTCTTTTATCATTTTTAGCCTCAGATTGTTGATTAATGCTTAATTATAAGTTAACCAAGTTCGGCTTTTTCTGTTATAAAATCAAGTTTGGGATTTTAAGTATGTAGTTTTTTAGTAATTTTTATTTTCAAAACCATTAGTGATTTTTGCTAAGCCTTTAATGGTAGCGTATCTAACTTTTTCTTTATGTAGCAACCATCCACCAATGGCACCAATAAAACTTCCAATTATAATTTCTTGAAAACGTAAAACAATCAGTTCGTTTGGTGTGGTTATAATTGGGTTGGCAGCTTCAGAGAGAAAGATAGCCAAAGGTGTTATAAAAATTACTGCCAGCGCATAATTCCTTGTAATGAGTATTTCTACAATAAGTTGTAGTACGATTATAAAAACACAAAGTATAATTATAGATTTGGTAATACTGAGTAATAACCAGCACAGTCCTAAACCTAGAAGTGTGCCGAGAATTCTTTGAAACGTGCGTTGCCATATATGATAACGTGATGCACCTTGCATAACTGCTGCACACGATACAGGAATCCAATACGCATTATTCATTTTTAATAAATAACCGCACATTAAGGATAAGGCCATAAACACTCCCATGATAATCGCCTCCCAATAATCGGCATAGTTGTTTTTTTGAAGTATAGGTGAAGGTTTTGGCTGTGTGTTTTGGTTAGTCTTTAGGGATTCTATGACTAAATAGGCTAGAGCTAAAAAACTAGCAAACATTAAACCAAGGCTAATAAGTCCGACTTTAAAAGGTATGGTGTTAAGGTTAAATGGCTGACAAATAGATATAGATACTAAAAAAATAAAGAAAAAACTTCTAGGTGGAGCTGTTTTATAATATAACATTATCCAATGGGTTACCATTGAGAAAATTCCAAAGACAATGACGGAAACGATATGATTGAAACTGAAAAATTGTCCGATAGAAAACGATAAAATGAAACCAAATGCACTTATAAGCAGTGTTGATATTTTATTTGTTAAACTACCAGTACTGGGCAAGTAAAGTATTACCAATCCACTTAAACATGCTGTTAATCCAGCACTGACGTTACCAAAGTAAATCCCTAAAAATAGAGGTACTCCCAATGAAATGGCAATTAGTAAAGCCATTTGCCATTTTCTATTAGAGTCCTTTAGGGTAACTAATTGTTTAAGCTCTTTATGTATACTTTGCTTCATTTTCAAAAAGGCATCAAATTCTTACCCAAGAAGTAATTTTCAGTGATTTTATGCGTAAAGAAAAAGTTTTGAATAGAGATTACAAAAATACCGAAGTTATCTGAAAAAAGATAGCAAGAGTGATGCTATTATTTCTTTAAATTTCTAACTCTTTCTAACAAAGTTGGATGTGAATAATGCATAAATACATAGGCTTTGTGAGGAGTTAAATTGCTTAAACTGTTTTTAGACAGCTTTTTTAAAGACGTAATTAAAGGTTCTGCTTTGTAAGTGTTTTTGGCATAATCATCTGCTTGATATTCAAAAACTCTTGAAACGTAATTCATAATCAAACCTGTAATTTCTGAAATAGGTGAGTAGAGTAATCCAAAAGCAATTAACCCAACGTGAAAGCTAGGTTGTTCTACACCTATGGCATTAGACAATAATGGATTTGAAATAAAAATCGATAAAATATATAATGTCAATCCGGTAAGTAAAACAGAAGCAATCAAATTGAAAATAATATGATTGCGCTTATAGTGCCCAACTTCGTGTGCTAAAACCGCAACAATTTCTTCATCGTCTAAATCATTGACCAAAGTATCGTAAAGTGTAACACGTTTTTCACTTCCAAAACCCGAAAAATACGCATTGGCTTTAGTGCTACGTTTAGAACCGTCAATGATGAATATTTTGTTCAGGCTAAAACCAACAGAAGCAGCATAGTCGGATATTTTTTGGCGTAAATCACCATCTTCTAAAGGAGTCTGCTTATTGAATAGTGGTACGATAAGTTTGGAATAAAACATATTCATAAATACAGTGAATACCGTTACAATTCCCCAGGTGTATAGCCAGAATTGATTTTCTGTAATTTGATAAAACCAAATAATCAAAGCTATGATGCCTCCACCAATTATAACAGTCATTAACAAGCCTTTGATTTTATCTAAAATAAAAGTCTTTTTTGTGGTTTTGTTGAATCCGAATTTTTCTTCAATGACAAAGGTTTTGTAATAACCAAATGGTGTGGTAATGATATCGCTGGCAATCATAATAATGCCAAAGAAAATTAAGCCAATAATAATTGGGTTCTCTGAGTAGTTTCTGGCTATATTATCGACAAATTCAAAGCCGTCTAAAAGCAAAAAGCCTAAAGTTAGTACTAAAGAAAACAATGAGGACCAAATGCCAAATTTATAATTGATTGTCTTGTAAGCTTGCGACTTTTTGTATTCACCTTCATCGTAAACGTCATTTATTTCAGCAGGAACAGCATCGTTAAAATGTTTGGCATTTAACGCATCTAGAATTTTATCAATAACAAAATCGATGATTATGATAGCTATGATGATATAAAATAGGGTTTGTGCGGTCATTGTGTGTTTTTATTTTGTCATTGCGAGCGTAGCGTGGCAATCTTAAAACTTAAGAAATTGCGACGTCATTCGTGTCTCATTCCTCGCAATGACATAATTATTTAAAGTCTCGTTGTCTTTTGGCTTCAAAAATAAGAATTCCAGCAGCAACAGAAACATTCATAGAATCGATAACGCCTTGCATAGGAATACTGATATTTTGCATTGCAGCATCTCGCCATTCTTGGGTTAAGCCAGTAGCTTCTGTACCAACGACGATAGCAGTAGGTAAGGTGTAATCTTGTGTGTGATACGGTTGTGATTCTTGCAGAATAGCAGAAAAAATATTGAAATTATAACGCCTTAAAAAATCAATAGCTTCAGTAGTACTCGCCGTGGCAATTTCAGTCGTAAACACACAACCAACACTAGAGCGAATAATGTTAGGGTTGTATAAATCTGACTTTGGATTGGCAATAATCACAGCGTCTACATTGGCAGCATCCGCAGTTCGCAATAAAGCGCCAACGTTACCTGGTTTTTCGGGTGCTTCAGTAACTAGAATTAAAGGATTTTTATTAGAGAGTTTTAAATCTTCAAGTTGGTGTGCTCTACTCTTTACGACAGCAATAACACCTTCAGTAGTATCACGATGTGCCAATTTTTGAAAAACTTCTTTTGAAATTTCAATAATTTCAATACCGTATTGAGACATAGCTCTGGCTTCAGTTTCAGAAAACAAATCAGGAAAAAACAAAAGCGTGTCTACTTTGTAGCCGCCTTTTATAGCTAGTGATAATTCACGTTTACCTTCTATTAAGAACTGACCAGTTTTTTTGCGTTGCCTAGATTTTTCTTTTAGTTGCACAAGTTGTTTAATAAGAGGGTTTTGTGGGCTTGAAATGTTTTTAACCATTTTAATTTCTATATATTTGGCAACAACAAAATTAAGCTATTATGAAACAAAAACTACTTAACCTATTTTTAATCTTATTTGTCTCATCTTTTTCTTTTGCTCAGGTAGCAAATCAACCTTCAGACTTAATGGTTTGTGATGATGATAATGATGGTTTTTTCCTTTTTTTTAACTTAACATTTGCAGATGCAGAAGTTTTAGGAGGACAAAATCCAGCAGATTTTATAGTGACCTATCACGAAACACAAAGTGATGCAGAAAATGGTGTCAACGCATTACAATCTCCCTATGGAAATGTAGTTCCATCATTACAAACTATATATGTGCGTTTGGAAGAAATCAGTTCAGGAAATTTTGATACCACAACATTAGATTTAATCGTAAATTTTTCACCTATTCCTACTCAACCATCATCTTTAGATTTATGTGATGATACAAATGATGGTTTTGCTGAATTTGATTTAACAGTTAAAAATGCCGAAATTATTGGCGCAAATACTAATGTGTCAGTGACATATTATGAAACAATTTCAGATGCTGAAAATCAAACCAATCCTATATCTAATCCTACATCTTATACAAACCTTACAAACCCTCAAACTTTATTTCTAAGACTAACGGATCTTACTAATGGTTGTAGTTACTTTTATACTTCTGGAAATTTGACCATTAGAGTTCTGCCTAGTCCTGATTTATTAGAAAACCCAGATGATATTGAAATTTGTGATGATGGGAGTGGATTTTCCATATTTGATTTAACTACTAATGAAAGTTTCTTAGACCCTTCTGGTGAAGGTTTTTTAATGAATTATTATGTGTCTTTAGTTGATGCTGATTCTGGAACTAATGCTATTAGTAACCCTGAAAATTATGTAAACACTAGTAATCCTCAAGAAATTTATGTTAGGGTAGAAAATGATGTCACAGGGTGTTATACACTTACTAGTTTTGATATATGGGTCAATTCACTGCCAGAAGTTGTAGCTGTGACAGATTTTGTTGTATGCCAAATAAACTCTGAAGGTATTGCTAATTTCGATTTAACATATAAAGATGAAGAAGTTCTTGATGGTTTAGATCCAGTTAATTTTTATGTTACATACTATGCAACTATAGTAGATGCACAAACACAAAGTAATGCTCTATTAAGTCCTTGGATTAATACTTCAAATCCAGAAACAATATATTTTACAATTACAAATTATAGTTCAGGTTGTACATCGGCTATACAAAGTTTTGATTTGATTGTTAACGAAGGAGTACAAGCAAATCCTAGTATGTCACCAATTATTTACGAACAATGTGATGATAATATAGAAACAGATGGAGATATAAGCAATGATAGTGTTCAGTTTGATTTATCAAATATGGATGCACAGGTCATTGGTGGTCAAGATCCATCAGAATTTACAGTAAGTTATTTTGCAACATTAATAGATGCTGACATGGGTATAAATCCTTTACCAGTATTATATCAGAACATAAGTAATCCACAAATTATATATGCTAGATTGGAAAATAACAACTCAGTTTGTTACGATACAACAGAAGCTACCTTATTAGTAAATCCTTTACCTTATTTTTCTATTAGTGATATAGCCTATTGCCAAGGGGAGTCTGTTGTAATTGATACAGGTTTGGATAGTAATAATTATTATTTTTCATGGTATTATGAAGGCGCAAATATTACAGGAGAAACTCAAGCGACTTTAACAGTTACTCAACCGGGAGTTTATTCTGTTAGTGCTACTTCTGTATTTGGTTGTGGGATAACTTCAACAGAAATAAATATTGAAGAGGTAGACTGCACTGACTCAGACTCTGATGGAGTTATTGATAGTGATGAAGATATTAACGGTAATGGCAATTTAGATGATGATGATACAGACAATGATGGTATACCTAACTATCTAGATAGTGACGATGATGGTGATAATATACCAACAGAAGTTGAAGTCGGAGAGGTTTCGGGACGAAATAGTTCAACAGTTTTACACCAATTTATAGATACAGATAACGATTCTATTGAAAACTATTTAGATAATGACGATGATGGCGATGGTGTTTTAACCATAGACGAAGATTATAATAACAATGGAGATCCAACGGACGATGATACCAACTCTAATATGATTCCAGATTATTTAGAGGCTGCGGTAGCACTTAATGTCAATAATTTTAATGTAGAAGCTTTCAAGATCTACCCAAATCCAGCAAAAGCGACTTTATACATCCAAATGGATAATATTTATTCAAATGTAGAAGTGTCAATTTATGATGTTCAAGGCAAACAAATAGGATTAAGTAAGACTTTAAGTTCTAATATCACTGAATTAGATGTTTCAAATTTTGAATCAGGAATTTATTTTGTCAAACTTTCTAATGATGAAATATCGGTTACAGAAAAACTGGTAATTCAATAAGTACTTATTCGAATAGATACATTTTAAAGTCTCAGAAAAACTCTGAGGCTTTTTTTGTAAAGTATTGTTTCTGTTTTCGTCCAATATCACAACTAATAACCAAAACATGAAGAAAACAGTCTATCTTTTATTATTTACAATTATTGCTTCAGCTTGTAAAAATGAAGTAAAATCAGAAATCCCAACTATTACTAAAGAAATCGAAAAAGAACAGATTACTACTAGTATTTACCCGGAAACTATAACTAAAGTTTTTGATGCTCATGGAGGCATAGACAACTGGAATAAAATGAGAATGCTATCCTTTACTATGGAGAAACCAGATGGTAAAGAAGTAACGACAATAAATCTTAAAACGAGAGCTGAATTGATTGATACGCCAGACTATACAATGGGTTATGATGGAAAGTCGCAATGGGTTTTAGAAAAGAACAACAAGCCTTTTGCTGGAAATGCAAAATTCTATAAAGGACTCATGTTTTATTTTTACGCCATGCCTTTTGTACTTGGAGATAACGGTATTTCTTATAAAGAAATAGAACCATTGACTTATGACGGTAAAACTTATCCTGGGATTTTAATTTCCTATGAATCTGGTATTGGTGAATCACCAGATGATCAATACAAGCTTTATTATGATAAATTGACAGGAGAGATGGCTTGGCTAGGTTACACGGTTACTTTTGGTGAAGGTGAAAAAAGTAAAGATTTTCATTTTATAAGATACAATAATTGGCAAACTCTAAGTGGGTTAAAGCTGCCTAAAAGTATGGATTGGTATAAATACGAAAATAATCAGCCTACTGAAAAGCGAAATACTATTGAGTTTGTAAATGTATCTATTTCTGAAGAAGTATCAAATAAACAAATGTTTTTAAAACCTGAGGAAGGCAGATTGATAGAGTGATATAGCCTTAAAAGTCTTAAGAATAAGAAGAATACGTTTTGATAAGAGTTAAGGTTTAATCGGATTGAGTTTAAGTAAACTTACTTGTACTTGTATCTTTGTTTTATAAAAAGTTCAATAAAACCATGATTAAAAAGTGTACTGTAATAGTAGTTATGTTGATTACCATATTCTCTTATGGACAAAACAATGCTACAGATAAAATTACAGTACGAGACACTTCTGGTTATGAACTCACATTCCAAAAGAACGTAAGTTACGCAGCTCGAAAATTAAAATTTATTCAAGAACTCAAAACCACTGGTGACAGTCTAATTTTAGAAACGGAGAATCAACCAATTCGTCAAATTGATATTCTTAATGATGATTATTTAGAAACCATCGACGTTTATGACACAAGTGGTAAAGTAGGGCTAGGAAATCTTCCTATAGGTAATTATGTTGTACAGGCTAAAATTGACCGACATTGGGTTGTTATGTACTTAGAGAAAAAAGAAGCTGTTTTAGAAAATAAAATCATTGATGTTTCTGATGAAATTGAAAGAATAACCATTTCCAAAGAAAGCTCAGAAGAAACATTGTTTAATAAAGATATGATGTACTGGGTAGTTTATGAAAGTAATTCTCAGTTTTCGTCTGGAAAAACTATGGGCTTAAAAAGCGTTGAAGAAATAGAAAAGATGATTTCCAAAATTGAATTAGAGCTTAAAACCGAAGACGGAAAAAATAATAAGTTATTTGTTTATGAAGTGTATGATAAATCAAAATTTGTGCGTAAACAGTTAAGAAATAGAAAATATTACCAGTCAAAAAAATCAAAACACTTTAATGTTTCTCCGTTATATTCTTCTGAAGAAAAAAAGATAGTTGTAACACAGTCTTAGGATAAAATAGACTTAATGTTTTTAATTTATAGTATATATAATATAATCTTCATTCCAGGTATGATGCTGTATTGAAGAAAAATTGAATGTAGATTCCAAAAACTTTCTTTCTGTAGGATGCATATAAATAATAGTCATTTTACGAGGAGAATTATCCAAAGATTTTTTTAGGTTATTAATAACCTTTTCAAAAATTATTCCATTAAAAGGGTTATACATAAATAAGATACTATCTTCAGGCTGAAATTCATAGGTTGTAGCATCTCTATTTCAACAGAAATGTTCGATTTTGAATTTGTTTTGGATTCGAAAGATAAAATGTTTCTTTTTGCTATACCACAAAGTTTTTTTGAAAGTTCTATGCCTTTTACTTGTTTAAACCCATAGCTGTTTGCAAGTAGTAGAATTTTTCCTTTTCCACAACCCATATCTATGAAGGTTTGATTTTTAGGTAATTTCAGTTTCTTCAAAATTGATTTAACAAGATATGCATTACACCCTTGATAGTGGACAGAATACTTTGCAATATCATTTTCTCTAATTAATTCTTCGTGAGAAATCCAAGAAACAGTATCGGTACTGTTTTTCCAGTCAAAATATAAATCGTAAAGATGAGAATACATAGCTCTAAATGTCCTTGAGAATCCATCTCTGTGAATTTTTTTTACTGTTCGAATTATAACGTTCAAAATAAATAGTTTTGAATCAAAATAAATTTAATTTACCTTAACTCAATAAATATTAGACGTAAAACAAAAAAAGCGAGCTAAACAGCTCGCTTTTTTTATTGTTCATTTTTGTACTTTTCAGAATAACGTTTCCATAATTCAGTTTGGTGTGTTTCTAAACTAATATTCCTGCCATCAATAAAAGCATGAGTAAGTTGATTGGTGCGCATGTCTAAAGCATCACCTTCACTAATAAATAATGTTGCACTTTTTCCTACTTCTAACGATCCATAGGAATCATCAATCCCTAATATTTTTGCAGCATTTAGAGTTATAAGTTGTAGCGCTTGTTCTTTTGTTAAGCCATATGTTACAGTAGTACCTGCATAAAAAGGAAGGTTTCTAGAGTTCATGCGTTCCATATCACCACTAGGCTCTAAAGCTACTAAAACACCTGTGTCAACAAGCTTTTTTGCTAGCTTATAGGATTGGTCATAATCATCATCTTCCAATTCTGGTCTAGAATGTATACGTCGCAGTTGTACAGAAACATCATTTTGTTTTAAAAAGTCAGCAACATTACCAGCTTGGTAACCACTAACAATAGTAATGTGTTTTACTCCTTGAGCTTTTGCAAAATTAACGGCATCAGTAATGCCTTTTTCATCATCAGCATTTATAAACAGACGTTTAGTGCCATCAAATAACCCAATTGTTGCTTCATAAGGTAAATGACGATTATCTTTTGAGCCCTTACTGTAGCTTTTAGCTTCGTTAAAGTAGTTTTCTACTTCGGTAACTTGTTTGTTGTAGTTTTTGTTTGGTTTTAGACCTGGATCTTCACCAAGCCACCAACGACCACGACTGAAGCTATTTGGCCAGTTGAGGTGAATGCCGTTATCTGTTTTTATAGCAGCATCTTCCCAATTCCACGCATCGTATTGTACTACAGAAGAAGTTCCTGAAATTCGACCACCTCTAGGAACCACTTGCCCTAAAAGCACTCCGTTTGGTCGCATAGATTCTACAACTTTAGATTCAGCATTGTAGGCAATTATACTTCTTATATGTGGATTAAAAGTGCCGAGTTCAGATAAATCATCGGAAGCCTTCACAGCATCTACTTCAACTAAGCCAAGCGTTCCGTTAGAAACAATAAATCCTGGGTAGACGTGTTTGCCTTTCGCGTCAATGATATCCATAGCTTGTCTGGTAAGTGGAGTAGTAGCTTCTGGTCCTATAGTGGTAATTTTTCCATTGCTAACTACAATGATGCTGTTCTCTACAACCTCGCCATTACCAATATGAGCAGTAGCACCAACAATAGCAAAATCTTTAGTTTGCTTAGGTGCTGGCGTTTGTTGTGCAAAGCCTAAGATAGTGCACAACAGAATCAATACGATATTTATTTTATTTAAAGTCTTCATATTTCTTTGTTTTATTGTTGAGCATCTATCGAATCGCAATGCAATAATTTCTTTTCTTTTCTCTCTATTGGTTGTGTTTTTAAACCTTTGTTTTTCTCTTGAAGCATCTTATTAATTAACTCGCTTTTTTCTTTTTTTATAGCATCTCGCATTTGTTGGTCGCGTTCAAGATCAAAATAGGTAACTCCTTCGATAATGGTTTTTTCAGCTTTAGCATAAATTGATAAAGGATGATCAGACCACAATACAACATCGGCATCTTTTCCAACTTTAAGACTACCAACTCTATCTTCTAGATGTAATAATTTTGCAGGATTTAAAGTCACAAATTTTAAAGCGTCTTCTTCGCTAACGCCACCATATTTTACGGATTTAGCAGCTTCTTGATTTAAGCGTCTAGACATTTCGGCATCATCACTATTTATAGCAACCGTAACACCTGCGTTATGCATAATAGCCGCATTGTAAGGAATAGCATCATTAACCTCGTATTTGTAGGCCCACCAATCACTAAATGTTGAACCACCAACACCATGAGCTTTCATTTTGTCAGCAACTTTATAACCTTCTAAAATGTGAGTGAAAGTATTAATATTGAAGTCGAATTGCTCAGCAACTTTCATTAACATATTGATTTCACTTTGCACATAAGAGTGACAGGTGATGAAACGTTCTTTATTAATAATCTCAGCTAAAACTTCCATTTCAATATCTTTTCGGTAGGGTTTACCGCTTTTCTTGAGTTCATCATAAGCTTTTGCACGAGAAAAGTAATCTACAAAAACCTGCTCAACTCCCATACGAGATTGAGGGAAACGCTCATTACGGCTCAATCGTGTTTGTTTTACATTTTCACCTAAAGCAAATTTTATAAACTTAGGTGAATTGTTATACACTAAATCTTCTGCCGCTTCTCCCCATTTTAGCTTGATAATAGCTGAACGACCACCAATAGGATTAGCCGAACCATGTAATATCTGAATAGAGGTTACACCACCAGCCAAGTTGCGATAGATATCAATATCTTCATCATCAATCACATCTTCTATAGTAACTTCAGCAGAAGAATTCTGACCAAATTCATTAACGGAAGCTGTAGCAATATGAGAATGTTCATCTATAATCCCTGCGGTTATATGTTTACCTGTAGCATCAATAACTTTTGCTTTACCATCCGATAGGTTTTTGCCTATTTTGGCAATTTTTCCATCTTTGATTAAAACATCGGTATTTTCAAGGACACCTTCATTTTCATTAGTCCAAACAGTGGCGTTTTTGAATAATAACGTTTCAGATTTTGGACTTTCTTTAAACCCAAAACCAACATTTGGATAGGAAATAGGACTCATAAAAGGCGTATCACTTTCGTCATCAGCATCTTTCTTGTCCTTTTTATCTTTTTCGTTGTCATCTTGTTTTGCTTGCAGTGCAAAAATAGAAACTTCATTTCCGTTTGGTAAAATAGCTTTACCATTTAAGCTATTGTTATTTGTAGTATTTACAACAATTCTTACATATTCTTTTTTTGTAGAGTCTGTGGTTTTAAAAGTTAGTTTTACCCAATCATCTTCGTAAGAAAGTTTGGTGTCGTAATTTATAGAGTCAGATTCTAATTTTGCTTTAGGTTTAGTTATGCTGTTCGAGATATTTAATTTATAGTCATTACCGCTCAATTCAAAAGTGTAATCACCATCAATATCTTTCACATTCATATCAGAAATGATATGTTGCGACCCTTGTACCCAGTTTTCAAAAAGTTTAGTGTCTTTATCAAAAACATCACCAGAAGTAATTAAAAAGTTCGCATAGCTGCCTTCTGCTAAGGTGCCTAAAACATTAGACTTTCCTAAAAGTTTAGCAGGTATCGTTGTTAAAGCTTCTAAGGCTTTTTCTTTAGAAAGCCCGCTTTCAATAGCTTTTAATAAGTTAGATTGAAAAGATTTTTTAGATTTTAGTCCGTGTGTTGTTAAAGTGAAAACAATACCATTTTCAGCTAATAATCTTGGATTATGAGGCTCTTGTGTCCAAGCGCGCATATCACTCAGTGAAAGCGTTGAAGCCAAAAACGGATCTTCAACATCATAAGCTATTCTAAAATCTATAGGAAGAATTATTGTAGCATTACTTGCTTTAACTTCATCTAATCTTTCATATTCATCACCACCACCAACAATAGTATATTGAATATTAAAAGCATCACCAACTTTATCGGCTCGCAAAAGATTAGCTCTACTGCCTGCTTCAAAAATTTGTGGTAGGTTTTTATTGCCGTTTAAAGCTTCGAGCGATAAATCTCTGGTGTCAATATTTCCTGCGGCATACCATTGTGCATCATTGTACATTTGTCTTAACAACGCCATACTTCCCATAATTGAAGAAGGATAGGTTTGACGAGATTTAACGCTAGGTGAAAATGAGAAATGCTGAGCACTTTCGGCATCAACAATTCTCATAGAATTGTCGGCATCAGAGTTTAAAGCAATTAAAGCACTTGTTCCTCTTGCAACACCATCAGGCATATAGGTATTTACAACACCAAAACCTAGTTCGTGTAATTCTGTAGCTTCCTTGTCATTATAAGTAAAACTGTTCATTACATCTTGCTCAGGCATAATATGATCATTCCAATAATAACCACTTCTACTTGGTCCATACTGTGGACCATTACCTCCACGTTCAGGTTTTTTGACTCCAAAAGTGGTGTACATATCAATAAAAGATGGGTAGATACTTTTACCAGATAAATCATTGACCGTTGTATTCTTTGGGATTTTAACCGATGTGCCAACACTTATAACTTTACCATCTTTGATAAGCAGTGTGGCATTGTCTATAACTTTTGTAGGTGAAACGTGAATTTTAGCATTTGTAAATGCTGTGTAATTCGTGTTTTTAGATTTTACACCAGAATTACTTGGGAAGTAATCTTGGGCAAACAACGAAAAACTGCACATAAGCATGAGCAGCCGTAGATGTAGTTTAATCATATGTGGTTAGTTAAATTAGAATTCTAAATATAAGAATTATCATTTCAAGGTACAGCGAATATCTCTTTTTTTAACTTTTAGAGTGGTTGGTTCTCATAATAGTTAACCAAAAGTGCCACAACATAACTGTAACTCTTCATACCGTCGGATTGGTTGTTGGCTTTCAAAAAGTTATCAAATGTTTTTTGAAAAAAAGGTTCGATTGGGTTTTCGTGAGATAACCAAAAGTCTTGCACTTCCTGATAATTTTTAAGGATACCTTTGTTGATTGTGGTTAACATATTTTCATAAAGCTCAGGGTCTCTTCTGTAAATTTCAACTATACAATAGCGTAGTGCAAACGTATAGCCAGAATATTTAAAGTATAGATCTTCATTATGAATAGCAGCCAAACTGCCAATAAAATTAGCTTCATTTTCGGCGGCATAACCAAGTTGGTGAGCCGCTTCATGACAAGCTGTAGTTGGAAATTTATAAATAGGAATAAGGCCATTTACCTGAGCTTCGTTAGTGAAAGGATTTAGATATCCCGAAAATCCCATATACGTTAATGGTAAACTATAAAGTGATTGTTTTATGCTTTTTGGATTATATTTCAAATGTGGATACTCTTTTGACAGTTCATCATAGCCATCTTTTACTTTATTGAATATTTCAGCTTTAGAGTAAGGCAAATCTATTTTTAAACTATCATTTTGAGATAATTCTAAATAAATAGTATTTGATTTTGCGATAAGTCGTTTTGTAAACGAAACGAGTTGTTCGGTTGTGTAGTCAGCTTCAATATCTAAGGATTTGTACAACGGCTGTCTATAATAATTGTAAGCCCAAAGGAGGTGAAATGCAAAGTAAGCTAAAGATAATGTAGCTCCAACATCGAGTAACCATTTGATCGTGTCTTTGTAGATGCGTTTCCTGTTAAGAAATAACCATCTTAGAAGATATATTCCTGCTAAGGTGTACAGTATATCTCCGACAGAAAAAGGAATCCAGCCAAAACTATAATGCATTAGTTTAGAGATAAAAACATATAAGCCATTACTATAAAATTGCTCAATAAACTCAGGTGATTTTTTCAGAATTAAAATAATTACAATCTGAACAACTAAAAAAATAGTATGGCCGAATTTTATGTTTTTTCGCATAGTCTCAAAAATAGAAAAAACTTGTCATTACTTTATTTTGTAAGAATCCATTTATGAAAATTTTAATTCTTGATTAAGAAAAGAATCAACTAGCAAATGATACGTCATTCAGCAAGTCATTTTGTAATTTTGCAATACTAAAATAAACAAACATGAACACAGAAATAAGAGCCTTAGAGCCTAAAGTACTTTGGAACAAATTTGCAGATCTTAATGCTGTACCTCGACCTTCAAAAAAAGAGGAGCGCGTTATAAAGTTTATGAAGGACTTTGGAGAAAATCTAGGTTTAGAAACTATTGTAGATGAGGTAGGAAACGTTATCATTCGAAAGCCAGCAACAGCAGGTATGGAAGACCGAAAGCCAATCGTTATGCAATCGCATTTAGATATGGTACACCAAAAAAATAACGATACCCAATTCGATTTTGATACACAAGGCATCGATATGTTCATTGAAGGGGATTGGGTAAAAGCAAAAGGGACAACACTTGGCGCAGATAATGGATTGGGAGTAGCAACCATAATGGCTATTTTAGAAAGTGATAGTATTGCTCACCCAGCATTAGAAGCACTTTTTACTATAGATGAAGAAACTGGTATGACAGGTGCTATGGGATTAAAAGGTGGTTTGCTAAAAGGTGATATTCTACTAAATTTAGATACTGAAGAGGATGATGAAATCGGAGTAGGTTGCGCTGGTGGAGTAGATGTTACTGCTACACGTACTTATAACGAAGAGGAAACTCCTGAGTTTAAAATTGGTTATACAATTGAAGTTAAAGGTTTGCAAGGAGGACATTCTGGTATGCAAATTCATGAAGGATTAGGAAATGCAAATAAACTAATGAACCGTTTATTATTTGATGGTTTTGAAAATTATGGTTTACGTATTTCTGAAATTGATGGTGGTAGTTTGCGAAATGCTATTCCAAGAGAAAGTAAAGCTATAGTCGCTATAGATGCCGTTAATGAAGCGGCTTTTGAAACTGAAATGAAGGCTTTAGCAGATACAATAAAGCATGAGTTTAAAACTATGGAACCTGACTTAGAAATTAAGATTTCTAAATCTGAAACACCAGAAAAAATCATGGACTTAGGAGTACAAGAAGGATTAACAAGAGCCTTATATGCTGCTTTAAATGGTGTGTATAGAATGAGTCCTGATATTAAGGATTTGGTTGAAACCTCTAATAATATTGCACGAGTAATCGTAAAAGATGGAGCTATTAAAATAGGTTGTCTAACACGTAGTTCTGTGGAAAGTTCTAAATGGGATTTAGCCAATACATTACGTGCTACTTTTGAATTAACAGGTTGCGAAGTAGAATTTTCGGGTAGTTATCCTGGTTGGGCGCCAAATATGGATTCTGCTATCTTAAAAGTAATGGTGCCAATTTACGAGCGTTTAAATAATGGCGAAAAGCCTCATGTAGCGGCTTGCCATGCAGGTTTAGAATGTGGGATTTTAGGACAGAATTATCCAGAAATGGACATGATTAGTTTTGGGCCAAATATTAAAGGAGCACATTCACCTGATGAGCGTGCTCAGATTTCTTCAGCTCAAAAGTATTGGGATTTTGTTTTAGAGATTTTGAAAAACATCCCGAAGAAAGATTAATGTTTTAGATGCTGAAACAAGTTCAGCATGACAATAAGATTAAAAAAAAGCAGCTACTCAGAATGAATAGCTGCTTTTTATCTTTTATTTTGGTTTGCTTAATTAGCAATACTTGTAAGTTGAATATCAAACACCAAGTTGGTTTTTGGAGGTATTGGTCCGTTGCCATTTTCTCCATAACCTAAATAATAAGGTATAAACACTCTGGCTTTATCACCCACTTTCATGTTTAACATCGCTTCTCTAAAACCAGCTATCAAGCCAGCACTTTCATTATAAGGTTTAGAGAAGGGAGCGTATTGCCCAGCTTTATCTTGTCGTTCATCGTATTTGCCATTTTTCTCAGCAACTTCTTTCCAAGTAGTCCAAAATAATGTACCATCTTCAAAATACCCAGCACAATCAATGTTTACTTGGTCTGTTGGTTTAGGTTTTACACTATTACTTTCTTTGGTGAAAATCATAGCCATTCCTGTTGGAGATTCTAATTTACGACCTTCTAAAGAGTCATTCTTTTTAAGCCATTCATCTCTAGCTTCTTTGGCTTTAGCTTTAGCAGCTTCTTTAGCTTCTTCTCTAATTGATCTAAAATTATCCTCAACTTTTGGCATTTCTTCAGAAAACACTTTTGGTGCATCAAAGAATTTAGCCTCTTTTCCTTTTCTGATAATATTTACTTTAGTGATAACAACATCCTCAACAGGCTTATTATTTCTTGCTCTTGGGTTTATCACTTTTACATTAGAAATAGAATCTTGTATTTCAAGCCCTTTAACTAGTTCACCAAATACCGAGTGACAGCTAACTCCAGGTTGGTCACATGGTTTTAAAGCTCCGTTTTCGTCGTAGAAATTTCCTCTTGGGTAAGGAACTTCAGTAATAAAAAACTGGCTTCCGTTAGTATTTATTCCACCAGCATTTGCCATTGATAAAATGCCTGGCTTATCATGCTTAAGTTCAGGGCTAAAATCTGCAGCAAACCTATAACCAGGTGTTCCAGATCCGTTTCCTAAAGGATCTCCACCTTGGATCATAAAGTTGTCCATTACTCTGTGGAAAGTTAGACCATCATAGAATGGTTTATCTTTATATTTTTCTTCAACCATAGGGTGGTTGCCTTCAGCAAGTGCTACAAAATTAGCGACAGTTACAGGTACTTTATCATAAAAGAGTTTAGCTACCATAGTACCTTTGGTTGTTACTATTTCGGCATAAAGTCCATCTTCTAAATCAGGATGATTCTCTTGGCAAGAAATGTTTACCAAGACTAATAATACAACTATTGCTGTAAGAGTTTTTTTAATCATTGTTTTGGGTTATTGTGTTTAAAGTTACTTCGCAAATTAGTGGAATGTTCGTTCCTATTTTATTATCATCACCATAGTAGCCAAAAGCTTTTTGTGATGGAAAAATAAAAGTTACACTCTCTGTTGGTTTCATTAATTTTAAACCCTCGCGTAAACCTGTGAACAGTTCTTCTTTGTCCATAATATAGGTTTTGTTTTGCGTGGTATAAATTTCAGAACCTTGGATATTGGAGACGTTATAATGAAAATCAACAAGATCACCGAATTGAGGTTGTATAGTATCTTCTTCAATCCTATTTTCATAGAAATACCAAAAGCCACTTTCAGAAGTGAGGTATTCTATATCAGGATTATCTTCGATTATAGCTTCAATTTGTTTGTACTCTAGCTCGTTGAGTTTTTTGTTACGCTCAGCAGATTCTTTTAAAAATGAACCAGATTGTACAATCTCTGGCATTCTCGCCTCAGGAGATTTACAGCTTACACAAAGTGCCACAATAAATATGATAAAGAGTAGGTGTTTCATATTATTCTATTTTATTTACCCAATTGAGGGTTATTGGGACAATTGTTGTTTATACTGCGGTAATATACTAATAAATTTGTCAATCGTTGTTTTTAAATCACTTTCACTACGTCCACCAGCAGCATTGGTATGTCCACCACCATTAAAATGAGCACGAGAAAATTCATTAACTGAAAAGTCACCTTTGCTACGCAATGAGACTTTAATAATGTCTTCTTGTTTATTTTCAATAAATATAGCAGCAAAAACAATGCCTTTTAAAGACAGTGCATAGTTAACAAAACCTTCTGTATCTCCTTTTTTAAAATGGTATTCATCCAATTCATCTTGAGATAAAGTGATGTAAGCTGTTTTTAATTCAGGAATTACTTTTAAGTTTTGCATGGCTTTGCCTAGCAACTGTAAACGACTATAGCTATTGGTATCGTATATATTATTGTGAATTTCTGAATTGTTTGCTCCTTTTTCAATTAGGTCACCAATGACCTGATGAGTTCTACTCGTTGTAGCTGGAAATCTAAAAGATCCTGTATCTGTCATTATTCCAACGTAGAGACATGTTGCAATCTCAGCATCAATTTTATCTAAATCGCCAAGCATTTCTATAAAATTGTAAACCATTTCACAAGTTGATGACATGCTTACATCAGAATACATATATGTAGCATAATCATCGGGTTGTTGGTGATGATCTATCATTAGTTTAATGCCTTTTGAAGTTTCCATAGCATTGCCTAAGCCATCACCAGCTCTATGAAAAGCATTGAAATCTAAAGTGAAAAGTAAATCGGCATCTTCAATAAAGGCTTGACAAGCTTCCTGATTAGTATCGAAAATTAAAACGGAATCATTATCTGGTAACCATTTTAAAAAATCTGGATAATCATTAGGGGCAATAACAACAGCGTTGTGATTATAAATTTTCAGATAATGATATAGCGCTAAAGTAGAACCCATAGCATCACCATCAGGATTTTTATGAGGTACAATAACACAGTTTTTTGGTGTGCTTAAGAGTGTTTTTATTTCAGGAATTTGTGCTGTAATCATAGTGGACGAATATACAATTTTTACTTTTTCTGAATTATGGTTTTAATATGAAATTAAGAATCGTTCTTTTTCTATTGTTATGTGTCAGGCTGAGTGCAGTTGAAGCCTAATGAGTTATTTGTTTCAGTTGCATTTCTCCTGTACTCAGTTTGGCAGCGTGTAGTAACATTAATTTAATAAACCTGAACTTGATAAATAAAAGAAATACATTACTTTTGCACCCAATTAAAAAATTACACATGGCAACTAACAGAACATTTACAATGTTAAAGCCAGATGCTGTTGAAAAAGGACACATTGGCGCAATACTAGAAAAAATTACAGCTTCAGGTTTTAGAATCGTAGCAATGAAATTAACTCAGATGACAACTGCAGATGCTGAAGAATTTTACGGTATCCACAAAGAACGTCCATTTTTTGGCGAGTTAGTAGAGTATATGACTCGTGGACCAATCGTAGCTGCAATCTTAGAGAAAGATAATGCTGTTGAAGACTTTAGAACTTTAATTGGTGCTACAAACCCTGCAGATGCTGCTGAAGGTACTATCCGTAAGTTATATGCTGCTTCAATAGGTGAAAACGCAGTACACGGAAGTGATAGTGATGAAAATGCTGCTATTGAAGGTGCTTTCCACTTCTCTGGTAGAGAGATGTTCTAAAAAAAATATTTATTTTAGATATGAAAAGACCATCTGTTAGGATGGTCTTTTTTTTTGAGATAGTTCCATCTATAAGTATTCATCTATTAAAGCAATAAGACTAATAGCAGCTTTATTTCTATTGTGAATAGATAGTTTAACAAGTTCTTTTCTATTTAAAGCTTATCGTATTATTTTTCTTCCTTCAATAGAATTTCTAATTTTTAAATTAATTAAATATCATATAATCAATTGATTATATGATTATGGTGAAATGGATATTTTCTTACTTTCTGTTTAATAAACTCAAGTGCTTTTTTCAATTCAAACGACCAAAGTACATTAAGTCAACTATATCCCCTGCAGTTGTTATATAATCCATTCTAATAGTTCCCTCTAGGTCAAAGCCACATTTTTTAGCTACATTTTGAGCAGCTTTATTTGATTTGTGTGTTCTAAGATAGATTTTTTTAAAGTTGAAATTATCGAAACAAAAATCTATAAATAAGTTAAGTGCCTTTGTAGTTATTCCTTTTCCTGCATGCTTTTCATCTGTATAACACCCGATTTCTGTCTTAGGAATTGACCAATCTATATTTTTAAGGTCTATAAATGCAACAAAATTGTTTGTTATATTATCAACTACTAAATATGGGTAATATTCTTTTTTATTCCTTTTCTTATCGATTTCAACCAAAAAGTTTTTAGTAGCTTCTAAATCTCTTGTTTTAGAAACTGTTCCTGTAAAAAAATCTTCTAACCTTTTTCGATTTCTTTCTACAAGATCAAAGTAGGGGTTAAGGTCATCAATCTTTAGAGGTCTTATGGTATAGTTTTCAAAGGTAATCATCAATTAATTGAAATTGTTTTGTTAAGTATCATTGTATGTGTTATGATGTGTAATAATTTTGATTTCTATGATTTTCTTATATTTCTTGATAAAAATGCTAAAAGACTTTCATAACTAGCTGATAACAAGTAATTACTCATACTCATTATAAGGACTAGTCCTTATCCACTCAATGGCACTTTTAGACATTTTTTTATAGTTGTGACCTGTGTTTTTTACAGTGTCTATTTCCCAATTAAATGTCCAATTATTTTTGTTCTTCAATTCTTTATTCACATTAAAAAATGTTGTTCCACGTTCCAACCTATGAGCTCCTTGTTCCATTGCTAAATCTGTTGTTCTAAAAGTTCCTAAACTTGGATCATTATCTAATTCTCCTAATAGAATAACCAATCTTTTTTTATAAGCTTTTTGTACATTTGTCTCTGTGTTTTTCACTCCATAGGGAAATTCAAGATTCTCGTTTGGCAAAGTGTAAAATCCAGAATTTGCGGCAATAGCTGTTCCGATTCTAGACTCTGGCATTAGCATAACCATTCTATGTACAAATTGTCCGCCAGCGGAATGACCAAAAATATCGTACTGCTCGTTGGTGATATTATTAACTGATTTAATGTGGTCGAAAATGTTTTCAATGACTGTGTAAGCCCATTCGCTTTTCGGGTTTTTAGTTCCGAAGAAGGTAAATAAATTCCCTTCTTGATAGTCGTTTGTTGTATATTTTGAAAACTTATTCTCGAATTCAGGTGCTATAATGAGTAGGTTATTTTTATCAGCTAATTCAATCCATGCGTTTAGATAATCATCTGCATTTCGTCCGCCACCATGCATTACAAAAACTATTTTGTCTTTGTCGTTCCAACTTTTAGGTTTGTATGTCCACACTTTGATTGATTTTCGCTCACTATCTTTATAAGCATGCATAACAAAAGTGTCTGTACCTACATTAATTTTATTGGTTGCAGTAATTTCAGGGCCTTTTGGTAGCACATAGAGGTAAATATAACCTACCACTGAGAGCAATAAAAGAATGGAAAATGTATATAAAATTATCTTTTTTAAGATTCTGAGTGTTTTGTTCATTTGGCTGTTTTTTTGCTTTAAAAAACTAAAACTTTTCTAATTTTTCAGGTAAAGTTCTAGAGTGATTTTATAAGGCTAGAATAGAAAGTAAATAATTATTACTTTACAAAACATGATTTTATTTTGTAATTATTATTATACCAGCTATAAATATAGGAGGAGTAATAATCATAATTGAATACCAACCATAAACTTGCCAAATATATTTACGTTTAACTTTTTTTATGTTTTTAGGGGTTACTTTTTTAGGTGCAATTTTCTCGAAATAATCTATATTGCTAATTTGGAACATATCATAATCTATTGGTGAATGGTTTTGGTAATTCCTCAAAACATTTTGATATTTTTCAGAGAGATTCTTTCCGAAAGTGTATTGTTCGTATTCCGATGGCTTTTTCTTTAAGGTTTTAAATACACGTAAATCATTATAAAGGACAGATAATTCAAGTCCACAATCATGAAATATTTTTGCATTTAGTTTATAATCTTGTGCATTCTCAAATTGGCTGACAACTAAAACTAAAATTGATAATGCAGTAATAATGTAATTTATTATATCTTCATTATTGCCAGTATTAATGTTGTAAACAGAGATCAAACTTGCAATTATCAAGTAAGCTGAAAGAAATGCTAAGCTGATATTTGACAATTTAGCTTTAATTTTTAATCTTTTGTCGGCGTGAAATCTAGCAGCTTTGGTTGACCATATTTTATAATTCAACTCCTCTAAGAAACTTTTTTCTAAGTATTTTTTAGGTCCAGTAAATTGGTTATTTTTTTTTGACATTAACTTTGTTTTAAAATTTTTCAATAAACTTATTACGAGTCTTTTTGTTTCAAAAGGTAGTTTATACTCAAAAATATTCTTGTTTCGTTTTGGTATAATTCCTAGTGCTGAAAATGATATTTAAGAAACCTAAAATTATTCTTGAATGTAATTCATGTCATCAATTAAATCTTTATTGACATAAGCCCGAATCTTTGAATCTATTTCAGAGAATTTTGATTCCAAATTATTTTCGATTTTATGTTCTTTGTTCCCTTTGAGTAATTCTTTTAATTCAAGTTGTTGTTTCAATATTTCTTTTAAATACTCAGAGTTTAGCCTATTAAATTGATGAGAACGCCAAATAAGTCTAGTTATATTTATTCTAAACTCAGGATTATTTAATTCGTTTAAAATTTCGTTATCAGTCATAATTACATTTTAAGTTTAATGGTGAGATAACAATAAAACATCAAATCGGTTATACCCACCTTACATTCAAACAAGTAAGATAATTATAATTTTAGTATTGTTTATAGTTGCCAGCTTTGTTTTTAGAGTGTTATGTTTTATTGTTTTTATGGTTGGTTTTTTTGGTTTTTGGTTGAAAATCGTCAGTTCGAGTGGTTTTTCAAGATGAAAAGATGAAAAATTATATGGAGAGTAATAAAAGCAGTTCTCCATACATTAAAACGACAGACGTATTAACACTCGAAATGACGGTTTCATAATTACTAACTGTCTCATCAGTCGTAAAAAGATGTTCTAAGTTACTGTTATTTAGAAGTAATTTTTAAAAAATTACAATTCGTCATTAAAAACATACAGTTCGGTAATTCCTATTTTAAAAAGCTAGAGTTGTGAAAGATATTTGTACCGTAATCATAAAATATCAATCAAGACATCATGAACACACTAGTAAAAATCGCAGTTATATTGGTTTTAGCGTTAACCAATAATCAAGCAAAAGCGCAGACCAATTTTGAAAAAGGAATGACCAAAGCCTTTGAACTTTGGGAAGAAGGTAAATGGGACGAAGCCGAAAATATGTTTGAACGTATTGCCAAAGCAGAACAAGACCAATGGTTACCTAATTATTATGTAGCACAAATGAATAGCTTAAAAAGTTGGAATGAAAAAGATGCTACGGTAATAAAAGCACAATTAGGTAAAGCGCAAGAACATTTAGATATCGCAAAAACAAAGTCTTCTGAAGAGAATGTAGAGTTAATCATTATGCAAGCGCAAATCTATACCAACTGGATTGTGTTTGATGGCATGACCTACGGCATGAAGTATAGCGGAAAAGTAAATGAACTGTACAAAAAAGCATTAGAGCTAGAGCCAGAAAACCCAAGAGCCGTATTTTGTAAAGCTGACTGGGAGATGGGAAGTGCTAAATATTTCGGGAAGGATACCACACCTTATTGTGATGAAATAGAAGCATCATTAGAACTTTTTGATACCTTTAAGCCAGAGAGTGCTTTTCATCCAAACTGGGGAAGAGAACGTGCTGAAGAAGTTACAAAATCTTGTAAAGAATAAATTATAAAAATGATTATGAACAAGAAAGTTAAAAATATCATTATCACCTTTTTTTTAGGCTGTATTGTATTTGTTATTGGAACACTGCTTTCTGGTGGATTTCATTACGAGAGTACCAATGAGTTTTTAATTTACTTTGCCATATATCAACTCTATACTTTTGTTCTAAACTATGTAAATACGTTGTTTTTCGATTTCTTGGAAAAGCGAAAAATTAGAGATTATGAAATTTTAAAACGTATTGTTTATGGCATTTTAGGAAGCACAGTAATAACTTTAGTTACCATATTTTTATTACGGGTTTTTGTAGAAGTCATCATTTTTGGACAAGCGTTTGAAGTCTTCCTCGCTAATGAAACTTGGAGCGGCTATTCATTCGGTCTTTGGATTACTTTGACTATCGTTTCTATCTTTTATGTCATTTACTTTTACAATCGTTACCAGAAGAATAAAATAAAAGAACAAAAAGTTATTGCAGGCGCAGCAAGTGCTAGGTTTGATGCCTTAAAAAATCAGTTAGATCCGCATTTTTTGTTCAATAGTCTTAATGTATTAACGAGCTTAATTGAGGAAAATCCTAATGCAGCACAAAAGTTTACAACGTCGCTTTCTAAAGTATATCGTTATGTTTTAGAACAGAAGAATAAAGAATTAGTAACGGTTGATGAGGAACTGAGTTTTGCTAAGACTTATATGTCGCTTTTAAAAATGCGTTTTGAGGATAGTATCATTTTTGAAATGCCTGAAAAAGCTTCAAATCCAGATTGTAAAGTCGTGCCATTGTCGCTTCAATTGTTGTTGGAAAATGCAGTGAAACATAATATGGTAACCTCAAGCAAACCGTTGCACATTAAAATATATGAAGATGGAAATTACCTTGTAGTGATGAACAATCTTCAACTAAAACAAATTGTAAAGAAAAGTAGTGGAGTAGGTCTAGAAAACATTAAACAACGTTATAGCCTATTATCCAACAGAAAAGTTATTATCAATCAACGAGAGAAGGATTTTGCAGTTGCGATTCCGATGCTCACAAAACAAGTGTCAGTTATGAGAACAGCACAAAAATCAAGAGAACGTCTTAACGACGATTATGTAAGAGCTCGCAAACGCGTAGAAGAATTAAAAGGTTTCTATTACAGCTTAATATCCTATGTGTTTGTCATACCATTTTTGGTATTTATATGGTACAACTATTCTAGCCATACCATACAATGGTTTTGGTTTCCGGCCTTTGGTTGGGGATTGAGTCTAGTATTTCAAGCCTACAGAGTTTTTGTAGATAATGGTGCCTTTGGAGCTGGATGGGAAAAGCGCAAAATTGAAGAATATATGCGCAAAGAGGATGAAAGAAGTCGTTGGAATTAATACTGGAGTTATGAAAAGTTTAGAGAAAGATTTAAAATATCAAAAAGCACAACGTAAGGTTGAAAAACTAAAACGCTTTTATTCGCACTTAGCTGTTTTTATTGCCATTAATACGGTTATTACAATTGTAAAAGTGATGTATGGAGTAAAAGCAGGACAAACTATTAGTGAAGCCATTTTTAGTTTTTCTACATTACTAACATGGATGGCTTGGGGCATTGCTTTGGCATTGCATGCGTTTTCAGTGTTTATTTTACCAAAATTGGTAGGTGACGATTGGGAAGAGCGTATGATACAAAAGCATATGAAAGAAGAATTAAATAAAGATTAAAGCATTACACAATGGAAAAATATAGTTTAGAACCGTATAAAGAATCAAGTGATTCTAACAGAGATTATAGAGAAGAGGAAGCTTACTTAAGAGCCAAGAAAAAAGTAGATGCCATTATTGGGTTTTATTGGCATTTGGCAGTCTATGTTGTGGTAAACATCTTTTTAATTTTATTAATTGCCTTAAATTCTGAAAGTGGATTTTCAGGTTTTGGACCTTATGCCACAGCGACATTTTGGGGTATTGGTTTAATATTTCACTTCTTAGGAGTTTTTGGTCCTAACTTTTTCTTCGGTAGTAATTGGGAAAACAAAAAGATTGAAGAATACATGGAAAAGGAACGTAAACGCTGGGAATAAATCAGAAGTGATATGCAACCAAAACAAGACGAAAAAGAGTTATTTCTAAAAGCTCAGAAAAGAGTAAGGCAGATTAAGATATTTTATTGGCATTTAGCCTTATATCTTATTGTAATGGCACTAATTCTACTGAACTTTTACGTTATGGAAGAAGGGCCTTATGTAAAGCCAATAACAGGTTTAAATGTGTCAATAATTGTGCTGTGGAGTATTGCCATTATTGTAAATGCTATCGTAGTTTTTAGAAAAAAACCAATTTTTAATAAAGACTGGGAAGAGAAAAAGATAGAAGAATATTTAAAGGATAAGCACCAAGAAGAACAGACCTTTTGGGAATAAATTAAATACATTAAAAAGAATAACTGACCAATGAACGTAATCATTATAGAAGACGAAAAACCATCAGCAAGACGATTGCAACGTATGCTAAAAGCTTTGGATATTGAGGCGGAAACCATGTTGCATTCTGTGGAAGAATCCATAGCTTGGTTTCAGGAGAATGAGCATCCCGATTTAATATTTTTAGACATACAGTTGAGTGACGGCTTATCGTTTGAAATTTTTGAAGCTATAAAAATCAATTCTGCGGTAATCTTTACAACGGCTTATGATGAGTATGCGCTACAAGCTTTTAAACTCAACAGTATAGATTATTTACTAAAACCAATTGATGAGGATGATCTTAAAACAGCTGTAGAAAAATTTAAAGGTCGTACACCTCAAAAACAATCGGTAAGTTTAGATTTTAACGATATCAAAAAACTTTTGGTCAATCCTATAGAACGAGAATATAAAAAACGTTTCTCTGTAAAAGTTGGTCAACATATTAAGCTTATAAATATTGAAGATATAGAATGTATTTATAGCGAAAACAAAGGAACATATGCACATACTTCTGAAGGTAGAGATTATCTTCTAGATGTCACCTTAGATCAACTTGAAGATGAATTAGAACCAGATGTATTTTTCAGGATTAGTCGTAAATTCTATGTTAACATCAACGCTATCAAAGATATTATCAGTTATACCAATTCTAGACTTCAAATAAAACTGAATCACTTCAGTGAGCAGGAGGTTATTGTATCACGCGAGCGTGTGAAAGATTTTAAAAACTGGTTAGAATAGATTTAATCTTCAACTCTATTATCATCAAAAGCCGATGGTAACATATTAGGGATAAGTTTCGCAAAAATTGGTAATAAAATGGCTCCACCAGGTAGCATAAAAATAGCCAAACTTGGTACGGTTTTTAAAATATCCAATAATTGTTCTTGTAGTTGTTTTTGCTCTTCTTTGGTTAAATCTGAATGTGTTGATTTCGAAATTAGAGAGAGTAACTCTTTACTTTGTCTCAACTCTTTTACTAAGCGTTTACTGTTTCTTCGGATGAGTTTGTTAACCAGCTGAGATGAGTTTTCATAAAAGTTACTGATAGGATTAGATTGCTGAAAAAGCATAATTTCCTTTCGGTGTTCTTTATGAAAATTATTAACGTCTATAATGGATTTATAAATTTCGTGCTCTTCTAAATCTAATCGTTTTTCTAAGCTTTTTAGGAATCTAAATTCCGATTTTTCAAGTATTTCATCATCCCAAATGGAAAGACACATTAAGTCCAGAAGATATTTTTTCTCATGATAATTAATGTTGTAATCAATATCATAGATTAAATCTTCTACATCGAGCTCTTCATCATCTACAAAAGAGGTTGAGGTTTCTATAATTTCAATAATCTCCTTATCGTAATCGGTAATTTTACTTTTTGAATTCAAGGATTGGTATAGTGTACCAATAATGATACTCTCTAAGTTAGCTGCATAAGATTTTATGTCAAACTCACGTCTCAGGTGTGTTTCAAAAGTAAGAACATCTACAAAGAGTAGTGAGTTGGTAATAGACTTATTAAAATTTCTAGTTAATAGGTTGTCATCAATCTGAATACGGTCGTGAATAAGTCGTTCTAACATCGACGTTTCACTCTTTCCTATCACTAATTTATCCCAAAGGTTTAAATCCGAAACTTCAAGTTGTGTGTAGAATTTTAAGAGCTTGGAGATAAATTCCTCAGTAGTAAAATAAGGGTTATGATACCTGTATACATGATAGAAAGCCGTAATTAAATTTACTTTGGCAAGTTCGTCTTCAGAATATTTATGAATTTTTTTAATAGCATGTGTTATACCAACATTAACACCATAGATAAAACCATTCTGTTTTAAACCTTCGTAGAGGTCTTCATAAGTTTCATAGGGCAATGGGTTCTTAGAAATCTGAGAACAAAAATTAACTATCCAACCGCTTGTTGACGGGTTCATAAACCATTTTCAATTTGATGATGCAAAATTAATTTTTTATGTGGATTTAGCATCAATTTATTTCATTAACAAAATTTTAACAAAACTGCTATGATGATAATTGCGTAGGTAATGCAGAGACACAAATAATTAACAAATCTCAAAATTATGAAAAAAACAAAACTATTATTCGCAACAGCAATCGTGGTGGTAGCTACTTTTGTTGCCATTGCAGCAGATCATATCGATGCTCCTGCAGTCACAAACGGAACGAGTGACATTACAGATTTCTACGCTTTTCAAGGCGAAAACACTTCAAACATTGCTTTTGTAGCTAATGTACAAGGACTTTTAGGTCCTGGTAGTGACACCCAAAATGCAGCTTTTGATGAAAATGTATTAATAGAGTTTAATATTGACACCAATGGTGACAATGTTGAAGACTTAGTGATTCAAGCCACTCCAAGAGATGGGAAAATGTATGTTTTCGGACCAACAGCTCCTTCACAAACAGGATTAAATAGCACAATTGCTTCAACTTCTTCAAATCAAGTCGTGGTAGATATTACTCCTTACGGACAATCAGCAATTGTTGAATCTTCAGGTGGAATTATGGCCTTTGCAGGACCAAGAGATGATCCTTTCTTTATGGATTTTGCACAGTATGGACAAATTATAGGTGGTAATGCCACAAGTTTTAACGATCCGGGTATGGACACATTTGCAGGAAGTAATGTGATGTCTGTAGTTGTTGAAGTACCAAAATCTATGATTGGTGGATCAGGTACGATAAACACTTGGGTAGAATCTAAAAGAAAACAATAAGAACTTAAAAATTAGAACACATGAAATTTAATACTATAAAACTTTTTGCAATCGCAGTTGTAGTGTCAATGACAGCTTACAATTGTAGTAATGACGACGAAGGAGGCTATGTAGCTCCAACAGGACCTGATTTTTCAGGGACTTATGCACAAGAAGATCAAATGGGACGACCAGCTGTGAATACAGTATTTGTGTCCTCAGGAATGAAAGATGCTTTTAATACAACAGTACCTTCACAACAGAATGCAGCTTTTCAATCTATGTTTCAAACAAATCTTGAGGCATTGAGTCCAGCGTATGCAAATCCAGGTGATACAAATGCCTTAGGATTAGACTCTGCAACTTTCACAGGACTTTTAGCAACAGATGTACTTAATGTTTCTTTAGACGGAACAACAACATTTTACGATGGTACAAATGTACTTACTGGTAGAGCTTTAGCTGATGATGTCATCACAGTAGAATTGCTTTTAATCTTTGGCGGTGAAGATTTTAGCGAAAACCCAGGTTTATCCAATGATAACGTAGATGCCAACGATAAAGCATTTACAACCGCTTTCCCTTATCTAGCTTCGCCATGGTAGGTTGCTAGATCTCAATTCTGAAGTGGAGCATTTGGGACATTTGTTTCGCTTCAGAATTATTTTAAAAACAAAAAACTCATAAAAACAAATAATCATGATACTAAGAAGATACCTTCCCCTCATTGTATTAGTAGTAATGTATAGTTGTGATAAAAAAATCACCAAATCAGAAGACTATAACACCTACTTAGATACTAAAATTGATAGCACAGAACTAATGCAAAGTGCTCAATTTTGGACAGATAAACTACAAAATGGGCCAAATCAATTCCCTTATTTAGCAAAACGCGCTAGTGCGTACACACAAATATTTAATACTACAGGCAATATTTCTTACTTAATAAAAGCAGAAGAGGATTTAGTTAAAGCTATAGAAATGACTGGAGGCAAACAAGCGTCTTATCTTAAGATATTAGCTTCTAATTATATTTCTCAACATCGCTTTAAAGAAGCATTGGAATTGCTGAAAAAAGCAGAAGAAAATGGTGAAAACTTAACAGGAACCAAAAAGATGCTTTTTGATGTGTATTTAGAACTTGGTGATTACCTTAAAGCAGAAAGCTATTTATTCCAGATTAAAAATACATCAGATTTTGATTATCTCATTCGCTTAGCAAAATGGCAAGATCATAATGGTAATCTAGAAAAAGCGATAGAAAATATGGAAGCTGCGGCAAAGATTGCAGAATCTTCTAATCTAAAAAGTAACAAGCAATGGTCTTATACCAATTTGGCCGACTTTTATGGACATGCTGGAGAGATAGAGAAATCTTACCAATACTATTTAAAAGCTTTAGAATTGGACACTAATGATGCGCATGCCAAACGTGGTATTGCTTGGATAGCCTATTCTTATGAGAAAAACCCTGAAGAAGCTTTAAGAATTCTAAACCATGTAACATCCTATTATGAAGCGCCAGATTATAATTTGTTAAAAGCTGAAATCGCAGAATTCAAAAGTGATGATAAACTAAAAGAAAATGCTTTAAAAGATTATCAAAAATCAGTAGCAAACAAGCTTTATGGTGATATGTATAATAAATATAATGTATTGCTTTTAATTGAAGATTTAAAGCGTCGTGAAGAAGCTATTGCGATAGCATTAGAGGAGGTAGAAAATAGACCAACACCAGAATCTTACGATTTATTGGCTTGGAGTTATTTTAAGCAAGGAGATATAGAGAAGGCATATGCAATTGTTGTTAAACATATAGAAGGTCAAACCTTTGAACCAGAGGTTTTATACCACATTGCTGAAATATATAAAGCTGCTGGTAAAGAGGAACAAGTTATGCCTATTAAAGAAGAATTATTGGCAAGCTTATATGAGCTAGGGCCAACAATGGAGGCTAAAATTAAACAACTGTAATCATGAAAAATTTAATTTTAGTAGTATTGTTTTTGAGCTTTGCTTTTACTGTAACAGCTCAAAACATAAAAGGACTTGTGGCTAATGAGCTCAATCAACCTTTAGAAGCTGCCTATGTTTATAATTTGAACTCAGAATCTCATGCACACACTTCAGAAAATGGTATGTTCGTTATAACGGATACAAAAGTTGGTGATTCTTTAAAAATAGGTTTACTCGGCTATAAAACAAAGACGATTATATTAGAGACTACGGAGTTTCAAAATATCATTTTAGAAGAAAAAGCCTTTCAGTTAGATGAAATGGTTATTGAAGAAGAATTGAATACGGTAAGCACAATTTCCCGATTAGATCTTAAAGTAACACCTGTAAATTCTTCACAGGAAGTTTTAAGAAAAGTACCAGGTTTATTTATTGGCCAACATGCAGGTGGAGGTAAGGCTGAACAGATTTTCCTCAGAGGATTTGACATCGATCATGGAACTGATGTTTCTATCTCAGTAGATGGTATGCCAGTCAATATGGTGTCCCATGCACATGGACAAGGTTATAGCGATTTACACTTTTTAATTCCAGAAACGGTAAATAAAATCGATTTTGGTAAAGGTGGTTATTATGCACAGGAAGACGATTTTAACACTGCAGGTTATGTAGATTTTAGTACCAGAGATTATCTAGAAAATAGTAGTATTTCATTCTCAGCAGGACAATTCAATACGCTTAGAACAGTTGGATTGTTCGACCTTATGGAAAATACAAAAAATCAAAATGCATATATGGCAATTGAATATTTGGCAACGGACGGTCCTTTTGAGTCTCCTCAAAATTTCAACCGCTTAAACATGTTTGGAAAATACGTTATGTTTTCTCCTGAAAATGACAAACTAACTTTAACGGCTTCTCATTTTACTAGTCGTTGGGATGCCTCAGGTCAAATTCCGCAACGTGAAGTTGATAATAGAAATATTTCACGTTTTGGAGCTATAGATGATACCGAAGGAGGTGAGACCGAACGTACCAATTTCAATGTAACGTTCGATAAGTATATTAATGATAATACTTCAATAAGTACTGATGCGTTTTATTCGCGTTATGCCTTTGAATTGTATTCTAATTTCACATTTTTCTTAGAAGATCCTGTTAATGGAGATCAGATAAAACAGAAAGAAGATCGTAATATTTTCGGTGCAAATTCAACATTGAAATACGCAACATTTTTAGGTGATACCGAATTCAATCTAACTACAGGTTTAGGATTTAGACATGACATTGTAAATGACATAGAACTTTCTCATACTTTAAATAGAACAGAAACTTTAGAATACATTCAACTTGGCGATATCAATCAAACAAATATTGATGCTTTTGCCAAAGCAGAGTTTGAATTTGGAAAATTTAAAATCGCTCCAGCGTTACGATTAGATTATTTCAAGTTTATGTACAACGATCAATTACAAACTGCTTACGAAACACAATCGGAGACCAAGACTATTTTAAGTCCAAAGCTTAACTTTTACCTAAATGCTAAAGATAATTTACAACTGTACTTAAAGTCTGGTTTGGGCTTTCATTCTAATGATACTAGAGTAGTTGTGGCTAATGGAGGTGAAGATATTTTACCACGTTCTTATGGAGCTGATTTAGGAACTGTTTGGAAACCGTTTCCAAAGCTTGTTGTTAATTCTGCGTTGTGGTACTTATTTCTAGAGCAAGAGTTTGTGTATGTAGGTGATGCAGGAATTGTGGAGCCAAGTGGAAAAACAAGACGCTATGGTTTGGATTTAGGCCTACGTTATCAAGCTAATGATTGGTTGTTTTTAGATGCAGATGCTACTGTTACAGAAGCTAGAAGTATAGATGATCCTGATGGTGAAAACTATATTCCTCTAGCACCAGATTTCACATTAACAGGTGGTTTGTCTGTTGATGATTTAGATAATTTTTCTGGAGGTATACGATTTAGATACTTAGATGACAGACCTGCGAATGAAGATAATTCTATAGTCGCTGAAGGTTATTTTATTACAGACTTAAACATCAATTATGAATTTAATGATATCACTTTAGGTGTGGCAGTAGAAAACCTTTTTGATGTGGCTTGGAATGAAACACAGTTTGCAACAGAATCGAGATTACAAAATGAAACGCAGTCGGTAGAAGAAATACATTTTACACCAGGAACACCATTCTTTATAAAAGGCATGGTAACCTATAAGTTTTAAATAGATATCAAGGTTTAACTTGTGGGGAAGCAAGTTAATTCAAGTTGATTGATTGCTAGCAAGAAAGATTAATCATTGATTAATCATATCATGATTGCTCATGATGTTTTTGAGTTTTTTTGTTAGTTGGGCACCCACGTTTAGGCGTGGGTGTTTCTATTTATAGAATCAGGAATGTTAATTAGTATGGTTGTTGAGGATTTTTAATTATTTTTAGGATAATTTATGATTTTGCAAATTTTAGGCTATGAATTTTTTCAATAAAGTAAAATGGATTTTAGGTATACTGATTGTATTTGTGTTGATTATTACGACTAATCTAATTGATAGAAACAACTTTGTTAGAGTTAGAGATTCGGTAGTTACCATCTATGAAGACCGACTTATTGTAAAAGGTATTATCTATGATATTTCAAAAACAATTCAAGAAAAAGAGTTAGCTGTCGCTAAATCTGATACGTCTTTTTTTGACGCTGAAAATCCTAAAATAAATAAGGAATTAGAAGTCTTGATTTCAAATTATGAAAAAACAAAACTCACTGATGAAGAAAATAAGAACTTTAATGATTTGAAAGCACATCTCAAAGATTTAAAGGCTTCTGAACAACAATTTATAGACTCTGAGTTGAGTGATAAAAGTGCGATTAATAATGACATAAACGCGATAAAAGCCAATTTAGATGATTTATCTAGAATTCAATTAGATGAAGGCAACAAACAAATGGCCATTAGTAAACGCGCTATTGATACAGTAGAACTGTTTACCCAAATGGAAATTTATTTTTTAATATTCTTAGCGTTGTTGATACAAATCATCATTATATACCAACCAAAAGATAAAAGTTAGTCGTTTTTAAACCTTACCGATTCTTAAGAGTATAGGAAATGTGACCAGCTTGGTTTCATCAGTTTTCCAAAGAGGTTTCAGTTCTTTTTCAAGAGCATTGACAGGATTGGTATTGTTGTTTTTGATGTAATGTTTTACAGCAGACCAAGTGTTAAGATATCCAATGAGGTGTACTAATGTCCAGCTGTATGTGTTTTCAAAATCTGGAGTTGTAATCTCCTTGAAAGGAAAAGGTATGGTTTGGTAGTTGTTATCAATATATTGGCGTTCCTTATCCCAATAAGATCCAATAATGTTCGTGTAAAAGTGAGAAATAACACTATCAATTTCTGGAGAAATCTTAATCAATCCATAACCAACAGCACAAATTATAGCATTCTGTTTAGCTGTACGCTTTACTTCGGTATAAAACTTTTCAAAATCAAACCAATGAATGGCTTGAGCTACAATAACTAAATCAAATGTATTGTCCTTAAAATTAGTTTTCTCAGCAGGTTGCACCGAATAGGCTATGTTCATTGCTTCTAAAGCTTCATCTAATTGTGATTGACTAATATCTGTAGCACAAACATTTTTAAAATATTTAGACAACTCAAAAGCCACTTGGCCATTACCAGTACCACAATCCCAAGCATTTATTTTTTCGGGTATTAAAGTGTTTAAATACTCAAAAAAAGCTGTAGGATATTTAGGTCTGTATTTGGCATAATTATCTGAAGCTGTAGAGAAGTTGTCTTTCAATTTTGAAGAGATATTAATGGTATATTTTTAATGTGATATTCTTCAATTAGGATTAAAAATTGAATTTAACTTTTTAACTCCAATTCAATTTTTCTTCCGTCTATTACAATAGTTTTTATAATTTCTTCCTTGGAAATGGGATATTTAAATTCAATACCAACTTTAATTTTTTTGTTCGGTTTTATTTTTTGTTCAAATTGTTTGGGATTGCCGCTTAATTTCATTGCTTTAATAACCATTTCTAGTTCATTAAGTTTAGAATTTGCATCCAATAAATAAAAATCTCTAAAATCTACAATTTGAGTTTCTGAGGAATTGTTTCTTAGCTCTAATGTCATAGAAATATATCTTTGCCCTTTTTTAGCTATATAAGTTAAATGATTTCTACTTGTCGTACGACTTTTACTCATGTTATATACTCGAAAATCTACATTTTCATTGAACTCATAAAAAATTTTTCTATCAATTTTTTGGGCTGAAACAGAAATAGAAAAAAGTAAAAAAAGGAAAATGATTCTACGCATATTGAAATAATTTAATTTTTCTCTAATCTAATGAATAAAACTGAGTAATGGCTCAGTACAAAAATTTCTAGATGAATATGAAGATTAATTTTTACAAATAGACAATGCCTAATAATTAATTACAATTTTTTAAAAATTAAATCCTATTGATAAGTAAAATTTGAAGTAACTGTTCCGTTGTCAAAACCATTTGTTGTATAAGCAGCAGTCCTGCTTATTGGATAATTATCCGAATCATATTGAATTGTGATAATAGTAGTAGAATTAATTTCATTATTTTATTCATCAATTTCCGACTGAATCAACTCTAAGATTTCATTAGATAATTTTAAAATTTCTTTTTGATACCTTAAGTTGATGTTATGATAAATTACACAATTTTCTACTAGGTTTTCAAACTCTAAAGAAGAGAGCATATCATTATTAGACACATCGAAACCAGATTTTGGAATTTTTAAGTCCGATTTAGACTTTGAGAAAATGTAATTATCGACATTGAGCCAGCTTCCGTTTTTTGTAACATAACGAATGAGTTCTGATTCGCTTCCCTCAAGATATGCCTCCTTACGTGCTAACTTATCTAGATTTGGAGCCCAAGATGATAGCTTACTTCTTAATTGTACATTTTTTAAAATCCCTAGATTACCTGAGTTAATTAAATCGTTTAAAAAACCATTTTGAGCATTAAATATTTGTCCGCTTACTGTGGCAAGTAGCAAGTTATCGAGAAGAAAGTTATCCGAATTATTTTTTCCGGTATGTTTAAGAATCTCTAGGCTTTTGTTGATGCTAGATTCTGTGGATGCAATGATGTTCTCAAGTTCTTTTTTATTGAGTTCAAAATCTACTTTTAGATTATATAAGGCTTCTTGTTCTAACTCATTTTTTTTGTTGTTATCATTCCAGTTATTGATTTGTAAGGCAATCAAAATTCCAATAACGACAAGAATAATTTCTCCGATTGCATATTTAAAATACTTTCCAGTTTTTCCTTCTGAAAGTAAATTTTGTCTGATTTTTCTAAAGAATTTTATCATTGGTTAGTGGTTTGTTGTTGTGATATTGTGAAATGAAATCAGGGTTAGTTGTTACTATTTTCAGAAATAGGTGAGAGCAAGCTATTACTTATAGGCATTAATTTACAGTGTTATTTGTTGATTTTGGTATATTCCTTTGAATCCTCAATTGCTTTCTTATAATCTTTTATTATCGATTCGAGCTGTATAATATCGGGTAATTCGTTAGACTGATAATTATGTATCATAGGTTCAGTAATGAATAATTTCATTAGAATAAGTTTATCTCGTAGAGTCGATTTTAGTTCTTCAATTGAATCCATTTTGCTTTCATGTTTTGAGACTTTTTTTTCATAGCTCGATTCTAACTTTTCAATTATATCAATCATTTCAATTTTCCAAATACTATCATTCAAGTTATTAGCATAGCTTTTTGCTGTAGACCAATATCTTTTATTGATATTTCTATATTTTAAATATTCTTTTGTTTTTTCGGTTAAACTGTCCGAAGAGATTTCTTCAATTCGATCATTTAATTCTTCCAATTTTTGATTTTTACTAAGTGCTTCTTTGTAAAGGTTATCAATAATATTTCCATCATATCGATATGTACTTAAAATTCTACTTTCTGTTCCTTCAAGAGTTTCAGGTGTTTCGTTTAATTTGTCAATAGTAGATTGTTTTTTGTCGTTTTTAGAACAACCAACAATTAAAATTGCGATAAGAAATATAATGTGAATGGATTTCATGTTGAGTTTTTTCATAATTGTGAACGACGGTCTCGTATAACCGTCAGTTACGGGTTTATATGTTTTACTTTTCGGTTAAGCACTGACGTTAGCAATTCCGAGTGGATTCGGACGTAGTCGAATCCGCCGTAATTGCGGTTGTACATTGTTGGCAAATCGTTTTTATTTCAGTTGTTTCTTTTTGCAAAGATCAAATTCAGTTTTGGTTTTTATAAATTTCACAATGAAATCTTCGGGTTCAGATTTTAAAAAAAGAACTTCAGTTTCGGTTTCATCAATGTCCTCATAGAAAGTTCCAAATAAATATTTTTTTCTTAATTTCAAATAAGGTTCACTTCCAGGACCAGCGAAGTATTCTTGAGTTGCATAAATGATTTCATAATTATCAATTTCCCACGAACTATGTTTTTTTTCAGTTCCAGAATAATCTCCAATAAACTCAAAGAAAAGTATTGTAAATCCAATTCCAATTGTCAAAATCAATGATAAAATCCGATGACTTAATTTATTGGAATGCAATAAAGTAAATCCGATAATAACTATTAAATTTAGGAAGGTAATTTTATAAATATTAGAATGAGCAAAATTCAGTTCAGATTTATATATCAGCAATTCAGCAGTAACTAATATTATCAGAATAATTGCTAAAATGTCTTTAGTTCTCTGTTTTGTCTTGTCCTGAAATAGGTTGACCATTTTTGGATGTATTTTAAATGGTTAAAAATTCCAGCTTGTTATTATTTTTC